>NZ_MRDI01000020.1:0-270162 GCF_002008205.1 Agrobacterium sp. YIC 4121 | reverse complement strand
CGAATACGAGTAGAATCAACACCGTGCGCCATGTCCACCAAATTTAAACCGGACAGCAGTGGGCTTGTCCCGAGGATCTGCCAACGTGTCGTAAAATCAATCGGTTGCAGATGCTCGGGACAGCCCCGAGCATGACGGAGGGAAGGTCTGCGGACTTTGCAAGCACCCTTCCGGACGATCTGAACCGCCTCTCAAGACTTCCGCCGACACCTCATTTTCCCGCCCGCTCGAATAATTCCTCCAAGCGCGGCTTCGCCCGGCCGGGCACATCCACCGTCCTGTAGCTTTGCGGCAGGGTCGCCTCGCCCACCTTGATCAGCATGACCATGCCCATGCCGTAATGCGGCGAGCATTTGATGCCGTAAAAGCCCGGTTTTTCGAAACCGGTCTCGAATTCATCGTTGATCCGGCTTTTGAAACCTTCGACACCTTCAGGAACCATGCCGTCAATGGTCGCGGCATTGTGGCTCTTGTGGGTGGGCACGAAGCGCACACGGTCGCCGGGGGCGATTTCCAGAAAGTCGGGTTCGAACACCATCGGGCCTTTTTCTCCCCGGTTCAGCATTTTCACCTCGAAGGTCTCGGCTGAAGCCTGAAGCGGAAAGCCCGTGACCGCCACGGCAATGACGGCAGCGGCGCAAAACAGTCTGGTCTTTGCAGCGGCGTTTGCGAGCGTCGTCAATGTCATCATCGTGCCAGTACTTTCCTTGCATGCTCGGCCCGCCCATGGGCCGGCAGAAAACGAATATGGGAAAAGCCGCCCTCATCCGTGGTGACGACGCATTCCACCCCAAAGACGGCGGCTATTCTCGCCGGTGTCAGAACCTCGCGCGGCGGACCGACCGCAATCATCTCGCCCCGATGCATGATGGCGACCCGGTCACAGAACATGGCGGCGTGATTGAGATCGTGCAGCGCCGCCACAACGGTCAAACCCTGCCGGCGCACCAGATCGAGCAGGCCGATCTGGTGGCCTATGTCGAGGTGATTGGTCGGTTCGTCCAGAAGCAGGATATGCGGCTCCTGCGTCAATGCGCGGGCGATATGCAGGCGCTGGCGTTCGCCGCCGGAAAGATGGTGCCAGTTGCGCTCCGCCTTGTCGGCCATGTCGACATTGGCAAGTGCTGCATCAACAATGGCGTCATCCTGCTGCGACCAGGCGGAAAGCGGCCCGAGATAGGGCGTGCGCCCAAGCTCCACCGCCTGCCGTGCGGTGATCCGTTCGGTAGTTTCGGCCTGCTGCTCCACGAAGGCAAGCCGGCGGGCAAGGTCTCGCCGTCCCAATGAGGCAAGCGGCTCATCCCCGAGCGTAACGTGCCCCCGGCGCGGCTTGCGAATGCCTGCCAGCATGGAAAGCAGCGTGCTTTTGCCGGAACCGTTCGGTCCGATGATGCCGAGAAACTCACCCGAACCGACATCGAGCGAGACCCCACGCACGATATCGATATTGCCGGCGTGGAAATGCAGGTCGTGAGCGGATAACTTCATGAACGCCCCCTCTTCTGGCCGAGTATGAAGGCAAAGGCGGGCGCGCCGACGAGCGCGGTGATGACGCCAATGGGCAGCACCTGCCCCGGAATGACAATGCGCGAGAGAATATCCGCGACGATCATGAAAACCGCGCCGGTCAGCGCCGTCACCGGCAGCAATATGCCATGGCGAACGCCGACGAAGATGCGTGCGGCATGTGGAATGACGAGTCCCACGAAGCCGATGGAACCGACCAGCGACACCATCGCAGCCGTCATGATCGCCGAAACGGAGATCAGCACCGCATAGACCCAGCGCACCGGAATGCCGAGCGAGGCAGCCGCCTGACCGCCGAAGGCGAAGGCATCGAGCGCCCGGGCATACCAGAGACACACCGCAAGTCCCGCAAGACTGACCGGCAGCGCCAGCCAGACATCCGGCCAGCGCACCCCCGAGAGGTTGCCCAGCAGCCAGAACATGATGCCGCGCGCCTGTTCGGCATTGGCGGATTTGGTGACGATGAAAGAGGTCATGGCATTAAACAGCTGCGACCCGGCCACCCCGGCAAGAATGATGGCGCTGTTGCCGTGTCCCGCCCGCACCGCCAATAGACTGACCAGCGAGAATGCGACGAAAGCACCGATGAGCGCCCCGGCCGGCATCGTCAGGAACCCCGCCCCGAAGCCAAGCAGCGCGACAGCGACGGCACCGGTGGAGGCGCCAGCGGAAATGCCGAGAATATAAGGATCGGCAAGCGGATTGCGCAGAAGCGATTGCAGCACCGCCCCGGCCAGCGCCAAAGAAGCGCCGCAACAGGCGGCGACGACCGCGCGGCTGAGACGATAACTCCAGACGATGCCCTCATCCAGCGGCTCCAGCGGATAGGCCGCATGGAAGACGCGGTTGGCGATTGTTTTCGCCACGACGTCGAAAGGAATGGCGGTCTCGCCGATGGCCGCCCCGGCCATCAGCGCGACGAGCAGCAGTGCGAGCGCGGCAAAAGCCAGCCCTACTCTGCCGAGAGGGATGGAAAGACCGTTCACTTCGCGAGGCCGGCAGCCGAAATCGCCTCGGCCAGCGTTTCGATGCCTTCAATGGTGCGAATGGTCGGGTTCATCGCCTGCGCGTCCATCTCGAACACATGTCCTTCCTTGACGGCTGGCATGATGCTGGCCACGGGATCGGTGGCGAGGAACTTCAGCTTGACGGCGACATCATCGGCGGGGAAACGGCGGCGATCCATCTTGCCGGCAACGATGATGGACGGATTGGCCTTGGCGATGGTTTCCCAGCCGACGGTCGGCCATTCTTCATCGCTTTCGATGACGTTCTTTAAGCCCAGCGCGGACATGATGTAGCCGGGAGCGCCATTGCGGCCAGCCACATAGGGATCGATATCCAGCTCGGCGCTGGAGAACCAGAAGACAGCCGAAAGCTTGCCATTTGCCGAGGCGATCTTGGCGCGGGCGGCTTCTTCACGCTTTTTCAGGTCGGCAACGACCTCTTCACCGCGATCCTGCACGTTGAAGATTTTGGCGAGATCGCGGATTTCCTGGTAGATCAAATCCATGGTGAAGACGGTGTTGCGCACGCCGTCGCCGCCGCCGGAATTGTCCTTGCCCATGCAATCGGCGGGCGAGGTATAAACGGGAACGCCAAGCTCGGCGAATTGCGCCGGTGTTCCGACAACGCCTTCCGGGCCGATCTGCCACTGAAACTGCGTCGTCACGAGGTCCGGCTTCTTGCCGATGACCGCCTCGAAGCTCGGATCATTGTCAGCCAGCCGCTCGACCCTGGCATTGGCCTCTTCGTAGCCCCTCAGAACCGGACCGATCCACAGCGCCGTGCCGACCACCTTGTCGGAAAGGCCGAGGAGGTAAAGAACCTCGGTCGTGCTCTGGCCGACGGACACGGTGCGGGCGGGTGCCTGCTGGAAGGTGATCTCCTGACCGCAGCTGTTGATCGTCAGGGGATAGGTGGTTTCGGCAGCATTGGCGCCGGCGACAGGCAAAACCGCAAGCACAGCGGCCAGAAAACCGGCATGGACCGGCAGGCGTCTAGAATGAAACATGTGTTCTCCAGTCGAAAGTAAATCTTATTCCAGAGCAGCAGGCGTCAGAACGCGCAGCAACAGCGGGACGTCTTGTACGGAGAACGGCAATAGGACGCAAACGAAATGTTATGAAATAACATTACAATCTCCTCCTCCGGGCTTCCCCGCCCGTAACGATGGTTTATATTTCGACGGCAGGTCTCCTGGCTCACGGATTTGCGTCACTCATCTGCCTTCCCGCATTCCGGAGAATACAGTGGCATGACGCCTTGAAGCGTCACGGGGATGAACGACAATCCGCTTACAGTTGCGGGGGCAGCCACGGCATTGGGCGAAAAAGATCGCCCGCACCATGTTCCCTATTAATCCCTTCGCCTTTCGGCTGCAGGAACCGTCGCTTTCTCACATAAGGGGCAAGAGGCGGGGCGTCAATTGCGATAGTGCCTCACCTCAGCACAAAGACGGGCTTGCCAGGGCGAAAATCTTTGCGGAACCGGAGCCTGCCGGTTGCGGCGCGCCCTTCGACATGGCGGTGAGCGTTTCGATCCCCACCAGCCCGGATTGCGTCAGAAACTCGGTCAGAAGACCGTTATCCCGCACGGTATCGAGACGGACAAGCTGATCGTCGAGATCGGAAAAATGTCGCCTCACCAACGCAATCGCATCCGCCTGGTCACCGGCGATGACCGGGCCGACAATATGGCCCCGGCCCGCTGCACGCCGCAATGCAAAGGCGGCAAGACGATCGGCCTCGAACAGGCCGTAACCCGTATTTTCCTGAACAAGGCGTTGCAGGACGCCCCGGCGCGAAACACCGAAAGCCGCCCGATCCAGATCCACCACGGCGGACAAATGATCCTCGGACAACGGCTCGATTCTCTGCTTTCTTCCAAGCGTCGGCATCTCGGCAGGGCAACGTGCCTTGCCGCGCAGGAGATGTACTTTCTCCGTATCTCCGGCAAAACCCAGCCGTGCGAAAAGCCGTCGCGAGGCTTCCGTGGCGTTCAACCGCAGGGCGGCGTCGGGGTAGCCCGCGATGAGTTGGCCCACCAGCCACGGTGAAACGCCTTGCCCCTGCAAACGGGGAGAAACGATGACCATGCCGACCGTCGCGAAACCCTCATCATAAGGAAACAGCATTGCCGTTGCGACAACACGATCGATCTCGTCAAGCGCGGCAAGGCCGACGCCGCACTGCCGCAGGAAACACCATTCGTTCGCGTGATATCGCCATCCGACAGCCATGGACAAAGCATGCAGATGATCGGCCTCCACATCGGCGATATCCACTGTCCGTAACTCGAAACTATCGACTTTGAGCAGCTCCATGACAAACGGCTCTCATTCCCTCCGGCGCGGAACCTAGATCCCGGCAGCCCAGCTCACGACATCCGAAGATAACCAGCCTCGCCAGCAGGAATTTTCCGAAAGCGCTGGAAGGACACAACAATCTACTGAAATCACCCGTATTTCAGCAGATAAACGCCGCAGGCCGCTCTAAGCTTTTCGGCGTTGAAGCGACGGAGACAGCCATGAACGCAATCGACATTCTGGAGCGTCTTGTCGGCTTCCCGTCGGTGGTCGGAACCGCCAATGGCGACATCGCAGGATGGATCGCCAATTATCTGGAAAGCCACGGCGCAAAAGTATCGCTGCTTGCCGGCCCGGAAGGCGACCGCGCCAATCTCTTCGCCAGCTTCGGCCCGACCGATGCCAGCGGATACATCCTTTCCGGCCATATGGATGTGGTGCCTGCCGGTGAGCCGGAATGGTCCTCCGATCCCTTTACGCTGGCAACCGAAGGCGAGCGTCTCTACGGACGCGGAACCACCGACATGAAAGGGTTTCTGGCCACGGTTCTCGCCGCAGCACCGGCATTTTCACGCATGGCGCTGAAGCGGCCCATTCACATCGCCTTTTCCTATGACGAGGAGGCGGGCTGCCGCGGCGTTCCGCATCTCATCGCCCGCTTGCCGGAACTATGCGCAAAACCGGCGGGCGCAATCATCGGCGAACCGAGCAATCTGCGCGCCGTGCGCGCCCACAAGGGTAAGGCCGCCGCACGCATCACCATTCGCGGCCGCTCCGGCCATTCCTCGCGGCCGGATCAGGGCGTGAACGCCATTCATCTGATGACCGGCATCATGGCAAAGGCGGTCGAGACCGCACAGGCTCTCACCGAGGGGCCTTTCGAAGCGACATTCGAGCCGCCCTATTCCTCCCTGCAGATCGGCACGGCGAAAGGCGGACAGGCGATCAATATCATCCCCGATCTCTGCGCCATCGAACTGGAGGCGCGGGCGATTGCTGGCGTATCGCCGATCGCTCTGCTCCAGCCGGTGCGCGACCGTGTCGAAGCGCTCGCCGCCGAGGGCATCGACGTAGAATGGACGCCAATGAGCGATTATCCGGCGCTGTCCCTTGCCGCCGATGCACCGCTCGTGAAGCTTCTGGAAGAGTTGACCGACGCGCCCTGCATCGCCGCCGTCAGCTATGGCACGGAGGCCGGGCTTTTTCAGGCGGCCGGCATCGACGCCATCATCTGCGGCCCGGGCGATATCGGCCGCGCCCACAAACCGGACGAATTCATAACGGCCGACGAACTTTCGGCCTGCCAGTCAATGCTGGAAACACTGGCGAACCGCTGCACGGTTTAAACCTTCGGAACCACGGATTTCAGATGACTTTCTTCTTCAATTCCGACGCGAAGCGCGGCGAGATTTTCCGGCAGGCCCTGGCCCGCGAGCTGCCGGAACTACCTTTTTCGATGGATGCCGAAAGCGTCGATCCGGATGCGGTTCGGTACCTCATTACCTGGACCGTGCCTGATGATATCGGCCGCTACCGCAATCTCGAAATCCTGTTTTCCATCGGTGCGGGCGTCGATCAGTTCCACATCGACACCGTCCCTGCGCATGTGAAGGTCGTGCGCATGGTGGATGAAGGCATCATCCGCATGATGCAGGAATATGTGAGCCTTGGCGTGCTTTCGCTGCACCGCAACCTGCCAGTCTATTTGAAGCAGCAGCGCCAGCAACTCTGGAAGGCCCTGCCGCAGCGTCAGGCGGAAGACTGCCGGGTGGGCGTTCTCGGCCTCGGCATGTTGGGCGTTGCGGCGCTCGAACGGCTGAAACCCTTCGGTTTTCCGCTTTCCGGCTGGAGCCGTTCACCGCGCGAGATCGAAGGCGTGACCTGCCATCATGGCGAAGCCGGATTGTCCACGATCCTTTCGACCAGCGATATTCTTGTTTGCCTGCTGCCGCTGACCGACGAAACGACGGGGCTTCTGAATGGCGAACGCCTGGGGATGCTTCCCGAGGGTGCGGGGCTGGTTCACGCCGGGCGTGGCAAACAGCTCGACCACGACGCCCTCATCAATGCGCTGGACAGCGGCAGGCTTTCGGGTGCGGTGATCGACGTCACCGATCCGGAACCCCTGCCGGAAGACCATCCCTTCTGGACGCATCCGAAAATTCTCCTGACGCCGCACATTGCCAGCGTCACCCAGCCGCATTCGGCAGCACGCACCGTTGTCGAGAACATCAAACGATACCAGTCCGGCCTCGAGCCGCTCGGCGTCGTCGACCGCAATCGCGGATATTGATCATCCCGTTCCAAGAAAGGACGCCCATGCCACTTCTCAAGACCATCGACACGCACCCCGCCTTCGAACCGAAAGCCTCCAAGGCCCTGCCGGAACGCCTCATTTCCGGCGATCCGTCCTTCAAGACCTGGCCGCTAGACGAAGCCCGCAACGGCACCGTCCACACCGGCATCTGGGAAGCGACGCCGGGCGAAAGCCGTTCGATCAAGGGCGAAACCTTCGAATTCTGCCATATTCTCGAAGGTGTCATCGAAATCACGCCGGAAGGCGGCGAACCGCTGCGTTATACAGCTGGCGACAGTTTCGTCATGAAGCCGGGCTTCGTCGGCGTGTGGAAAACCATTGAAACCGTCCGCAAAATCTATGTTACGGTGAACGGATGAACTGGGAACCGGCCATTTTCGAAATCACCCGCGACGGCTATGTGCTGAGCACCGATCCGGCACGGGTGGATTTCGATCTGGTCCATGGTTTTCTCGCGCGCGATTCCTACTGGGCGCAGGGAATGACCGCCGACCGGCTGAAGCGGGCGCTTTCGCATTCGTTGCCGGTCGGCGTTTACGCCCCTGACGGTTCCATGGCCGCCTTCGCCCGTCTGGTGACGGATTACGCCGTTTTCGGCTATCTGCGCGATGTCTTCACGGTGGAGGATCATCGCGGTCGCGGCCTTGCGTCCTGGATCGCCACCGAGATACGCAAACACCCGGAGCTTTCGACGGTATCGAGCTGGATGCTGGCGACCCGCGACGCCCATGGTGTTTACGAAAAGGCCGGTTATCGCGCAGCACCGCATCCCGAATATTACATGACGGTGCCGAAACCCGGCGAGGGTTGAACAACCCTCCCAATGGGCCACCCCAGCCCTCCTCATAACCTGGGGCTATGACCCTTACCCCATAAATGCTTGGCCCTTTTCCGGTCCCGATGACAGCATCGTCCGCATTGGAAAAGGAGACGGAAGAGATGGGATATCGCATTGGCGTCGATGTTGGCGGGTCGTTTACGGATTTTGCCGTGTTCGACGATGGGACCGGCGCGCTTTCCACCCTGAAGGTGTTTTCCCGCCCCGATGCGCCCGGAGAAGAAATCCTTCTCGCGCTGGACACGCTGAAAAAGCGCGACGGCATCGAAGCGAAGGACGTTTCCTATTTCACCCATGGCACCACCGTCGGCGTCAACACCGTCATCCAGCGCAACGGCCAGAATGTCGCGCTGTTCACCACCGAAAATTTCGAGGATGTGCTGGGCGTTGCACGCCTCAAAATTCCGCAGATCCACAATCTCTATTCCGTGCGGCCGGAACCGCTCATCCCGCGCGAACGGGTTTTTGGCATAGCCGAGCGCATGCTGGCGACCGGCGAGGTAAAGCTCGCCCCGAACGAAGAGAATGTGGCACAGGCTGTCGCCGGCGCCCTTGCAGACGGTTGCGACGGAATTGTGCTCGCCTTCCTGCATTCCTACCGCAATCCCGAAAACGAACGGGCCGTGAAGGCGATGATCGAACGCATCGCGCCGCAATTGCCGGTGGTCTCCTCTGCCGAGACATGGCCGATCATCCGCGAATATGAGCGCACCGTCACCGCCGTCATCAGCGGTTATGTCCAGCCGCGCGTCGCACATTACCTCGACCGTTTCGAAACGGTGCTGCGCGGGCAAGGCATTGCCTGCCCGCTGCTCATCACCAAGACCAATGGGGGCGTCATGGGCATCGATCAGGCGCGGCGGGAATGTGTGCAGATGATCCTGTCGGGCACAGCTTCCGGCGTCATCGGCGCGGGTTATCTGGCAAAGGCCAGCGGCTTTGACCGGGTGATGAGCCTCGATATCGGCGGCACCAGCGCCGATGTGGCCGTTATCCTTGATGGCGAGGCCCAATATGGGGTCGGCGAACTGATCGGCGATTTCCAGATCCATGTCCCTTCCGTTTCCGTCAGTTCCGTCGGCCAGGGCGGCGGCTCGGTCGCATGGGTCGACAGTCTCGGCCTGTTGCAGGTGGGGCCGGAAAGTGCCGGCTCGACGCCGGGGCCGGCCTGTTACGGACGCGGCGGTAACCGCCCGACGATCACAGACGCCATGGCGGCCGCCAATCTCATCGGCCATATGCCGCTCGGTTATGGCGCGGTGACCGTCGATCACGGCGCATCGCGCGCCGCGCTCTCGCCGCTCGCGGAAAAGCTCGGCCTTTCCGTCGAGGCGCTGGCCGGCAACATCGTCGATATCGCCGTCTCCGGCATGTATGCGGAGGTGAACGCCCTCACCTCCCGTTTCGCCATCGACCCACGCGAATTTCACCTCTTCGCTTTCGGCGGCGCCGGCGCGATGCTCGCCTGCTTCCTCGCCCGCGAGCTGGACATGAAGGGTGTGGTGGTGCCGCCTACCCCCGGCGTCGTTTCCGCGCTCGGCGGCCTGATTGCCGATCTGAAGAACGATTTCATCCGAACCACCTATTGCGATGTGAACGACAGGGAGGCCTCCGATCTCGCCCCCCTTCTCGCCGAAATGCAGGAAACCGGCCGCAATTGGTTGAAAGAACAGGGTTTTAACGGCGATTGCGAGATGCGGCTTTCCGCCGACATGCGCTATCGCGGCCAATCCTACGAAATCGAAACCACGCTCCAGCCGGAATGGCTGGGCAGCGGCGACGCCGGCGCGATAAACAGGGCTTTCCATGAGGAACATGCCCGCCTCTACGGTCATTCCGATGAGCGGGCGGCGGTGCAGATGGTTAATCTCAGGCTCGTCGTCTCCGGGAAAACACCGAAGCCGCCGCTTCGCGAGACAGGCGTGGCCACAGGCCCCGCAAAGCCGCGCTTTCACACGAAAGGCTGGTTTGGCGGCATGGAACACGACATGGCGATCTATCACCGTGACGATCTGGCGGCCGGCCACGATTTCAACGGTCCCGCCATCGTCCTTCAGGACGACACCACCACCGTCGTGCCGCCCGGCTTTACGGTCCATGTGGACCGTTTCGGCAATCTCGTCATTACCAAGCGGGAGTTTTGACCCATGACCATCGATCGCCGCAATCTCAAGGTGCTGGCCAATTTCTGCTCGGCCGCCGCCGACGCCATGGCCTTTACGCTGATGCGCACCGCCCATTCCGCCTTCGTCAAGGAAACCGAGGATTTTTCCTGTCAGGTGGTGACGCGCGAAGGGCTGGCCTTCGCCAATCCCCGGCAATTCGGCGCGCCCTGGTATAGCGGCATCGACTACGCGCCGCTGCTTTCCATGTTCGAGGAATATGAAGAGGGCGATATCTGCATCACCAACGACCCCTATAGCGGTTTCGTCGCCACCCACTCGCCGGATATCCACATCTGGAAACCGGTCTTCCATGAGGGCAAAATTGCCTGTTTCGTGGTCGGACACATCCACAATACCGATGTCGGCGGCGCGGTTCCCGCCTCCCTGTCCCGCTCGCTTTCCGAAATCGAGCAGGAAGGCCTGCGCATCCCACCGGTCAAGCTCGTTCGCAAAGGCAGGCTAGATCCCTTCATCATCGACATGATGAAGGCCAATGTCCGCATGCCGGAACAGAATATCGGCGACCTCCACGCCCAGATCGCCTCCGTCAATATCGGCGAACGCAAGATGCAGGAAATCATCGCCCGCTTCGGCTTTGACGATTTTCTGGACGGGGTGCGCCAGATTTTCGATTATGCGGAAGAGCAGACCCGGCAAATCCTCACCCGGGTGCCCGATGGCGACTATTTCTTTGCCGATTATGCCGATGAGGATTCCGTTGGCGGCCGGCCATGCCGCGTGGCGCTGACGCTGAAAATCCGCGGCGGCGAAGCCGTCCTCGATTATACCGGCAGCGACCCGCAGCTCGGCTCGTCGCTGAACATGCCGACCGGCGGCCGCGAGCGGCATTCACTCGTCATGGTCGGACTGACCTATGTGCTTTATACGCTCGACAACAGCCTGCTTCTGAATGCCGGCACCCTGCGCCCGGCGCGGGCCGTGCTGCCGGAAGGCACGATCGTCAATTGCCAGCGCCCGGCCGCCGTCGGCATGCGTTCGCTGACCTGCGCCATGACGCAGATCGTCACCATCGGCGCTTTTGCAAAGGCCCTGCCGGAGCTTATTCCCGCCGCCTCACCCGGCGGAAACGCCATCATGAACATCAAGACCAGCGACAGGAACGGCCGCCCGGTCATGGCCTCCATCGGCCCGGTTGGCGGCGGCGGCGGCGGCACGCCCTTCTGCGACGGCAGCGACGGCGCGGGCGGCGCCACCGGTTTTCTGCGCAACACGCCGATTGAAATCAGCGAAGCGGAAGTACCGATCCTTTTCCGCCGTTATGGGCTGCAACGCGACACCGGCGGGGCGGGCCGTTTTCGCGGCGGGCTTTCGGCTGTCATGGAGTTTGAAATATCGTCACCGGAAACGGTGGTCACAGCCCGCAACCGCAACCGTTCGGTGATGGCGAGCTGGGGTGTCAACGGCGCAGGTCCGGGGCTGATTTCCCGCTTCCTGCGCAATCCCGATACCGAGGGCGAAATCTCGCTCGGCAATACCGATATCGTCCATTGCGGCCCGGGCGATGTCATTCGTGTCGTTGGACCGGGGGCCGGCGGTTACGGCGACCCCTTCACCCGCCCGCCGCAGGCCGTGCTGCGCGATGTGCGGCGTGGTGCGGTCTCAGCAGAAAATGCTGCAAGGCACTATGGGGTAGCGCTCAACGGTGATGATATCGACGAAGAGGCGACGGCTGCCCTGCGCGCCGCGCCGCGCCGGAAGACGGACGATATCATCAGCTACGGACCGGAGCGGCTCGCCTTCGAGGCGGTCTGGACCCGGGAACGTTATGATCTTCTGACGCAATTCCTGCAAAAATCGCCCGTGGGATGGCGCTTCTTCCTGAAACACCGGGTGTTTGAAGCGGTTGAAAACGAGGGCGATGATCCCCGCCCCCTTAGCGAGCGGATGGCCGGGATTTTCGACCGGATAAGCGCCCGCTACGGCGTTTGACCAGCGGCCTGCGTTCGCCGCCGAAGATTGCGCTGTCTGCCGGTGGCAAAACAGGATTTTCATTCACCGCCCGCGCCGCAGTCGGTCGATGCTGCTTGCCATCAGGGATTAGCGTTGGGGCATATCCAAAGAGGATTCCACATGACGCTCAGCTTCGATCCAGACAGCTTATCCCTGCCGATCGGCCACTTCATCGGCGACCGGCTGGTTCCGGCGGCAAACGGCATCGACATGCACCGCCCTTCGGACGGCATAGAATATGCTGGTTGTCCCAAGGCGGATGCGGCGCTGGTCGATGAGGCTGTGCAGACTGCCAAGGCCGCGTTGAAGAGCAGCAACTGGGGCGGCGTGCGCCCGCGCGAGCGCACAAAGGTCTTGCAGCGCTGGGCCGACCTGATCGAACAGGAAGCCGAGACGCTGGCGAAAATCGAGGCGCTCTCCTCGACGCGACCGGTGGGCCAGCTGATCGCCGGCGATATCGCCGTCACCGCCGAACAGATCCGTTTCTTTGCCGAATTCGCGGACAAGGAAGGCGGCGATCTGGTGCCGACAGACGATGCAAGCCTCGGCATGATCATGACCGAACCCTATGGCGTCGTCGGCGCCATCACGCCGTGGAATTTCCCCGTCTCCATGGCCGGCTGGAAGCTTGGTCCGGCGCTCGCCGCAGGCAATGCCGTGGTGCTGAAACCTTCTGAAATGACGCCCTTCTCCAGCATCTTCATGGCGCAGCTGGCGATCAAGGCCGGATTGCCGGCAGGTCTCATCAACATCGTGCTGGGCGACGGGCCCGTGACCGGCAATGCCATCACCGGACACCCTGATATCTCCAAGGTCAGCTTCACCGGCTCCACGGCCGCGGGCGCCGCCATCATGGCCAACATCGCCCGCACCGGCATCAAGCCCATGACGCTGGAACTTGGCGGCAAGAGCCCGCAACTGGTCTTCGCCGATGCCGATATCGAGAAGGCGGCAGCGGCCATCGCCGGAAATATCCTCTCCAATGCCGGGCAGGCCTGTGTGGCGGGCTCGCGCATCATCGTCGAAGAAAGTGCTGCGGATGCCCTTTCCACCGCGATCATCGCCCGCATGAAGGCGGTGAAGCCCGGCCCGACCTGGGACGAGACGACGCAATATTCGCCGATCATCTCCGAGGTGCAGCGCAAGCGCATCGACGGCATCGTGCAGGCGGCGGTCGCCCATGGCGGCGAATGCCTGACCGGCGGCGCGATCATGGACGGTCCCGGCTATTTCTACCAGCCGACGCTGATCGCCAATGTCGACCAGACCTCCCCTGCCGTCACTGAGGAAATCTTCGGGCCGGTGCTGACGCTGCAGACCTTCCGCACGGAAGAAGAGGCTCTGGCGCTTTCCGACCATCCGACCTACGGTCTGGCGGCGGGTCTTTTCAGCCGTGACGTCTCGCGCGTCATGCGCCTGTCCCGCGCCATTCAGGCGGGCACGATCTGGGTCAACCGTTACGGCCGCTCGCGCGACCACATATTGCCGACTGGTGGTTACAAACGCTCCGGCATCGGCAAGGATCTCGGACGCGAGGCCTATCTCGCCAACCGCAAGAGCAAAAGCGTCCTTATCGGACTGTAACAGGGGTAATGTCTTGAAAACGCATCGCATCGCACTCATTCCCGGAGACGGCATCGGCAAAAGCGTAACGGACGCCGCATGGCAGGTGCTCAACGCCGCCGCCAAAACCTCCGGTTTTGCGCTTGAAGGAACAGAATTCCCCTGGTCGTGCGCCTTCTACAAGGAAACCGGCGCGATGATGCCCAAGGACGGCATCGAAACACTGCGCGGCTTCGACGCCATTCTGCTCTGTGCAGTCGGCTGGCCGGCGGAAGTGCCGGACTCTGTCTCGCTGCACGGCCTGCTGCTGCCGATCCGCAAGGCTTTCGTGCAATATGCCAATATCCGCCCGCACCGGCTTCTGCCCGGCGTGCAGGGGCCTTTGAAGGCCGATGGCTTCGACATTCTCTGCATCCGTGAAAACACGGAGGGCGAATATTCCGGCGCCGGTGGCCGCGTGCATCAGGGCACCGATGATGAAGTTGCCGTCGAAACCTCGATCTTCACCCGCAAGGGTGTGGAGCGCATTCTGCGTTTCGGCTTCGAACAGGCGCAGAAGCGTCGCGGCAAGCTTGCCTCCATCACCAAGTCCAATGCACAGAAATATTCGATGGTGTTCTGGGACGAGGTGACCCACAAGCTCGCTGCCGAATATCCGGATGTCCAGGTTTCCAGCTATCACATCGACGCCATGGCGGCCCGCATGGTCATGGCCCCGGAAAGCCTCGATGTCGTGGTCGCCTCCAACCTCTTCGGCGATATTCTGACCGATCTCGGCGCAGCCATTCAGGGCGGCCTCGGTTTTGCCGCTTCCGCCAATATCAATCCCGACCGCAGCGCGCCCTCTATGTTCGAGCCGGTGCACGGCTCGGCTCCGGATATCGCCCATCTCGGTATCGCCAACCCCATCGCCGCCATCTGGTCCGGCGCGATGATGCTCGAACATCTCGGTGAAAAAGACGCGGCTGTGCGTATCATGACGGCGCTCGAAACGGCGACCGGCCGGGGTATCGGCACGGTGCCGGGCAAGGACAAGACAGACGCCATCACCGCCGCGGTTCTTGCGGCACTCGACTGATTTCGGAGACAGATGATGCAAGGTTTGAAGGACAAGGAACTCTTTCGCCAGACGGGCTTGATCGGCGGCGCCTGGAAGGCGGCGGCATCGGGCAAGGCGGTCGATGTGATCGATCCGGCGACGCAGGCGGTCATCGGCACCGTACCGGATATGGACGGCGCGGAAACCCGCGCGGCCATCGAAGCCGCCAACGCCGCCTTCGGCCCGTGGAAGAAAAAGACCCACGCGGAGCGCGCAGCGCTTCTGGAAAAATGGTTCGCGCTGATGATCGAGAATATCGACGATCTCGGCCTGATCCTGACCACCGAACAGGGCAAGCCGCTTGAGGAGGCCAAGGGCGAGATCCGCTACGGCGCATCCTTCGTCAAATGGTTTGCCGAAGAGGCCCGGCGTATCGGCGGCGGTACCATCCCTTCACCGACGCCGGACAGGCGCATCGTGGTGCTGAAGGAACCTGTCGGCGTCTGCGGCATCATAACGCCATGGAATTTCCCAAATGCGATGATCACCCGCAAGGTCGCGCCGGCACTCGCCACCGGCTGCACCGTGGTCATCAAGCCTTCGGAATTCACACCCTATTCGGCGCTCGCGCTTGGTGTGCTTGCCGAACGGGCCGGCATTCCCGCGGGCGTCATCAACATCGTCACCGGCATGCCGACTGATATCGGCAATGAAATCATGGCCAATGAGACGGTTCGGAAAATTTCCTTCACCGGTTCCACCCGCGTCGGTTCGCTTTTGATGCGCGGCGCTGCCGACAGCGTCAAGCGCCTGTCGCTGGAACTGGGCGGCAATGCCCCCTTCATCGTGTTCGACGATGCCGATCTCGATCTTGCCATTGAAGGCGCGCTGGTTTCGAAATTCCGCAATGGTGGCCAGACCTGCGTCTGCGCTAACCGGATTCTGGTGCAGTCCGGCGTTTATGACGCTTTTGCGAAGAAGCTGGCGGATCGCGTCGACGCCATGCGCGTTGGTCCCGGAACGGAAGCGGGCGTCTCCATTGGCCCGATGATCAACCAACCGGCGATCGCGAAAATCCGCGCCCATATCGATGACGCCGTTTCCAAGGGTGCCACGGTCATCACCAAGCCGCGCAATCTGCCGGAAGGTCCGCAATATACAGCGCCCGTGGTGCTGACGGGCGCAACGACGGCGATGCAGCTGGCAAGCGAGGAGACTTTCGGACCGGTCGCTCCGCTCTTCCGTTTCGAGACGGAGGAAGAGGCGCTCGCCATCGCCAATGGAACACCCTTCGGCCTTGCCGCCTATTTCTACACCGAGAACCTCAAGCGCGCCTGGCGTGTGGGCGAAGCGCTGGAATTCGGCATGGTCGGCCTCAACACCGGGTTGATCTCCACCGAGGTCGCCCCTTTCGGCGGCGTCAAGCAATCCGGCCTCGGCCGCGAGGGTGCACAGATCGGTATCGAAGAATATCTGGAGACCAAGGCCTTTCATATCGGTGGGCTTGCCTGACGCCCACTTCTTTCATCCCCGCCTAAAGGGCCGCTCTGCGGCCCTTCTTTTTTTGAAGCGCGGAATTGAAAAAGCGGCATTGCGGGAATTGGAATACAGTCCTGACACAAATAGGTTTGGAAAAGCGCAGCATTTACACTCCGTCACCCCGGACTTGGTCCGGGGTCCAGCGCGATCAAGTCCTTGATTGCAGAAGACTCTTTCACCGCGCAGACGCGCGGTGGCTGGATGCCGGATCAAGTCCGGCATGACGGAAAAACTAACAGCCCTTCTACTGAATTTTGTCCAGCATCTTGTAATAAAGGCCCACCAGCGGCAGGAACCACGGCTTGCCGAAATGACCGGGAACCGCCGGCCAATCAAGCCCCTTCAGCGGGTTCTTGTCCGGCCGTCCCAGAATGGCGTCAGCCATAATCATCCCGAGATGCGTCGAGAGCTGCGCGCCGTGGCCGGAGTAACCCATCGCGTACCACACACCGTCATGAAAACCGGCGCGCGGATAACGGTCCTTGGTCATGTCCACCAGACCGCCCCAGCAATAATCGATCGGCACATGGGAAAGCTGCGGGAAGATGCGATGCAGACTTTCCGTCAGGATCGCACCGCTTTTGGCGTCCGAACGCTGGTCCGACGTGGCGGAAAAGCGGGCGCGACCGCCGAAGATCAAGCGATTGTCCGGCGCAAGCCGGAAATAATTGCCGATATTCATGGAGTTGACATAGGTGCGGTTACCCGGAACCGAGGCCTGAACCTCGGCATCCGTCAGCGGCCGCGTGGCGATGATGAAACTGCCGACCGCGATGATGCGGCGACGGAAATAACCGAAGCCGGACGGCGTGTAGGCGCCGGTCGCCACCAGAACATTGTCGGCCGTCACCTTGCCGCGCGGAGTTTCCAGTTCATGGGTCCTGCCGTTCTGGATGTGCTTCGTCACCGCCGCATTTTCGAAGATCACGGCGCCATGACGGCTGGCGGCTTCGGCAAGGCCGGCCACATAGCGGCCCATATGCATCATGGCGCTCTTCTTCGAGAGCATGGCGCCATAAAAGGGCGAACCGATCTCCGACTTGAGATCGGCCGCGGAAAGAAGCGCCGTATCGGGATCGACCTCGGCGTGAACCGCTTCGAAATTCTTCGCCAGACCTTCGAAATGCTGCGGTTTCGACGCCATTTTCAGCTTGCCTGCCCGGCGGAAATTGCACTCGATCCCCTCCTCGGCAATCAACGCCTCCAGCGTATCGATGGAGGAATCGAGCGCCTTGTAGAGCGCGATAGCCCGCTCCTTGCCGAGTTCCGCCTTGGCGGAGAGATAGGAATGGGCAAGGCCATTGTTGAGATGGCCACCGTTGCGGCCCGAAGCGCCCCAGCCCACGCGCTGCCCTTCCAGAACGACAACGCGCGCACCGGCTTTCGCAAGCTGGCGCGCGGCACCGAGACCCGTGAAGCCGCCACCGATGACGGCCACATCATAATGGCCTTCGACAGGACCTTGCGCCGCCCCGGAAAACTGGGGCGCCGTGTCGTGCCAATAGGAGACGAGCTTCATGATCAATGTCCTCTCTTACAGTCCGACAACGCCCGCAAGGCCGGAAATGTCTGAAATTTCCGTGTAACCGTAATAGGGATTTGCAGGTTCATGGCCACGGTTGACCCAGACCTTGTTCTTGATGCCGAGGTCATGGGCGGACATCAGATCGTAGCGGAAGGAGGACGACACGTGCAGGATGTCCTCCGGGCCGCAACCGAGCATGTCGAACAGATATTCGAAAGCCTTGAAATGCGGTTTATAGGCCTGTGCCTGCTCTGCCGTATAGACGGCATGGAACGGTGCGCCGAGTTTGGCGACATTCGACATGATCTGTGAGTTCATGGCGTTGGACAGAATGACCAGCGGGATCTCCTTGGCGACCTTGGAAAGACCCGCCGGAACGTCGGCATGCGGCCCCCACGTCGGAACCCGCTCATAGACCATTGCTGCATCTTCATCCTTAAAGGCTACACCATTGCGCTTGCAGGTGCGCGACAGGGCATTGTGGACGACCTCTGCATAAGGCTTCCAGTCATGCATGACCTCGTCGAGACGATAGGCGGAAAAATTCTTGATGAACTCTTCCATCTCCGCCTCTCCCAGACGATCACCGTAGAGATCGCGGGCAGCCTCTGCCATCTGGAAATGAATGAGCGTGCCGTGGCAATCGAAAGTGATGTATTTAGGGCGGAAGATGGTCATGTCGTCGTCATCCTTGCTTGGGGATTGGTGGTGGCTGCAATAATCAGATCATAGAAAGCCTTTGCCCCGTCGGCGCACCGCAATTGCCATTCGCGGAAGCAGATTGTTGCGTATGCAGCCGCCAGTTTGGCAGAGAGTTGCGTTGAGGCAAACCGGAAGCCGCCGCCAGTCCCCGGTTTACGGCCGGATGCGAACAGGACGCGGCATAAGATGCGGCGGCGGATAAAAGCAACAGCGAAACATATCGAACCTTCCCATTTGTCGGGACAATCTTCTTTCGGCATCGGTCTATCAATGAATAAGCAGAAAAACGGAGTTCCGGCATGCAGGCGAGCCTGATCGATATCCAAACGTTTCAACCGGACCACCTCGACGCGGCCGTTGAACTTTCCCGCCAGGCCGGCTGGCCGCACCGGAAAGAAGACTGGGCGCTGGTCCTTTCCCTGAGCAAGGGTTTCGTCGCCCTGGAAAACGGGCGCGTCGTCGGAACCGCCATGGCGACGATTCTTGGAGACACCTGCGCCACTGTCAATATGGTGATCGTGGACGAGAGCATGCGCGGCCGCGGCCTTGGACGCCAGCTGATGGGCGCGGCATTGGACGCAGCAGAAAATCGCGAGTGCCGTCTTGTAGCCACGGCCGACGGCCTGCCCCTTTATGAAAAGCTGGGCTTCGCCGCCTGCGGCGAGGTGCTCCAGCATCAGGGCATTCCGGCGGTGACCGACAGACCGGAAGGTGTCACCTGGGCGGAAACCATCGATCCGGCCGAACTCGCCGTGCTCGATGCGCAGGCTTTCGGTGCGGACCGTACAGCCCTCTTTGCAGCACTTGCCGACAGGGCGCGTTTCGCCGTCGTGCAGGAACAGGGCGTCATCAAGGGGTTTGCAGCACTTCGCGCCTTCGGGCGCGGCGAAGTCATCGGCCCGGTTGTGGCGGAAAACGCTGAAATCGCGAAAGATCTGATCGCATTCTTGTTTTCTGAACGTCCCGGCGCATTCCTTCGTGTGGACACCACAGCCGATACGGGGCTTGCCTCCTGGCTTGCCGAACGCGGTCTTGGCCATGTCGGCGGCGGCATCGCCATGCGCCGGTCGAAAACCGAAATCCCCGCCGACAAAAAACTGAAAACATTCGCATTGACCAGCCAGGCGCTGGGCTGAATCCGGAGAGACCCCATGTTAAGCAATTCACTGATCGAACTGGATCGCGCCCATCTGGTGCACCCTGTCTCCTCCTTCCGCGGCCATGAAAAGCTGGGCGTGCGGGTGCTGCAATCGGCACGCGGCGCCACCGTCACCGATATGACCGGCCATCAGCTCATCGACGGCTTTGCCGGCCTGTGGTGCGTCAATGCCGGTTACGGCCATGACAGCATCGTCGAGGCGGCGGCAAAGCAGATGCGGGAATTGCCTTATGCCACCGCCTATTTCGACATTGGCAGCGAACCGGCCATCCGGCTGGCCTCCGAGCTTGCCGACCGCGCGCCGGGCGACCTCAACCACGTCTATTTCACGCTTGGCGGCTCCGATGCGGTGGACAGCACCATTCGGTTCATCCGCTATTACTGGCATGCCAAGGGCCAGCCGCAGCGCGACCAGTTCATTTCCATCGAACAGGGTTATCACGGCTCCACCACCGCCGGTTCGGGCCTCACCGCCCTGCCCGCTTTCCATGCCGGTTTTGGCGTGCCCTACGACTGGCAGCACAAAATCCCGTCGCACTACGCCTACCGTAACCCGGTGGGAAGCGACCCGGCCGCCATCATCGCATCCTCCCTCCAAATCCTGAAGGACAAGATCGAGACGATCGGTCCGGACCGCGTCGCCGCCTTCTATGCGGAACCGATCCAGGGTTCCGGTGGGGTTCTCGTGCCGCCTCCCGGCTGGATCAAGGCCATGCGTGACCTCTGCCGGTCCTATGGCATCCTCTTCGTCGCCGACGAGGTCATCACCGGCTTTGGCCGCACGGGGCCGCTATTTGCCTGTGCCGACGAGGATATCGTGCCGGACTTCATCACCACCGCCAAGGGCCTCACCTCCGGCTACGTGCCGATGGGCGCCGTCTTCATGGCGGACCACGTCTATGATACAATAGCCGACTTCGCAGGCGAGGCCGCAATCGGGCATGGCTACACCTATTCCGCCCATCCCGTCAGCGCCGCCGTCGGCCTCGAAGTGCTGAAACTTTACGAGGGCGGGCTGCTGGAAAACGGCCGCCGCGCCGGTGAAAGGCTGATGGCGGGGCTTGAGAGCCTCAGAAGCCATCCGCTGGTCGGCGATGTCCGCGGGCGCGGCATGCTCGCCGCCATCGAACTCGTGACCGACAAGGACAAGAAAACACCGCTGCCGGCCGCTGCGGCCCCGGCACGCAAGGTTTTCGACCGCGCCTGGGAAAACGGTCTGATCGTGCGCGCCTTTGCGAACGGTATTCTGGGTTACGCGCCGCCGCTCTGCTGCACCGACAGCGAGATCGACGCCATCATCGAGCGGACGCTGAAGACCCTCGACCAGACGCTCGAAGACCCCGCGGTACGGGCCGCCATGGCCTGAGGCGATAGCCGGGTGGCGTTGCGGCATCCTCTCGAAATGTCGCAACGCACCGCATATTCGCAATATTCTGCCGAAGAGCCGATCCATTTCGGCGAATCCGGTGTGCCGAAAGTGCCAAACTATTAATGCAAACGGCACTAAACGCCATAAAAAAGGGCGTAATCGTAAATGGGAACGGGGCAAGGATCCCGTCCGGGAACAGAATAATCTGCCGCCGGCTCCCCAAGAGGCTTAAGGCGGCAAAGCGGAGACCGACATTGCCCAAAAAACTGAGCGACTTCAAATATATGAGCTTCGACGTGGTGGGAACCCTCATCGATTTCGAAGGCGGCCTGAAATCGACGCTGGCCGCAATCGGCGCGGAAAACGGCGTGGAGGTGGATGGTGAAAAGGCGCTCGCGCTTTACCGCGCGGCCCGTTATTCCGACGCGACCGACCTGTTTCCGGATGACCTCGTCCGCGTATACCTGATCATCGCTCCCGAACTCGGCCTGTCGGCGGAACGCGCGCTCGGTGAACGCCTGCGCGATGCGGCAAAAAGCTGGAAAGGCTTTGAAGACAGCCGCGCCGCCATGGCCGAACTTGCCAAGACGCATCGCCTCATCGCCATGACCAACGCCCAGCGCTGGGCCTTCGAATATTTCTCGAAGGAACTCGGCAATCCCTTTCATGCCGCTTTCACGGCGGATGACACCGGCACCGAAAAACCCGATCCCGCCTTCTTCGAAAAGGTCTTTGCCTTTGTGGAAAGCGAAGGCGCATCGAAGGACGACATTCTGCACGTCGCGCAAAGCCAGTACCACGATATCGGCATTTCCCGGAAACTGGGCATGACCAATTGCTGGATCGAGCGTCGCCACGCCCAGAAAGGATATGGCGGTACGATCGAGCCGGAAAACTTTACCGAGCCTGACTACCACTTCACCTCGATGGCCGGCCTTGCCGAAGCAGTGAAACAGACGGGCGGCTGAGCCGCCCCGCCAATGGCGTGCCGCGAACTGGGATGCGGCATGCCGGAAATTTCTTCAGACGCATTTCAACAAATCATACAAAAGGGGAAGACCATGAGTGACAGGATTACAAACTGGACCCGCTCCGACGATGCCGCCGTTGAACAGGCGATCCGGCGCGGCGCAACGCGGCGTGAGCTGCTTCACATGCTGCTGGCGGGCGGCGTCGCCCTTTCCGCCGGTTCGGCCATCCTCGGCCGCGCTTCAAATGCCGTGGCCGCAACGCCGGTCTCTGGCGGCACGCTGAAAGCTGCCGGCTGGTCCTCCTCCACCGCCGATACGCTCGATCCGGCAAAGGCCTCGCTTTCGACGGACTATGTTCGTTGCTGCGCGCTCTATAACCGTTTGAGCTTCCTCGATGTTTCCGGAACACCACAGCTGGAGCTGGCCGAAGCTATCGAAACGAAGGACGCCAAAACCTGGACGGTGAAGCTGCGTTCCGGCGTCACCTTCCACGACGGCAAGGCCCTGACGGCCGACGACGTGGTTTATTCGCTCAAGCGACATCTCGATCCGGCCGTCGGTTCCAAGGTCGCAAAGATTGCCGCGCAGATGACCGGCTTCAAGGCTCTCGACAAGAGCACAGTCGAAATCACGCTGGCGAACGCGAATGCGGACCTGCCATCCATTCTGGCCCTGCACCATTTCATGATCGTTGCCGACGGCACCACGGATTTCTCCAAGGGCAACGGCACTGGCGCTTTCAAGCTCGAAAAATTCGAGCCGGGCGTGCGTTCGATCATGAGCAAGAACACCAATTACTGGAAGTCTGGCGGCCCGCACATCGACAGCTTCGAATTCATGGCGATTTCGGACGACAATGCACGCGTCAACGCCCTTCTTTCCGGCGATATCCAGCTTGCGGCTTCCATCAACCCGCGTGCACTTCGCCTGCTCGACAAACAGGAAGGTGTCGTTCTGTCCAAGACGACATCGGGGAACTACACCAACCTCAACATGCGTCTTGACCAGGCGCCCGGTAACAATGCCGATTTCGTCGCCGGCATGAAGTCGATCGTCAATCGCGAGCAGATCGTCAAGGCGGCCCTGCGCGGCCTCGGCGAAGTCGGCAACGACCAGCCGGTTCCGCCGATGAGCCCCTATCACAATCCGGACCTCAAGCCGAAAGCCTTCGATCCTGACAAGGCGAAGTTCCACTTCCAGAAGGCGGGCCTCATTGGCCAATCCATTCCGGTCATCGCATCGGATGCGGCAAGCTCTTCCGTCGACATGGCGATGATCATCCAGGCTTCCGCCGCCGAAATCGGCGTCAAGCTGGATGTGCAGCGCGTGCCTTCGGACGGTTACTGGAGCAATTACTGGCTGAAGGCGCCTGTCCATTTCGGCAACATCAACCCGCGCCCGACACCGGATATCCTGTTCTCGCTGCTCTATGCTTCCGACGCACCGTGGAACGAAAGCCAGTACAAGTCGCCGAAATTCGACAAGCTGATGCTCGAGGCACGTGGCATGCTCGATATGGACAAGCGCAAGCAGATCTACTTCGAACTGGAAACGATGATCGCCGACGAAGCCGGCACCATCATTCCCGCCTATATTTCGAATGTCGACGCCATCAGTTCCAAGCTCAAGGGTCTGGAAGCCAATCCGCTCGGCGGCATGATGGGTTACGCCTTTGCGGAATACGTCTGGCTCGAAGCCTGATAGACCATGGAGCCGGGCGCGAAAATGCGCCCGGCAGCCTTTCCGTCGTTGCGGAAAGCCTCCACAATCAGGCACGTCGCAGGAGCATGTGAATGAACAGCCGGATATTATCCCTTATCGCCAGGCGGCTGGTCGTCATGCTGACGACGCTGCTTATCGTGTCGTTTATCGTCTTTTCCGCCACCAGCCTGCTGCCCGGCGACACGGCGACGATCCTGCTTGGCCAGGCGGCGACGCCGGAGGCCGTGGCCGGCCTGCGCACCGCCATGCATCTCGACGATCCGGCCCTCCTGCGTTTCGTCCGCTGGCTTCTCGGCCTGCTGCAGGGTGAACTCGGCACGTCCTACGCCAACAACATGGCGATTGCCGATCTTATCGGCCCGCGCTTCGTCAACTCCATGAAGCTTGCCGGCATTACCACCATCATCGCCGTGCCGCTGGCGCTGACCCTCGGCATCAGCTCCGCCATGCTGCGCGGAACGCTTTATGACCGGGCCGTCACCGTACTGACCATCGGCGTCATTTCGGTGCCGGAATTCATGATCGCCACACTCGCCGTGCTGCTTTTCGCCGTCTATCTGAAATGGCTTCCGGCGCTGTCGCTGGTCAGCGAGGTTCACACGCTTTTCGATGTGCTGCGGGTCTATGCCATGCCGGTCATCACGCTGACCTTCGTCGTTTCCGCACAGATGATCCGCATGAGCCGCGCTGCCGTCATCGAGACGCTGGATACGCCCTATGTGGAAATGGCGCTTTTGAAGGGCGCGCCGCGCATGCGCATCGTGCTTCGCCATGCGCTTCCCAATGCGCTCGGTCCCATCGTCAATGCGGTGGCGCTATCACTTTCCTATCTCGTCGGCGGCGTCATCATCGTCGAGACAATCTTCAATTATCCCGGCATTGCCAAGCTGATGGTCGATGGCGTCGCAACCCGCGACCTGCCGCTGATCCAGAGCTGCGCGATGATCTTCTGCGTCGGTTATCTCCTCCTCATCACGACGGCGGACATCATCGCCATCATGTCCAATCCGAGGCTGCGCTGATGGCCGACAATATCAAAACAACTTCGGGGACCTCGCGTTTGGGTTACAAGATCAACGCAGTCGGCGTTTTCGGCTTTCTCGTCATTTTTTTCTGGGCCATGGTCGCAATCTTCGCGCCCTATCTCATTCCGCATCCGGTCGGTGAGATCGTCGATCTCGATTATTTCGGGCCGATGACCTCCGATCTCTGGCTCGGTTCCGATTATCTCGGCCGTGACGTGTTCTCCCGCATTCTCATGGGCGCGCGTTTCACGGTCGGTATATCGCTCGCCGCCGTCACCATCGCCTGCACCTCCGGCGTCGTGCTTGGCATGTGCGCCGCCGTCATCGGCGGCTGGTTCGATGCGGCGCTCAGCCGGTTTCTCGATGCGGTGAATTCCATTCCGAGCAAGCTTTTCGGCCTCGTGGTCGTCGCCGCCGTCGGCTCTTCCATTCCGGTGCTGATCATCACGCTCTCGGTCATCTATACGCCGGGCGCCTATCGTTTCGCCCGGGCGCTCGCCGTCAACGTCAACACCATGGATTTCGTCACCGTCGCCCGGGTGCGCGGCGAAAGCCTGTTCTACCTCATCGGCTCTGAAATCCTGCCGAACATCGTCCGGCCCGTCCTGGCCGATCTTGGCGTGCGCTTCGTGTTCATCGTGCTGCTTCTGTCGGGCCTTTCCTTCCTCGGCCTCGGCCTGCAGCCGCCGAATGCAGACTGGGGCGCGCTGGTGCGTGAGAACATCGGCGGCCTGCCGTTTGCGGCCCCCGCCGTCATCTTCCCGTCGCTGGCCATTGCCAGCCTGACGATCAGCGTCAACCTGCTGATCGACAATCTGCCGCAGAAAATCCGCGACAGGAGCGAATAATGAGCAATCTTGTTGAAATCCGTGGACTGAAAGTCGAGGCCACCACCGATTCCGGCCGCCGTATCGACATCATCAAAGGCGTGGACATCGACATCGCCGATGGCGAAATCGTCGCGCTGATCGGCGAAAGCGGCTCCGGCAAGACCACCATCGCGCTGACCCTGATGGGCTATGCCCGGCCGGGCTGCCGCATTTCCGGCGGCAGCGTCAAGGTGGCGGGCCAGGACATGGTGCAGCTTTCCGAAGTCGAACGCGCCAAAGTCCGCGGCACGAACGTGGCCTATGTGCCGCAGAGCGCCGCCGCCGCCTTCAACCCGGCGCAGAAGATCATCGACCAGGTCATCGAAGTCACCCGCATCCACCATCTGATGCCACCGCAGGAAGCACGCACGCGGGCGGTTGAACTTTTCAAGGCGCTGTCGCTGCCCAACCCCGAGACCATCGGCGAGCGTTACCCGCATCAGGTGTCCGGCGGCCAGCTTCAGCGCCTCTCCGCCGCAATGGCGCTGATCGGCAATCCGAAGCTGGTGATCTTCGACGAGCCCACCACCGCGCTCGACGTCACGACCCAGATCGAGGTTCTGCGCGCCTTCAAATCGGCAATGCGCAAGAACGGCATCGGCGGCGTTTATGTTTCGCACGATCTCGCCGTCGTCGCCCAGATCGCCGACCGGATCGTTGTGCTGAAAGGCGGCGAGGTTCAGGAAACCGGTACGACCACGGATATCCTCGAAAATGCCCAGCATCCCTACACGAAGGAACTGCTGACGGCCTTTCATGACAAGGCGCGTGTCATCACACCAGCCAGACAGGAGCAGGCAACGCCGCTGCTGGACATCGAAAAGCTGATCGCCGGTTACGGAACGAAGGGCGAAGACAAGATGCCGCTGGTGCGGGCGGTGGATAACGTCAGCCTTTCGGTCTATCCCGGTCGCAATCTCGGCATCATCGGCGAATCCGGTTGCGGAAAATCGACGCTGGCGCGCGCCATCGCCGGCATTCTGCCGGCGGCCGGCGGCCATGTCATTTTCGAAGGCCGGGAACTGGATGCGGATGCACGGCGTCGAACCGGCGACCAGCTGCGCCGGATGCAGATCGTGTTCCAATATGCCGATACCGCACTCAACCCGTCAAAACCAATCGAGGATATTCTCGGCCGGCCGCTGACCTTCTATCACGGCATGAAAGGCAAGGCGCGCGACGCCCGGATCGATGAGCTTCTCGATATGGTGAAGCTGCCGCGCTCGGTGCGTCACCGCCATCCTTCCGGCCTTTCCGGCGGGCAGAAGCAACGCGTCAATTTCGCCCGCGCACTTGCCGCCGAACCCTCGCTCATCATCTGCGATGAAATCACCTCTGCGCTCGATACCGTGGTGGCGGCCGCGATCATCGATCTTCTCGGAGAACTGCAGCGGGAGCTGAACCTATCCTATATCTTCATCAGCCACGATCTTTCGGTGGTGGAGACCATCTGCGACGAGATTGTCGTGATGTATGGCGGGCAGAAGGTGGAGCACCTGGAAACCGAAGCGATCAAATCGCCATCCCACCCCTATTCGAAACTGCTGTTCTCCTCCGTGCCAAAACTCGACCCGACATGGCTCGACAATCTCCAGCAGGATGCGGAGCTGGTGCGGGCGTTTTCGAAAAGGTGAGCTGGACGAATGCCAAACAGGTATGAGAACCTCTCCTCCGTCATGCCGGGCTTGATCCGGCATCCAGCCACGACGCGTCTGCGTCGTGAAATGAGTCTCATGCGATCAAAGACTTGATCGCGCTGGACCCCGGATCAAGTCCGGGGTGACGGAGGGTGAATGCAACGACTTCCCAAATCCATCGGTCTGCGGATGCCTGAGGCGCTCCCTCCACCTCACAGCGGAAACAGGCTGGTCAGCGGCATATGCGATTTGATGATCGGCGATTTCAGCACCACGAAGCTGAAATATTTGTCGATGCCGACATCCATATCGGTCAGTCGTTCCATGATCGACTGATATTCGACGATGCCAGAGGTGACGAATTTCAGCAGGTAATCGTAACCGCCCGAAACAAGGTGGCATTCCACCACCTGGTCGATCTTTTCGACAACGCCGAGGAAGCGGGCGAAATCGATCTGGCGATGGTTCTTCAGCGTGATTTCCGTAAACACCGTCAGCGTCTGGCCGAGCTTGTTGATGTTGATCTGCGCCGAATAACCCTCGATATAACCTTCCGCCTGCAGCTTCTTCACCCGCATCAGGCAGGGGCTTGGCGACAGATTGACAAGTTCCGCCAGCTCGACATTGGTGATGCGACCGTTTTTCTGCAATTCGTAGAGGATCTTGATATCGATCCGGTCAAGTTTCATCACGTGCGGAACCCCTTTTTTGTTTTTTGAACACGCGGCATAAAATTCTGGCGCGGCAAAGGAAATCTTACCACATGGGCGAGCCCTGTCGACGTGGGGATATTTTTTTGATGCAGCATAAAGAGTTGCAGAGGCCTCGCCCAACAGCAGGAGATTCCGGCAAGAGGCCCAGTCTGGCAGCGTTTACACGCCGGCTGAGGTAAATTAGGACGAATAAAAGGAGTCCGACCATGCCCGCCCCGCTGCAACAGATCACGACATCGCCGGAACTGCCGACATCCGCAGACGCCGTCATTATCGGCGGTGGAATCGTCGGTGTCTTCGCCGCCTATTATCTTGCCCGGCGCGGCCTGAAAGTGGCGCTGGTCGAAAAAGGCCTGATCGGGGCCGAGCAATCCAGCCGCAACTGGGGCTGGTGCCGCCAGCAGAACCGCGACGCCCGCGAATTGCCGATTTCCACCAAGAGCCTGGCGCTCTGGGAAGAGTTTGGCGCAGAGAGCGGCGAGGACACGGGTTTTCGCCGCTGCGGGCTGTTTTACCTGAGCGACAATGAGGCCGAACTTGCCGGCTGGGCGCGCTGGCGCGACTTTGCCATTACCGCAGGCGTGACGACCCATATGCTGAGCGCCGATGAGGCGAGCGAACGTGGCCGATCCACGGGAAAGCGCTGGAAGGGCGGCGTGTTTTCGCCAACGGACGGCACGGCCGATCCTTCCATGGCAGCACCCGCCGTGGCGCGCGCCATCATCAAGCTGGGCGGCACGGTGCATCAGAATTGCGCCGCACGCGGGCTTGAGACGGAAGGCGGCCGGGTCAGCGCCGTCGTCACCGAAAAAGGCACGATCCGCACCAAAACCGCCATCATGTCCGGCGGGGCCTGGGCGTCGTCCTTTTGCCGGCAGCTCGGCATTCGTTTCCCACAGGCCTCCGTCCGCTCTTCCATCCTCTCCGTCACACCGGGTGCGGAAGGGCTGCCGGATGCGCTGCACACCGCCGCCGTTTCGGCAACGAAGAGAAAAGACGGCGGTTACACACTTGCCATCAGCGGGCTGGGGCGCATTGACCCGACGGCGCAGCAGATGCGGTTTGCCCGTGAATTCATCCCGATGTTCCTTAAGCGCTGGCGAAGCCTGCGGCCGGGCGGGCTGGAAGGCATTCGCGGCGGCCACGAGACGTTGAAACGCTGGCGGCTCGATGCGCCGACGCCGATGGAACGGGTTCGTATTCTCGACCCGAAACCCAACGCCGCCGCCATCCGCGAGACCCATAGAAGGGCGCTGGAGCTTCTGCCCGCCCTCGGCAAAACGCAGATTTCCGCCGCCTGGGCCGGTTTCATCGACAGCACGCCCGATGGCGTGCCCGCCATCGGCGAAACCAGCGAATTGCCCGGCTTCATTCTCGCCGCCGGCTTCAGCGGCCACGGTTTCGGCATAGGGCCGGGCGCCGGCCATCTGATCGCCGATATCGTGACGGGCTCGAACCCGATCGTCGATGCCGCCCCCTATCACCCCAGCCGTTTCCTGAATTCGTCCTGGGGCAAGGTCGCGGATTTCTGATCCTCGCTTAATGGGATGCGACAGGCTGACCACGACGAAAACGGCCGATGTGAAAATCCGCAATCGGCGTCGTGGTCTTCCCGGTCGCTATCAGCTCCGCCATCACGTCGCCGACACCCGGGCCGATCTGGAAACCGTGGCCGCTGAAGCCAAAGGCATAATAAAGGCCGGGGGTTGCGGCACTGTCTCCCATGACCGGCAGATCATCGGCCATGTAGCCTTCCACGCCGGACCAGGTGCGGATCAGCCGGGCATGGCGCAAGGCGGGTGCCAGCCGCAGAAGCTGACGCAGCTGGGCATGGAGCCCGGCGGGATCGTATTTCGCCCGGCGTTCATCCAGCGCGGCAGCGCATCGTTTCACCCCACCGAAAATGACATTTCCGCGCGGGATTTGCCGCATATAGATCACTTCGCCGGGAATTTTGGTGGAGACGCCAACGACCGGGTGAATGAACCATGGCAAGGGTTCCGTCACGCCCATTTGCGGGCCGGCAACCTCCAGCGGCACCGCCTCGCCCAAAGCGCCGGCAAACCCGCCGCCCCATGCGCCGCTGGCGACCAGCACGACGGGCGCGCGATAATCCCCTTCCGCCGTCATCACCCGGAAATCCTCACCCGCCTTTTCGATGGCCAGAACCTCGCAATTTTCCACGATCGTTGCACCGTCCCGCTGCGCCGCACGGGCGAAGGCGGGCGCGACGAGGCGCGGATTGGCGTGACCATCATGCGGCGACCATGATCCGGCAACCGCTTCCGGTCCGATGAAGGGAAATTTCTGCCGGATGACCTCGCGCGGGAGGATATGCAACTCAAGACCGTATTGCGCGGCATCGTCGCGGTATTTCTCGACCGCGGCGATCTGTTCTTCCGTCCAGAGAAACCGGATATGGCCGACGGGCATGAATTCCACATCCGCGCCGGTCAGTTGCTGGATGCGGCTCCAGATATCCCGCGATCTGTTGGCGAGCGGAAGCTGCCCGAGGTAACGGCCCTGACGGCGGACATTGCCGAAATTGGTGCCGCTCGCCTGCTGGCCAACAAGGAAACGCTCCACCAAAATGACGCTGACGCCCCGTTGCCGCAGGAAAAACGCCGTGGCGGTTCCGACAATGCCCCCGCCGACAATAATGACATCCGCCTCCGCAAGCGTGTTACGCATCATCGTCTCCCCTCACAATCGGCAGCGGCAGCGGTTTTACCGGAGCCTGCCCGCGCAGCCGTCCCGCCGATTCGACCGGCAGACCAGAGGCGGCGGCGACAATCTCCTGTCCCGCCTGCCCGCAGAACCGCCCCTGGCACCGGCCCATGCCGGCCCGCGAGAAAGCTTTCGAGCGATTGACCTCCGTTGCGCCCTTGCCGGTCACGCTCGCGCGCAGCTCTCCCGCCGTTACCACCTCACAGCGGCAGATGATCGTGTCGTCGGCAAGTGTCTGCGCCAACTGGTGCGGCCAGGGGAAGGCCCGGGCCATTCCCTGCGCAAAACGCCTCGCAGTTCTCAATTGCTTCCGACAGCGGCCGATCTCCGCGCGGGGTGGCTTCAAACCCTGATCCTCAAGAAGCGCGAAGGCGGCAAGCCGGCCGGAGGCTTCCGCACCATCTGCACCGAGAATCCGCACGCCGTCGCCCGCCAGATAGACATTCCGCACCGAACTGCGCCCCATATCGTCCACATCCGGCAACCATTGCCGTATCGGCGGATGAAAGGAGAAGCGACAACCAGCAAGATCGGCAAGCTGGCTTTCCGCCCGCAGATGATAACCCATACCGACCGCATCGCAGGCGAGGCGCGTTTCCTCACCGGAGCCATTCCGGTAGCGGATACCGGTCACACCGCTCTCGGCGTCACCGATAATCTCTAACGGTGCAATGCCTCGCTCGATCCTTATCCCGCCGGCCAACAGCGCCCCAACTAGCCGCATGCCCTTGAGGAGCTGCAACGGCCGCGCCGTCATCCCCGGCAGACCCTTGATCTGCGTGGAAAACGGCGTGGTATCCAGCACCGCCAGGGGGGTCGCGCCTGCCTTCATATATTGATAGGCCACGAGATAAAGCAGTGGTCCTGTGCCCATGAAAACCACGCGCCGCCCTATCGCGCAGGCCTGCGCCTTCAGGGATATCTGCGCCGCGCCAAGCGAAAAACACCCCGGTCTCGTCCAGCCCGGCAAAGGCATGATGCGGTCGGTCGCACCCGATGCGATGATAAGGGCATCGAAATTGAGAGCTTCGGATGTCTCGGCGCGCTGAATATGAATGCGATTGTCGCGGATTGCCCATGCCAGGGTCTGCGGGCGGTAATCGATATGGCCCGAAAGCCCATCGAATGCCTCGTGCGAAGCCTTCGCTTTGCCCGCTTCCGTGCCGTAAAGGGCCGCATAGGAACGCCGGAAATTTTGCGGCTGGCGGCGGTAGATCTGGCCGCCGCTGCGATCTCCCTCATCGATGACGACAGGGCGGAGCCCCGCCCGCACCAACGCCTCGGCGGCACGCGTACCGGCGGGGCCGGCGCCCACGATCACGACACGCAAATCGGCCATAACCCCTCCGGAACCTCGGTTCTGATATCCATGCCCGGGAGTACGGCGGTGGAACAGGCGCGCAGCCGCTCGCCTTCACCCGTCCAGACCCAGCAATCCTGACAGGCGCCCATCAGACAGAACCCCGCCCGCTCGCCATCGGCGAACTCGGACAAACGGGCAAAGCCGCGCGAGAGCATCAGCGCCGTCAGCACTGTGTCTCCCTCCAGCGCCTCGACCGGCATGCCGTCGATCAGGATGGGGCAAGCCGCGCGTCGCTCTTCGGCGATGCGCCTGAATCTGGCCAGCATCCGCGTTTCCTTTCCCGAAATCTTCGCAGGACCTCTCCTGCACCTTCACAGATTTCCACGGCAGAAGGTTTCCCGCCAATCGCAAATGGTCGCTTGAACAGAACCTTGGGTTATGGAAGAGATGACGCTGGAGGTTTCCATGAACGCCCGACAGCTTGAAATTTTCCGCGCCATCATGCGCGACGGCTCCGTGACGGCGGCCGCCAATTCGCTTGCCGTTTCCCAGCCCGGCGTCAGCAAGGTGCTGCACCATCTGGAAAGCCAACTGGGTTACAAGCTGTTCGAGCGCATTGGCGGGCGGCTGGTGCCGACGATGGAAGCACATCTGATCTATGAGGATGCCGACCGGGTTTTTCGCGAACTTGAAGTTCTGAAAAAACTGACGCGCACCATCGGCGAGCGCAAGCTTGGCCTTCTGCGCATCGGCGCCAGCCTGCCGGTCACCTATTCCGTGCTACCCGAGGCGCTGCTGGCATTCCGGCAAGCGCATCCGACCGTCAAAATCCACCTCAACGCCCTGCCCAAAAAAGAGATTGCCGAACAATTGCTGCTGGGCGACATCGATTTTGCGGTAACGCTTTCCACCATTCAGGCGCCGACGGTGCGCAGCGAAATCCTCGCCTCCGTACCGGTCGTGGCAGTGATGCGGCATGATGATGCTCTCGCCGAAATGATGACGGTGACGCCCCGCGACCTCGCCGGCAGGCCGCTGATTTCCTATGGCAACCATGCGGACGAGATCGGCCCGCAGCTGAACGAGGTCTTCGAACGCGACGGGCTTATGCGGGATGTCTCGGTGCAGGTCACCTCATCGGTGGGTGCCGTACCGCTGGTACGCGGCGGTATCGGCATTGCCCTTGTCGATGGCTTGGTGCGCTGGAACAGTTTCGAGGGGGTGACGGTGCGCCCATTCATGCCTGAAGTGACGATGAATGTCGCCGTTTCCACCAACACGGCCCGGCCGCTCTCGCGTTTCTTCAAACCCTTCGTCGGTGAATTGCGAAAGCTTTTTCGCGCCCTTCCCGCCCAGAATTGACGGACAAAACAATACCCGCAAGGCCTGAGCCTGCGGGTATTGCAGTCCGCCGCATGTGTTCGAACGGTCAGCTTTTCGGCAGGCCGGGCGGGTTGGTGCGCGATTCCGGCAGGGCTTCTTCCGATAGCTGCCAGCGATCCAGAATCTTCGCGTAAGCGCCGCTCTTGATCAGGTCGTTGGTGGCAAGCGTCAGCGCATCGGCCAGTCCCGATCCCTTGCGGGTGGTGATGGCGACATCGGACCGCTCCGGCCAGCCGGCCGAGAGCGTGCCGACACGCTTTATGGTCTTGTCACGCGCGGCGATGAAGACCAGCTGCGCATGCGGCTGGACGATCACATCCGCCCGCCCCGCTGAAAGCGCCACAAGCCGGGTCGCTTCATCATCGTAATATTGCAGCTCGATCGGCTTCAGTCCGGCGGCGACGTTTTCGTCGCTCCATTTCAGCAGAATACGCTCCTGATTGGTGCCGGCGCCGACGATGATCCTCAGGCCGGCCGCGTCCTTCGGCTCGCGGATGGCGGTTATGCCGCTGTCTGCCTTGACGAAAAATCCGTGCAGGCCCTGACGATAGGTGGAGAAATCGAACTTCTCCTTGCGCTGCTCGGTAACGCCCACATTCGAGATCACCGCATCGTATTTGCCGGAGGCAAGCCCCAGCGGCCAGTCCGCCCAGGCCACCGCCACCAGTTCCAGCTCCAAGCCAAGGCTGTCGGCCACCGCAAGCGCATAGTCGGGATCTGCGCCGACCACCGTTTTTGCATCCGTCGCATAGGTCGCGAGCGGCGGTCCGCCGGGTGCGACCGCGACAGTAAGTTTGCCCGGCGTGACGAATTTGAAATCCTTGGGAACGGCGGCAATCGCGCCGGGGTCTTTTTCAACCCGGATGCGGCCGGGCTGATCCGGCGACAGGTCGAAAACATCCGTTGCCGAAGCCGATGCAAAACCGGCGATTGAGAGAAAGGCGCCAAGCGTGGCCGTGGCGAGACGAGAGGTGAAGGTCATTGTGGTTTCCCGATAGAATGCCCGATAGAATGACTGTGGGACGGAGGTAGCGCGGACGGGAGGATGCCCGCGCTACCGGCTGAGTGATGTCCCACCTTCAACTCAGCTTTTTCGAAAATCTGGCCTTAGCTCTTGGGCAGGCCGGGCGGATTGGTGCGGGATTCCGTGATGGCTTCCGAGCCGAGGTTCCAGCGGGCGAGAACCTTGCCGTAATTGCCGTTCTTGATCTGGGCGTTCAGCGCGGCGGTGATGGCCTCCGCTATGCCTGCGTCCTTTTTCGAAGCGACGGCGATCTCGGCCGCTTCCGGCCAGCCGCCGGAGAAGGTGCCGACGAGCTTCGTCTTCTTCTGGCTTGCCGCCTGAAAGGCAGAGGTCGCATTAGGGCCGAGATAGGCATCCGCACGGCCGGATTGCAGGGCGACGTCAAGCACGGCCTGATCGTCATAATATTGCACCTCGGTATCGGCCAGTCCCTTCGCCTTGTTGTCCTTGATCCATTTCAGCAGGATCTGCTCCTGATTGGTGGCGGCCCCGACGATGACCTTCAGCCCTGCGACATCCTCCGGCTTGCCGATGGATGTGACCTTGCTGTTATTGCCGACATAGAAGCCGAGCAGATCGTTGCGGTAGCTGGAAAAATCGAACTTTTCCTTGCGGGCTTCCGTCACCGTGATGTTGGAAGTAACGGCGTCATATTTGCCGGATGCAAGACCGAGCGGCCAGTCCGCCCAGGCGATGGGCACAAGCTGCAGCTCAAGGCCAAGGCTGTCGGCGACCAGCTGGGCGATATCCGGTTCCACGCCGATCGGCGTTTTTGTGTCGCTCGCATAATCCACCAGCGGCAGCCGGAAGGGAACGGTCGCGACCGTCAGCTTTCCGTCGGCGATGAATTTGTGGCCGGCGGGCAGAAGCTTGATTGCCTCTTCCACCTTTTCGACGCGCACCCGCCCCTTCTGTTCAGGCGACAGGTCAACCTCCTGCGCATGCACGACCGGGATGAGCGCAGCAGTGGCGGTGAAAAGACCGCCGGCAAGCAGGGACAATAATTTCGATGAAAATGCCATGTGAGTGTTTCCTTTGTTGTTGATTAGAGAACTTTTGCGAGAAATTCGGCCGTGCGCGGGTGGTCCGGCTTGTTGAACACTTTCTCCGGCGTGCCCGTTTCGAGAATGCGGCCCTGTTCCATGAAGACGACCCTGTCGGAGACTTCGCGGGCAAAGCCGATTTCGTGGGTGACGATGATGAGAGTGACGCCGGAGCGGGACAGCTCCTTGATGACATCCAGCACCTCATTGACAAGCTCCGGGTCGAGCGCGGATGTCGGCTCGTCGAAGAGCAGCACCTTCGGCCGCAGCGCTAAGGCCCGGGCAATCGCCACACGCTGCTGCTGCCCGCCGGAAAGCTGGCGGGGGTAAGCACCGGCCTTTTCGGCAAGGCCGACGCGGGCCAGAAGATCGCGCGCTTCGGCCTCGGCCTGCTCTTTCGAAATGCTTCGAACGGCAATAGGCGCTTCGATGATGTTTTCAAGCGCGGTCAGATGCGGGAACAGATTGAAGCTCTGGAACACCATGCCCACTTCGACGCGGCGCTTCAGAATGTTCCTTTCCTTCAGCTCATAAAGCGTGTCGCCTTTCTGGCGATATCCGACCAGCTCGCCGTCGATGGCGATGAAGCCGTCGTCGACACGCTCCAGATGATTGATGGAGCGCAGCAATGTGGACTTGCCGGAGCCAGACTGACCGAGAATGGTGGTGACACTGCCTGCCGGAATGGAGAGCGTGACATCGTCCAGCACCTTCAGTGTTCCGAAGGACTTGGAAACGCCGTGGATATTGACCGAACCGCCACGGTTGCCGAGCTGGAAACTTCCCGTCCTGGCGGCGGCCAGTCGTTCAGGTCTTTCAATGGGGGGCGCTGGCGTCTCCACCGCTTCCGGCAAGGGCCTGCGCGGCAGGAATGTGCGATAGAGCGTGGCAAACAGCGAGGGCGGCGGATTGCGCAGCGCACCGCGCGAGAAGTGGCGTTCGATGTGATGCTGAACAATGGAAAGCGCGGTCAGGATCACCAGATACCAGACGGTGGCGACCATCAGCAGGGGGATCACTTCCAGATTGCGGCGATAGATGATCTGGATCGTATAGAACAGCTCCGGCAGCGCGAGGATATAGACCTGCGACGTGCCCTTGGCCAAGCCGATAATATCGTTGAAGGCCGTGGGCAGGATAGAGCGCATCGCCTGCGGCAGGACGATGCGGGACGCCTGTCGCCTGCGCGGAAGGCCGAGCGCGGCGGCAGCTTCGAGCTGCCCCTGATCGACTGAAAGGATTCCGCCGCGAACGATTTCGGAGGCGAAAGCGGCCTGATTGAGCGTCAGCCCCAAAACGGCCGCCGCAAAGGGCGTCATCAGCTGTGTCGTATTCCAGCTGAAGAAATTGATGCCGGTATAGGGCACACCGATTGTCACGGTTTCATAGAGATAGCCGAGATTGTTGAGTATCAGCAAAAGCACGATCAGCGGGATGGAGCGAAAAATCCAGATATAGGTCCAGGAGACAGCGACCAGCAGCGGCGAACGGGAAACACGGGCAAGCGCCAGCAGGGTTCCCAACACAAAACCAAACAACGCACCGAGCGCGGTCAGGAGCAGCGTCCGGCCGAGACCCACCAGCACCGGTTCGGCGAAGAACCATTCGGCAAACACATCCCAGCCCCAGCGCGGGTTGCCGAAAACGGAATGCACGACGGCGGCAATGATGAGGACGGAGAAAACCGTGCCCACCGTCCGCAGCGGGTAGCGGGCCGGAACGATGCGGAAATGGGAGTAACCGCCCGTGATCGGTTCACTCTTCTTGTCGCCCACGGCGAGATGCGGAAAATCAGAGGCTATCGTCATCGGAAAAAGGCCTTTCACGGATGGGCGGAAGAGGGTTGCGGCCGCACAGTCGCTATCGGCGCTCCTCCCGGAACAGAGACGGGTGCGGGTTCGGACAGCCATTTTTCGAAGGGCAACGACCGGATCGTCTCGGGATCGGCCGTGGTATCGAACAAAGCGCGATAACCATTGGTGAGATAAAGACCGACCGCTTCCGGCTGACGGAAGCCGGTGGTCAGATAGACGCGGGCATAACCCTGCCGGATCGCCTGCTGCTCCAGTTCCCGGAGCACGATTTTCGCAAGCCCCTGGCGGCGATGGGCGGAATGGGTCCAGACCCGCTTGAATTCCGCCGTTTCGTCGTCGTAGCGCATGAAGGCGCCGCCGGCGATCGCTTTGCCGTCGCGCAGGAGCAGCAGGAAATTGCCCGATGGCGGGCTGAAGGCTTCCGGCGGATATTTGTTCAGCTCCGCCTTGGCCCCTTCCGCATTGAAGAACGTGCCGTAGCGGCTGTCATATTCGAACAGCAACTCCTCCAGAAGCGGCGCTGCGAGCGGATCCTTGACGGATGTGTAGAAAAAACTGTCGCTCATGTCCTTGTCCTAATTTTCGCGTCAGGAGAGATAGGCTTCCGCCAGCCGCACCCAGAAGCGTGCTGCCGGCGCGATGATCGCGTCGTTGAAATCGTAGTGGGGACTGTGCAGCGGTGCGCTGTCGCCATTGCCGACGAAGAGATAAGAACCGGGCCGCTCCTGCAGCATGAAGGCGAAATCCTCGCTCGCCGTGCGCGGCTGGAACGCTTCGGCGATCTGCCCGGCGGCGAAATACCGTTTGGCGACATCGCGGGCGAAGACCGTCTCCGGGGTGTGGTTGATGACCGGCGGGAAACCGCGGGAATAGGCGACCTCTGCCTTCGCGCCGAAGCTCTCGGCCTGCGCTTCGGCAAGCGCCGGGAGCCGCTCCTCCAGCCTGTCACGCACGGCAGGCGAAAAAGCCCGGGCGGTGATCTGAAGCTCGACGCTTTCGGGAATGACGTTGGAGGCGGTTCCGCCATGGATGGAGCCGACCGTCAGCACCGCCATCTCGCGCGGATCGACATTGCGCGAAACGATGCTCTGCAGGGCGGTGACGAAGCTTGCCGAGGCGAGAACCGGATCGACCGTCTCATGCGGCGCGGCGCCATGCCCGCCCTTGCCGACGATCCGCACCTTCGCCTTGTCGACGGAGGCCATGGCGGGGCCTTCGACGAAGCCAAACTGTCCGGTGTCGACACCCGGCCAATTATGCAGGCCGAAGACGGCATCGACCGGAAACCGCTCGAAAAGCCGGTCCTTTATCATCGCCCTTGCCCCGGCGCCGATCTCCTCGGCCGGCTGGAAGATCAGCGTCAGCGTGCCGGAAAAACTCGATGTTTCGGCAATATACCGGGCAGCGGCAAGCAGGATCGTCGTATGGCCATCGTGACCGCACGCATGCATGACGCCCTGCGTCTGGCTGGCATAGGCAAGGCCGGTTTCCTCGACAATCGGCAGGGCGTCGATATCGGCGCGAATGCCGACGCGTTTTTCGCCATGACCGCGTTTCAACGTGGCGACAACGCCGTGGCCGCCGACACCTTCCGTCACCTCATATCCGAACGACAAGAGATAGCGGGCAATGAGCGCCGCCGTGCGTTTTTCCTTGAGCGAAAGCTCGGGATTCCGGTGGAGATCATGCCGGATGGCGATGCTCTCGTCGATGAAGGCGAGGATTCCCCGTTCGGCGTCGTCCTGCGGACGCGCGCCGTCAATGCGGATATTCATGGTTCTGTCTCCTGCGCGGCTCGCTACGCGCCGCGTCTTGAAATCTGCACCGGGCGGCAATCGTCTCCGCCCTGCAGCAAGCTCAGGCGATGGCCTTGTTCGACCCGTTTTCGCGGCGGGAATAGACGCTTTCCCTGAAAGGCAGGCCGAGATGGTCGCGCAGCGTCGCCCCTTCCAGATGCGGATCGAAATAACCGCGCCGTTGCAGCACCGGGATGACGAGGCGGATGAAATCGTCCAATCCCTCGGCAATCACCGGGAAGCCCAGAATGAAGCCATCGGCCGCATCGTGCTCCACCCAGCGGATGATTTCGTCAGCCACCTTGTCTGGCGTGCCGATAAAACCTTCACGCGGGGTCGCTGCCTCCAGCGCCGCCTCGCGCAGCGTCTGGTTCTTTTCCTTGGCCCGCCGCTTGATGCGGTCGGTCGTGGAGCGGAAACTGTTCTTGCCGATCTCGCCGAGCTCAGGGAAAGGCTCGTCCAGCGGATAGGCGCTGAAATCATGATGATCGAAGAAACGGCCGAGATAAGCGAGCGCATCCTCGATGGTGATGAGGTTGCGAATGACGTCGTATTTCGCCTCCGCTTCCTCCTGCGTCTCGCCGACAATCGGGCCGATGCCGGGGAAAATCTTCACATCGGCAGCGGACCTGCCCTGCGCAACGGCGCTCTGTTTTACACGCTTGAGGAAGGTCTGGTTTTCCTCCAGCGAAGCGGAATTGGTGAAGACCGCATCCGCATGTTTGCCCGCAAGACCGATGCCGGCATCGGAGGAGCCGGCCTGGAATACCACCGGCTGCCCCTGCGGGGAACGCTGGATATTGAGCGGGCCTTCCACCTGGAAGAAGCGGCCCTTATGGCCGAGCGTGTGGAGTTTGGCGCGGTCGAAGAACTGTCCCGTCTCGCGGTTGCGCAGGAAAGCGTCATCGTCCCAGCTGTCCCACAGGCCCTTGATCACTTCGAGATATTCGTCGGCAATCTCGTAACGCAGCGCATGTTCGGGGTGGTTGCGGCTGTAATTCTTCGCCGTACCTTCAAGCGGCGTCGTCACGGCATTCCACCCGGCGCGGCCGCCGCTCAGCAGATCGAGCGAGGCGAACTGACGGGCAATGGTGAAGGGGTCGCTATAGGAGGTCGAAACGGTGCCGGCGAGACCGATCTTCGAGGTCACGGAGGCGAGCGCCGAAAGGATCGTCAGCGGCTCGAACCGGTTGAGGAAATGCGGGATCGACTTGTCATTGATATAGAGCCCATCCGCCACGAAAGCGAAGGCGATGCCCGCCGCTTCCGCCTTCAGCGCGGTCTTCCTGAAGAAGTCGAAATTGACGCTGGCATCCACCGGGCTTTTGGGGTGCCGCCAGGCATTCATGTGCCCGCCGGGGCCCTGTAGCATGATGCCGAAACGGATTTTCTTTCTCGTCATGTCATTCCCTCCTCAGAGAAAATTACGCCGCCCGGGAAAGGCGATGCGTGGCAAGCAGTTCTATCGAGGCAAGCCGCTGATCGGCACCGACATGCGGCGGCTCGATGATGAATTCCTCGATGCCGTGCTCTTCGGAAAGCGCACGAAGCGCCTTGTGAATATCCTCCGGCCCGCCATGCAGGACGTTGGGTTTTCGCTCTTCGATGCGGTAATCGGTATCGCCGGACTGCCGGGCGAATTCCTCCGCCTGTTCTCGGCGGCCGAGGTTGAACGCCCTGCCGTCGCTGAGGAATACCCGGTAGATGCGCTGACCTTCCACCTGTCTCGCGGCATGGGCGGGGTCGCTGGCCGCAAAAGCCGACAAAGCAAGGATCGGAGCGCTTCCGCCGCTTTCTTCCCGAAAAGCCGAGAGGCTGCGGCGGAGAACCTCCGCATCGCCATTGAGATGGCCGGCAAAGACGAAATTCCATCCCCTTGAAGCCGCAAGCCTTGCGCTTTCCGGGCTGGCGCCGAGCAGAAATCGTTCCGCAGCGACCGGTGGCGCAGGTGTCGCCTGCAGTCCGGCCTGTGCGTGGTCCTGCGGCGCGGCGCCGGACAAAAACGTGGTGAGTTCACTGAAGGCCGTTTCGAAATCCGGTTTGCGGGCAGGATCATAGGCCTGCTGCAAGGCCGAAGTCGCCAGCGGCAACCCGCCCGGTGTCTTGCCGATGCCGAGATCGACCCGGCCGGGCGCAAGCGACGACAGCACGTTGAAAACCTCGGCGACCTTGTAAGGGCTATAGTGTTGCAACATGACGCCGCCCGAGCCGACGCGGATGTGGGAGGTTTTCGCCAATATCCACGCCACCAGCGCTTCCGGTGCGGAACCGGCAAGCTCCGGCGAATTGTGATGTTCGGCCACCCAGAAACGGCGGTAACCCAGCTCTTCGGCGCGCCTGGCAAGATTGATCGTGTCGCGGAATGCACTCGCCGCGTCCTCACCCGTTGGAACCGGGCTCTTGTCAAGCAAACTGAGCGTATACATCATCACCTCGCGTGTCTTTGATGCATACTTTGTCTACCGATTTTATATTCTAATAAAGGATGATCGTTCCACGTTGCAGCGCGATCAGAGAAAATATTGTTTTCAGTGATGTTTTCCGAAGCCAGCCCTGGCAAAGCCATCGGTAAGGCAGGAGGAATGACCAAAATGGGCGCAACAGGCCGCTTTCAACGCCAAACCCGGACGAAACGGGCTTGCGCCGGAATTCGCTAAAAACTACTTAGTAAGTTAGGAATAATATGGCTCGGCGCTGCAAAACGTGCCGACTCTCTTTTCGGACCATGCGATGTTGACCAAAAAAGGCAAATACGGATTAAAGGCTCTTGTCGATCTGGCGCGGTTGCCCCAGGGCGAGACCGCCTTCGTGACCGAAATTGCAACCCGCAACAATATCCCGAAAAAATTCCTGGACACTATTCTTCTGGAGCTGCGCAATAGCGGCATTCTGCGCTCCAAGAAGGGCCCGAATGGCGGTTATTCGCTGTCGAAAATGCCATCGGAAATCATGATCGGGCAGGTCATCCGCACGCTGGACGGACCTCTGGCCCCCATTCGCTGTGCAAGCCGCACGGCTTTTGAAGCCTGTGACGACTGTGATGATCCGGAGACCTGTCAGGTTAGGGTTTCGATGACGGACGTGCGTGACGCCATCGCAACCATTCTGGACAACATGACACTCGCACAATTCGTGGCCAAGGACGGGCAGAACGCCCGCTCCATTCCGGCCGGCGAATAGGATTCCGCAGGGCCCTTCATCCGAGATTTGCCTATTGCCTGCGCAGATCGTCGTCCAGCGACGCGATCAGCCCGGCTTCACTGACGCCTTCGACAAGACCGAGGCGCGCCATCAGGATTTCAAGCGTGATGGCATTGTTGCGAACCGAACGAAAGGTGACGTTTTCCGCTCCCACCTGCGCCGCATCGATATTGGCCGCAAGGCTGGATATCTGCGCCTTCAGGAGCTCGATGGCGAGAAATATTTCGCCTATCACGGGTCGCGCCGCGCCATCGCCGGCCAGCCTGTCGATCAGCAGCGCCGAAAGTTCACGCTGCTTCTGCCCCAGAGCCACGGCGGCTTTCAAAAGGGTGGAAACGGAAACGGCCAGATTTCCCGCGCCCTGCGCCAGAAACACCACCTGATCGGCGCGTAACAGACCTTCCCATGAGATATTGGGGCGGTTGCGCAGAACGACAAGCAAAGGCTGCCCGGCCGTGTTGACGGCCGGCACGACAATCCAGTCCGCGTCGCCCCTCACCGAGCCCGCAACGTCATCGGGAAGCCGCAGGGCGTAGTCGTCTTCCGTCACCGTAACCGCCTGATCCAGATCCGCGGCAGATATTGCCAGTGCAAAGGTCTCGCCAAGATCGAGACGGGCGAAGAGCGCCTTGCGCTGGTCTTCGCTGCCGGCATTCCTGATGAATTCAAGCGCGGTGAAATGTTCGACGAGATCATGCGCCGCCGCCGCATCGGCTGCGGAAATGATGGCGAGCGCCTGCGAGAGAACATCGTTGGTGATGTCCGTCCCGCCCAGTTCCGTTGGAACGGAAAGAGCAAGAAGACCGGAACGGGCGATCCGCGCATGGATTTGCCCCGGACTTTCAACGGCGCAGTTTTCGGCGATCGTGCGGGCAACGGTCAGCACATCGATATCCGCGCCGAGGCGTGGAGGAACGAAACGAAGTCTTTCGCCGAGAGGCGTGACGGATCCCATGCTCAACTCCCTCAAAGAATGACAAAGTGAAAGCGCCGAACGACCGGCGCTCAGTCCAGAGAATGATAACGCCCGTTTTGATAGAGCAGCGAATGGCCGGAGCCGATGCGGATCGCCTCCACCTTGCCGATGACGATGACATGGCTGTGCCGTTCGATCGTCTCTTCAATGGTGCAATCGATCGCGGCAACAGCATCTTCGAGAATGGGCGCACCGCTCGACAGCCGGGTCCATTCCGCACCGCGATACCGGTCCGGGCCCTTCAGGCCGCCGATGCCGGCAAACTGATTGGCGACAAACTGATGGTTCGCCCCAACGATGTTGACGGCGAGATGACCGAAACGCTGCACCACCGGCCATGTGGATGAGGAGCGGTTGAGCGCCACCAGAATGCGCGGCGGATCGACCGACAAAGCGGTGGCCGAGGTCACGGTCGCGCCCGTTCGTTCGTCGCCCTCACCCGCCGTAATCACGCTCACACCGCCGCCCAGCGTTCTCAGCGCCGCCTTGAGACTATCGGCATCCGCCGCCTTGCCGGCGACCGGGTCGCGGAGGTTGATGAATTGTTGATCCTTGGCCGCATATTGCAATGTCATCGGGTTGCTCCTGAAAACAGCTGAATTGTTCAATAGCTAGCAGCGGCGGCGGGGGGTGAAATAGACATCGTTTTCCATAATGATAATATTCTATAGAAATAATGTTTTATGTGTCGCCGTCCGATTTAGCCCCGCCGCAAGGATATCTGCCGAAAAGGTGGGAGGCAGAGGTCGCCTCCCGTCGAAGGATCAGGATCCGGACACCAGCTTGACGTTGCCGCCATGACCGCCGCCACCGAAAACCTGTTTCGCGCCGAAAGAAGATCGTATCTGGTTGCGAGGCCCGCCAAGCCCGATTTCCGGAAACAGCAGTTCGGATAGCCGATAGGCTTCCTCCAGATGCGGATAACCCGAGGCAATGACGGTATCGATGCCCAGCGCCTGATATTCCCTGAGCCGCGCCGCTACCGTCTTCGGCGAACCGACCAGTGCCGTCCCCGCACCCGAACGGACGAGACCGATGCCCGCCCACAAATTCGGAGAGACTTCCAGCCGGTCGCGCCGGCCATTGTGCAGCGCCTGCATTCTCGCCTGCCCGACGGAATCCGAAGCCCTGGAGAAGACTTCCTGAGCGGATGCGATGGTTTCGTCGGAGAGCTTCGAGATCAACCGCTCTGCATCTGCCCATGCTTCCTCGTCGGTTTCACGAACGATGAAATGCAGACGGATGCCGAAGGTAACCTTGCGCCCCTTTTTGGCGGCGGCGGCGCGCACCTTGGCGATTTTTTCCGCCACCTGCGCCGGCGGTTCGCCCCAGGTGAGATATTTGTCGGTGATACCGGCGGAAAACTCGATGCCGGCATCGGAAGAGCCGCCAAAATAAAGCGGCGGGCGCGGTTCCTGCACCGGCGGCAGCCCGAGTTTCGCGTCCACCGCCTTGATATATTTGCCGTCGAGGCTTCCCTTGCCGGTTTCGATCAGCGAATTGAACACCTGGAAGAACTCATCGGCGTGGTCGTAACGCTCGTCATGCGGCAGGAAGATGCCGTCACCGGCCAATTCCTGCGCGCTGCCGCCAACCACGATGTTGAGAAGCAGCCGGCCATGGGAAACGCGATCGAGCGTCGAAGCAAGCCGCGCATAATAGGCGGGCGAAGCGACGCCCGGACGGATGGCGACGAGGAATTTCAGCTTCTCGGTATAGGCAGCGAGATTGGCCGCAAGGATGAAGGATTCTTCACAGGCGACACCGGTGGGGATGAGCACGCCTGAATAACCGAGCCGATCGGCAGCCTGGGCTATTTCCCGGAAATAGCCGGGATCGGCAGGACGCGAAAGATCATCCGAGCCGAGATAGCTGCCATCGCCTGAGGTAGGTATGAACCATAGAAAATCGAGTGGTTTATCGGATGTGCTCATCGGCAGGTCCTTTGCAATCTGCCCTTGGGCAATGCGCTTGATGATAAAAGGGTAGCCAATTCCCCGGCGCGTTTAAGAAATTTTGTTCCAATTTCCATCCGGCGAGGAGAGTTTCTCTCCCGGATGAACCGCGCTGCAAAGGGAAAAGGAACCCTCGCTGATGGTAGTCAGAAGACCGGATAAAGGCCGAGCATCGCAAAGTTCATTTCGCAGATCTCTTCCCGTTCGAGTTCGAGATCGCTTTTCTCCTGCCTGATGCGTCCGGAATGATCCAGAGGATGAAGGCTGACCTGTTCCTCTTCCCGCGGCTGACGCCGGGTCAAACCGAACAGATCGAAAGTAAACGCATGAAGTCCCTGCGGCATGTGCGCCTCCTTTGCTCAACTCCCCTTATCCTCAGGCGACCGTCCGAAATCGTCAATATTTTCCATAAAATTACTATTCTATAATTGGAGGATCGCCGGCAAATGTGGACTAAGGTTGCGGCGGCGGGAAAAAATCCGTTTCCGGCTGCCAATAATCGGGCACGGAACCGAACGATCAGTCATTTCCTCAAAAATGCGCGTCGCCCAGGGCAGTCAATCTGCGCAGCCTCGATCCGGCCACCGCCTTTGCAGGTGCGCCATCTGCCTTCAACCGTTCGAGAAGAGCATAACCCTCAGGCCATCGTCCGTAGCCGCTGGCAATATTGATATGTCCGACGGCGCCGAGATTGATGAGATCGCTCCCCCACAGGCTCGCACTGCGCGCGTACTCTTCGCAATCCATATAGGGATCGTTCATGCTGCCCACGACGAGGCTGGGAAAAGCAAGCGGTTGCCGCGGAAACGCGCCGAACCGGACGATACATGGATGCATCGCCTCGACGCGGTCGAGATGGGCGGGTGCGACCAGAAGCGCGCCCTTTATCTTGGCGGCCGAGGGACGAGACGCCATATTCGCCACCAGCAGGCAACCGAGGCTGTGGGCGACGATATAAGCGCTTTCGACTGTCGCCAGCGCGGCCTCGAGACGATCGAGCCAGTCCGCGAGAACCGGGCATTGCCAATTGTCCTGATCGACAAGCTTCGAGTCGGGATCATCCAGCAACCAGTGCCGCTGCCAATGTCCTTCATCCGAACCATTCAGGCCAGGGACAATCAAGGTGGTACACATGCCTGCTCCATGAGTTGTGGGCGGTATGCCGCAAGCATGGTGAATTTCGCGATTTCCGTCGACTATTGCCTTGCTCACCTTTCGAAGCCTCGCGGAAAATCGATCCATCCAATTTAGATCATGCAGAAAATGCGTTCTCCAGGGAGGGAATAATTTCGTCCGTAGGGAATCATTTCCTCAAATTTTTTATATAGAAAATATGTGCAATATAGTCTTTCCAGACGGAAAGCTTTTCCTCCGCCGCATGACAAAAGAAACATCGCTGCTTCGCCGGGCCGCCGCCGCTTTGCCATTCTCGCAGCTGCGGAGGCTTGCGCCTCGCGGGAGACACAAGCGGTGAAGGCCAAACGTCAGCAGGGCCATTCCACCGCACCATAAAACGAAAATTCAGGCGGATAATGTGATCAGCACAAGCGAATTTCTCTGGTACATCCCCAATGACGTCAAACCCGGCCACCGGGGCGACGCCGTCAGCGAAAACCACAATAGTCTCGATACATTGACGAGCCATGCCAAAGCGCTTGAAACCCATGGCTGGAAAGGCGCGCTGCTCGGCACCGGCTGGGGACGTCCGGATACATTTACGGTGGCGGCGGCGCTTGCGGCCCGCACCACCACATTCGAGCCGCTGATCGCTATCCGTCCCGGCTACTGGAAGCCGGCCAACCTCGCATCCGCCGCCGCCACGCTCGACCAGCTTTCCGCCGGTAGAGTTCGGATCAACATCGTTTCCGGCAGGGATGAGCTTGCCGCCTATGGCGATGAAGAAGGCGATCAGGCGCAGCGTTATGCCCGCACGAAAGAATTCATGCGGCTGGTGCGGCGGCTCTGGACCGAGGAAAACGTCACTTTTAATGGCGATCATTTCCGGGTCACGAACTCCACCGTTTCGCCGCGCATCGCCGTGCGCGAAGGCCGGCCGCATCCCAAACTCTATTTCGGCGGCGCTTCCGAAGCAGCCGAGCAGGTTGCCGCAACCGAGGCCGATGTGCAGCTTTTCTGGGGAGAACCGCTCGCTGGCGTGCGCGAAAGGATCGAGCGGCTGAGGCACTTCAGCGAAAAGCTCGGCCGCGATCTGCCGCCGCTGCAATTCGGCCTGCGGATCACCACGCTGGTACGCGAAACCACAGCCGAGGCATGGCGCGATGCGGAAGCGAAAGTTGCCGAGATGGCCGCAAACAATGGCGTACGCTGGAACGACCATCTTCAGGCCGTGGCGGTCGGCCAGCGCCGCCTGCTGGATTTGCACCGTCAGAGCGACGTGCTGGACGACAATCTCTATACCGCGCCGGGCAAATTCGGCGGCGGCGGGGCGGGAACCACATGGCTTGTCGGCTCGGCGGAAGATGTCGCCGCGTCACTGCGCAAATACCGCGCGCTGGGCATCAGCCATTTCGTGCTTTCCGACACGCCCTATCTCAAGGAAATCGAGCGGCAGGGCGAGAGCTTGCTGCCGCTGCTGCTGGATTGATGGGCGTAACCTGAAAATGGGCGGCCCACCTCGGACAGGGCCGCCCTTTTGCTTTCAGCCGCCCGCCGCCTTGATGCTCTGACGACCGAGAATCGTTCGGATCATATGGCTCTGCGGCGCATGCGCCCTTGCCGTTATGGCGTCGCGGTGATGGCGCTCAAGGTCGTAATCCCGGCGCAGGCCGCGATTGCCGCCAAGCTCCAGCGCCAGATCAGTCACCCCCACGGCATTGTCGATAACCACATGACGAACGGCCAGTGCATCGGTTCCCACCCTCTCCCCCGCATCGACATCGCGGGCGACGGAGAGAAGGAGGCGTCGGTTCGCCGCCAGCAGCACCTCGATCTGGCCGAGACCTTCCTGAATGCGGGGGATGGAGGACAGCGGTGCGCCAAGGCTTGCCGGAACATGGCCATTCAGATGGCGCAACAAATCGTCCCGCGCCGAAAGCGCGACACCGTGATAGACGGAGGCCAGCAGAACGAAGAAATTATACCCGTCCGCTTCATCGCGCCGCAGTGGCTCATCCGCCGGCTGCTCGGCGACGATATCGGCAAGCGGCACCTTCACGTCTTCCAGCACCAGATCATGGCTGGCTGTGGCATACATGCCGGTCGCCTCCCATGCTTTTTCCTGGGCGATGCCAGCCGCATCGAGAGGAACAAGAAGCTGAATGAGGCGCGGCGTCTCTTCCGTCGTCACGGCAAGCACGATCGCCCATTTCAGGCCCGGCAGGCCGGTGACGAAGCTCTTGCGGCCATTGACTACCCAGAAATCGCCCTCGATCCGCGCCGTCGTTTCCGGCAGGCCGCCATGGGCGGGCGAACCCACACCCGGCTCCGCCTGCGCATTGTTCAAGAGCGCCGGTTCCCTGCTATTGGCGGCCAGTACCTTTGCAGCAAGTGCTGCCGGCCACTTGCCGCGCCGGATCGCGGCATGAACACTATAGTGCATGGCGAGGATGAGAGCGGTCGACGGATCGCCTTTGGCAATGGCCGTAATGACGGCATGTGCCGTCTCCATGCCCTCGCCCCACCCGCCATCCTTTTCAGCCGTGACGAGACCCAGCAGGCCGGACTTGAAAAGCGCCTCGAAATTACCGGCGGCGAATTCGCCGCTTTTGTCGTGGTCCGCAGCGGTCAGGCTGAAATCCGCGGCCAGCGCGGTTGCAACGGCGACGGGATCTGGCCGCTGCGCCGGTGCGGTCGCAACGGCGGAAAGTGCAACGCTCATGCCACCGCCCTTTCATTTGCCGTGACGAAACGGTCGTCGATCCAGTCGCCCAGATCGAAGTCGTTTTCAAGGAAGCCCCATTGATGCAGGAAGTCCTTGTAATGGCCGACGGCGCCGACAAGATCGGCATCGAGGCCGAGACCGAGATGGCGGTGAACCTCAGCGCCATTGGCGGCCAGAACCTGTTCCTCCGTCGCGCCGGCCTCGCGCGCGATGAAACGACGCGTTTCCTCCGGGTGCTGTTCCGCCCATAGCGAGGCCCGGCCGATGGCGTCAACCAGCCGCTGCACCAGATCGGGGCGCTCATCGGCAAGCCGCCCGTCAACCGTCAGCACCCGTGGCGAACCGGAATTGATGCGTATCTTAGGATCGGGATGAAAACCGAACTCCGCCACTTGCACCGCACCGATCAGGTTCGCGGCGGCAATGCCAGCCGTTCCCTTGACAAAAATCGCATCGACCTCACCCCGCAACAGCGCGATGATCTCCTCACCGAAGGATTGCCGACGCTTCAGGCCGAACAACGACGGCCCTTCCTGCGAGGCCAGCACCGAATCCTTGATGACGATGTCCTTGAGTTCGACATCCTCTATCTTCAGCCCTTCCAGCGAAAGCGCCGATACGATGCCCTTCAGCGCCGTCGCGCGCATGAAATCGACAATGCCTTCCGGTCTGCGCGGCACGCCGAAACGGCGGCCAACGAGATCGGCAAGCGAGCGGATACCGGTTTCCGGCAGGGTGATGATTGCCTGAAACTCATCCGTCCACGTCACCCCGATGAGACGCGTATTGCGCCCCTCCGAACGGGCGCGGATGGGAGGCACATTGCCGCCATGGCGGAAGGACCATTCCAGCGTGTGGTTGAAATGGCTCTGCCGGACGGAACGGTCAGGCGAATCGATGATGGATTTCAACGCTATACCGACCTCCTCGAAGGTCTGCTCGAGATAACCGAGCTGTGCCGCCAGCCCCACCGGTGTGGGCACCGGGCAGCGTGTGTACCAGATTTCAGAAAGTGTCGTGCTCATGGCTTTGGCCTCGATGAAAGGGAAAGGTCCCGGCCCGCCGCAAGGGGCGAGCCGGGTCTGGCGAGACGATCAGGATGCGGCGATATGCGCGAAGGCGAGGCTTCCCGCCACGCCTTCCGCGCCGATGGTGTGATCGGCAATGCGCTTGTTGTAGATGGTGATCTCCGGAGCTGCGACAATGTCGATGGCCGGCACGTCCTCGACGAGAATCTGCTGGATTTCCTTCCATTGCGCGACGCGCTTGTCCGGATCGATCTCGATGGCGGCGGCTTCGAGAAGCGCATCCACCTTCGGATTGCTGTAAGCCGCTCCATTGGAGAAGGGCACGCCCTTCTTGAAGTTCTTCGACCAGTAGAGCCGCTGCACGCCGACAGTCGGATCGAAGAGATTGCTCATGCCCTCATAGGCAAAATCGAAATCGCGATCCGTGTAGATGCGTTTGGTATAGGTGGCGAAATCCTGCGTCCGCACCGTCACCTCCACGCCGACCTTCGCCAGCGCCTGACGAATATAGTCCGCACCGCGCGGATAGGCCTCGGTGCTCGGCACATAGTCCAGATTGAGCTTGAAACGGATGCCATCCGCACCGCGCTTGTATCCGGCCTCATCCAGCAGCGCTTCCGCCGCCTTCAGATCGATCGGATAGGTCTTCAGATCGTCCACGAACCATTTCGTCAGCTTCGGATTGATCGGCCCGGTGATCGTTGCACCATAACCGAAATTGACCGTGTTGAAGATGACGTTGCGGTCAATCACATGCGCGAAGGCGCGGCGGACGCGGACATCCTTGAACACGTCCTTTTCGAGGTTGAATTCCACGCGGCTGATCGAATTGGTATATTGATAGCCATTGGTCTCGAAGCCGAGGCTCGGCAGCTCTTTCAGCCGGTCCAGATCGCTATAGGCGACCGGCGTGCTGGGCGCGAGATCGATTTCACCGGTTTCGATGGCAATCGCGCGAGCCGAAGCATCAGGAATGAAGCGAACAATCAGCTTGTCGAGATAGGGGCGCGGCGCATCCCAATAGTCGGCATTGCGCTCAAAAACGATATGACTGCCCCGCACCCACTCCTTGAACTTGAACGGACCCGTGCCGATAGGCGCGAGATTGACCGGATTTTCGGTCACCTTCGTACCCTCATAAAGATGTTTCGGCACGATGGGCGTTTCGGCGGCGGCAAGCGCGGTTATCAGATAGGGCGCGGGTTTGGAAAGAACCAGAACCGCCGTCAGCTCGTCCGGCGTCTCGACAGCAGTGAGGTTCAGGAATGTATTGCGGCCGCGCGGATGCACTTCCTTGATGGTATTGATGGAGAACGCCACGTCAGCGGAGGTGAATGGCTTGCCGTCATGCCATTTCACGCCGGGCCTCAGATTGAAGGTGTAACGCAGACCATCCGCGCTCACATTCCATGATTTCGCCAGCAGCGGCTTGGGATTGAGGTCGAAATCATAGGTCAGCAGACCTTCGGTGACCTTGGGCGATATATAGACGGAATTATAGGCTGTGTGTGCGATCGTCGTCAGCACCGGCGGCTCCGATGAGATGAGCAGGGTGGCTGTGCCACCGCTTGCCGGCTCCGCCGCGTTGAGCTTCAGCCCCGGCAGCGACACCACGCCAAGCGCCACGGACGCCAGCAGAAATCCACGCCGCGTCGTCTGGTTGAAAATAGTCATGCGATACCCTCTCCTTGATTGAACCGGCCAAAAACCGGCAAACTGAACGGCCGCGTTTAGGAAGAAGTTTGTTCCGCAGACGAGAGCGAACTTGGCATGAAGAACCAATCATTCTCATTAACGGGAATTATCTTTTCTTTATGGCGCATATTTCCGTAAATTTCAGAAAATTATTCTATTACTCTTTGACAAATTCCATAAAATTAGTCAACTAATACCAGCGCCTTCAGGGGCCGATTTCATATTTCCACGCTTACGGACTGGAGCCGATGTCGAATTCGAAACGGATTTTATCGCAGGCAAAAAGGGTGGCCATTCAGGCCGTCCCGACGGTCCTCGGTATTGTCATCCTGAACTTTTTCCTGCTGCAACTGGCGCCAGGCGATGCCGCCGATGTGCTGGCCGCGGAAGCGGGTTCGGCGACCGTCGAAACCATGGCGGAAATCCGCAATCGCTTCGGGCTCGATCTGCCGGTTCTGCATCAGCTGATGAATTATCTCGGCAATCTTGCGCAATTCAGCCTCGGCTTTTCGCCGCGATACGGCATGCCGGTGGCAGACCTCATCGGCCAGCGTCTGCCCGGCACACTCGCCCTGATGGGCGCAGCACTTGGCATTGCGATTTTCGTCGGCGTGTTCCTCGGCTCGATCATGGCGCTTTTCTCCGGCAAGCTGCCGGACCGGATCATTTCCATCGGTTCGCTGATCTTTTATTCCGTGCCGGGTTTCTGGATCGGCCTGATGTTGATCCTGACCTTCTCAGTGAAGCTCGGCTGGCTTCCCTCGGGCGGCGACAGCACCATCGGCAGCAGCCTCACCGGTCTCGACGCCCTGCTGGACAGGCTGCGTTATATCGTTCTCCCCGCCCTTTCGCTGGCGCTCTATTTTCTGGCCATCTATGCCCGCCTTACCCGCGCGGCGATGCTGGAAGTGAGATCCCAGGACTATGTGCGCACGGCGCGCGCCAAGGGCGTCTCTCCGCTCCGTCTCACCACGCGCCATATCCTGCGCAACGCGCTCATCCCCATCACCACCATGGCCGGCATGCATATCGGCGGCCTCCTCGGCGGCGCGGTCGTCGTCGAAACCGTCTTCAGCTGGCCGGGCCTTGGCCGTCTTGCTTTCGAAGCCGTCATGGCGCGGGATTTCAGCGTGCTGCTCGGCATTCTGCTTCTCTCCTCTCTCGTCGTCATCATCGTTAATGCTGCCGTGGACCTGTTGCAGGCATGGCTTGACCCCCGCATCGGAGAAAGCCGATGAACTCATCCCACACAACAGCGGTTCTCAACACGGCGGAACTTGGCGCTGAAGAGACCAATCCCAAACCGAAAAAGCCGGAAGAAAAGGCCTGGCCCTATATTCATGCGCCCGATGCGCTCTCGGCCCGCTCCGTCTCCGTGCCGCGACGTGGACTGCGGCGCGAACTGAAAATCTTCCTCACCAATCCCAATGCCATCGTCGGATTGCTGTTTCTCGCCACCGTCATCGTCACCGCACTGATCGCCCCGTTGATCTATCCCGGCGATCCCCTGGAAATGGTGGCCCGCCCGTTCCTGTGGCCGGGCCAGAACGCGGCCTATCCGCTCGGCACCGATTCCATGGGCCGGGACGTTCTGGCCGGCATCGTGCATGGCGCGCGTATCTCGCTCACCGTCGGGGTCGTGGCGACGCTGATCGGGCTCACGATCGGCATCGCGGTCGGCGCTTTCGCCGGTTATTTCGGCGGCGTCATTGACGATATTCTCGTCAAGCTGATCGAAATCTTTCAGACCTTACCCAATTTCGTCCTGCTGGTGGTGCTCGTCGCCATCGCCCAGCCTTCGGTCACCACGGTCACGTCGGCCATCGGCATCATCACCTGGCCGCTCGTTGCACGTCTTACCCGTGCGGAATTCCGCGCCATCCGCGAGAAGGATTATGTGCTCGCCGCTCGTAGCCTCGGTTATGGCCATGCCCGCATCGTTTTTCAGGAAATCCTGCCCAATGCGCTGCCACCGATCATCGTCACCTCATCCGTCATGGTGGCAGGCGCGATCCTCATGGAAGCAGCGCTTTCCTTCATGGGGCTTGGCGATCCGAACCGGGTTTCCTGGGGATCGATGATCGGTTCCGGCCGCGATGTCATCCGCACAGCGTGGTATCTGACCGCCCTTCCCGGCCTCGCCATCGTCTTCACCGTCATTTCGCTAAACCTCATCAGCGATGGTCTCAACGATGCGCTCAACCCCCGTTTTTCGGAGGAACGCCGATGAGCAAACTGATCGAAGTCCATGATCTCTCCGTCAGCTTCGGCTCCGCCCAGCCGGTCAAAGGCGTCAGTTTCGATGTCAGCCCCGGCGAAATGCTGGCCATTGTCGGTGAAAGCGGCTCCGGCAAATCCCTGACGGCGCTTGGCCTAATCGGCCTCCTGCCCTCCCACGCCAAGACCGGCGGCCGGGTTCTGCTCGAGGGTCGCGATCTGCTGCCGCTTTCCGAGCGGCAATGGCGCGGCATTCGCGGCCGGGATATCGGCATGATCTTTCAGGAGCCGATGACCTCTCTGAACCCGGTCCTGACGGTCGGCGAACAGATCATCGAGGTGCTGCGCATCCATGAAAAGATTGACCGGCATCAGGCGCGCAAACGCGCCATCGAGCTTCTGGAACTGGTCAATATTCCAGACGCCCGCCGCCGGGTGGACGATTATCCGCACCAGCTTTCCGGCGGCATGCGCCAACGTGTGATGATCGCCATCGGCGTTGCCTGCAATCCGAAACTCCTGATCGCCGACGAGGCGACGACAGCGCTCGACGTGACGATACAGGCGCAAATCCTGCAACTGCTCGACAATCTGCGCCGCGATCTCAACATGGCCGTCATCCTCATCACCCACGATCTCGGCATCGTGGCGCAATGGGCTGACCGGGTGATGGTCATGTATGCCGGCCGCAAGGTGGAAGAGGGATTGCCGGAACCGGTTTTCTCCAACCCCTACCATCCCTATACGCGCGGCCTGCTCACCGCCTCGCCGCGCGCTGAAGATGGCCAGCATTATCGCGACGGCCCGCTCATCGAGATTCCGGGCTCCATCGTTTCCGCCACGGGGGAACGCGGTTGCGCCTTCCGTCCGCGCTGTCCGAGCGCCCGCGGCTTCTGCGGGCAATATGTACCACCGCTGAGGGAAATTTCGGACGGCCGCTACGCCGCCTGCCCCTTCGTTGCCACCACATCCCAGAAGGTATCCGATGACGCTCTTGTCAGTGCATAGTCTTTCCACCCACTATACGGGCGGACGCGGCACCGTGCGCGCCGTCGATGACGTCTCGCTCGATATCGAGGCGGGTGAAACCGTGGCCCTGGTGGGCGAATCCGGTTGCGGGAAGTCTTCGCTGGGCAAATCGCTGATGCGTCTGGTCGAGCCGTCTTCCGGCCGGATCACCTTCAAGGATGCCGACGTCACCGCAATGACGTCATCCGAATTGCGCGGCATCCGCCGCCGCATCCAGATGATCTTTCAGGATCCCTTTGCCTCGCTCAATCCGCGCCAGACGGTACGCACCATCCTTACCGGGCCGCTGAAAGTGCACGGTATCGGCGACCGGGCGCGTCAGCGGGAGATCGTCGAGGCCATCGTCGCGCAGGTCGGCCTGCCGGCGGATTCGCTTGACCGTTATCCGCATGAATTCTCCGGTGGCCAGCGCCAGCGCATCGGCATTGCCCGCGCGCTGGTTCTGGAACCGGAACTGGTCGTCTGCGACGAGCCGGTTTCCGCGCTCGATCTTTCGATACAGGCGCAAATACTCAATCTTCTGGTGGAGATGAAGAAGCGGCTTTCGCTCTCCTATCTCTTCGTGTCCCACGACCTTTCCGTGGTGCGTTATTTCTCCGACCGCGTGCTGGTCATGTATCTCGGCAAGATCGTCGAAAGCGCGCCGACATCGGAACTCTGGGCTTCCCCGAAGCATCCCTATACGCGTGCCCTTTTGGCCGCCGTTCCCGATCCCGCCCGCCGCAAACAGGCCGCGCCGATTTCCGGCGACCTGCCGAGCCCGCATAACCCGCCATCCGGCTGCCGGTTTCATACCCGCTGCCCGCTCGCCACCGATCTCTGTCGCGAAAAAGCGCCGGATTACACCCTTTTCGGCAAGAACCACGCCGTGGCCTGCCACCATGCCCAATAAACTGAAGGAGCAACCATAATGGTCGACTATCGCTATCTCGGACGCAGCGCGCTGAAAGTTTCACCGCTGAGCCTCGGCACGATGATGTTCGGAGGCCCGACGCCGGATGACGTGGCCTTCCGCATCATCGACAAGGCGCGCGAGCAGGGCATCAATTTCATCGACACGGCCGATGTCTATCACAACGGCAAGTCGGAAGAAGTCGTCGGCCGCGGCATCAAGGCCAGCCGCGATCACTGGGTTCTGGCGACGAAATTCGTCAATTCCCACACCAAGGGCCCGAACCTCGGCGGCCATTCGCGCAAATGGGTGATCGAGACCGTCGAAAATTCGCTGCGCCGTCTCAACACCGATTATATCGACATCCTATATTTCCACCGCGCCGTCTTCGATGCGCCGCTGGAAGAGCCGGTGCGCGCCATCGCCGATCTCATCCGCGCCGGCAAGCTGCGTTATTTCGGCGTGTCGAATTTCCGTGGCTGGCGCATCGCCGAAATCTCGCATCTGGCCGATCAGCTTGGCATCGACCGGCCGGTTGCCAGTCAGCCGCTCTACAACATCGTCAACCGCACGGCCGAAGCCGAGCAGCTGCCGGCGGCTAATCATTATGGCCTTGGCGTCGTGTCCTATTCACCGCTCGCACGCGGCGTACTGACCGGCAAATATCAGCCGGGCGAACAGCCGGGTGCCGATACCCGCGTCGGCCGTGGCGACAAGCGCGTTCTGGAAACGGAATGGCGTCCGGAATCGGTCGAGATCGCCCAGAAGGTCGCGGCCCATGCCGCTTCGAAGGGTGTTTCGGCGGCGGATTTCGCGCTCGCCTGGGTGCTGAACAACAAGTTCGTCACCGCCGCCATCACCGGCCCGCGCACCGAAGAGCACTGGAACGGCTATATCCGCGCCCTCGATGTGAAAATCGATGCCGAAGATGAAGCACTGGTCGACAGCCTCGTGACAACAGGCCATCCCTCGACACCCGGTTTCAACGATCCAAGCCATCCCGTCGAAGGCCGCGTGCCGCGCAATCTCGAACCCGCACACCGCCCGGCGCTCAAGCCGCGCGCGGTCGCCTGATCGTCCAGACGAAAAAAGCCTGCGGCGCGATTGTGCCGCAGGCTATCACATCCGCTCACGGGAAAACCGCAATGTCCAATCCGAAACCACAGACAACCACCACCGACAATTCCGGCGTACCGAGCCGTGACGAGATTCTGGACCGGGCAAAGGACATTGCGGCTATCGCGGCCCGGGATGCCGCCCGCCGCGAGCGCCAGCGGGAACTGCCCTTCGATATTTTCGCTCTTATCAAGGAGGCAAAGATCGGCACGCTGCGCGTTCCCGAAGCCAAGGGCGGACCGGGCGGCTCGATTGCCGACTATATCGAAGTGCTGATGATCCTCGGCGAAGCCGACAGCAATATTCCGCATGCGCTTCGCAGCCATTTCAATTTCACCGAAAACCTTGCTCTTGCACCCATCGAGCTGGAGGACCGGCGGCACCTCGAACATGTGCTTGCCGGCAAGCTCTTTGCGGGAGCCAGCACCGAACAGGGCACCAAACGCCCCGGCGAAATCACCACGCGGCTGAGTGCGGATGGTGACCGTTACCGGCTGAACGGCCGCAAATGGTATGCGACCAGCACAGCTTTTGCCGATTTCGGCACCTTCAGCGCCATTGGCGATGACGAGCAGCCGATCGGCGTGCTCATTCCGCTCGATCGCTCTGGCATCACCATCCTCGATGACTGGGACAGCATGGGCCAGCGCATGACGGCGAGCGGCGGTGTTCTGCTGGAGAATGTCGAGGTACTGCCGCATGAGCTGACGACCCGCAAGCTCGGCAGCCAGATCGGCCGCCACAGCTCGGCCATGCGGCAGCTGCATCTCGCCGCCTCGGCCGCCGGCGCCGTTCAGGGCGCGCTGAATGACGGTGTGGAGTATGTTTTACGCCAGGCGCGCACCACGCTCCACAGCAGCGCCGAAACCGCCAATCAGGACCCCTTCGTGCAGAAGATGCTCGGCGAAATCAGCGCCGGCGCTTTCGCCGTGAAGACGCTGATCCGCGAAGCGGCAAGAACGCTCGACCGCACCGCCGCCGCCTTTGCGAGCGGTGACGAAGAGGCGATAGAGGCGGCCCTGCTGGAAGGTTCGCTCGCCACAGCCCGCACCCAGATCATCGCATCGCAGCTTTCGCTGACGGTCGCCACCAATCTTTACGAACTCGGCGGCGGCTCGGCGACATCGAGCGAGCGGAATTTCGACCGCCACTGGCGTAATATCCGCACGGTCTACAATCACAATCCGCTCGCCCACAAGGCGCGGGTAATCGGTGACTATTACCTGAACGGCACCACGACCCACCTCAGGGAAGGCCGGGTGTTCTGACTATGCGGAAGATGCAGGCGGCAAAGGAGGAACAGCAATGAGAACGGAGTTTATCGCTCCCGCCGCGAGCCGGGCAGCTTTTCGCCTGCCCACACTTTCCCGCCTGCCACCGCTGACCGCCTTGCGCGCCTTTGTCGTCGCCGCCCGTCATGCAAGCTTTTCGCGGGCGGCGGAGGAACTGCATGTCTCGACCGCTGCCATCGGACAGCAGGTGCGAATTCTCGAGACCCATCTCGGCCAGCCGCTTTTCAGCCGCCAGCGCGGTGAATTGCTGCTGACGGATGCCGGCAGTGCGCTTTATCCCGGCCTTGCCGATGCTTTCGAGACCATGATCGGCAGTCTTTCCGACCTGATGGTTTCAAACGCCCGGCGGCAGCTGAAGGTTCTAGCCGAGGGTTGCTTTGCCGCCCGCTGGCTGGCGCCGCGGCTGGGCAGCATCGTTCCGGCGCTCGGAGACGTGGAGCTTTCCATTGAATCCCTCGAGAGCGAAACAATCGACCTCCCCCATTTCGACGCCGATTGCGCCATCGTTGCCACCCATGCGCAGATTCCGGGCTTCATTCATGAGCCGCTTTTCGCCGATACCGTCAGCGCCCTCTGCACCCCGGAATTCGCTGCACGCCATAGGCTTGCAGACGAACCGGAGCGCTTGCGGGATCTCGGTTTTGCGATGTTGCGTGGCAATGGCCTGGACCCGGCCTTCGAATGGGCGAACTGGCTTCGCGCCTGCCGCATTCCGCTCAGGCTCTCTGTGACCGGCCCACGTTTTTCACGCCAGACGGCGCTGATAGAGGCAATCTCCTCCGGCCACGGTATCGGCCTCGTGCGCCATTCGCTGATTTCGGAAGAGCTGAAAAACGGCCGGCTGATCGCTCCCTTCGGCGCACCGCAGCCGACCGCCAGCCGTTATCACCTGCTGACCAGCCCTGACAGGCGGCGGCTGCCGGAGGTCGCGTCTCTACTCGCCCTGTTGCGCGAGGATATGCGCTCTCTCGAGGCCGCCGCCTGAACACGCCCGTCCCACCTCAGGCGCGTTCCCTTTGCAACTCTCTGGCCGAATAGATATTTTCCGGCCGAGGCAGGCCATAGTGATCGCGCAGCGTATCGCCCTCATAATCTTCGCGGAACAGCCCACGCTGTTTGAGTATCGGCACGACCTCGTCGACGAAGTTGTCAAACCCGCCATTCAACCATGGCGGCATGATATTGAAGCCGTCGGCCGCGCCCTCGCGGAACCAGGTCTCTATCCAGTCCGCCACCTGTTCCGGCGTTCCGGAAATCACCTTGTGGCCACGTCCGCCAGCAAGCCGGTGCAGCAATTGCCGGATCGTCGGATTTTCCCGGTCGATGACATCGAGAACCAGCTGATGGCGGCTGCTATCCGCCTGCGCCCGTGTCGCCTCCACGGCCTCCTTCGGCAAAGGCTGGTCGAGATCGGCCGATGAGAGATCGATGCCGGTGATGCGCTGCAATTGCCCGAGCGAAAAGGCTGGCTGGATGAGATCGTTGAAAGAGGCCTCGAGCCTGCGCGCCTCCTCTTCGGTTGACGCGATGAAGGGGCTGATGCCTGGCAGGATTTTCACATGGGCGGGATTGCGCCCCGTGGCCGCGACGCGCCGCTTGATGTCGGAATAAAAAGACCGCGCACTCTCCAGAGTCTGATGCGCGGTAAAGATTGCCTCGGCATAATGGGCGGCGAAACCACGCCCTTCCTCCGAGGAGCCAGCCTGCACATAGACCGGCCGGCCCTGCGGTGAACGCGGCACATTCAGCGCGCCCCGCACCCGATAAAATTCCCCGTCGTGATTGGCCGGATGGATGCGGTCTGTATCGGCGAAAAGGCCGCTTTCCTTATCCGCAACAATGGCGTCATCTTCCCAGCTGTCCCAGAGCTTCGTCACCACATCCACGAACTCGATTGCCTGACGGTAACGGTCGGCATGCGGCGGATGCTTCTGGAGATTGAAGTTGCCGGCCGCAGCATCCGCCGACGTCGTCACGATGTTCCAGCCCACCCGGCCGCCGCTGATATGATCGACGGACGCGAAGAGCCGGGCGAGATTATACGGCTCGTAATAGGTGGTGGAGGCCGTGGCGATGAAGCCGATCTTTTCCGTGACGGCGGCAAGCGCCGAAAGCATAGTGATCGGCTCCAGCCGGTGGCGGGCGGCATAGCGGATATTGGCATCCAGCACCGGCGCATCAGCAAAGAAGATGGCATCCAGCTTGGCCGCCTCGGCCTTGCGGGCGATATCTTGGTAAAGCCTTATATCGGTGACGCGGTGCGGCTCCGAATCCGGATGCCGCCAGGCCGCCTCGTGATGTCCGCCAGGATAGATGAAGGCGTTAAGAACCAGCTTCTCGAATTTTCTGCTCATGGAAATGACCTCTTATTCGCTCTGAACCGAAGGGTTGGGAGGCTCTCACGCCTCCTTCGTCACCCAGGCCTTGGCGAGATTGCCGCTCAGCCCCTCCGCCCCGGTCGCATAATCCTTGATGCGCACGCTGCCGACGACGGGCTGGATGGGAGAGACGAGATTGATGACGGGAAGATCCCTGGCGATAACGGCCTGAAATTCCTTGAAGAAAGCGGCGCGTTTTTCGATATCTGGCTCCACCGCCGCTGCTTCCAGTAGCCGGTCCACTTCGGGATTGGCGTAGTGGCTGGCATTGGAGAATGGCAGGCCGATCTTGAAATTCTTGCTCCAGTAGACGCGCTGCACGCCCGCAGTCGGATCGAAGGTATTGGAGAGGGATTCCACCGAAAGGTCCCAGGCGCGGTCGGTATAGACCACCTTCACATAGGTGCCGAAATCGAATTTCTGGATATCCGCCTCAATGCCGATTTTCGACAGCGCCTGCGCGATGAAATCCGAATAAGTCTGCGGATTGAAGGGGTTGGTGGTAACCCGAAGCTTGAAGCGCTTGCCGCCATCCTTGCGCGGAAAACCGGCCTCATCCAGCAGCTTTTCAGCCTGTGCGACATCGAACTTGGCAAACCCGATATCGGGATTGTGGAACTTCGCAAGGCCGGGGCTGATCGGCGTCGGCGATGGCACGGCGTAACCATAAAGCACGGTATCTATGAGCGCCGGAACATCGATGGCATGGGCGATGGCCTGCCTGACCTTCAATTCCTTGAGGTATTCGTTTTCCAGGTTGATCACCAGCTGGTTCTGCTGGCCGGCATAGGCATAGATGCGGTCATCAACCTTCAGCGTCGGGATGGATTTGAGCCGTTCCAGATCGGCAAGCGCCACCGGGTTGGGGCCGATGTCGCCTTCCCCGGTTTCCAGCGCCGCAGCGCGTGCGCCCGCATCGTTGATGAGGCGGATGATGACGCGGTCGAGATAGGGGCGCGGCGCATCCCAGTAATCGGCATTCTTCTCCAGAAGAATATGGCTGCCCGGCACCCATTCCTTGAGCACGAAGGGGCCGCTGCCGATGATCTGGGCGGGTTTTGGATTATCGGTCGGCTTGAAGGTCTCGAAGATGTGCTTCGGCACAATTGGAGATTCCGACGAGGCAAGCGCAGTGATCAGGCCCGGCGCCGGCTTGGAAAGCTTCACCTTCGCAACCAGCGGATCGGAGGCATCGACACTTTCAACATGCGAGAAAGTAGCGCGGCCGCGCGGATGGGCTTCCTTCAGCCGCAGAATGGAAAATTCCACATCCGCCGATGTCACCGGTTTGCCATCGTGAAACTTCGCCTTGGGCTGCAGGTTGAAGACATATTCCAGCCCATCGGCCGAAACGCTCCATTCCCGGGCGAGGCTCGGCTTGGGCGAAAGCTCGTAATCATAGGTCAAAAGCCCGTCATAAATCTTCGAGCCGATAAACTGCGGACCGCCCGCACTGGTATTGATCGCCACGAGCTGGGTCGGCTCGGGAAAATAAACAATCTTGAGCGTGCCGCCCGAAACCGGCTCTTCGGCAGCGGCAAAGGAACCGCCTGGAAGCGCGACGAAAGCGCCAGCGGCAAGTGCAATTTTGTGAAACTGGCGTCTGGAAATGGTCATGTCTGTCTCCGAAAAAATCCGATATGCGGGCGCGGCAACTCAGTGCAGCTGCGGGAACCCATGGCGCTCGGCAAGGATTTGCAAAATGCGTTTGGTGTCCTGAATGAAATGCGTCGCGCCCTTGGCCGTAGCGTCGCTGGGCGCGTCGCCGGCGAAGATGAACAGCGGCAGCGACTGGTTTTCCTCACCCACGGCGGCGATGACAGCCTCACGCGGGCGCTGGAAACCGACGCGATGGACATCGATCCCGGCGGCAAGGTCCGGAAAGGCGGCAAGCAGGCCTTCGATCTGGTTGCAATGCGGGCAGACGAAGCGGACACCGAGGTGTTTTGGGTCTTCAAAACCGGGGGCGATCAAAAAAAGCGTATCCTTGGCCATGGCATCCATCATGTGAGGGTGAGATTTCCAGCTCACAGTGCAGGCCGCCAAAGCACGGGTCCAGAAAGCAATTCTTGCTTTGAAACGAAGAATTGCTTTGTGCTAAATTATTGATGAAACTTATTTTTTCGAAAATTTCGCGGATGGCATCGCTGTTTCGCCCGACCTGTTTCATGCGCAAAGTTTTTCCCTGAAACGGGCGTGCCGCGCGAAGGTGGAAAAAGGATGGAAGGCGGATTTCGGCAATAAAAAACCCGGCAGAATTGCCGGGTTAATGTTGGTGATCGTAGACTCCTCCTCCGTCATGCCGGGCTTGACCCGGCATCCAGCCACGGCGCGTCCGCGCCGTGAGAGGAGTCTCTTGCGATCAAGGACTTGATCGCACTGGACCCCGGATCCAGTCCGGGGTGACGGAGCTTAGATGCCACGCCTTTTGACAAATACTCACTCGCCTTTCCAGGCCGTCGCCAGATCGCCATAGGCAATGTCGATGGTCGTCACGAGCGATTTCAGGCTGGTATTGCGCAGAATGACAGTCGGCAAAGCGACGATCGAGAAATTCGGCAGATCGTCGCCGGTGATTTTCTGGATGTCGTGGAACTGCCCCGCCCGTTTCGTTTCGTCCACTTCAATCGCGGCCGCACGAAAAAGATCATCCACCTTGGGGTTGTTGTAGTGGGCCGCGTTGACATAAGGCGCGGGTTTCTTGATGCCGTCGGACCAATAGAGGCGCTGCACGCCCGCCGTCGGATCGAACAGGCGGCTGATGCCATTCACCGTCAGGTCAAAACCGCGCTCCGTATAGACCCGCTTGATGAAGGTGGCGAGATCGCCTTCGACGATATCAACCTTCACGCCGAGTTTGCCGAAGGATGAGCGGAGATATTCGGAGGTTTTGCGGAAGACGTCGGACGGCAGGAAGGCCAGCCGCAGCGAAAAACGGGTACCATCCGCACCCTTCGGGTAGCCCGCTTTGTCCAACAGCTCGTTCGCTTTGGCGAGATCGAAGGGATAATTGAAAGGCTTTTCGTCGTTATAGGCGGTGAAGACTGCCGGGATGTTGGAACCGGCAGGTTTCGCCGTCCCGAAGAAGATGGCGTCATTGATGAAATCGCGGTCGATGGCATGCGCCAAGGCGTGCCGGACTTCCTTTTTGGCAAGGATCGGATTTTCGAGATTGAATTCGAACACGGCGGCATTGTTGAGATAGGAGTCGGTGTAGACCTCCACGGCAAGCTTCGGATTTTGCCGCAGACGCTCCAGATCGCTGTAGGACACATCGGCGGTATAATCCGCCTCGCCGGTTTCGACGGAAATGGTGGTGGATGCCGAATCGGCAACGAAACGGGCCACGAAACCGTCGAGATAGGGAAGATCGGCCTGCCAGTAGTTCGGGTTCTTCTTCAGCTTCACATAGCTGCCGCGCTTCCATTCCTCGAAGACAAAGGGGCCGGTGCCGACCGGCGCGTTACCGTTCGGGCTTTCGTTATAATTTTCCGAAGCATAGGCATGGGCCGGCAGGATGGGCGTTTCGCCACCTGTCAGCGCCCGCAGGAGATAGGGCGCGGGCTTTGAAAGCACCACCACGGCCGTCAGCGGATCGGGCGTTTCAATATCTGCAACATTGGCGAAGGTAATGCGCCCGCGTGGACCGACCTTCTTGAAGGCCAGCAGGGAAAATTTGACGTCCTGCGACGTGAAATCCTTGCCGTCATGCCATTTGACGCCCTTGCGCAGCTTGAAAGTGTGGCGCAGTCCATCGGCCGATGTTTCCCAGCTTTCGGCCAGAACCGGGTGCGGTTTGAACTCGCTGTCGAACCGCACCAGCCCTTCGAGGATTTTCGTGGAAATGGCGCGGGTGCGCGTATTGGAATCGGAAAGCGGCACCAGCGTCGTCGGCTCTCCAAGGCCTGCAAGGGTGACGATCCCGCCCTTTTTCGGCGTTTCGGCCGCCAGAGCCGGCAGGGAGGGCAACAGCATGGCCCCGGTTAGCGCTGCACTCAAAAGCAATGTCTTACGTCTTGTAATATCCATGGATGTTTCCTTTTGCAGGCTTGTTTTTAAATGTTCACGCAGGTTTCAGCCGGGTTTCCACCAGCCGGGCAAACAGGGTGGCGCCAACCGGCAGAATGGCGTCGTCAACGATGAAACCGGGATTATGGGCGGGCACCGTGCCGGAATGGCCGAGGGTGAAAAACGCGCCGGGCGCGTGTTTCAGGAGATCGGCAAAATCCTCGCTGCCCATGAAGCGGCCGGGCTCGGTGGAAACGCGCTCGTCTCCAAGAATCTCGCGCGCGACACCGGCGACGATCTCCACAGATGCATCGTCATTGGTGAGAACCGAGAATATGTCGCGAATATCCACCTCGGCGGTGAGGCCGTGCGCCGCGGCAATGTGATCGGAAATCGTGCGGATGCGCTCCCTTATGTTTTCGCGCACGCTGTCGGAGAAGGCCCGCACGGTGCCTGCAATCGCGGCCGTTTCGGGAATGACGTTATAGGCCGATCCCGCCTCGATGCGGGTGATCGACAGCACGGCAGGATCGGTCGGCGGCACGTTGCGGCTGACGATGGTTTGCAGCGCCTGTATCAGTTCACCCGTCGCCGGCACCGGGTCACGCGAAACATCGGGGTGAGCAGCGTGGGCACCCCTGCCCTTCAACCGGATATCGAAGAAATCCGCCCCCGCCAGAATGGTGCCGGGCGAAACCTTGAGGTGATTGGGCGCCGCATGGGAGGAATTGTGCAGCCCGTAAATCTCATCGACGGGGAAGTCCTTGAACAGCCCGTCGGCGATCATGGCGCGCGCCCCGCCGAGACCTTCCTCGGCCGGCTGGAAAATGAACACCACCGTGCCGGCGAAATCGCGGGTTTCGGCCAGATAACGGGCGGTGCCGAGCAGGATGGTGGTGTGCACATCATGCCCGCAGCCGTGGAATTTGCCGGGATAGACCGACGCATAGGGCAGACCGGTCTCCTCCGGCATCGGCAGGGCATCCATATCCGCCCGCAGCCCGATGGAACGATTGCCCGCATGGCGGCCGCGCAGCACGCCGACCACGCCGGTCGTGCCATAACCGCGATGCACCTCAATGCCCCAGGAGGCGAGCTTTTCGGCGACGATGCCGGAGGTGCGGACCTCCTCGAAACCGATTTCCGGATGCCGGTGCAGATCGTGGCGGATGGAGACGAGTTCGGGAACATAGGTCCCGATCCGATCCAGAATTTTAGGAGCGGGCGTTTTGACGGGATCGACGGCGATATTCACGGTATCTCCTCAGGGCAAAAAAATATCGTTCTCGCAATCGGGGCGATTGCGAAGGGTGGTTTTCGGGACTGGAAAATGCAGCGGGAGAGGCGTCAGAGCCTCAGGCCCGCCTCCTTCATCAGCGGCAGAATGCGCTCTGCGAAATAATCGAGGTCTTCGCGGAAATCGTAGAAATTCAGCTGAACCCCATCGATCCCTGCCTTTTTCAGACCGACAAGCTGCTCGACTACCTGCTCTGGCGAACCGATGATTTCGATATTGCCGCCAAGATTGCGCCCCTGCTTGTGGCGCGCATCGCCGCGGCCGCGCCAGGCATGGGCATCGCTGTCATAATTATTGGTGGCGAAGGCGCGGGTGCCGGGCTGCGGTTTTCCAGCCTCGATGGCATCCGCATAGGCGATTGCCTCCTTCTCCGTATCGCGGCTGACGATGATCGGGTTGATGATCGTCTTCACCTGCCGGCCATAGGCCTTTGCGCGGGTTTTAATGTTTGCGACATGATCTGGAAGCGTTTCCAGCGCGCTGTCTATATGCGCACCGCCGGGCGAGGTGACGAAAACCAGATCGGAATGGCGGGCGGCGAAATCGATGCCGGCGGGCGAACCTGTCGCCGTCACCAACGGCGGACGTCCGAAAGCAGGCTTCGGCGTGATCCAGCCATTGTTGATCGCCCAGGGATTGAGTTTTCCCTCATAGGAAAAATTCTCAGTCTCCCCCCACAGACGATGCAGCACATCGAACAATTCGCCGGCCATATCGTAACGCTTGTCGTGGTCGATACGCTGCCAGCCGAACATTTCATGCTCGATGGCGCGGTGGCCGGTGACGATGTTGATGCCCCAGCGTCCCTTGGCGATATGATCCAGCGTCGCACCATATTTGGCGAGATGCAGCGGATGCAGAGGCCCATAAAGCACATGGATGGTGGAGATCAGCAGAATGCTCTTCGTGACGGCCGCCATGGCGCCAAGCGCGATGAAACTGTCGAGCGAGGATTCGCCGTCATAACCGCCCTTCGGCAGCCATTGCGTGCGGCTGAAGGCGATCTCGAAACCTAACTCCTCTGCGCGCTTCACCAGTTCGACATTATAATCGAAGGTCCAGCTGTTGCTGGTCGGCAGGCTGGAGAAATTGATGTCCTGCAGATTGAGGAAGAGGCCCAGCATCAGTGGCTGTTTCACCGCCCGGCTAAGCGGGCTGTCTTCGAAATCGGTCGGACTTTTCAGGTCGAGACTTTTCAGCTCAGAACCTTCAGGCAGCGGAACAGTCAACGCCATGTCTTTTCTCCCTCGGAATGATCCTGCGGGGTGGTTGCCAGCCGGACACGGAGATAGTCCTCCACGCTGCGGGGCAAACGGCCGGTAATCTGCTGGACGGTATTGTTGACGGACGCCGCTAGACCTTTGCGGATGAGTTGACCGAATTCGCCGACCGCCTTCTGTTCAAACGCGCTGATATGCGGCGGAAAGGCCGGGGCGGCATTGTCCGAAATTCCCACGGGCCGATGCTGGATGCGCGCCGCGATGCGGGCGATTTCCAGCGCCGACAAGGCTTCGCCACCGGTCAGCACCAAGACGCCGGAAAAAGGCGCGCTTGTGGTGAGCGCATGAACCGCGACATCGGCAATATCGTCCGCATCGATGAAGGAGACAGCCGCGTCGCCGAAGCGGGCGGGCACATCCTCTCCCTTGCGCAGCGCGGAGACAACGGGTTCCAGTGCAACCTGCATCCAGGCATTCGGCCGCAGCACCGTATACGCGACACCGCTTGCGGCCAGATGCGCTTCCACCTCGGCATGCGCCGCTCCCGAAATGGAATGTACGGCATTCTCAATGGTCCAGTCGGAGCCGGATATTTTCACGATCCGCGATGCACCGGCGGAGATGGCGGCATCGATGACCGCCTTCTGGTCCGCCGCCAGCATTTCACCGATGGGGGAAAGCAGAAAGACGGTCTCGATACCGCGCAAGGCCTCCTTCAGGCTGGCCGGATCGGAAAAATTACCCTCCGCAATCTCGACCCTGTCGCCCCAGAGCTTGAGCGCGTCCTCGCGCCTGCGGGTCAGCACCCGAACCTTCACCGCTTTCTGCAAGAGACGGCTGACGACACGTCTGCCGAGCTTGCCGGTTGCGCCCGTTACAAGAATGGTGGCTGTCATGACGCCCTCACTTTCCCGCACTGCGTTGCGCAGCATCTTGCTGTGAATAAAGGGCGCGTGGATCGGCCCAATCCTGCACATCGAAATCCGCCGGAATGAATTTCCATTCCAGCAGGAAATCCTTGAAATGGCTGAGTGCATCCAGCTCGGCCGGATCGAGATCGAGCCTCAGATTGCGGTGCACATCCGGGCCATTCGCAGCCAGAACCGCCTCCTCGCTGACGCCGATCTCACGGGCGATGAAACGCACGGCTTCCGCCGGATTGTCATTTGCCCATTGGGCAACCCGATGGACGGTGGCCACCAGTTCCGCCACCAGATCGGGCCGCTCATCGGCAAAGGTGGCGTCCACCGTCAAGGGGCGCGGCGTGCCGTTGTTGATGCGGATTTTCGGATCGGGGTGAAATCCCGTCGACACCACGACCTGCGCACCGATCAGATTAGCGACCGTGACGCCTTCCGCCCCCTTGACGAAAAACGCATCGATCTGGCCCCGATGCAGCGCTGCAATCTCCTCGCCATAAGGAAACCGTCGGCGCAGACCATGGAACCTGTCGTCAGAGGGATCGAGCAACACCGGCTCTTTCGCCGTGAGATCGACAAGCTCGATATCCGCAACGGCGAGGCCCGAGATCGTCAGCGCCGAAACGATGCCCTTCAGGGATGTCGCACGCTGGAAATCGATGGTTTCATTCGGCCGTTTCGGCAGGCCGATGCGCCGTCCCTTCAGGTCGCTGCCCCTGCTTATTCCGCTTGCTGGCAAAGCGATGACGGCCTGAAATTCGTCGGTTCTCGTCAGCCCCACCAGCCGTGTTTTCCGGCCGCCTGATTTCGCCCAGATCGGCGGAATATTGCCGCCCTGACGGAAGGACCAGTCCAGACGGTGATCGAAATGGCTCTGGCGAATGGCCGGATCGGCCGCATCGCGAATGGAGGAAACAGAGATTCCATGGGTGCCGAAACTGTCCTCGATCCAGCCCAGTTGCGCCGCGATCGAAAGCGGCGTGGGCGCCGGGCAGCGTGTGTACCACACGGTTACGGGTTGGGTTATCTGGCGAAGGGCGGCATCAGCCATGGCGTTCGTCCTCGAAATTGCGATCTGGACGGCACGCTACACGCCATAAAATATTTTCTATAGATAAAGTGTACTATTTCAGGCGCGATTGGGGAAATTCGTTTCCATCTTATTCACAATATACCGAGATGACGGAATATCCTTTCGATAATGGCAAGATTCTGGGTCGCATCCCTACCCCCGCCTCGGCCGTTATCTCCTTTCAACCGTAGCTTGGGTGCTGCCACGAATAAAAGTTTTTCTTCTCCGCGCAGCAAGGATTTTTAACTCGCGACCGGACCCCCGGCTGTTACCCTTCCCGCAATTGCGCCGGTCAATACAGGCCGGCAATCCAACAGACCTGAAAGAAACGTGGCAGCATGAGCAAGACCAAACGCCGGCTTAATCTCAATGTCGGCATCAACACCACCGGATACCTCGCCAATGCCTGGAAATACCGGAGCGGAGACCGGCACGACATCAATGACATAGGCTATTATCGCCGGCTGACGGAACTGGCGCATAAGGGCCGGTTCGACGCGGTTTTCCTTTCCGACCACCCGGCACTGCTGACCGACCCGGCAAGCCGCCCGTTTCACACCATCGATCCGCTCATTCTCTCGACATCGCTTGCCGCACAGGTGCCGGATATCGGTTTTGTGGCAACGGTATCCTCCACCTATAATTCGCCCTATAATTTCGCCAGACGAACCCAATCCATCGACCTTGTCACCGGCGGCAGGCTGATCGTCAACATCGTCTCTTCCTTCAATCCCAATGTCGCCGCCAATTTCGGCAACGATCCGCTGCCGCCGCGCAGCGAGAGATATGCCAAGGCCACCGAATTTCTCGATGTGGCGAAAAAACTCTGGTCAAGCTGGGATCCGCGCCGCGAAGGCCAGGTGCCGGAAGAGCGTTTCTGGGATGCGGCGACCGCCGAAACCATCGATCACGAGGGGCAATATTTCCATGTCAAAGGCCCGCTCAACGTTCCGCGTGGGCCGCAGGGGCATCCCGTCATCGCGCAGGCCGGCGCCTCCGAAGGCGGCATCGATCTGGCGGCACGCCATGGCGAGATTATCTATTGCAACATCCTGTCACGCCCGGCGGGCCAGGCCTTTGGCAAGAAGGTCCGCGACCGAGCCATTTCCCTCGGCCGCGATCCCTCCGGCGTCCGCATCGTTCCGGGCCTCGTTGTCATTCTCGGCGAGACCCGCGAGGAAGCATTGCGTAAACACGAACTGTATAGCGGAACAGGCTCCGAAGACGGTCTGCTGGCGCGCTTCGCTAGGGAAAACGGCATCGATCCCCGCGATTTCAATCCCGATGTGAAACTCGATGCGGAACGTTTCGTCCCGGACCAGAACCGGCAATGGGCGGTGGGCATGGGGCTTGGCCTTTCCGACCTGCTGACCCACGAAAAGCTCACCGCCCGCGAGGCCGTGCGCCGCTCGGAAGGACATCACCGGCTGCTGCTCGGCACGCCGGAAGAGGTGGCGGATGGCATTATCGACCTCTGGCAGGATGGCACGGTGGATGGTTATACCCTGCAGCCGCCGCGAGCACCCGACGACATTGCTGAATTCGTCGAAAAGGTCGTGCCGGTGCTTCAGGATCGGGGTGTTTACCCGCGCCAATATGAAGGCGCGACGATCCGCGACCGCTATGGCCTGCCTTATCCAGATTGAATAGCAGCGGTGGCGCTATCGCAAATGTCGATCTCCCGCCCCTCCCGCATGAGGCGGGAATGGCGGGAACGGAACATATTATTGGCCCGTCGCCACTTTCAAAACCGGCTGCCCGCCTGAGAGCTGCGGCAGGACGGAGGCGAAATCCGTGACGATCTGGCGATAATCTTCCGGCTGGAATTCATAGGGCAGTTCGAGGCGGAATTCCGAGACGTGCGGCAGAACGGGATCGCGCGACAGTCTCTCCAGAATTTCGTCCGTCGTTCCAACGATATCGGGCAGGAAAAGCGTGCGGCGCGCGCCATGCGGCGTGGTCGTGCGCTTGTCACGCTCGGCGGCGAATTCCTTGTAACGGCGGCGGGTCGCAGGGCTCGCGCTATCCGTCGGCAGGATCACGCGGCCAAGAGCCACACGCGGCTGGCGCTCATGCGCCCATTCCTGTTGGAAGCGGCTGACCAGCGCCGCCTGCGCGGTCAGAAAATCATCGGTATTTTCGCCGCTGACGATATTGCCCGTCAGAAGATTGAAGCCCGCCTTCCCCGCCCGAAGCGCGGAATTCTGCGATCCGCCGCCATACCACAGCCGGTCCGTCAGCCCCCTGGCGACTGGACGCAGGCGCGGCACCTGCGCGCCGGCCGCATTGCCCGCTTCCGTCTCGCTGGATAGCGGTTCCGACCGCAGGGCCCTTGCCAGCTTTTCGGCGCGGGCATGGCTGTAATCGGCATCGGGAACCGTATCGACATAATCCGAAATAAGATGGGCGAAGGGTGGCGCGCCCACCGAAACCCCGACATTCAGCCGCCCGCGCGACAGGACATCCACGGTGGCCAGATCTTCCGCCAGCCTGAAGGGATTTTCATAACCAAGCTGAATGACAGCGGTGCCGAGCCCGATCCGTTTCGTGCGCTGCGATGCCGCCGCGAGGAAAGTAGCCGCCGATGACACGCCCCGCTCCAGATGGCGCTGGCGAACCCAGGCGCTGTGATAACCCAGCGCCTCTCCGGTTTCGAAAAGCCGCAGGGTTTCTTCCAGCCCCCCAGCAGGATCATCATCTTGATAATTGCCCGGAACCAGAAATGCGAAGTGGGAGATATGGGAAAGAGGCATGGCTGTACATCCGGAAATGACTGTTGAAACTCAGCAGCGCAGATGCAGCCATCCCTGTTCCGGACAGCCGTTCAATGCTGCGCATACCCATGCAGAATGCATGATGACAGGCACGGCTGGCACGGCATGTTCGTTTATAGTCCCGGCCTTTGTTGAAAGATCATTGCGCGATTCAATAGTCTACTAAAATTATGGATTAAATCCCATCCGGCATGGGTTCGCGCTCATGCCTCCCGTCAGATTTTCTTTCGCCAAGGCGCAAAATTTCCCTCAGGAGCCCGGTCTCACCGATGACCTGTGCAACGCCGTGCGCAAATGGCCTTGATTTTTGGCACTAACATGTAATACAGATTATCATACATGTTGACAAATAACGCATACATGTATGACATTGCAGCAATCGCAAACGCTGCCATACCTGCATGAGGGAGGAATTATGATCATCACCGACGTCGAGGTCCGTGTTTTCCGCACGACGACCCGTCGGCACTCGGACAGTGCCGGTCACGCGCATCCGGGTCCGGCGCATCAGGTGGAACAGGCCATGCTGACAATCCGCACCGAGGACGGTCAGGAAGGCCACTCCTTCACCGCGCCGGAGATCGTTCGCCCGCATGTCATCGAAAAATTCGTCAAGAAAGTCCTGATCGGTGAAGACCATCGCGACCGCGAACGGCTATGGCAGGACCTTGCTCACTGGCAACGCGGTTCGGCCGCGCAGCTGACCGACCGCACATTGGCGGTGGTGGATTGCGCACTGTGGGATCTTGCCGGCCGCTCGCTCAATCAACCTGTATACAAGTTGATCGGCGGCTATCGCGACAAGGTGCTCGCCTATGGCTCCATCATGTGCGGCGATGAGCTGGAAGGCGGGCTGGCGACGCCGGAAGATTACGGTCGCTTTGCCGAAACGCTGGTGAAGCGTGGCTACAAGGGCATCAAGCTGCACACATGGATGCCGCCCGTCAGCTGGGCACCGGATGTGAAGATGGATCTCAAGGCCTGCGCAGCCGTGCGCGAGGCGGTCGGACCCGATATTCGCCTGATGATCGACGCCTTCCACTGGTATTCCCGCACCGATGCGCTGGCGCTGGGGCGTGGTCTCGAAAAACTCGGCTTCGACTGGATCGAAGAGCCGATGGATGAGCAGTCGCTGTCTTCCTACAAATGGCTTTCCGACAATCTCGATATTCCGGTCGTCGGCCCCGAAAGTGCGGCAGGCAAGCATTGGCACCGGGCCGAATGGATCAAATCCGGCGCCTGCGATATTCTGCGCACCGGCGTCAATGATGTCGGCGGCATCACCCCGGCGCTGAAGACCATGCATCTGGCTGAAGCCTTCGGCATGGAATGCGAGGTGCATGGCAACACGGCCATGAACCTTCATGTTGTCGCCGCCACCAAGAATTGCCGCTGGTATGAGCGCGGCCTATTGCACCCCTTCCTCGAATATGATGACGGCCACGATTATCTGAAGTCGCTGTCCGACCCGATGGACGGCGACGGCTTCGTACATGTCCCTGACCGGCCGGGCCTTGGCGAGGACATCGATTTTACCTTCATCGACAATAACCGGGTGAGGTAAGGGGCGATGAAAACGGTGCTCGCCTTCGGAGACAGCCTCACCTGGGGCGCGGACCCGGCAACGGGTCTGAGGCACCCCGCCGAATACCGCTGGCCGGAGGTTCTGGAGGCCGCGCTTGCCGGAAAGGCAAAGGTTCACCCCGAGGGGCTTGGCGGGCGCACCACCTGCTACGATGACCATGCCGGTCCGGCCTGCCGCAATGGCGCGCGGGCGCTTGAAGTCGCGCTGTCCTGCCACATGCCACTCGATCTCGCCATCGTCATGCTCGGCACCAACGATATCAAACCGGTGCATGGCGGGCGTGCGGAAGCCGCTGTTTCCGGCATGCGGCGGCTGGCGCAGATCGTCGAGACCTTCATTTACAAACCGCGTGAGGCCGTTCCGAAACTGCTGATCGTCTCCCCGCCGCCCTGCGTCGCGGGCCCCGGCGGAGAGCCCGCGGGTGGGCGGGATATCGGGCAATCGCTCAGGCTTGCGCCGCTTTACCGCAAACTCGCCGCCGAACTCGGACATGCCTTTTTCGATGCCGGATCGGTCGCCAGCGCCTCACCGGTGGATGGCGTGCATCTGGACGCGCCGGCAACGGCGGCAATCGGTCGGGCGCTCGCAGCTCCGGTCAGAGAGATTCTTGGCTGATCCTGCGACGCCCGAGGAGGAACCGGGCGTGTGGATCAAAACGTGGAAAGGCCGTATGAACCGGCCGTATTGGGAGGAAAGATGAAACATTTTCTTGCAACCGCAGCACTTGGCGCCCTGCTGATCGGCGCCATGCCGCTCAGCGCCTTTGCCGAAACGCCGAAAGACCAGCTCATCGTCGCCACGACCATGAGCAATATCCTCACCCTCGATCCCGCCGCCATTACCGGCCGCGAGACCGTGCAGGTGCTGAACAATGTCTATGACACGCTGGTCGTGCTTTCCCCGAAAGATCGCAGCGTTCAGCCTCGCCTTGCCGAACGCTGGGAGATTGCAGAAGACCGGAAATCGATCCGCTTCCATCTGCGTGCCGATGCCAAATTCGCTTCCGGCAATGCCGTGACGGCAAAGGACGTGGCGTGGAGCCTGAAGCGGCTGCTCGCCCGCAACCTGGCGCAATCGTCCTTCCTGAAAACCCGCGGTTTCAAGCTGGAAGAGGCCGACAAGCTGTTCGTTGCCGAAAACGACCAGACCTTCGTGCTGAATATCCCGAAGCCCGACGATCCCAACCTTCTGCTGATGATCCTTGCGCAGAACGGCCCCGGCTCGATCATCGACAGCAAGACGGCGCTTGAGAACGAGAAGGACGGCGATCTGGGCGGCGCATGGCTGACGCTGAATTCCGCCGGCTCCGGCCCCTTCAAGCTGACGCAGTGGAAATCCAACGAATATATCATCCTCACCCGCAACGACAATTATTGGGGTGAGAAGGCAAAAATGAAGCGCATTCTGATGCGCCATCTGCCGGAATCGCAGTCGCAGCGGCTGATGCTGGAAAAAGGCGATATCGACGTTGCCTATTCCCTTCAGGCCCCGGACCTGAAATCGCTAGAGGCCGACAAGGCCGTCACCATCGAATCCACACCCGGTTCCGGTTTTTATTACCTCAGCGTTTCGATGAAAGATGAGCGCTTCGCCAACAAGAAGGTGCGCGAGGCCCTGCGTTACCTGATCGACTACGACGGTCTCGACAAGGCGGTCATGCCCTATTACGGCAAGCTGCATCAGCGCTCCCTCAGCACTGGCGTCATGGGCGCGCTGCCGGATCAGGGCTACAAGCTAGACATCGAAAAAGCCAAGGCGCTTCTGGCCGAGGCCGGTTATCCGAACGGTTTCAAGACCACGCTGCGCGTGCTTTCGGAAGACCCTTTCATGAAAGCGGCAACGGCGATCCAGAACACGCTGGCGCAGGCCGGCATTCAAGCCGAACTGATCAGCGGCTCCGGCGACCAGATCTACGGCGCCATGCGCGAGCGCAACTTCGAACTGCTGCTCGGCCGCGGCGGCGGCGGCCAGCAGCCGCACCCGGACAACAACCTGCGCTCCATCGCCTATAATCCCAACAATGCCGATGACGCCAAGCTCACCAATTACCAGAGCTGGCGAACCAGCTTCTTCGATGAGAAGCTGAACAAGATGATCGAGGCAGCGCTGGTCGAGCGCGATGTGGCGAAACAGACGAAGCTTTATGAGGAGCTGCAGGGCTATATGGACGAGATCGTCATGTCCATTCAGCCCTTCTCCGAAGTCATCGACACCGCCGCCTTCCGCAGTGACGTCAAGGGCATGATCGTCAGCCCCTGGCTTTCGCGGTTTGAAGAGGTGAGCAAGGAGCGGTAATTCGCCGACACAGCGGTTACTCAGGAAAAGGCGCGGCTAACACCGCGCCTTTTTGCTGTAACAAAGCCCCACTTAGCCAATGTGTCAGGCGCAAGCGAAGCCTCCTCACTCCGTCACCCCGGACTAGATCCGGGGTCTAGTGCGATCAAGTCCTTGATCGCGTAAGACTCCTCTCACGGCGCAGACGCGCCGTGGCTGGATGCCGGATCTAGTCCGGCATGACGGAAGGCGGGTCTCGCACTATGTCAGTAGCCTATGCGTAATTGGCGGCCCGCCATCCCCGCCGTAGCCATTCCAAAAAAATGCCCGGCAGGGAGGCCGGGCAAGGAAGGAGGATGTTATTATCCGTGACGCCCCGGAGGAGGACGGTCACGGTCTTGGAGCCCTCACGCGCCTTCATATTCCAGCGAGGCGCCGATCAGTTCGCGCGCATAGGGATGCGTCGCGCCATTGCCGGCGATAGCCTCGCGCGGCAGGATTTCGGTGATTTCGCCGCGCAGCATCACCGCGAAGCGGTCGCACATGTGGTCGACGACGGCGAGATCGTGGGTCACCATGATATAGGTGAAGCCACGCTCTTCCCGCAGGCGCTGGAGGAGATTGAGGATTTCCGCCTGCACCGAGACGTCGAGCGCAGACGTCGGCTCGTCTAGCAGCAGCAGCGACGGTTCGAGGATCAGCGCCCGGGCAATCGCCACGCGCTGCCGCTGACCGCCGGAAAGCTGATGCGGGAAGCGGTCGAGGAAAGAGATGGGCAGTCCGACATCCGTGATGACCTTGCGCATCCGCTCTTCACGGTCGCCGAGCTTGTGGATCGCAAGCGATTCCGAAAGCACGGTGCGCACCGACTGGCGAGGATGCAGCGATCCGTAGGGGTCCTGAAACACCATTTGCAGCATGCGGCACCGCTCGATCAGCGGCATATCGCGCACCGACCTGCCGTCGATGAGGATATCGCCGGTCCAGAAATCGTTGAGCATGGAGACGCAGCGAAGCACGGTGGATTTGCCCGATCCGCTTTCGCCGACCAGCCCGAAGCACTCACCCGGCTCGACGCGGAAGGATACGGAAGGCAGCACTTTCAGCGCCGTATGGCCGCTGCCGAAGGTGATGGAGAGATCGCGGGTTTCAACGGAAACGGCCATTATACGTTCTCCTCCAGCCATTCGGGGCGGCGATCGAGCACCGCAAGCGGCGCACGCGAGCCGCCGATACGCGGCTGCGCCGCCAGCAGGCCGCGCGTATAGGGGTGCTGCGCCTGATCGAGATCGCGTGCGGCGAGCGTTTCCACCACCCGGCCGGAATACATGATGAGCACACGGTCGCAGAAATTGCGCACGAGATTGAGGTCGTGGCTGATCATGATGAGGCCGATGCCGCGATCGCGCACGAGACCGTCGAGAATATTCAGCACCTGCAGCCGCACCGTCACATCGAGCGCCGAGGTCGGCTCATCGGCGATGACGAGATCGGGATCGGCAAGCAGCATCATGGCGATCATGACACGCTGGCCCATGCCGCCGGAAATCTCATGCGGATATTGTTCGTAAACACGGGCGGCATCGCGGATTTTCACCGCATCGAGCATGGCCAGCGCCTTTTCCCGGGCCTCGGCTTTCGAAGCCTTGAAGTGACGCAGATAAGTCTCCGTCACCTGGTCGCCGACCCGGCGGATGGGGTTGAGGGAGAATTTCGGATCCTGAAGGATCATCGACATGCGCCGGCCGCGAACCTTCAACATCTCCTTCTCATCAAGCGAGAGAAGATCGAGACCATCGAAATCCAGCCTGTCGGCGGTGATCGTCGCCGACGGCAGGAGGCGCAGCAGGGCGCGGCCGACGGTGGATTTGCCCGAGCCGCTTTCACCGACGATGCCGAGCCGTTCACGCCCGAGTGTGAAGGAGATGCCGCGCACCGCCTCAGTCGGCGAGCCGCCATAGCGAATGCGGAGATTTTCGACGTCGAGGATTGGTTTTTCCATGGCCCTATCTCCGGTTCATCTGCTTCGGATCGAGCGCATCCCGCAGGCCATCACCCAGAAGATTGAAGGCGAGGCTGACGGAGAGGATCGCAATGCCGGGGAAGGTGACGAGCCACCAGCTATCCAGCATGTAACGCCGGCCGGTGGCGATCATCGCCCCCCATTCCGGCAGCGGCGGCTGCGCGCCGAGGCCGAGGAAGCCGAGGCCGGCGGCGGTGAGGATGACGGTCGCCATGTTCAGCGTCAGGCGGATGAGGACCGAGGGCAGGCACATGGGCATGATCGACTTGACGATGATGCGCAGCGGCGATGCGCCCTGAAGCCGCGCGGCGGCAATGTAATCCGCCTTGCGAAAAGTCATGGCTTCGGCGCGGGCAAGGCGCGCAATCGGCGGCCAGGAGGTGAGCGCAATCGCGATGATCGCATTGTTGAGGCTTGGGCCGAGCGCTGCGACGAAGGCGAGAGACAGGATGAGGCTCGGGAAGGACAGGAAGATATCCGTGATGCGCATCATCACCGTATCGAACTTGCCGCCGAGATAACCGGAAGCCGTGCCGACCAGAAGGCCAACGGGACCGACGATGATCGAGACCAGCGAGATGATGGTGAGTGTGATGCGTGCGCCCCAGAGAAGGCGGCTGTAGATATCGCGTCCCAGCTCATCCGTGCCGAAGACGTGGCCATTACCCGGCGCCTTCAACGTGTTGGCGAGATCCTGCGCGTAGGGGTCATGCGTCGCAAGCCAGGGCGCGAAAATCGCGGCGATGACCAGAAGCAGCAACACAGCTAGGCCGAAGGCCGATGTCGGGCTTTTCAGGAGGAAAACCACGATGTTCTTCAGCGCATTCAAGGGCACCGGAAGGCGGAAGGAGGTTTCTGTACGGGCCGTCATCAGCGGGTCCTCGGATCGAAAAAGCGGTAGAGAATGTCGGACAGGAGATTGAGCCCGATGAAGATGACGCCAACGATAAGCACGCAGGTCATCACGGCATTCATGTCGCCGATGATAAGATTGCTGGTGAGATATTGCCCGAAACCCGGCCAGGCGAAGACGGTCTCGATGAGAACCGCCCCTTCCAGCAGCGAGCCGTAAGCAAGCGCAATGATGGTGACGAGCTGCACGCGGATATTGCCGAAGGCATGCAGCCACACCGTCTGCCGCTGCGACAGGCCTTTAACGCGAGCGGTCGTCACATATTCCTGGCCCAGCTGGTCCAGCATGAAGCTGCGCGTCATGCGGGTGATATAGGCCGAGGAGGAATAACCGAGCAAAGCGGCGGGAAGGATGAGGTGGTTGATGGCCGACCAGAAGACCTCCATATCGCCCGCAAGCAGGCTGTCGATGAGCAGAAAGCCCGTCCGCTCCTCGACCAGACCGATATAGAACTGGTCCATGCGTCCACCGCCGCCGACAAGGCCGAGATGGGCGTAAAAAACGATCAGCGCGATCATGCCAGTCCAGAAGATCGGCATGGAATGGCCGAACAGGCTGAGCACCCGCACCAGATGATCCTGCCAGCGGTCTTTATTGACGGCGGCATAAACGCCCATGGGAATGCCGAGGCCGGCGCCGATCAGGATCGCGAAGGTCGCCAGCTCCATCGTCGCCGGCATGACCCTGATGATGTCTTCGATGACCGGACGCCCGGTGCGGATCGAGGTTCCGAAATCGCCGGTGAACACGTCTCCCAGATAATAGAAGAACTGTTGCCACAGCGGACGGTCGAAACCGAGCGCGTGATAGACCTGTTCATAGGTCTCGCGCGTCGCATCCTCGCCCACGATCGCCCGCACGGGATCGGCGGGCATCAGGCGGCCAATAAAAAAGGTCAGCAGCAGCAATCCAAGCAGCGTGACCGCAATACTTCCGATCTGGCCGGACAGGCCATATAGCGAAAGGCGTCTTTTTGACATGATTCCTCCCTTGCCAGAGATCGACCGCGCAAGTGACTAGGGCGCAATCCTGTCTGACAACTATCCGCAAGTTGTCACAGGTGTTGGAAGCTGTCAAGCGCATGCCAGCGGAATCCGTGTTGGACGAGGTTCCTAAATATGTGTCCCGGGTGGAAATTTCGGACCGGGCTCACCCCGCTTTCGTTTTTTTTGGGGGAAAAGGGCCTGCGTTGCGCAACCGCAAAAGCCTGTATTCTCCGCCTTGCGGAATGCGCCGATACCTGTCCCTGGCTATGATACCAATGAGGTGCGTACCTTCAGGGGGAGGAAAATATGGCTGACATGACGCTTCTGGCTTTGCCGTGGTCGCCATTATCGGAATTGCGACACCCGGCCCCACCGTTTTACTGGCGCTTGCCAATGGCTCGAGATTCGGAATACACCGCGCCATGATCGGCATGGCCGGCGCTGTTCTCTCGGATTTCGTCCTGATCGCCGTGGTTGCACTAGGATTGGGCTGGCCTTCTATCGGCGGGCAACTGCGTAAACCATTGATATATGGTCGGGATCACTCCACCGCTGTGCGGGAGCGCAGAAGCACCTTGTAGCGCTCAAGGCTGCCGCGCAGATGCGCCGCCATATATTGGCGGGCGGCATCGGCATCGCCTTCGATGATGGCGTCGACGATCTTCGCATGCTCCTCCTGGAGATGCAGGTTGTAGTCCTTCGGACGCGACCCGGGCGCCGCACCCTGCAATTCGCCGCGGGGAATGATGCCGGAGCGAATGAGCTGAAGAAACTCTGGAAACCGCCTGTTCTGCGTCGCCTGTGCAATGGCCAGATGGAACTCGAAATCGGCGTCCCGCGTCGGCAGGCCGGCGGCGAGACAATCACCAACGCGCCGATGCGCATCCACAATCGCCTCCACCTGCACGGCGGAACGGCGCGATGCCGCAAGCCCGGCGGATTCGACCTCGAAAACGGTGCGCAATTCCAGCAATTCGATCACCGAGGAAATTCGCCCGACGGCCAGATCGTTAAAGGGCAGCTCCTTGGCCGGTTTTACTTCGACAGCAAAAACACCCGCGCCCTTGCGCGCTTCAACAAGGCCATCGGCGCGCAGAATGGCGATGGCCTCGCGCACCACGGTTCGGCTGACGGAATATTCACGCGTCAGTTCGCTTTCGCTTGGAAGACGGTCGCCGGGGCGGAACACACCCTCCGACAGATCCCGCCGTAATGCCGAACTGATTTTCGCCGCGAGCGATACCCCCTGCTTCGTGCTGCTCTCAACGTCCATTCCGGCCCACCTGTTTTAAACTTGTCTGGCATGTTAGCAAACGTCCGCTACATTGCAAGGGCCGGGCCTGCGCACCACCGGGACGAATGGCCGCCCTCACGCTGCAGCCATGGCCGAACTGCTGGAAAAGCGGCTCCTATATTCACCCGGTGAGAGGCCAAGAATACGGTGAAACACCCGGCGAAAGGCGGCTGAATCCTCATAGCCCACCGACCAGGCGATCTGATCGACCGAACGGCGGGTGAATTCCAGCAATTCCCGCGCCTTGCCGACCCGCAGATGCTGAACATATTCGATGGGCTTCATGCCGGTGGCCGCCTTGAAGCGGCGTAGGAAGGTCCGCTCCTCCAGCCCGGCATGGCCGGCCATGTCGGTAACGCTCGTCGCCCGCCCGGCGCGGGCCTGCAGCCAGTGCTGCACCTTCAGGATCGGCTCATCGCCATGCGTCAGCCTCGGAGCAAAGCTGCTATAATGACGCTGTTCACGCCCCGAGGGATCGATCAGCAGGAACTTTCCGGTTTCTATCATCACCGAAGGTCCGAGCAGTCGGTCGACGATGCGCAGGCCAAGATCGGTCCACGCCATCAACCCGCCAGCCGTGATGATATCGCCATCCTCGATGACGATCTTGTCGATCTCCAGCCGGATATCGGGGAAACGTTCGCGGAACCGCTCGGCAAACAGCCAGTGGGTAGTGGCCGGGCGACCGGACAGGAGACCCGTCGCGGCGACAATGAAGGAACCGCCGCAACTGGCGGCGAGCGTCGCCCCTTGCGCATGCCGATCCAGCAGCCAGCGGGCGTAAGGCTCGGCTTCCGCGATTTCGGCCGGCCCGGTCAACCGGCCGGGTACAACGAAAATGTCGGGATGTCCCGGCCTGCCGGGCTCGGTGTCGTGACAGCGGGAAAATTCACCGCCCTCGCCCATGCTCCAGTGGCTGACCCGCAATTTCGGCCCGCCGCGATCCTGTGAAAATACCGACGCGATGGCGAAAAGATCGGTGATGCCATGCACCATGGCGATCTGACAGTCCCGATAGAGGACCAGCCCCACTTCCAGCGCGCTTCCCGTTACACCTGCCATGCACCCCACACCCCGTTTTGTCAGTTTCGGCTCGTTTTCTGTCAGAAGCGCCAATCCAGCCCCGGCGGCCTCCAGAGTATCTCTATTCCCACGGGACGCAAGCAAGCTCCCTGCAACAGGAGAGAGAGCCATGACAACGATCACCACCAGAGACGGAACGCACATCTTCTACAAGGACTGGGGCCGCAAAGACGGCCAGCCCATCATCTTCTCCCATGGCTGGCCGCTCAGCGCCGATACATGGGATGCGCAGATGGTGTTCTTCGCAAACAACGGTTTCCGCACCATCGCCCATGACCGGCGCAGCCACGGCCGCTCCGATCAGGTCTGGCATAACAATACCATGGATCAATATGCCGACGATCTGGCCGAGCTGATCGAACAGCTCGATCTTCACGACATCATTCTGGTCGGTCATTCCACCGGCGGCGGCGAGGTCACCCGGTATATCGGCCGCCACGGCACGGCCCGCGTCGCGAAAATCGCCCTCATCGGCGCGGTGCCGCCGCTGATGCTGAAGACGGAAAGCAATGCCATCGGCCTGCCGATCGATGTTTTTGACGGTATCCGCAAGGGCACCTATGACAATCGCAGCCAGTTCTTCAAGGATCTAACCATTCCCTTTTACGGCTACAACCGCGAAGGCGCCGTGATATCCGAAGGCATCCGCGAGGAATTCTGGCGGCAGGGCATGATGGGCGGCCTGAAAGGTCAGCTCGACAGTATTCGCGCCTTTTCGGAAAGCGATTTCCATCAGGACCTGAAGGCCTTCGACAAACCGACGCTGGTTCTGCACGGCGATGACGACCAGATCGTGCCAGTTGGTGCATCCGCGCTTTCCACGGTCAAAATCGTCAAACACGCGGTCCTCAAAATCTATGAAGGCGCCGACCATGGCCTGACGCAGACCCATCAGGACCGGTTCAACGCCGACCTCCTCGCCTTCATCAACGCCTGAAACCGCCGCACAAAGGAGACACGGACATGACACAGAATACATTTCTCATCACCGGCGCATCCGACGGTATCGGCGCGGTCTATGCCGAACGTCTGGCAAAACGCGGCCATGATCTTATTCTCGTGGCGCGGCGCGCCGAAAAGCTGAAGGCGCTCGCCGCACAGCTGGAAAAGGATCATCATATCGCGGTCGAGGTTCTCTCCGCCGATCTTTCCAGGGCGGAAGACCTTGAAAAGGTGGAAGTGCGGCTGCGTGAGGACCGGCGGATTACCGGCCTCGTCAACAATGCCGGCATTGCCGGCGAGGGCGCAATCACGGCGCTGGACCCGGCCTATGTGACGACGATGATCAACCTTAACATTCTTGCCGTCACCCGGCTTGCGGCGGCCATCGCGCCGCGCCTTGCCGCCGATGGCAGGGGCACGATCATCAACATCACCTCGGTCACAGCTTTGATGCCGGCGGCGTTCACCGCCGTCTACCCGGCCACCAAGGCCTTCGTGCTTGCCTTCACCGAGGCGCTGCAGGCGCAGCTTTCGCCCTCCGGTGTGCGGGTTCAGGCCGTCCTGCCGGGCATCACCCGCACGGCGATCTGGGAAGAGGAACGGCTCGAAGCCATTCCGGCCGCCATGGTCATGGATGTTTACGACATGGTGGATGCGGCCCTTGCCGGTCTCGACCTCGGCGAAGCGCTGACCATTCCTTCCCTGCCGGATACGGCCGATCTCGAAAATTTCCTTGCGGCGCGCGCGGCGTTAAGGCCCAATCTGTCGCATGCACTTGCCGCCAGCCGGTATCGTGCAGCCAAAACCGAATAGAGGGAGACGTATCATGATCCTCGGACTGACAATTCCCCAATTCACGGCATTGCATGTGGGCTTAAGCTTCATCGGCATTGTCACCGGACTGATCGCCCTGCCCGCTTATGCGGCGGGGCGGTGGATGCCCCGCATGATGGCGATTTTCCTCGTCACCACGCTCGCCACCACACTTACCGGCTTCCTGTTTCCAATCGGAAATTTCACACCGGCACTCGGCGTCGGCATCATTTCTACCCTCGTTCTGGCTATCGCACTGGTTGCGCTTTATGGATACGGTCTGAATGGCAGGGCGCGCATCATTTATACGATCACCGCCACGATCAGCCTTTATCTCAATATGTTCGTGTTGATCGTTCAGGCTTTTCTCAAGGTCGAAACACTCAACAACCTGGCGCCGAACGGCAATGAGCCACCCTTCGTGGTCGCCCAGACGGTTCTGCTTGTTGCAGCCATCTGTCTTGGCTGGAAGGCGACACGCCGCAGGCTCGCCGTCTGAAGCGAGCCTGAATTCGAACCGGTTTTCGCGAACATGCCTTGTGCCCCAATATTTCGGGCGCAAGGCATGTTTTTGCATGTCCGATACAGGCAATCTCCGCCCACCCGTCACAAAACGAAGAAATCCCGTGTCTAGGATTTCCTTCCGAACCTTTCCTGAAAATACGGCAGGAGACATTCGGAAACGAGGGCAGTCCGCGCCCTTGCAAACATACAATATACATTATATAATAATATATATTAAATTATTACAACAGGAGGTGCCGATGAATGCCGTGAAGATCAACGAGCGTCTGACAGTTGCGGGCCAGCCGATGATCGCCGATTTCCCATCGCTCTCCGCCCAGGGTTATAAAAGCATCATCAACGCCCGGCCTGATGGTGAAGAGCCCGGCCAGCCGGGCAATGCCCAGGAAAAAAGCGCCGCCAGCGCGGCGGGCATGGATTATGGTTTCATCCCGGTCAGCGGCCCTACCATTACCGAAGCCGATATCCGCGCCTTCCAGCAGAAAATGGCGGAAGCGGAAGGTCCTGTTTTTGCCCATTGCAAGGGCGGCACCCGCGCGCTCACGCTTCATGTTCTCGGGGAAGCGCTGGATGGGCGCATCGAAAGAGACGATATCGAGGTTTTCGGCAAGGCGCATGGCTTTGACCTTTCCGGCGCCACCCGCTGGCTGGACCGGCGCGCTGCGGCGGTTCCGCACGTCAAGGCATTCTTCGATCCGCGCACATGGAGCGTGCAATATGTCGTGTCCGATCCCTCCACCGGGCGCTGCGCCATTATCGACCCGGTCTATGATTTTGATGAGAAATCCGGCGCGACCGGAACGATGAATGCCGACGCCATTCTGGACTATGTAGAGAGCCAGGGTCTGTCGGTGGAATGGATTCTCGATACCCATCCGCATGCCGACCATTTTTCCGCCGCCCATTATCTGAAGCAGAAGACCGGCGCGCAGACGGCGATCGGCGCGAAGGTCACCGGCGTGCAGAAGCTCTGGCAGGAGAAATATAACTGGCCGGATTTCAAAACCGATGGCTCGCAATGGGACCGGCTGTTCGAGGCGGGCGACAGGTTCAATATCGGCTCCCTTGAAGCGCGCGTGCTGTTTTCGCCCGGCCACACGCTCGCTTCCGTGACCTATGTGGTGGGTGATGCCGCCTTTGTGCACGATACGCTTTTCATGCCCGATTCCGGCACCGCGCGCGCCGATTTCCCCGGCGGTAGCGCCAGGGAACTCTGGGCGTCGATCCAGGACATTCTCGCCCTTCCCGACGAAACACGGCTTTTCACCGGCCACGATTATCAGCCCGGCGGCCGCGCGCCTAAATGGGAAACCACGGTCGGCGAACAGAAACGCAGCAATCCGCATCTTGCCGGCATGACGGAGGAGGGCTTCATCCGCCTCAGGGAAGCGCGGGATCGCACATTGCCGATGCCGAAGCTCATTCTCCACGCCCTGCAGGTCAATATTCGCGGCGGCCGCCTGCCGGAGCCGGAAGCGAATGGCAAACGTTACCTGAAATTCCCGCTCGACGTGCTGGAGGGCAGCATATGGTAAAGGAAAACGCGCTGGAAAAGCCCCGGCATATTGCAGAAATCCCTCTCCCCGCCATGGAAGAGCGGGCTGTCGAGGTCGCGCTGCTTCTGAAGACGCTTGCCCATCCTGCGCGGCTGATGCTCGCCTGCACGCTGGCGCAGGGGGAATTTTCCGTCGGCGAGCTGGAGGTCAAGCTGGATATTCGCCAGCCGACGCTTTCCCAGCAGCTGGGCGTCCTGCGGGAAGCCGGTGTGGTCGAAACCCGGCGCGACGCCAAGCAAATCTTCTACCAACTGAGCGAAGCGAAAGCGGCGCAACTGATAGAGGCCCTTTACACCATATTCTGCGCGCCGGAGGAGGAGACCCCGTGAGCCCCTATTGGCCCTCTCTTTTCGGCGGCATGCTGCTCGGTCTTGCCAGCATTCTGCTGTTTCTTTTCAACGGCCGCATTGCCGGCATCAGCGGGATAATGGGAAAAATGCTCGGCAGGGAGCGGCGTCTTGCCGATCTCGCCTTCGTCGCCGGCTTGCTGGCCGGGCCTTATATCCACGCCGCCGCATTCGGCCGGCTGCCTGCCGTCACCATAGTTTCACCATGGCCGCTCATCCTCATTGCCGGCCTGCTGGTGGGTTTTGGCACACGCATGGGCTCCGGCTGCACGTCCGGCCATGGCATCATGGGGCTGGCGCGACTTTCCCGGCGCTCCATCGCCGCGACCGCCACCTTCCTGATCACCGGTATTTGCGCCGCGACGATAGTGGGAGCCCTGTCATGAAAAATCCGGCCGTGGCGCGTGTTGTCCTGGCATTGGCCGCCGGAGCGCTGTTCGGCTTCGGCCTCTCGCTCTCCGGCATGGTCGATCCGGCCCGTGTTTCCGGTTTTCTCGACGTGGCGAGCGGCCATTGGGACCCGAGCCTGATGTTCGTTCTCGGCGGTGCCGTGATGGTCGCCGTGCCGGGTGTGCTGCTCAGCCGACGTCTCGCCAAACCGGTCCTCGCAGAGGATTTCAGCCTTCCAGTAAAAACCCGCATCGACCGGCCGCTCATAACAGGCTCGGCCATTTTCGGCGTCGGTTGGGGGCTTGCCGGTTTCTGCCCCGGCCCGGCACTATCGGCTCTCGCCCTCGGGCTTGTGCCGGTCGTTCTTTTCGTCAGCGCCATGATTGCCGGCATGCTGGTCCACGACCGCCTCTACGCAAAGCAGCCATAATGCAAACGCTGGTTCGGCGCGCGGGGAACGGGCCGTCGCGCGGGGCTGGAACGCTCCCGCGCGACTGCGTGTGATTAGAGGTCGATGAGGCTTTTGCCTGTCATTTCGGGCGGCAGCGGCACATTCATCAGTTGCAGCAGGGTGGGGGCGACATCGGCGAGAATGCCGTCATGCAGCTTCGCACCTTCCGGGCCACCGAAAAGGATCACCGGCACCGGATTGGTGGTGTGCGCCGTATGCGGGCCACCGGTCACCGGGTCGACCATGGTTTCGCAATTGCCGTGGTCGGCAATGACAAGCATAGCGCCACCCACTTTTTCGAGGGCGGCAACGACCGCACCAAGCCCACGATCCACGGCTTCACAGGCCTTGATTGCGGCCTGCAGATCGCCGGTATGGCCGACCATATCGGGGTTGGCGTAATTGGTGACGATCAGATCGTAACCCTTGCCGATTGCCTCAACGAATTTTTCCGTCACTTCCGGCGCGCTCATCTCCGGCTGCAGATCGTAGGTCGCAACCTTCGGGGATTTCGGCATGAAGCGGTCTTCGCCGACCTCCGGCTCTTCCTTGCCGCCATTCAGGAAGAAGGTGACATGCGGATATTTTTCCGTCTCGGCAAGGCGGAACTGCGTAAGCCCCTGCTTCGCCACCCATGCGCCCAGCGTATTGACGATATCGCGCTTGGGATAGGCCGTGGTCATGAAATCATTGTGCCGGGTGGAATATTCCACCATGCCGAGCAGCGCCGAAAGGACTGGCTTTTCGCGCGAAAAACCGTCGAAATCGTCCGCCCCTATGGCAAGCAGGATTTCACGGGCACGGTCGGCGCGGAAATTCAGGCAGAACAGGCCATCACCGGCCTTGAAGCCATCATAGCCGTCGATTACCGTCGGCAGGATGAATTCGTCGGTGACATTGTTTTTGTAGCTTTGGGCAACGGCGCTCACTGCATCGCGCGCATGTTCGCCTTTCGCCAGAACCATGGCGTCATAGGCTTTCTCGACGCGCTCCCAGCGATTGTCGCGATCCATCGCATAATAGCGGCCGATTACCGTGCCAATGCTTGCCCCCTGCGGCAGGCTTGCCACCAGCGCCGCCACAAAATCTTCAGCAGATTGCGGCGCGACATCGCGGCCGTCGGTGATGGCATGTACCACCACCTTCAGGCCGTGGCTGATCATCAGCCTCACCGCCGCCTGACCGTGGAGGATATGGCCATGGACGCCGCCATCGGAAACGACGCACATCAGATGCGCCACACCGCCCGCGGCCTTCACCGTGGCGGCGAAATCGAGCATCGCCGCATTGCGGAAAAAGCTGCCATCCTCGATGGCCAGATCGATCTGGCCCAGATCCATGGCGACGATGCGGCCGGCGCCGATATTGGTGTGGCCGACTTCGGAATTGCCCATCTGCCCGGTGGGCAGGCCGACATTCGGGCCAAAAGTGGTGAGCCTCGCATTCGGGCAGGTGGCGAAAAGCCGGTCCATGGTGGGCGTATTCGCCAGCACCGGCGCATTGCTGGATGTGTCCTCGTTCAGCCCCCAGCCATCGAGAATAGTCAGGACAACGGGTTTGGGAGTGCTCATGGGAGGACCTTCTTCTTCATTCGGTTGCCGGCGGAGGGCGGACCGCCGGGCACCGGAGCGCCCTCTTCCGCCACTATGATCATGATGAGAAAACATGCTTCTCGTTCTTCTCTTCTATACCCGAAGATGACGAACGCAAGCCTATACCGACAGCGAAACAGTTCCGTGAAGGTTGAAAACGCGGGCTAAGAAAAGCGGTCATGACACGCATAAGCCCTCATTCCTGTGCTCGTCACAGGAATCCAGCCGACGCGCGTCTGCGCGGTGGAGAGAGTCCTTTCAGCCCAAAGACTTGGGCAGGCTGGATCCCTGTGACGAGCACAGGGATGAGGGAGCACGGATCGCCTTCACTCGATGAAAATAAGCGCGGGCTTCTCCAGCAATGCCTTGATGGCCTGGATGAAGACTGCCGCATCCCACCCATCGACAACTCGGTGATCGAAGCTCGATGAGAGGTTCATCATCTTGCGCGGCACAAACCGCGTCCCGTCCCAGACCGGACGCGTCATGATCTTGTTGACGCCGATGATCGCCACTTCGGGGTGATTGATGATGGGTGTCGAGACCACACCGCCCAAGGCTCCCAGCGAACTGATGGTGATGGTGGAGCCCATCAGCTCTTCCCGATGCGCCGTGCCGGTGCGGGCGGCTTCGGCGACGCGTGCGACTTCGTCCGCGCATTCCCAAAGACCGAGCGTTTCCGTGTGGCGCACGACCGGAACGGTGAGACCCGACGGCGTCTGCGTGGCGATGCCGATATGAACCGCTTCATAGTGGCTGACGACCCCTTTGTCGTCGTCGAAGGTGGCATTCATGCCGGGATGATCGGCAACGGCTTTCACCAGCGCGCGCATCAAAAACGGCAGGATCGTCAGCTTCGGTTGCCCGGAACGGCGATTGCCGTTCATGGTCGCGCGCAAATCCTCCAGATCGGTCACGTCGACTTCCTCGACATAGGTGATGTGGGGAATGCGGGAGGCGGAAAGCACCATCTTCTCGGCAATCTTGCGCCTGAGCCCGGTCACCTTCACCTCCTCGACAGCGCTATCGTGGGGCGCTATCGGCTCGGGGCGTTCCGGCCGACCCCGTACCGTTAAAAACCCATCGAGATCGGCATGGGTGATATGCCCGTCCGGCCCCGTGCCCTTGATCTTGGTGAGATCAATATCGAGATCATCGGCACGCTGGCGAACGGCGGGGGATGCGAGCGGCTTGTGATGCGGTTCGGCGGCGGGCGGCGGCGGCGGCTCCTCGGGCTCTCGCGCCGTCGGCTGGGCTTCAACGGGTGGCGGCGTGTCCGTCATGTCGGCAGGCGCTTCCGTCATTTGTGTCGGTACTTCCGCTTCCGGCACGCTGCCATTGGGAGCGGCGGCGGCGACATCGGTTTCAATGCGCAGGAGCGGTGCCTTTACCGGCACAGTATTTCCTACCGTCACGGCAAGCCAGGTGACGACGCCCGCCACCGGGGATGGGATTTCCACAGTCGCCTTGTCCGTCATCACCGCGGCCAGCACCATGTCCTCATGGACGAGATCGCCCGGTTTGACGTTCCATTCCACCAGTTCGGCTTCCGCCACACCTTCACCGACATCAGGCATCGTGAGAACAAATTCCGCCATAATCAGGCCTCCATGACTTCGACAAGGGCGCGCCCGACACGGGCAGGTCCCGGAAAATAGTCCCACTCCTGCGCATGCGGGTAAGGCGTATCCCAGCCCGCGACGCGGACGACGGGGGCCTCAAGGTGATAAAAACAATGTTCCTGCACCAGCGACACGACTTCGGCCCCGAAGCCGGAGGTCAACGTCGCCTCATGCACCATGACGCAGCGGCCGGTCTTGGAGACGGACTTCACGATGGTATCTAGATCGAGCGGCAGCAGGCTGCGAAGGTCGATGATCTCGGCATCCACACCCGTCTCTTCCGCCGCCGCCAGCGCCACATGCACCATGGTGCCATAAGCGATGACGGTGACAGCGTTTCCGGGACGGCGTATCTCGGCCTTGCCGATGGGAATGGTGTAGTGCCCTTCCGGCACCTCCCCCATCTCGTGTTTGGACCAGGGCGTTACCGGCCGGTCGTGATGCCCATCGAAGGGACCGTTATAAAGCCGCTTCGGCTCCAGAAACATCACCGGGTCGGGGTCTTCAATGGAGGCGATCAGCAGCCCCTTGGCGTCATAAGGATTTGAAGGAACCACCACCTTCAACCCGCAGACATGGGTAAAAAGCGCTTCCGGGCTCTGGCTGTGCGTCTGCCCGCCAAAAATGCCCCCGCCGGTCGGCATTCTGAGAACGATGGGGCAGGTGAAATCGCCATTGGAGCGATAGCGGATACGCGCCGCCTCCTGGGTGATCTGGTCATAGGCGGGATACATGTAATCGGCGAACTGGATTTCGACACAGGGCCGCAGGCCATAAGCGGCCATGCCGATGGCGGTGCCGACAATGCCGGATTCGCTGATCGGAGCATCGAAACAGCGGGTCTTGCCGTATTTTCCCTGCAGCCCCTGCGTGGCGCGGAACACGCCGCCGAAATAGCCCACATCCTCGCCGAACACCACTACCTCGTCGCTGCGCTCCATGGACACATCCATGGCGCTGCGGACGGCTTCAATCATCGTCATTCTTGCCATGTCTTACCATCCTGCCTTCTGGCGCTGGCGGGCGAGATGCGGCGGCATCTCCTCGTAAACGCCTTCGAAAATATCCTTTTTCGGCGGTTTGCCGCCCTCATGCAGCGTGCCGTGGCTTTCCGCCTCGCGCTGCGCATCAAGCACCTCATCGGCAATTTCCGCCTCCGTCTGCCGGTGCCTTTCCTCCGACCAGACGCCGCGCAGGATGAGGTGTTTTTTGAGCCTCAGAACCGGGTCGCCCAGCGGCCATGCCTCGGATTCCGTCTTGGGACGATAGGCGCTCGGATCGTCCGACGTGGAATGGGCGCCGACACGATAGGTCACATATTCGATCAGCGTCGGGCCGAGATTGCGGCGCGCCCGTTCCACCGCCCAGCGCGCCACGGCATAAACGGCGAGATAATCATTGCCGTCGACCCGCAGTGCGGGAATGCCGAAGCCCAGGCCGCGCGCCGCAAAGGTGCCGGAGCCGCCGCGCGCGATGCCCTGAAAGGTGGAAATCGCCCATTGGTTATTGACGATATTGAGAACCACCGGGGCCTTGTAGGTGGAGGCAAAGACCATCGCCGAGTGAAAATCCGACTCCGCCGTCGAACCGTCGCCGATCCAGGCGGCTGCGATCTTCGTATCGCCCTTGATGGCCGACGCCATCGCCCAGCCGACCGCCTGCACATATTGCGTGGCGAGATTGCCGGAGACGGTGAAGAAACCATGCTCCTTCGAGGAATAAAGCACCGGCAACTGCCGCCCGTGCAGCGGATCCAGTTCGTTGGAATAGATCTGGTTCATCATGGTGACGAGCGGATAATCATCGGCGATCAGTAAGCCCGCCTGCCGGTAGGTCGGGAAATTCATGTCGCCCTTGGAAAGCGCCTTGCGGAAGGCGCAGCTCACCGCCTCTTCACCCAGATGCTGCATGTAGAAGGAGGTCTTGCCCTGCCGCTGCGCCATCAGCATGCGCGCATCGAAAGCCCGAAGCCGCATCATGTTTTTGAGGCCTACCAGCAAGTCTTCATCCGAAAGCAGCCCGGCCCAGGGTCCGACGGCCTCGCCCTGATGATTGAGGACACGGATGATCGAATAGGCGAGATCGCGCATGCTTTCCGGCGCGGCGTCAACCTCCGGGCGCGGCACGGAACCGGCCTTGGGTATTTTCACATTGGAGAAATCCGGCTCCCCGCCGGGCCGCACCGCAGGTTCGGGAACATGCAGGCTGAGACGTGGCGTTTCGGTTATATCCATTCTACTCCTCCCGTCGCGATCTCCTCCAGACCGCGAAACAACTCTCAAAGGTTCCGCGCGATCACCATCCGCTGGACATCGCTGGTCCCCTCGTAAATCTGGCAGATGCGCACATCGCGATAGATCCGCTCCACCGGATAATCCGCCATGTAGCCGTAACCGCCGTGAATCTGGATGGCGTCCGAGCAGACGCGCTCGGCCATTTCGGAGGCGAAGAGCTTGGCCATCGAGGCCTCCGAAAGACAGGGCTCTCCCGCCTCCTTCAGCGCCGCCGCATGCAACACCAGCTGCCGCGCCGCCTCAATGCGCGTCGCCATGTCCGCGAGGCGAAACGCCACCGCCTGATGCTCCACGATTGCCTGCCCGAAGGCCTTGCGCTCGCGCGCATAATCCCGCGCCGCCTCGAAGGCGGCCTGCGCCATGCCGACCGCCTGCGCGGCGATGCCGATGCGCCCACCTTCCAGATTGGCAAGCGCGATGCGATACCCCTGCCCCTCTTCGCCCAGCCGCAGTTCGGCCGGGACCGCCATCTCGGTGAAAGCGATCTGGCAGGTATCGGATGAATGCAGGCCGAGCTTTTCTTCGACCCTTATGACCTCGTAACCCGGCGTATCGGTCGGCACGATGAACGCGCTGATGCCCTTCTTGCCCGCCTCCGCATCGGTAACTGCAAAGACGATGACGACATCGCCATTTTTACCCGAGGTGATGAATTGCTTCGCGCCATCGAGAATATATCGGTCGCCATCGCGCCGGGCGCGGGTCTTGAGGTTGGACGCATCTGAACCGGCCTGCGGTTCGGTCAGCGCAAAACCACCGATCCATTCGCCGGAGGCCAGTTTCGGCAGGAAACGCTGCTTCTGGTCTTCGGTCCCGAATTTCAGGATCGGCACGCAACCGACCGAATTATGCACACTCATGATGGTGGAACAGGCGCCGTCGCCGGCAGCGATTTCCTCCAGCGCCAGAGCATAAGCGACGGCACCGGTTTCCGAGCCGCCATAGTCCTCGGAGACCAGCATTCCGAGGAAGCCGAGGTCTCCCATCTCCTTCAGTTCGTCTTTCGGGAACCGGCTTTCCCGGTCACGCGAAGCAGCCCCAGGGGCTAGCCGCTCGCGGGCGAAATCGCGGGCCATGTCCCTGATCTGCTGCTGGGCTTCGTTCAGGATCATCGCCGCCTCCCTTAATGTCGCTCTATGCCGAGCGCGGTTGCTTCGCCACCGCCGATGCAGACGGCGGCCACGCCGCGTTTCAACCCGTGGCGCTGCAGGGCTGCCAGCAGGGTGACAACAATCCTCGCGCCGGAAGCGCCGATGGGATGGCCAAGCGCACACGCCCCGCCATGCACATTCACCTTCTCATGCGGCAGATCGAGATCGCGCATTGCCGCCATCGCCACCACGGCAAAGGCCTCGTTGATTTCGAACAGATCGATATCCTTCGCCGCCCAGCCGGTTTTATCGAACAGCTTTTTCATCGCGCCGATGGGAGCCGTTGGATATCCGGCGGGTGCATCCGCATAAGAGGTTTGGCCGATAATAGTCGCCAGCGGTGAAAGGCCCCGCCTTTCCGCTTCGGAGCGACGCATGAGAACGAGAGCGGCAGCGCCATCGGAAATCGAACTGGAATTGGCGGCCGTCACCGTTCCGCCATCGCGGAAGGCGGGCTTCAGTTGCGGGATTTTTTCCGGCTTCGCCTTGCCCGGCTGCTCGTCCACCGAGATATCCCCGACGGGCGCTATTTCCCCTTCGAAAGCCCCTTCAGCGATGGCCCGCCGGGCGCGCTCCAGCGAGGTCAGCGCATAGTCGTCCTGCATGGCACGGGTGAATTGGTGGGCTTCAGCACAATCTTCAGCGAAAGTGCCCATCAGCCGACCCTTGTCATAGGCGTCTTCGAGGCCATCCAGAAACATATGATCGGTGAGTTTGCCGTGGCCGAGACGATAGCCGTTGCGGGCGCGGTCCAAGAGATATGGCGCGTTGCTCATGCTTTCCATACCGCCCGCAAGCACGATGGAAGAGCTTCCCGCCGCAAGCTGGTCATGCGCCAGCATGATCGCCTTCATACCAGAGCCGCACATCTTGTTGATGGTCGTCGCGCCAACCGAGTTGGGGATTCCGGCGGCAATGGCCGCCTGTCTGGCCGGAGCCTGCCCCTGCCCGGCCGTAAGCACACAGCCCATCAGCACATCGTCAATATCAGTGGGTGGAACCGCAGCCCGTTCGACGGCCGCACGGATCGCCGCCGCACCGAGATCGGGCGCGGCCACCGATTTGAATTCGCCCTGGAACCCACCCATAGCAGTACGGGCGGCCCCGACGATCACGACAGGGTCATGCACAGCCAAATTCACCTCCCTTGGTCATTCTCTCACTTCAGAAAACGACCATCATCGCGATCTCCTCCAGACCTCGACAAAAGCATCGGACCGAAAAGTGTGCCGCGGTTTTCGGATAATCCGATGCCAAGCAAAAACCTAGAGCGGTCCATCGCTCTAGGTGAACGCTATCACTATCTCGAATTCATTTCAAAGCTATTTTGATTGACAGTTTTTTGATTGGCGATATCTTTGATCCAATAAATAGTCATATCATAGAGCAAATGATCCATGATTGAGCTTGACAGTTTCGACCGCAAGATTCTGCATGTGCTCGGCGATGACGGGCGGGTGAGCTGGCGTGACCTGGCAGCGCGGATAGGTCTTTCCTTCACGCCGACGCTGCGGCGCGTGCGCAAGCTGGAAGAGGAAGGCATCATTCGTGGCTATACCGCCGTGTTCGATGAGAACCGGCTGCTCGGCAATATGGGCGTCTTCATCTCCGTCACACTGGAACGGCAGATCAAGGAAGCGCTGACGACCTTCGAACACCATGTCGCCTCCATTCCGGAAGTGGTGGGCGGTTATCAGACCAGCGGCAGTTCGGATTATCTGATCCACGCCATGGTGCGGGATTTGCCACATTATCAGGAGCTTCTGGATTTCCTGACCACGGTTCCCGGCGTGTCGCGCATCCAGTCCAATTTCGCCATCAAGACATTCGTGCGCCGATCCGCCGCCTTCACCGGGGGTGACACACCGTAAAAATGAGGGTTGCCGGCGCGGAGGAGTTGCCGGCTGCTGACAAAAGGGACGGCTTGCTGTCCGGAGGAGGAGACGCGATGAGTTTGAACCTCGCCGCCATTTTCGATGCCGATCTCGGCCCGGAAATCGCAGCATTGCGCGACAGCGCAAGCGCATTCGCAGATGATAAAATTGCCCCCTTGGCGGCGGAGATCGACCGCGACGACCGTTTTCCACGTAAACTCTGGCCCGAGATGGGTGAGCTCGGTCTGCACGGCATCACGGTTTCAGAAGAATTCGGCGGTGCCGACATGGGCTATCTCGCCCATTGCGTGGCGATGGAGGAGATAAGCCGGGCTTCCGCTTCCATCGGCCTTTCCTATGGCGCCCATTCCAACCTCTGCATCAACCAGATCCACCGCTGGGGAACGCAAGAGCAGAAGCACAGATATCTGCCGAAGTTGGTCTCCGGCGAGCATGTCGGTTCACTCGCCATGAGCGAGACTGGGGCCGGTTCGGATGTCGTCTCAATGCGGCTGAAGGCGGAGCGCAAAGGCGACCGCTATGTGCTGAACGGCGCGAAAATGTGGATCACCAACGGCCACGAGGCCGATACGCTGGTGGTTTACGCCAAGACGGATATGTCGGCCGGCCCTCGCGGTATCACGGCCTTCCTGATCGAAAAGAGCTTCAAGGGGTTTCGCCCCGCCCAGAAACTCGACAAGCTCGGCATGCGCGGCTCACCCACTTCGGAACTGGTGTTTGAGGATTGCGAGGTGCCGGAAGAAAACATTCTCGGACGCCTCAATGATGGCGTGACGGTGCTTATGAGCGGGCTGGATTACGAGCGCGCCGTGCTGGCCGCCGGCCCGGTCGGCATCATGCAGGCGGCCATCGATCTGGTGCTGCCCTATGCGCGTGAGCGTAAGCAGTTTGGCAAGCCTATCGGCGAATTCCAGCTGGTGCAGGGCAAGCTTGCCGATATCTACTCGTCCATGAATGCGTCGCGCGCCTATGTCTATGCCGTGGCGCGGGCCTGCGACAATGGCCGCATCACAAGGCAGGATGCGGCGGGCGCGATCCTCTTTGCCGCCGAGCGGGCGACGCAGGTGGCGCTGGATGCGATCCAGCTTCTCGGCGGCTCCGGCTATGTCACTGAAAGCCCGGCCGGAAGGCTGCTGCGCGACGCCAAGCTTTATGAGATCGGCGCAGGCACCAGCGAAATTCGCCGGATGCTGATCGGCCGCGAACTGGTCAAGGGCAACGGGTGAGGACACGATGAAGCTTACTTCAAGTCTGAACCGCGACCCGACCTTCGCTGCCAATGTCGATTTCATGTCGGGGCTGGTGGATGACCTGCGCCAACACGTCGAAAAAATCTCGAAAGGCGGCGGCGACAAGGCCCGTGAACGGCATCTTTCCCGCGGCAAATTGCTGACGCGCGACCGGATCGAAACACTTCTCGATCCCGGCAGCCCATTTCTCGAATTTTCGCAATTCGCAGCTTACGAGGTCTATGAAGAACCCGTTCCCGCCGCTGGCATCGTCACCGGCATCGGCCGGGTCTCCGGCCGCGAATGTGTGATTGTCGCCAATGACGCGACGGTAAAGGGCGGCACCTATTATCCGCTGACGGTGAAGAAACACCTGCGCGCGCAGGAAATCGCCACTGAGAACCGCCTGCCCTGCATCTATCTGGTGGATTCCGGCGGTGCGAACCTGCCCAATCAGGACGAGGTGTTTCCCGACCGCGATCATTTCGGCCGCATCTTCTACAATCAGGCCAACATGTCGGCGCAAGGTATCGCCCAGATTGCCGTGGTGATGGGCAGTTGCACGGCGGGCGGGGCCTATGTGCCTGCCATGAGCGACCAGTCCGTCATCGTCAAAAATCAAGGCACGATCTTCCTCGGCGGCCCGCCGCTGGTGAAGGCCGCGACCGGCGAGGTGGTGAGCGCGGAAGAGCTGGGCGGCGCGGATGTGCATTCGCGACAATCCGGCGTTACCGATCATTATGCTCGCGACGACCGCCACGCGCTGGCGCTGACCCGGCGGATCGTTTCCACGCTCAACCGTCGCAAACAGGTGGAACTGGATATTCGCGAACCGACGGAGCCGCTATATCCGGCTGAAGAGCTCTATGGCATCGTTCCCGCCGATACGAGAAAACCCTTCGAGGTGCGCGAGATCATCGCGCGTCTGGTGGACGGTTCCGAATTCGATGAGTTCAAGGCGCTTTACGGCACGACTTTGGTCTGCGGTTTCGCCCATATCCATGGTTATCCTGTCGGCATCATCGCCAATAACGGCATTCTGTTTTCGGAATCGGCGCTGAAGGGGGCGCATTTCATCGAGCTCTGCTGCCAGCGTGGCATCCCCTTGGTTTTCCTGCAAAACATCACCGGCTTCATGGTCGGCAAGGCCTATGAGGCGGGCGGCATCGCCAAGGATGGCGCCAAGCTCGTGACCGCCGTCGCATCGGCTAAAGTGCCGAAATTCACCGTCATCATCGGCGGCTCGTTCGGTGCCGGCAATTACGGCATGTGCGGGCGGGCCTATTCACCGCGCTTTTTGTGGATGTGGCCGAATGCCCGCATTTCCGTGATGGGCGGCGAACAGGCAGCCTCCGTTCTGGCGCAAATCCGCCGCGACGGCATCGAGGCCGATGGCCGCCACTGGTCGAAAGAAGGCGAAGAGGCGTTCAAACAGCCGATCCGGGAAAAATACGAGCGGGAGGGCCATCCCTATTATGCCAGCGCGCGACTTTGGGACGATGGCATCATCGACCCCAAGGATACCCGTCTGGTACTCGGCCTCGGGCTTTCCGCCGCGCTCAATGCACCGATTGAACCTACCCGTTTCGGCATATTCAGGATGTGAGGCGACCATGTTCTCGAAAATACTGATCGCCAACAGGGGCGAAATCGCCTGCCGCATCATCCGCACCGCCGCCAGGATGGGTATCCGCACCGTCGCGATCTATTCGGAGGCCGACCGCAATTCCATGCATGTGGCGTTGGCCGATGAGGCCATTGCCATCGGCCCGGCACCGGCGCGCGCCTCCTATCTCGATGGCGAAAAAATCATCGCCGCCGCCAGGGCAAGCGGCGCGGAAGCGATCCATCCGGGTTACGGCTTTCTCTCCGAAAATGCCAGATTTGCCGAGGCCTGTGCCGCCGCCGGGCTCGTTTTCATCGGCCCGCCGCCGCAAGCAATCCACGCCATGGGCGGGAAGAGCGAGGCGAAGGCGTTGATGGCGAAGGCTGGCGTTCCCGTCGTGCCGGGTTATCACGGCGATGAACAGGCGGAGAAACGGCTGGCAAGCGAGGCCGACAAGATCGGTTATCCGGTGCTGCTCAAGGCCTCGGCCGGCGGCGGCGGCAAGGGCATGCGCATCGTCCGGCAAAAGTGCGACTTCGCAGCGGAGCTTGCCAGCGCAAAACGCGAAGCGCTGGCCGCCTTCGGCAATGACCGCATGCTGATCGAAAAATACCTTGAACGGCCGCGCCATGTGGAAGTGCAAGTCTTTGCCGACGGCCAGGGCAAGTGTGTTTCGCTTTTCGAGCGCGACTGCTCGATCCAGCGCCGGCACCAGAAGGTCGTAGAGGAAGCCCCTGCCCCCGGTCTGCCCGATGCGCTTCGGCAGCGCATGTATGAAGCGGCGGTCGCCGCCGCCCGCGCCATCGATTATCGCGGCGCGGGAACGGTGGAATTCCTGCTCGACCCTTCCGGCGACTTCTATTTCATGGAAATGAATACGAGGCTTCAGGTCGAGCATCCGGTCACGGAATATATTACCGGTCTCGACCTGGTCGAATGGCAGATCCGCGTCGCCAACGGAGAGGCCCTGCCGGAAGACTGGACCGGACTCAGCATACACGGCCACGCCATCGAGGCGCGGATTTATGCCGAAGACCCGGCGCATGATTTCCTGCCGTCGATCGGCACGGTCAGCCATCTGGTTGTTCCCGATCAGGGCCCTCACGTCAGGATCGACAGCGGCATCCGCGCCGGCGACGCCATCACCGTGCATTACGATCCGATGATCGCCAAGCTGATCGTCTGGGACCGAGATCGCCCCTCGGCGGTGCGGCGTCTGCGGTTGGCGCTCGAAAATCTGGCGATCTGCGGCGTCACCAGCAATGCCGCCTTTCTTATGCGGCTTGCGGGACTGGAGGCCTTCGCGAACGCCGATCTCGACACCGGTTTCATCGCCCGTAACGAAGCGGCGCTGTTTGCTCCGGCAGCAACGGACGGGAACGAGATAGCCATGGCCGCGCTTGGCCTGCTGCTTGCACGGCAGAAAAACGGAAAACCGGGTTCGCAGGCCGATCCCAATAGCCCATGGAACATGACTGCCGCCTTCCGCCTCAACGCGCCGGCAAGGGAAACGCTGTATTTCGTGTTTGACAACCAGCCGCTGAGTGTCGGCGTCACGCATGCGGCGGAGGGTTTTTCGCTGGAGATCGACGGACGGGCGATCAGCGCCTATGGCGGCCTTTCGGACGACGGTAAATTCCGAGCGACCGTGGAAGGCAGGAAAAGGCAGGGCCATTTCTTTGCAGAGGATGGCCGTTACGCACTTTTTCTGGGTGGCGACCATTATCGCATCAGCCAGCCGGATCCTGCCGATATCGCGGATTCCGCTCCCCATACCGGCGGTCTGGAAGCACCTATGCCCGGCGTCATCCGCGCCTTGCTGAGCAGCAACGGTGCCGCGGTTGAGGCCGGCGAGGCCCTTGTGGTGATGGAGGCGATGAAAATGGAGCACACGATCCGCGCGCCAGCGAAAGGCACCGTCACGGCCATCAATTGCATTGAGGGCGATATGGTCGCCGCCGGTGCGGTGCTGGTGGATTTCGAGCCGGAGGCCAGTTGAGATGAGTTGGCCTCAAACCGTCAAAATCGTCGAAGTGGGCGCGCGTGACGGCTTACAGAACGAAAGCGCCGAGGTTCCAGCCGCCATCAAGATCGAGCTGATCGAACGGCTGGCCGCAGCCGGATTGGCGGCGGTGGAAGCGGGTGCTTTCGTCTCACCCAAAAAAGTGCCGCAAATGGCGGGTTCGAAGGAGGTTTTTCAGGGCCTCGAAAGGCGACCCGGCACCGCCTATCCGGCACTCGTTCCCAATATGAAAGGTTTCGAGGCCGCCCTTGATGCCGGCGTGACGGAAATCGCCGTTTTCGTCTCCGCATCCGAAGGGTTCAGCCAGCACAATATCGGCTGCTCGCGCGCCGAAAGCCTCGAGCGCCTGCGCGATGTCGCATCAGCCGCGGCCGGCCGGAACATCCTCATGCGCGGTTACCTCTCCTGCATAGCCGGCTGCCCCTATGACGGTACGGTTGCACAAGATGACGTGGCGGCGATGGCCGAAACGCTCATCGCGCTAGGCTGTTACGAAATTTCGCTCGGCGATACGATCGGCATCGGCACGGCGGAGCAGATTCGCAATCTCATCAAGCGGGTGTCTGCCCGCATCCCGCGTGAAAAACTCGCCATGCATTTCCACGATACCTATGGGCAGGGCGTCGCCAATGTGCTGGCCTCGCTGGATGAAGGTATATCCGTCTTCGACAGTTCGGTGGCCGGGCTGGGCGGCTGCCCCTTTGCACCGGGGGCGAGCGGCAACGTCGCCACTGAAGACGTCGTTTATCTGCTGCGGGGGCTTGGCATTAAAACCGGTATCGACCTGATGGCGGTGGCAAAAACCGGAGACTGGATCAGCCGGCATCTTGGCAGACCGAATGCGGCGCGCGCCGGCAAGGCGCTGCTTGCAGCAAGAAAGGAGGGTGACGCGCATGGCGGATGAGTTGCTGAGCGAAAGGCGCAAGGACGTTCTCTGGCTGACGCTCAACCGGCCGGAGGTGCACAATGCCTTAAATGCCGCGATGACGGACGCCCTGACGACGGCCATCCGCACGGCATCCGGTGATGGCGGCCTGCGCGCCGTGGTGATAACGGCTGCGGGAGACCGCAGCTTCTGCTCCGGGGCCGATCTGAAAGAAAGCGCCGGCGGCATGTTCCTCTCGCGGGATGGAACCAACCCTATTGCCGATGTGATGCGTGCCATCGAGGGCTGCGACAGGCCCGTCATCGCCCGCATCAACGGCCGGGTTCTGGCCGGCGGGCTTGGCCTCATCGCCGCCTGCGATCTCGCCTATGCCGCCGACCATGCCGAATTCGGCCTGCCGGAAGTCCGCGTCGGGCTTTTCCCGGCCATGGTGGCGGCGAAGCTTCTGGCGAAGATACCTCTGAGCCAGCTTCAGGAAATGGCCTATCTTGGAGCCGCGATAAACGCCGCTGATGCGGAGCGCCTTGGCCTCGTCAATCGGGTCGTCCCGTCGGCCGAACTCGATGGCGTGGTCGAGGATGTTCTCGCCCGGTTGCGGCAGAATGCGCCAGGCGCCATCGCGGCCGGAAAGGCGGCGTTGCTGAAGATGCGCGATATGCCCTCCAGCGAGCGGCTCGCCTTTGCCGAAAACGTCATCGCCACGATCAGCGGCAGCAACGAGGCGCGGGAGGGGCGATTGGCCTTTGCCGAAAAAAGGAAACCGCTCTGGGTGGAGTGATCGCCGCCATCTGGCCGAGCACCGGTTTTCTTAAAAGTCGTCATAGGGTTAATCGATAGTCCCGATGCGTCCGTTGACCCCGTTCGGCAAATCGAGTTCTATCCAGCACCTTTCGCCGGGCGGCGATTGGGGAAGCCGGAGGAGACCCATGCAGCTTGTAAAAACCGTCGCCGAATTGCGGGATGCCACCGCTACTTTTCGCCGTGCGGGCAAAACCATCGGCTTCGTACCGACAATGGGCTTTCTCCATATCGGCCATCTGACGCTCGTTGCCCAATCCAAGGCGGAAAACGACGTGACGGTGGTTTCGATCTTCGTTAACCCACTGCAATTCGGTGCGAATGAGGATCTGGCCCGTTACCCCCGCGATCTCGCCCGGGACAGCGCATTGCTGGAAGAGGCGGGCATCGACATTCTTTTCGCACCAGACGTCTCCGAAATGTATCCGCGCCCAATGCAGACGGTCGTGGATGTGCCCGAACTGGGAAGCCAGCTGGAAGGCGCGGTGCGGCCGGGGCATTTCGCCGGTGTTGCGACCGTCGTGACCAAGCTCTTTAACCTCGTCCAGCCGGACGCCGCCTATTTCGGGGAGAAGGATTATCAGCAGGTAACGCTGATCCGCCGCATGGTCGAGGACCTTGCCCAGCCGGTGCGGGTCGTGCCAGTCGCTACGGTGCGCGAAGCCGATGGGCTGGCCTGTTCGTCACGTAACGTTTATCTGAGCCATGCGGAACGCGCCGCCGCGGTGATCGTGCCGCGCGCACTCGATGAGGCGGAACGGCTTTATGGCGAGGGTTTCGACGACCCCGCCGCATTCGAAGCCGCGATAGAAAAATTCATCGCCGCCGAACCGCTGGCCTTGCCGGAAGTCGTTGCGGTGCGCGATCCCGATACGCTCACCCCCGTTGCTTCATTGCAGGCGGGACCGGTGCTGGTGGCGCTGTTCGTCAGGCTCGGCAGCACGAGGCTCCTCGACAACCGCGTCATCGGGCGCGACAGGATCAATCAACGGGAGGCGGCCGAATGAGCGCCCATGGAAAACACAAGCGGCTGACGACGGCCTCCATCCGGCAGATGAAGGGCGACGCGCGCATCGTCTGCCTGACCGCCTATACCACGCCGATTGCCCGCCTTCTCGATCCGCATTGCGATCTGCTCCTGGTCGGCGATTCCCTCGGCATGGTGCTTTACGGCATGGACACGACGGTCGGCGTCACGCTGGATATGATGATCGCCCATGGCCGCGCCGTCATGCGCGGCGTCGAACATGCCTGCGTCATCGTCGATCTTCCCTTCGGTACCTATCAGGAATCCAAGGAACAGGCGTTCCGCAATGCCGTGCGGCTGATGCAGGAAACCGGCTGCGACGGCGTGAAGCTGGAAGGCGGCGAGGAAATGGCGGAGACCATCGCCTTTCTGGTGGCGCGCGGCATTCCGGTGTTCGGCCATGTCGGGCTCATGCCGCAGCTGGTGCACACCGCCGGCGGCTTCCGCTCGCTCGGACATTCGGATGCGGAGACGCAGAAGATCTGGCGTGACGCGATTGCGGTCGATCAGGCCGGCGCCTTCGCGATTGTCGTGGAAGGTACCGTTGAGCCGCTGGCCCGCGAACTGACCGAAAAGCTCGCCGCGCCCACGGTTGGCATCGGCGCATCGCCGGCCTGCGACGGGCAGGTGCTCGTTTCCGACGACATGCTCGGCCTTTTCACCGATTTCAAACCGAAATTCGTCAAGCGTTTCGCCGATCTGGGCCCGGCGGTTTCGGAAGCAGCGGCCGCTTATGCCGATGAGGTTCGCTCGGGGGCGTTTCCCGGGCCGGAGCATACGTTTCAGGTACGCCGGCAATCGCCTTCGGGGAAGTGACACTATTTCCGTCATGCCGGACTCGATCCGGCATCCAGCCACGGCGCGTCTGCGCCGTGAAAGACTCTTGCGCGATCAAGGACTTGATCGCACACTAGACCCCGGATCAAGTCCGGGGTGACGGGTGTGAGGGACGTCCCTATACAATCCCGCCGCTGCCGCCAACCGAAGCCGGGCGCTTCGCCGCAACATGGCTGCGATAGCCGCTCGCACGATAAGTCGCGACCGGATCGATAGCGCCGCCCGCCAATTGCCGGGCCTGCGCAAGAATCGGTTCCACATCGGTGCGATAGGCCCGCTTCAGCATATCGGAAGCCATCAGCGCATCATTGTCCTGCTGGTAACCGTCGAGAGCCGCGCGATCCACCAGCAATGCCTGCGCATAGGCGCGGCGGATTTCATTGGCGCTGGAGATCAGGCTTTCAATCGGGTCCGTCACATTATGCGACTGGTCGATCATATGGGCCGGATGGAAACCTTTCACGCCGCGATATTCCGCATCCACCAGCTCGTTGAAAACGAGGAACAGGCGGTATGGCTCGATCGAGCCGGCATCCAGATCATCATCGCCATATTTGCTGTCGTTGAAATGGAAACCCCCGAGCTTGCCGAACTGGATGAGCCGGGCGACGATCATTTCGATATTGGTGTTCGGCGCATGATGGCCGAGGTCGACGAGGCAGAAGGCCTTTTCGCCGAGCGTATTGGCGATGAGGTAATTGGTGCCCCAGTCCTGCACGACGGTGGAATAAAAGGCCGGCTCGTACATCTTGTGTTCGGAAAAGATGCGCCAGTCATCCGGCAGCGCCTTGTAGATATCGGCCATGGCGGCGAGATAACGCTCGAAACTTCTGGTGAAATTGCTCTGGCCGGGGAAATTCGAACCATCACCCACCCACACCGTCAGCGCCTTCGAGCCGATGGCATTGCCGATCTCAATACACTCTATGTTGTGCTCGACGGCCTGCCGGCGCGTAGCGGCATCCGTGTGGCTGAGCGAACCGTATTTGTAGGAATGGCTCTGGCCGGGCGCATCCGAAAACGTGTTGGAATTCATGGCGTCGAAGCCGAGACCCAGCGCATCGGCATGGCTCTTCAGCCGCTTCGGGTCTTCCTTGTCCCACGGAATATGCAGGGAAACATTGGGCGTCGCCCGTGTCAGCTGGTTGATGACGGCGCAATCATCCAGCTTGTCGAAAATGCCGCGCGGCTCGCCCGTGCCGGGAAAACGGGCAAAACGGGTGCCGCCGGTGCCAACGCCCCAGGAGGGCACGGCGACGAAAAATTCCGCGACCTTGGCAGTAACGGCCTCGATATCGATATTGCGGCGCGCAAGCTGGTTGCCCAGCGCCTGATAATCGTCCTTCAGCGCGTGAGCACGCTTGTCGTTTTCCGCCGCGATCACATCGGCAGCGATTTTTGTCTCGGTCATCTCTTCCTCCCCGGAATGGCTCCAGTGCGTGCTAGTTCATCGCCCCGCCTCCGTCATTCCGGCCTTGAGCCGGAATGACGGAGGTAAGACGTGCCGAAATTCCTACCGCGTAAAACTCTGCGCATTACCGGCATCGACATTGATGATGTTGCCGGTGGACTTGGCGGAGGCGTCGGACGCCAGGAAGTAGATCGCCTCGGCGATATCTTCCGGGAAGACATTGAGCTTCAGCATGGAACGCTTGCGGTAATGTTCCTCCAGATCGGTCACTTCGATCTTGGACGAGGCCGCGCGCTGCTCACGCCACTCACCGTTCCAGATTTTCGAACCGCGCAGCACGGCGTCGGGATTGACGGTGTTGACGCGAATGCCGGCGTCCGCGCCCTCAAGCGCAAGGCAACGGGCGAGATGAATTTCCGCAGCTTTCGCCGTGCAGTAAGCGGAGGCGTTTGGCGAAGAGGCAAGACCGTTCTTGGAAGCAACGAAGACCACGTTGCCGCCGAGATTCTGACGCCGCAGCAGCCGGAACGCTTCCCGAGAGACGAGGAAATAACCTGTCGCGAGAATGTCGATATTCTTGTTCCACATGGCAAGTGTGGTGTCTTCCACCGGCGCGGAGGAAGCGATGCCGGCATTGGAGACGAGAATATCCACACCGCCGAATTCCACGCTGGCCTCTGCGAAAGCGGAGATGACCGCGTCTTCCTGCGTCACATCGAGCTTGACGCTGCGCACCGCATCAGCACTGTAACGCTTGGCAAAATCGCCCCTGGCGGTTTCCAGCGCCGCCTCGTCAATATCGGCCAGAACCACGCAGGCGCCCTCGCCCGCCAGCCGTTCCGCCGTCGCCCGGCCGATGCCGCCGGCGCCGCCGGTGACGAAGGCGACGCGGCCGGCGAGGCTCTTCGGCTTCGGCATGCGCTGAAGCTTTGCCTCTTCCAGCAGCCAATATTCGATATCGAAGGCTTCCTGCTCGGGAAGGCCCTGATATTCGGACACGGTGGAAGCACCGCGCATGACGTTGATGGCGTTGACGTAAAATTCGCCGGCGATGCGGGCGGTGGCCTTGTCCTTGGCAAAAGACAACATGCCAACGCCGGGGATCAGGAAAATCACCGGATTCGGATCGCGCATCTTCGGCGAATTATCGTGGCGGCAGGCTTCATAGTAGCGGGTATAATCGGCGCGGTAAGCTTCAAGCGCCTTGTCGAGGCCGGCCGTCAGCGCATCCACATCGGGATTGGCCGTATCGAGATCGAGGATCAGCGGACGGATTTTCGTGCGCAGGAAGTGATCCGGGCAGGATGTGCCGAGCGCACCCAGCGGCTTCAGGTCTTTCGAGTTGACGAATTCGAGAACCGCCTCCTGATCGTCGAAATGGCCGAGCTTGCGTTCCTCACGGCCGATGCGGCCACGGATTTCCGGCATCAACCGGGCGGCGATGGCGCGGCGTTCGGCAAGAGGCAGGCTCTTCGCCACCGCGCCGCCAAAAATCGCCTTGCCTTCGGTCTTGGCCGCAAACCATTCGATGGCCTTGTTGATGATGGCAAGCGTCAGCTCGTAACACGCCTTGGCGTCGTTATCCCAGGTGAACAGGCCGTGGCTTTCCAGCACGACGCCCTTGGCCTTCGGGTTGGCCTTGACGAAAGCTTCGAGATCGAGACCCAGCTGGAAACCGGGGCGACGCCAGGGCAGCCAGCCGATATCGTCACCGAAAATCTGCTGCGTCAGCTCTTTCGAATTCTTCGAGGCGGCGATGGCGATGATCGCGTCCGGATGCATATGGTCGACATGATCGTAGGGCACGAAACCGTGCAGCGGCGTATCGATGGAAGCCGCACGCGGATTGAGGTTGAAGGTGCAATGCGGCAGGAAGCCGACCATGCGGTCCTCATCCTCGACGCCCTTGTAAATGCCCTTCAGCGCTTCCAGCTTGTCGAGATAAAGCGTTGCAAAACCATCGAGCTTGATGGTGCCGACATCGCCGCCGGAGCCCTTCACCCACATGACGCGAACTTTCTCGCCCGTCAGCGGATCGGCCTCAAGCACCTTTGCGGATGTATTGCCGCCGCCATAATTGGTGATGCGCTTATCGGCACCGAGCAGATTGGAGCGATAAAGCAGCTTGCCCGGCTCATCGAGCGTTTTGGCATAGGCATCGTCCCAACGGCTTTCGAGAAGGCGGGATTTTCCCGTCATGTCTTCCTCCCAATATCTGTCTGCATTCGCGGAGCCGATACCGGCCCGCCTCCTTTGATGGCAGATATCGCGCATCCAAAAGCATAATGTCAATCAAAAACGATCATAAATTTTCATGTTGCAGCGCGATATTGATTAATTTGATCGTTCTTGATTGACAACGTAAAGAGATTGCGAATAATCACGATCAGGAGGACCCCATGCACGAACGCGAACGCCATCGCATCATCTTGAGCGCCACGCAGGAAAAAGCTGTCGTGACGGTGCAGGATATTGCCGAACTGACGGATGCGTCTGAAGCGACGATCCGCCGGGATATCGCGTCCCTGCACGTTCAGGGCAAATTGCGCCGCGTGCGCGGCGGGGCCGAAGCGGTGCATCCGCCGCAGCTCGGCAATCTGGCCGCAAGGCCGTTCCGCGTGTCCGAATCGGTCAATATCGACAAGAAACGCGCAATTGCGCGCAAGGCGGTCGATCTGTGCCACGATGGCGATGCGATCATCCTGAATGGCGGCACGACGACATTCCAGATGGTGCATTACATGGCGGCGCGCCGCCTGCAAGTCATGACCAATTCTTTCGCCATCGCGGAGCATCTGGTCAAACATTCCAAATGCAGTGTCAGCGTGCCGGGCGGCGCGATCTATCGCGACCAGAGCCTTATCCTGTCGCCTTTCGAGAATGATGCGATCCGCAATTTTTATGCGCGGCGGATTTTTCTCGGTGCGCAGGGCGTGGGAGCGCTTGGCATCATGGAATCCGATGCGCTGGTGATCCAGAGCGAGCAGAAGCTGATGCGACAGGCGGAAGAGCTTATCGTGATGGTCGATTCTTCGAAATTCAGAAAGCGTTCCAGCCTCATTTTATGCCCGCTCGAAAATGTCTCGACCATCATTACCGATGACGGGATTTCCGACGAGGCGGCGAGGATGGTGGAAGATGCCGGCGTCGAACTACTGGTCGTCGGCGCGGTGAGGGATGGCAAGACAGCCGCCCCGCCGGATGAAGAAGATTCTTCTTCGGTCGCCTGAGGAGCACCGGAGAGAGGAAAAAGGTTCAAAACGGGAGGAAAAGGGACATGAAACTTACACGCAGAACATTGACGAGCGCTCTGGCGCTTGGCGCGGCGCTCTCCGTCGCAGGGCTGGGCGGAGTTGCTCAGGCCGCCGATGTGAAGATCGCACTGGTGGTCAAATCGCTCGGCAACGGCTTTTTCGAAGCCGCCAACAAGGGCGCGCAGGAGGCCGCAAAGGACCTCGGCGGCGTCGAGATCATCTATACCGGCCCGACCAGCACCACGGCCGAAGGCCAGATCGAAGTCATCAATTCGCTGATCGCGCAGGGCGTCGATGCCATCGCCATTTCCGCCAATGACCCGGATGCCGTGGTTCCGGCGCTGAAAAAGGCAGCGCAGCGCGGCATCAAGGTCATCTCCTGGGATTCCGGTGTTGCGCCGGAAGGCCGCATTCTCCAGCTCAACCCCTCGTCCAACGCGCTGATCGGCAAGATGTGCCTGCAGCTCGCCGCATCGCATCTGGAAGGCGGCAAGGGCGATTTCGCCATTCTTTCGGCTACCACCACCTCCACGAACCAGAATATCTGGATCGACGAGATGAAAAAGCAGCTGAAGGATTTCCCAGGCCTCAACCTCGTCACCACGGTCTACGGCGACGACCTGGCCGACAAGAGCTACCGCGAAGCCCAGGGCCTGCTCTCCTCGCAGCCGAATGTGAAGGTCATCGTCGCGCCGACGACGGTTGGCGTTCTCGCCGCCTCGCAGGCGGTGAAGGATGCGGGCAAGATCGGTGAGGTCTATGTGACCGGCCTTGGCCTGCCGTCTGAAATGGCCGGCGCCATCAAGTCGGGCGCCACCAAGGAATTCGCCATCTGGAACCCGATCGACCTCGGTTACTCCGCCACCCAGATCGCCTATCGCCTGGTGAAGGGCGAAACCGATGGCAAGCCGGGCTCGGAAATCGAAGCCGGCCGCATGGGCAAGATCATGGTTGGCGAAAACAGCGAAGCGGCGATGGCCGATCCGTTCATCTATGACGCGAAGAATATCGATCAGTTCTCGAAGATCTTTTGATCGGAGAAGTGGCTGACGGCGGGTGGAGGGCACCCCCCTCTGCCCTGCCGGGCATCTCCCCCTCAAGGGGGAGATCAGCCAGATTATAACACTCGCTCACTCTCAACTTTAGTGATGGCCTCAACGGTGCCGCATATCGATCTCCCCCCTTGAGGGGGAGATGCCCGGCAGGGCAGAGGGGGGTGCCCTTCACCGCTTCAATCAAACTGACCGGTAAGACGGATGATGCGTATCGAAACGAAAATTTTAGATGTCGTCGAGGCTTCAAATTCAACGCCCATTCTGGAAATGCGCGGCATCAGCCAGATATTCCCCGGCGTCAAAGCGCTGGACGGCGTCGATATCGCGCTTTATCCCGGCAAGGTCACCGCGCTGATCGGCGAGAACGGTGCTGGTAAATCCACGCTCGTCAAAATCCTCACCGGCATTTACCGCCCCAACGAGGGCGAAATCCTTCTCGATGGTCAGCCCGTCCATTTTCACAGCGCACAGGACGCCATCGACGCCGGCGTGACCGCCATTCATCAGGAAACCGTGCTGTTCGACGAGCTTTCCGTCGGTGAAAACATCTTCCTCGGCCATGCGCCGAAGGGTCGTTTCGGTCTGATCGACTGGAAGACCATCAACACGCGCGCCAGAACCCTGCTGGAACAGCTCGAAAGCACCATTGATCCGACGATCCGGCTGAAGGACCTGTCCATCGCCCAGCGCCATCTCGTCGCCATCGCCCGCGCGCTTTCGGTCGAGGCGCGCATCGTCATCATGGACGAACCGACGGCCGCCCTTTCCCGCAAGGAAATCGACGATCTCTTTCGCATCGTCGAAAACCTCAAGCGGCAGGGCAAGGCGATCCTTTTCATCAGCCACAAGTTCGACGAGGTCTATGAGATCGCCGAGAACTACGCCGTGTTCCGCGACGGCAGGATGGTTGGAGCGGGCAATCTCACCGCCACGCCGCAGGACGAGATCGTGCGGCTGATGGTTGGCCGCGACGTGACGAACGCCTTTCCCAAGCAGGCCGTCACACTTGGTCCGACGGTTCTTTCGGTGCGCGATTATTCGCATGAGACGGAATTCCGCGATATTTCGCTCGAACTGCGCAAGGGCGAGATTCTCGGCCTCTACGGGCTGATCGGCGCCGGCCGCTCCGAGCTTTGCCAGTCGTTGTTCGGCATTACCCGGCCGGCTTCAGGGCAGGTATCGCTGGAAGGCCAGCCGCTTTCCTTCCGCTCGCCGGAAGACGCGATCCGCGCCGGCATCGTTTATGTGCCGGAGGAGCGCGGCCGCCACGGGCTGGCGCTGGATATGCCGATCTACCAGAACATGTCGCTGCCATCGCTCACGCGCACGTCGCGCAAGGGCTTTCTGGCCGCCGCCAATGAATTCGCGCTGGCGCGCAAATATGCCTCACGGCTCGATCTGCGCGCGGCCGCCCTTTCGGTGCCGGTCGGCACGCTTTCAGGCGGCAACCAGCAGAAGGTGGTGATCGGCAAGTGGCTCGCCACCCAGCCCAAGGTCATCATTCTCGATGAACCCACCAAGGGCATCGATATCGGCTCCAAGGCCGCCGTGCACGGCTTCATCAGCGAGCTTGCGGCGGAAGGGCTTTCCATCATCATGATTTCATCCGAACTTCCCGAAATCCTCGGCATGTCCGACCGCGCCATCGTCATGCGCGAAGGCCTGATGGCGGGCCAGTTCGAACGCGCCGATTTTTCTCCGGAAAAGCTGGTGCGCGCCGCCACCGGCAATGCCTGAGAGGGGCAAAACCATGCAACGTCTACTTAAAAATCGCGAATGGCTGCTGGCGGGCATCATCATCATCATGATCGCCGGTTTTGCGCTGCGCGCGCCCGGTTTCAGCCGACCCGCAAATCTCGTCAATATCTTCAACGATACCTCCATCCTCATCATTCTGGCGCTAGGCCAGATGGCGGTCATTCTCACCAAATCCATCGATCTGTCGGTTGCCGCCAATCTCGCCTTCACCGGCATGGCGGTGGCGATGACCAATGCCGCCTTTCCGGGAATTCCCCTGCCGCTTCTCATCGTCATGGCGGTCGGCATCGGCGCATTTCTCGGCTCGCTCAACGGCGTGCTGGTCTGGTGGCTCGGCATTCCGCCCATCGTCGTCACGCTCGGCACGCTCACCATCTATCGCGGCATGGCCTTCGTGCTGTCCGGCGGCGGCTGGGTGAATGCGCACCAGCTTTCCCCCACCTTCCTCAACGTGCCGCGCACCATGATCCTCGGTATGCCCGTACTTTCATGGGTGGCGATCGTTATCATCGCCGGCGCGTGGCTGGTGCTCAGCCGCACCTCCTTCGGCCGCTCCGCCTATGCGTCGGGCGGTAATCCGAGTGCCGCCGTCTATGCGGGCATCGATGTCGGCCGCACGCGCTTCTTCGCCTTCGTGCTGTCAGGCGCTCTGGCCGGTCTCGCCAGCTATCTCTGGGTATCGCGTTATGCGGTTGCCTATGTCGATATTGCCGCCGGTTTCGAACTGGACAGCGTGGCGGCGAATGTGATCGGCGGCATCTCGATTGCCGGCGGCATGGGCTCGGTGGCGGGTGCGGTGCTTGGCGCGCTGTTCCTCGGCGTCATCAAGAATGCCCTGCCCGTCATCGGCATTTCGCCCTTCGCGCAGATGGCGATTTCCGGCGTGGTGATCGTGCTCGCCGTCGTCTTCAACGCCCGCGCCGAAGCGCGAAAAGGCCGTATCATCCTGCGTGACCGCGCAGCAAGCGATCAGGCCAGGGAGGCCGCAGCATGAGCACCATGCCTCAACCAGCGCAGAATCCGCGCATCATTCCAGACAAGCTCGGCACGCCGATACGCCGCATCATGGCCAGTTGGGAAGTGCTGCTGCTTGGTGTTGCGATCCTCATCTTCATCGCCAATTCGCTGGCCTCACCCTATTTCCTCAATGCCTGGAACCTGTCGGACGCGACCTTCAACTTCACGGAAAAGGCGATCATCGCCTTCGCCATGGCGCTGTTGATCATCGCCGGTGAAATCGATCTTTCCGTCGCCGCCATCATCGCGCTCGCTTCCACCGCCATGGGTGCGGCAGTGCAGATGGGCGTCGGCACGCCCGGCCTCGTCGCCATCGGCATCGGCACCGGGCTTTTGTGCGGGGCCTTCAACGGCTTTCTGGTCGCAGGGCTGAAACTGCCGTCCATCGTCGTCACCATCGGCACGATGAGCCTGTTTCGCGGCATTTCCTATATGGTGCTGGGCGATCAGGCCTATGGCAAATATCCCGCCGATTTTGCCTATTTCGGTCAGGGTTACGTTTTCTGGGTGATTTCTTTCGAATTCGTGCTGTTCATCGCCATGGCCATCCTCTTCGCCATTCTACTGCATGCCACCAATTTCGGCCGGCAGGTCTATGTGATCGGCAACAATCCCTTCGCCGCCCGTTTCTCCGGCATACCCGTCGAGCGGGTGAAGTTCATCCTGTTCCTGCTCACCGGCCTGATGAGCGGCATCGCTGCCGTCTGCCTCACGTCGCGGTTGGGCTCCACGCGCCCGTCCATCGCTCAAGGGTGGGAGCTTGAGGTGGTGACCATGGTGGTGCTCGGCGGTGTCTCCATTCTCGGCGGCTCCGGCACCATCGCAGGCGTCGTCATTGCCGCTTTCGTCATGGGCCTCGTCACCTTCGGGCTCGGTCTTCTGAATGTGCCGGGCATCGTCATGTCGATCTTTGTCGGTCTGCTGCTCATCGTAACCATCGCCATCCCCATCGTTGTCCGTCGCCTTCGCGCCATGAGAAGTTAAGCCATGCCGGAACTTGAAAAACACGCCTTCAAGATGAAACTCTTTGCCGGAAAAGAGGCCGAATATAAAAAGCGCCATGACGAGATATGGCCGGAACTGGTGACGCTGCTGCGCGACGCGGGTGTGAGCGATTACTCCATCCATCTCGACCCGGAAACTAACATCCTGTTCGGCGTGTTGACGCGCCCGAAGAACCACGGCATGGCGGCTTTGCCCGAACATCCCGTGATGAAGAAGTGGTGGGCGCATATGGCCGATATCATGGAGAGCAATGCCGATCATTCGCCGGTCGCAAAAGATCTGGTGACGGTGTTCCATCTGCCATGAGCGAGAGCATCAAACCGGGCCGCGTCGCGGTCATCGATATCGGCAAAACCAATGCCAAGGTCGTCGTCATCGACACCGGCAGCGGCGAGGAGATTGTCGCTGAGAAACAGGCGAACCCCGTCCTTCGCGATGGGATTTATCCGCATTACGATGTGGAGATGCTTTGGCGCTTCATTCTCTCCGCGCTTCAGCGTTTCGGCCAGAAGCCTGGTTTCGATGCGATTTCGATCACCACCCATGGCGCTTCTGCAGCGCTTCTAGATGCGAACGGCGATCTCGCCATGCCGGTGCTCGATTATGAACACGGCTATCCCGCCGCCATTGAAGAAGCCTATCGCGGCATCAGGCCCGATTTTGCCGAGACCGGCTCACCGCAGCTTCCCGTCGGGCTGAACCTTGGCTCGCAAATCCATTTCCAGAAAGCGGCCTTTCCGGACGATTTCTCCAGAGTGCGCAGCATCGTCACCTATGCGCAATATTGGGCGGGACGGCTGACGGGCATTCAGGCCACGGAAACGACCTCGCTTGGCTGCCATACGGATCTCTGGAACCCGCGGCGGAAGAGTTTCTCCTCGCTCGTCGCGCGTCTCGGTATCGAACATTTGATGGCGCCGGTCCGCTCCGCTTTCGATGTGCTGGGAACAATCCGCCCGTCGATTGCGCTGGAAACCGGTCTTTCACCGCATATGCCGGTCTATTGTGGCATCCACGATTCCAACGCATCCCTCCTGCCGCATCTTCTGCGTCGGGACGGTGATTTTTCGGTCGTCTCCACCGGCACCTGGGTGGTGAATTTCGCCATCGGCGGCGCGGCGGGTTCGCTCGATCCCACCCGTGATACACTCCTGAATGTCGATGCTTTCGGCCGTCCCGTTCCCTCGTCACGCTTCATGGGCGGCAGGGAATATGAAATGCTGGCGCAGCAATTCGGGGCCGTGAAAGACGAAGCGATAGACGCGGCTCTCGGCGGCGTGGTTGCCAGGGGCATGATGCTGCTGCCGAGCGTCGTCAGCGGCTCCGGCCCCTTTCCCGACAGGGCAGCGCGCTGGATTGGCGATGAAAATGCTACGGCCGCGGAACGGCACGCAGCGGCGTCGCTTTATCTCGCCCTGATGACGGAATGCAGCCTCTCGCTCATCGGGCGGAAAGGTCCGATCCTTGTGGAAGGCCCCTTCGCCAGCAACACCCTTTATCTGAAGGCGCTGGCCGGCTTTGCAGAGACCGAAGTAACCGCGGTCGAAGGGTCGACGGGCACCAGCGCCGGTGCGGCCCTGCTCACCGGCATCAAGCCGCTTGCCGGTCGCGAGCGCCATTTCACGCCGCACGATATTCCCGGCCTCGCCTCTTACCGCAATGCCTGGCGAGGCCACATGGCCTGATGCGAAACGCAAAATGCGGCCGAACGCTCGGCCGCATTGCGATTTTGCAGAAGAATCAGCCCTTTATGAAGGCCAGAAGATCGGCGTTCAGCACATCGGCATTGACGGTGAGCATACCGTGCGAGAAGCCGGGATAGGTCTTCAGCGTGCCGTTTTTCAACAGCTTAACCGATTTCAGCGCGGAGTCGGCAATCGGCACGATCTGGTCGTCTTCGCCATGCAGCACCAGTGTAGGAACGCTGATATTCTTCAGGTCTTCGGTCTGGTCGGTTTCCGAGAAGGCCTTGATGCCGTCATAATGGGCCTTTGCGCCGCCCATCATGCCCTGCCGCCACCAGTTCTGGATAACGCCTTCATGAACGGTCGCGCCATCGCGGTTGAAGCCATAGAACGGGCCGGCCGGCACATCGCGGAAGAACTGCGCGCGGTTTGCGGCGAGCGACGAGCGGAAGCCGTCAAAAACCTCCATCGGCAGGCCTTCCGGATTGGCCTCGGTCTTGAGCATCAGCGGCGGCACGGCGGAAACGAGAACCGCCTTGGCGACACGGCCGGCGGGTTCGCCATGTTTTGCGACATAACGGGCGACTTCGCCGCCACCGGTGGAGTGGCCGATATGGACGGCGTTCTTCAGATCGAGGGCCTCAACGACGGCAAAGGCGTCGGCGGCGTAGTGATCCATGTCATGACCGTCGGCGACCTGGGCGGAACGGCCGTGGCCACGGCGGTCATGGGCGACGACGCGAAAACCCTTGGAAACGAAGAACAGCATCTGCGCATCCCAGTCATCGGACGAGAGCGGCCAGCCATGGTGGAACATGATCGGCTGGGCATCCTTCGGGCCCCAGTCCTTGTAGAAGATTTCGGTTCCGTCTGTCGTCTTAACAAAGCCCATGATCGTTACTCCTTCGGTTGCGTTGGCATCTGCGGCACAGCCTGTTGTGCGCCGGTTTGATGGAGGGATGATGACGCAGGATAACGGTTGCAACAATTGCAACAATAATTGGGAATGAATTGCTGTTTATGAAATTATCTTCTCGACCCGCATACCATTCCGGCACACGTGTCGACCCGCTCCGCGCCCTCATGCAAGGGTGAGAACGGGAATCACCGGCGGAGGGTTCCGTGAATTCGGTGCGGCCTCAGTCTACCTCGGGATCGTATTCCCTCGGGCTCTCGTCCTTGGAGAACAGGACACATGGCCCGCGTGAACCGCGCGGATCATAGGCATATCCCTTGGCGGTCAGCGCCTGCATGATATCGCGAACCCCGGCGAGACCGTAAAGATGGTCGTGCAGTTCCACGAATATCCGCTCCACGCCGGTCAGATCGGCCCTGCCGAGCAGATCGCGTTCCGCACCCTCGATATCCATCACGAGCGCGGTAATGCCCCGGCTGGCGATAAATTCATCGATATTGGCGGAAGAAATTTCGATGCGTTTTTCATAAGGCCCCTGATTTTCGTCCATGGACGACATCCAGAGATCCCTGCGGACGTAAAAAGGATAGGAGCTCGGCTCATCGGCGGTGAGAAGCCCCTGTGAAAACACGACATTGCCGCGGCAATTGGCCTTGATCACCCGCTCTGCCAGCGCGGCGGTGGAGGGGTTGGCCTCGAAAGCCCAGACGGAAACATCCTCGATGCCGGCAATGATCGAGGTGATGATCCCGATACCGGAGCCAAGCTCCAGTACGCGATCGCCGGGCTTGATGGCTTTCAGGACGCTGCGGGCCTCTTTCGCCTCATAGCTGCCGTCGGTCAGCGCCTGCCAGATGACCGGCGACACCTCATCGGAAGAGAGGGGAAGGGCAACTCCATGCACGTCCAGTATTTCCATGTCTCAAGCCTTCTCGCAAAACCCGGCCGCTTTGTCGCAATGATCCCATATCGACCGGGAATGCTCTACAGCATCGTTGCGGCAACCGGTATCGGTTTTCGCAAGCAACGCTATGACGTGGTAAAAATTCAAGATACGGCCGGCGCCAAAACAGGCGCCTCTCAGACGGAACTCCAGGCCACAAGCTCCTTGGCCGGCAACGGTCTGCTGATCAGATATCCCTGAACCTGATCGCAGCCCAGACGCCTGACGCATTCATATTGCTCTTCCGTCTCGATACCTTCCGCAATCGTCGTCATCCGCAGACTGCGGCCGACGCCGACCACGAATTCCACGATCGCCAGCGCGTCGCGGTCGCTGGTGATATCGCGCAGGAACGAGCGGTCGATCTTGATCTTGTCGAAGGGCACGCCGCGCAAATTGGCGAGCGATGAATAACCTGTCCCAAAATCATCCATGGCGATCTGGATGCCGACGGCCTTCAGGCGCGACAGCGTGTTGATCGTCTGGTCGCTCTTGTTAAGCAGGATCGATTCGGTGATTTCAAGCTCGAGCCGGCTGGGTTCCAGCCCGCTTTTCTCAAGCGCGCCCATGACGTTCTGGATGAGGTTGGTACTGTGGAACTGAACCGGCGACAGATTGACCGCCACCTTCATGTCCTCGTCCCAGCCCATCGCCTCGCGGCAGGCGGTCTCCATCACCCATTTTCCGAGCGAATGGATGAGACCGGTTCTTTCCGCGACAGGAATGAACACGCTGGGCGGCACATCGCCACGCACGGGATGTTTCCAGCGCAGCAACGCCTCGAAGCCGCAGAGCTTGCGTGTCTGCGTCGCCACCTGCGGCTGGTAATAGACTTCCATCTCGTCGTTCTGCAACGCGGTCTGCAGATCGGCCTCGAATGACTTTTTTTCGGTCAGCTGCTTCTGCATGCGGACCTTGAAAACGCTCGCCCGGCCGGGACCGATGGCTTTCGCCTCATAAAGCGCCAGATCCGCGCGCTTGAACAATTCATCCGCGTCGACGGCGCCGTGCGATATGGCGATGCCGATGCAGGTGCCGATTTTGACCTCCTGCTCGCCCAGCTGGTAGGTGCGGCTGATCTGGTCGATGAGCTTGGTGGCAAGACGCCGGGCGGCATCCTCGTTCAGATCGTCGGAGACGACGGCAAATTCGTCGCCGCCCAGACGGCAGACCATGTCATAATCGCCGCCGATGCCCGAGAGACGCTGCGCCACGGCCTGAAGCAGCGCATCGCCGGCATCGTGGCCGAGCGTGTCGTTGACGTCCTTGAACCCGTCGAGATCGAGCAGGAGGATGGCTGTCGTTCCCGTCCCGCCGAAGGATCGGCGCAACCTCTCGATCAGTTCCTGCCGGAACAGCGCGCGGTTCGGCAGTCCCGTCAGCGCGTCGTGATAGGCGTCGTGTTCGAGCCGAACATTCTTCGCCTGCAATTCCAGCGTCGCGGCACGCAGATCGTCCGTCAGGCCGCGCATGCTTTTCTGCGCGCGGTTCAGGAGATCATTCTGGCGAAGCAGCAATATGACAAGCGCGATACCGCACAGGATCAGGCCGCCCGCCAGCGCGGTATAGACGATATGCAGCTTGCGCACATCCTCATGGGCCGTATCGATCAGATTGACGTCATAAGCGACGGAAGACGAGGCAAGCGTCGTCATCGGCGCGTCGAGCGCGCTCATCGTTGCCAGCAAATCCGGAACCTCGGCCGGATCGAGGGTGTTCACCCGCTGCTCGAGACGGGCCAGAACGGCATCGAGGCGGGTTACGAGATCCCGCCACTGCTGTTTTTCATTGATGAAGGCCCCGAGATTGCCCTGCTTCAAAAGCTCAAGGCGGCTCAGCATGATGTCCAGGCGCAGTTGCAGCTCATCCCTGTCGATCCTGCCGGGATTGAGCGCGAACACGGCCAGCTTGTTCTGGAGGCGCAGATATTCGGCTACGGTCTGGCTGACTGCCCAGGAATCATTGTAGCGGGCGAATTTCTGCAGAGCGGTCTGCCGCTCGGCAATGACGAAAGCGATATAGCCCGTTGCCAGGACGAAGCAACAGATGATCACCGCCACAAGTTTTCGCAAACGGCACCTTTATTCCACTATCAGTTTGGCAACTTGCCATGCGGACCGCGAATAATAGGTCTGCTTCTGCAGCTCCGGATCGCTGTCATAGGGATAGATGACGAACAACGGGCCCTTTTCGCGAACTGTCATGTAATTGCCATCCAGCTTGATCGCCAGGATAACGTTAAATTTCTTAAAATCTTCAATCGGTATCGTGCTGACGTAATCGTTGAGGGCGACTGCCGTGACGCTGGTGCCCTTTGCGCCGACGACATCCATCAATTTTGCCAGCGAAACACCATCGAAACGGACGCGGCCATCATGCCAGGGCGTCGTCGTCTCCACCGTCACCATGCCGAGCGCTTCCAGCATGTCACGATCAAATACCGCGGCACCCTCGCCATTCGTATTGGCGATGTTTCCGGATATGGTTAATATCGGTTTTCCTTGCGGTTTGGCAATTTCGCCGGCTTCGGCACAGGAAAGCCACGCGAGCGACAAGAACGCACTGAGAAGTACCCGGGCGAAACTCATACTTTTTCTCCATCGATAACGTTCAGGTCGAGGGTTTTCACCAACCTTTGAAGGTCAAGGGAACCGACGCTAGCAATATATATCAGGAATGGATGTTATATCCTTAGTGAGATTTTATCCGTATTTTCTCTAGGTTTTGAGTAAACCCTTTGGATAAGTTTTCCGTCTTATTGTATTTTTTCAGGCCACGCGTCCCATTATGACACAAGCGCCAAGCTGCGGAGACCCCTCCCGATAATTCGTCAGGTGCGACAAAGGCCGAATTGTGGCGAGAGCCTTTCCGTTGTCACGCAGCAGCATCTGATTCGCCTGAGGCAGCCGGATAAGCGATGCCCCGTCCGCGTGCCGGAATGAAATGACGAATGGCAAATTCCACGTCACGGAAAAATCATGGCGATTGCCGGAGCGCACGGTTGAAACGTACCGCCCGGACCTTAATATAAAGGCTGTCGTTTCCGTTTCCGACAATTCAAGAAGCCCCCGTCGGAAATATCCAGACACATGTTCCGCGCAGCGAAAGCCGCGATGCCGGATATCGTCCGGCCAGGAAAATTCTGTTCACGTCTCAGGGCCGGACGGCATTTCGCCGAATTGGCCGCATCATGAAGGTAGCCCCTATGCACACCTATCCCGACATCAAACTTCTCATTGATGGCGAATGGCGAGACGCCGTTTCCGGCAAGACGATCGCCGTGTCCGATCCGGCAACCGACGAGATCATCGGCGCGATTGCGCATGCCGAGAAGGAAGACCTCGATCTGGCGCTTGCCGCCGCCGAGCGCGGTTTCAGGGTGTGGCGCGACACCTCGCCTTTCGAGCGCTCGAAGATCATGCGCAGGGCGGCCGATCTCCTGCGCGAGCGCAAGGACAAGATCGCCTACATCATGACCCGCGAACAGGGCAAGCCGCTGGCGCAATCCGGTACTGAAATTATGGGCGCCGCCGATACCATCGACTGGTTCGCCGAAGAAGCCCGCCGCACCTATGGGCAGGTCATTCCGGCGCGCGCAACCGGCGTTTCGCAGCTTGCCATCAAGCTGCCGGTCGGTCCCGTCGCGGCGTTTACGCCGTGGAACTTCCCGATCAACCAGATCGTCCGCAAGCTTTCCGCAGCGCTTGCCACCGGCTGCTCCATCATCGTCAAGGCCCCGGAAGAAACACCGGCGTCACCGGCTGAACTGATCCGCGCTTTCGTGGATGCCGGCGTACCGGCGGGCGTCATTGGCCTCGTTTACGGCGTTCCATCCGAGATTTCGGAATATCTGATCCCGCATCCGGTCATCCGCAAGATCTCCTTCACCGGATCCACTCCCATTGGCAAACATCTGGCCGCGCTTGCCGGCAAGCACATGAAGCGCGCCACGATGGAGCTTGGCGGCCATGCGCCGGTGATGATCTTTGACGACGCCGATATCGACAAGGCAATCGAAGTCACCTCGCTTGCCAAGTTCCGCAATGCCGGCCAGGTCTGTGTCGCCCCCACCCGCTTCCTCGTGCAGGACGGCGTTGCCGACCGTTTCCTTGAAGGTTTCGTGGAAGCTACGAAGGCCATCAAGGTCGGCAACGGGCTGGAAGACGGCGTCATCATGGGGCCGCTCGCCAATGAGCGCCGCATTCCGGCGCTGGAAGGCCTCATCAACGACGCCGTTTCCCATGGTGCAGACCTGAAAACCGGCGGACGCCGCATCGGCAACAAGGGCAATTTCTTCGAGCCGACGGTTCTCGCCAATGTGCCGACCATCGCCAAAATCATGAATGACGAACCCTTCGGCCCGGTCGCCATCATCAATCGCTTCTCGAGCTTCGATGACGCCATCACCGAGGCGAACCGCCTGCCCTTCGGCCTTGCATCCTATGCCTTCACCGGCTCGGTCAAGACCGCGCATGCACTCGGCCAGCAGGTGGAGGCCGGCATGCTGACCATCAACCACAACGGCCTTGCGCTTCCGGAAGTCCCCTTCGGCGGCATCAAGGATTCCGGTTATGGCACGGAAGGCGGCTCGGAAGCGGTTCAGGCCTATCTGGAGACCAAATTCGTCAGCCAGATGAGCTGACGCTTTTTTGGCGAACCCGGAGCATCTGCACCTTCGTCACCCCGGCCTCGAGCCGGGGTCCTGCCAGCACAAGTCCTTGGGCTGAAAAGACTTTATTCGCCGCGCAGACGCGCGTCGGCTGGATGCCGGATCTAGTCCGGCATGACGGAAGAGAGGCCTTATTGATCTGAGAACAGGCAAAATCAGCCACAGCGTTTTTTCGCTGCTTCGGTCCTGCTTGCTTTCGTCTGCATCATTCCCTAAAAGAACAAAAAGTGAACTTTAAGGGGCGATATGAGCGACGCGGCGGCACCGGCACTGAAGGAAATCTTTAACCGCGAGAAACTGCGGCATATCGCCGATGAGACGAAGGCCGTTCATCCGCCATTTGACGTTTCCGCCTTCATGGCGCTCGCCACCGAAAACCTCGAAGCGCTGGGCATCATGCAGCGCATGCGACAGGTGGCGACGAGCCTGCATGCGACACTTCCCGGCGACTATGCCCGCAATATCGAAATCCTGACCGCCGCAGCGCCGGGCATCGGCAACGGTTTCGCCTCCATTTCGCTGCCGGAATATGTGGCGCTCTACGGCCTCGATGATTTCGATCTTTCCATGGAAGCGCTGCATTATTTCACCCGCTTCGGCTCCTCGGAATTCGCCATCCGGCATTTCCTGCAAAAGGATATGGCCCGCACCCTTGCCGTGATGGAAACATGGTCACGGCACGCGAATGAACATGTGCGGCGGCTGGCAAGCGAAGGCTGCCGGCCCCGCCTGCCATGGTCGTTCCAGCTCAAACCCCTGATCGACGATCCCTCGCCCGTCACCGCAATCCTCGACGCCATGAAAGCCGACGAGGCGCTTTATGTGCGCAAATCCGTCGCCAATCATCTGAACGACATCACCAAGGACAATCCGGCTTTCGTGCTGGCGCTGATCGATACATGGCCAAAGGACAATCCGCATACACGCTGGATCACGCGGCAGGCCCTGCGCACATTGATCAAGAAGGGCGATGCTGCCGCACTTGCCCATCTTGGCGCGGCTGAGGAGGCGGAAATTTCCCTTACGGCATTTCAGGTTACGCCGGACAAGGTTGCGCTCGGCAATCCGGTGCGAATTGCAACCTCTTTCACCTCGACGGCGAAACGGCCGCAGAAACTGGTGATCGACTACGCCGTGCACTACGTGAAGAAGAGCGGCGACGCCTCCGCAAAAGTCTTCAAGTGGAAAGAGATCGAACTTCAGCCCGGCGAGACATGTGCGCTGTCGATCAGCCGCGCCATACGTGATTTCACGACCCGCAAACACTATCCCGGCATCCACAGGGTCGACCTGACGATCAACGGCAAGCTTGTGGCAGAAAGCGCCTTCGAGCTTCTGGGCTGATAGCGCCTCACGCCGCCGGGAAAATCTTCGCCCGGCGGATGATGACGGAACCGCGGTCTCCGGCGGCGACATCGTTTTCCGGCGGCACGTCGAATTCCAGAAGGTCGCCGCCATCGGTACTGGCAATCACCCGGCGCTCGCCCGCACGGTCGAGAACCCGCGCCACAGAAGCCGGAATGCCCTCATGCAGATCTTCCCACTCCAGATCGCCGGGGCGGGCATAGATGTCCACCGCGCCATCGCCTTGAGCATAGGAAAAAGGCAGCTCGTTATCGCCGACATAGACCTTGCCGCCGCGCGCCACGCCGGACACCCGGTTGGCATCGCCCAGAAAGCGCATGACGAAGGCGCTGTTCGGCTGGCGGCAGACCTCCTTCGGCGTGCCCTGCTGTACGATCTCGCCCTGATTGAGAATAACCACACGGTCAGCAAGATCGAGCGCCTCTTCCTGGTCATGCGTCACGAAAATCGTGGTGATGCCGAGCGAATCGTGAATCTCGCGCAGCCAGCGGCGCAGGTCGCGGCGCACATTGGCGTCCAGCGCCCCAAAGGGCTCATCGAGCAGAAGCACCTTCGGATCGACTGAAAGCGCACGCGCCAGCGCCACGCGCTGCCGCTGGCCGCCGGAAATCTGCGCCGGGAAACGGTCGCCCAGGCCATCGAGCTTCACCAGACGCAGAAGCTCTTCGACGCGGGCATCGATTGCCGCCTTGTCCCGCTTCACCTTCGAGACCTTCATGCCGAAAGCGATGTTTTGATGCAGGGTCATATGCGGAAAGAGCGCGTAGTGCTGGAATACGAAACCGACGCCCCGGTCCCGCACCGGAATATTGGTGGCGTCCTCGTCGCCGAAAAAGATACGGCCGCCATCGCTATATTCGAGGCCGGCGACCATGCGCAAAATCGTGGTCTTGCCGGAACCTGAGGGACCGAGCAGCGCCAGAAGCTCGCCGCTTTCGATATCCAGCGAAACATCGCGCACGGCGCGGAAGGTATCGAAGGTCTTCACCACATTTTCGAGGCGGATTTTCATGGGAATCAGGTCTCCGTGGCGATGGCGGCATCGCCGTTGGTCTTCTTGGCCCCGCGCCCGGCGCCGCGTCGTTCCAGCGCCACCTTGGCGATGATGGTGACGACGGCGAGGGTGGCGAGGATCGAGGCCGAGGCAAAAGCGCCGGCCGCCTGGTAGTCGTGGTAAAGCAGTTCGATATGCAGCGGCAGCGTATTGGTCTGGCCGCGAATATTGCCCGATACGACCGATACCGCGCCGAATTCACCCATCACGCGGGCGTTGCACAGCACGACGCCGTAAAGCAGCGCCCATTTGATATTCGGCAAGGTGACAGAAAAGAAAGTGCGCCAGCCGGAGGCACCAAGCGACGTCGCCGCCTCTTCCAGATCGCGGCCCTGCGCCTGCATCAGCGGGATAAGTTCCCGCGCCACGAAAGGTGCCGTGACGAACATCGAGGCGATGACGATGCCGGGCAGCGCAAAAAGTATCTTGATGTCGTGCGCATCGAGGAACGGGCCGAAAAGCCCCTGCAGGCCGTAAACGAAAAGATAGGCGACACCGGCGACGATGGGCGAGATGGAAAAGGGTATCTCGATCAGCACCAGCAGGAAGCGCCGACCGGGGAAATCGAACTTGGTGATCGCCCATGCGGCCGCAACACCGAAGGCCGTATTGACCGGCACGGCGATCAGCGCCGTCAGCACCGTCAGCATGATGGCGTGGCGGGTATCGGGATGGGTGATGGTGGCCGTATAGGCCTTCCAGCCCTGCGAAAACGCCTCGACGCCGATGATGATAAGCGGCGCCAGGACCAAAATGGCGCCGATGACCAGCACAAAAGAAATCAGGCTGCGGCGAACGAGAGGGGAGTCGCCGACGCGTGGCGGTTTGCGATGTGAAGAAACGGCGCTCATCTCTCAGCCCCTCACCGTATAACGAAGCGCGCGCGCCTGCAGATAATTGGTCACCGCCAGCATCACGAAGGCGGTGATGAGCAGCACGGAGGCGATGGCGGCCGCCGCCTGATAATCATATTCCTCCAGCCGGATGAAGATCAGCAGCGCCGTGATTTCCGTCGAAAACGGCTGATTGCCGGCGATGAAGATGATCGCCCCGAATTCGCCGAGGCTGCGGGCGAAGGACAGCGAGAGACCGGCGAGCAACGCCGGCGTCAACAGCGGCAGGATGATCTTGCGGAAAATTTCGAGATCGGAACCGCCGAGCGACTGCGCCGCTTCCTCAAGCGCCGGATCGAGGTCTTCCAGCACCGGCTGCACGGTGCGCACAATGAAGGGCAGGCTGGTAAAGGCCATAGCCACCATGATGCCGAGCGGCGTGTAGGCCACCTTGATGCCGAATTGCGAAAGCACCGAGCCGAACCAGCCATTACCTGCGAACAGTGTCGTCAGCGCAATGCCGGCAACGGCAGTCGGTAGCGCAAAAGGCAGATCGACGATGGCGTCGACGATGCGCCAGCCGGGAAAGCGGTAACGCGTCAGCACCCAGGCGAGCGCCAGCCCGAAGATGACGTTGAACAGCGTGGCAGCGAGCGCGCAGAGCACGGTAACACGATAACTGGCCACGGCGCGCGGCGACGAGATGATCGACCAATATTCGGCAGGGCCAAGGCTTGCCGCCTTGAACACCAATGCCGAGAGCGGCAGAAGCACGATGATGGCAACGTAAGTCAGGGTAACGCCAAGGGACAATTTCAGCCCCGGCAGAACATTCCGCTTCAAACCCCGCCCCCCATTCATCAAAAAGCGACCCGGCGGTTTCCCGCCGGGTCTTTTACCTGTTGCGTATCGCTGTGATTAACGGCTGCCGTAAAGCGTATCAAGCGTCGCGCCGGATGCAAAATGCTCTTTCTGGATTTTATCCCAGCCGCCGAAGACCTCCTCGACGTTGACGAGGCGAATGGCCGGGAACTTGTCCTTGAATTCGCCGACGACCTTTTCATTGTGGACGCGGTGGCCGAATTCGGCGGCGATGCGCTGGCCTTCCTCGGTATAGAGGAAGTCGAGATAGCTCTTCGCCAGATCGCGCGAGCCGCGCTTGTCGACCACCTTGTCCACCACGGCCACCGGGAATTCGGCCAGCAGGCTGACGGGGGGCACGACGCCTTCCACCTTGTCTGCGCCATATTGCTTGGCGATGCCGCGCGTCTCGGCTTCGAAGGTGATCAGCACGTCGCCGATTTCACGCTCAACGAAGGTGGTGGTGGCGGCGCGGCCTCCCGTGTCGAACACCGGCGTATTGTCGAAGATTTTCTTGACGAATGCCTGAACCTTCGCGTCGTCGCCGTTGAACTTCTCCTTGGCGTAAGCCGTGGCGGCGAGATAGGTGTAACGGGCGTTACCCGAGGTCTTCGGATTGGGGAAGACGATCTTCACATCGTCGCGGGCAAGATCGTCCCAGTCCTTGATACCCTTGGGATTACCGGCTCGCACAAGGAATGACGGGAAGGAATAGAAGGGCGATGCGTCGTTCGCAAAATCCTTCTTCCAGTCGGCGGAAACGAAGCCCTGCTTCACCAGAAAATCGACATCGGTGACCTGATTGAAGGTGACGACATCGGCTTCCAGACCTTCGACGATGGCGCGCGCCTGCTTGGAGGTGCCGGCATGCGACTGGTCGACGGTGATGCCCGGATGCAGCTTGATGAACGCCTCGTTCTCGGCCGCGAAAACTTCGCGGGCGACATCGTAGGATGCGTTGAGAATGGTGGTCGGAGACTGCGCCTGCGCCGCACCTGCAAAAAGAGCGGCAATGGCAGTACCGATAATGAGAAGACGTTTCATGAATACCCCCGGCAATTCGAATGGTGCTCAACATAGCGGGCGGCGGCAACGCCCGCGAGAAACAGCCATGCTTTCCGGGCGCGCGGATTGGAAATTTCACCCAAAGAATATCGACTCCAAAGGCGATGATTTCATATACGGCAAGAAGCCGGATTTCTTTTGCGCCGACCTAAAGACGATGATCGGGAAACAGATTGCCGGAATGCGCGGCAAAATAAGGCGCAATGTCCTCCTCCCTCACCTCCTCCAGCCGTGCTGGTTGCCAGCGGGGATTGCGATCCTTGTCGACCAGCGCAGCACGCACGCCTTCGTAAAAATCATGCTGGCGCAATATTTCCGTACCGGCGGCAAATTCCCGCTCCAGGCATTCGATGAGGCTCGCGCTTTCCCGGCCGAGACGCAGCAGCTTCAGGGTCAGTTTCAGACTGGTGGGGGAGCGTTTTTGCAGGACCTCAAGGGTCTCGCGCGAAAACGCATCCTGGCGCGCCGAAAGTGCGGCGACAATCTCCTCGACCGTGTCGAAACGGAATGTCGCGTCGATGATCTCCCGATTTATGGATAAAACGCCTTCACCGGCCTCGTCGGCGCGCGCCGCGATCGCCGTCTCGATACTGTCTGTATCCGCGGCTTGCGACAGGTCTTGGACCAACCCGTCGAGACGGTCCGAAGGAACAAGATAATCGGCAAAACCGGCATAGATGGCATCGGCAGCGGTCACGGCATTGCCCGTCAACCCCAGCCAGGTGCCGCATTCGCCCGGCGCCCGTGGCAAAAGCCAGGAACCGCCGACATCCGGGAAGTAACCGATGCCGGTTTCCGGCATGGCGAGTTTTGTGCGTTCCGTGACGATGCGGTGGCTGCCATGGGCTGAAATGCCGACACCGCCGCCCATGACGATGCCGTCCATCAGCGCTATATAGGGTTTGCCGAAGCGGGCGATGCGATAATTGAGCGGAAATTCTTCCCGCCAGAAATCAAGCACCTGCGGATCGCCCGCCTTGCCGAGATCGTGAATGATGCGGACATCGCCCCCGGCGCAAAGCCCCCTGTCCCCTTCCCCTGTAAGGACCACACAGGAAATATCGGCATCCTCTTCGAAACGCTGAAGCGCCTGAAACAGGTCGCGCACCATCGGCAAGGTCAGGCTGTTGATGGCCTTCGGGCGGTTGAGGCGAATGATGCCTGCCCCTCCCCGTTTTTCGACGATGACCTGCGCATCCGCTTCCGTTCTCTGTTCCAAGACCGCCTCCTCCGCTGCCCATTCATCCGGCCATCTTGGCGGGCCGGGCGCGATCACGCAACGTTGATCTTGTTCTGCGGGAACGTCTTTCGCTCAAACCGCTTTAACGGGCAGAAAATGCCGGAAATCCGTTTTCGCAATGCAGCATGTTTGCTTGACGCCCGGAAAATCATGGCATGTAATGGGTTCTGGAAATGCCGGCATTGATTCCTGTCGAGCGTGTGCCGGACCAAAGCGGAATGTCGCCTTCTCATAGGCGCTGTAAACAGCAACGGGAGACGAGCATGCAGGTTTCGGAACACGAATGGATCAGTAAACGGGCATATACACTCTGGGAAAAGGAAGGCCACCCCCATGGGCGCGACGCGCACCATTGGGAACAGGCCAAGCATGAATTTTCGCTGCTGAAGACATCGGAAGCGACGAAACCCGCAACGCGCAAGAAGGCCGCTCCGAAGGCCGCTGCTGCAGAAGCCGCACCGGATGCGCAAGCCCCGGCAAAACCCAAGGCCCGTGCCCGCAAGGCTGCCGCCGCGAAATAACGGCTCGTAAAGCTCAACTGAAGCCATAAAAGAAAAAGCCCGACGATCATGCCGGGCTTTGTCTGTTTAGAGCGGGTCACAACCCGGATCGCCGATCCGGCAGCCATCGCGGAAATTTTCCCCGGCAGGCGCACGGCGCGTGTCATCCCACTGGCGACGCTCTGGGCGACGCTGGCCTTCATCCTGGTTCTGCTGGCCATCGCGATTGCGGTCGCGGCTTTCATCTTCGAAGCGGCGGCGGTCGTCGTCGCGACGCGGCCTGTCCTGATTTCTGTCACCCTGGTTCCAGTCGCCGTAGCGACGTTCCCAGCGTCCGTCATTCGGGCCGCCCTGACGGGGATCACGCCACTCGTCGCGGCGACCATCACGCCAGTCGTCCCGGCGTCCGTCACGCCACTCGTCACGCGGACGCGGACGATCCCATCCGGCGCTCGGAGGCGGGGCGTTCCAGTACCCGCCGGACGGCGGCGGACGGCGCCAGCGGTCGCGCTCGCGGTAGAAGTCGCGGTCACGATAATAGCGGTCCCAATAACGGCCGACTTCGAAGGTGATCACCGGCACGCCGAGATCGCGGTAATAACGCGGTTCCACATAGACCCGGTTCTGCCGGTAGGTCGTGGCGATATAACGCCCGGCTACCCAGCCCCGACCGCCCACGAAAGAAACATCGCACCACGGCGTATCGGAAAGGCAGCCGTGCACGGTGAGCGGCGCACCATTCGGGATAACCACGACGGCCGGATAAGCCGTGCTCGGGCCGGAGCGCATATTCACATTCGCGGTGGCGAAACCCCGCGTCGCAGCTTCGGCAAGTGCCGGCGCGGCGAGCATGGCCACCAGCGCAATTGCGCCAAATAGTTTTTTCTTCACTTCTTTCTCCTCAAGCAAAGGCCCGCTTTGCCCTTGTCGGCATCCACCCTGTTCGATGGACCAGTATGCGTTCCACATACTGCCACGACCGGAAAATACGCGGTTCTGCATGAACGCAGCATGAAACAAATGAGGCATCCAATCAGTTCCACCTGCGGCAATCAGCGCCCGATAAATCGCCGCCGGAGTGGACCGCCGGTCTTGACTTCGAGGGGCAATCATCCGACTTCAATGCAACAGCAATATGGAGCAGAACCATGAGCGAAACCGCACAGACGACCGTCGACCAGAGCGAAGTGGATCGCTTCTCCGCGATGGCTGCGGAGTGGTGGAGCCCGACCGGCAAGTTCCGCCCGCTGCACAAGTTCAATCCGGTGCGGCTCGAATATATCCGCAACCGCATCTGCGATAATTTCGGCCGCGACCCGAAGGCGCACCGCCCGCTGGAAGGGCTGCGCATACTGGATATCGGCTGCGGTGGTGGCCTTCTCTCCGAACCCGTTGCACGCATGGGCGCAGATGTGGTGGGCGCCGATCCCTCGGAAAAGAATATCGGCATCGCCTCCACCCATGCCCGCGAAAGCGGGGTCAGCGTCGATTACCGCGCCGTCACTGCCGAGCAGTTGCAGGAAGCCGGCGAAACCTTCGACGTCATCCTCAACATGGAGGTGGTCGAGCATGTGGCCAATGTCGATCTCTTCGTCACCACCTGCGCGAAAATGGTGCGCCCCGGCGGCCTGATGTTCGCCGCCACCATCAACCGCACGCTCAAAGCCCGGGCACTGGCGATCTTTGCCGCCGAAAATGTGCTGCGCTGGCTGCCGCGCGGCACCCACCAGTATGAAAAGCTCGTTCGCCCGGAAGAGCTCGAGCGGCCGCTGGTGGCGAGCGGCATGGATATCGTCCACCGCACCGGCGTCTTCTACAACGTGCTGCAGGATCGCTGGAATCTTTCGCCGGATATGGATGTCAACTACATGATGCTGGCGAAGCGGCCGGCGCAGGGGTAATCCCGGACGCTATTTGAGTGAGGTCGTCCTAAAGAAGTTCAGTTGACGTCGTCAGGCAGCACCGGCAGCGGCGCGATCTCGATACCCTCGTCCAGCAGGGCCTTGGCGTCCTGCGCCGAGGCATTGCCGATGATGCCGCGCTCATCCGCTTCGCCATAGTGGATCTTGCGGGCTTCTTCCGGAAATTTATCGCCGACATCTTCGGCATTGGCGCGGATATTGGCAACGGCCTCGCGGATTTTCGCAAGCGCCTCTTTTCGGGCGGTATCCATGGCCAGCGTCTGGCGTTCGTCTTTCTTGCGGGCGGTGGAAACCGAAGGCGCCATCAAAAGCTTGGAGACCTGCACGGAATTGCAGACCGGACAGGACAGGAAACCGCGTTGCAACTGATCGTCGAAATCGTCGCTGCCGGCAAACCAGCCTTCGAACTCATGGCCCTTTTCACAGGCCAGCGCATAACGGATCACGCCGCTTCACCTCCGGCAGGTTTCAGGGGAATAACCGTATCCAGACCGAACTCGCGGGCATTGCGGAGATTGGGAATTTTTCCGCGCGCGGCAGCCACCAGCGAGGTATCAATCTCGGCGAAGATGATCTCTTCGCCAGCGCCGCTGGCAACGGCCAGAACTTTGCCCCATGGGTCGATGATGATGGAATGGCCGAAGGTCTCCCGCCCGTCCTCATGCACGCCGGCCTGCGCGGCGGCGATGACGAAAGCGCCGTTTTCGATGGCGCGGGCACGCAGCAGGATTTCCCAATGCGCCTCCCCCGTCTGTCGGGTGAAAGCCGCCGGAACAGTCAGAACCTCCGCACCTGCCAGCGCTTCCGCGCGGAACAGCTGCGGGAAACGGACGTCATAGCAGATTGCGAAGCCGAATTTCCCCAGCGGAAGTTCGGCGATACGCGCCACTTCGCCGGGTTGATAGGCAGCGCTTTCACGCCAGCTTTCACCATTGTCGAGATCGACATCGAACATATGGATCTTGTCATAGCTGCAGATGCGCGAACCATCCGGCGCGAAGAGAAAACCGCGATTGGCGATCTTGCCATCCGGGCGGGCAATGGCCGTGGAGCCGACATGGACATGAATGCCGAGTTCGCGGGCAAGACGGGCCGCCGTCGCAACGATGATATCGCCATCGTCATCACGCAGTTGCGCACGCAGCGCCTGCCGGTCCTTCTGGATTGCGCCCGTCATTTCCGGGGTCTGCACATAAACGGCGCCCTCGGCCGCAGCCGCACGCACCAGCCGTTCCATATCGGCGGCGTTTCTTGCCGGATCGACGCCGGAGCGCATCTGAATGGCGGCAGCCTTGAAACCCATCACATCCTCCATACCCGCAAGATCGCGGCCGATCAGGCGGCCAGCAGCGCGTCCAGTTTACCGGCGCGCTCCAGCGCGTGCAGATCGTCGCAACCGCCCACGTGCTGGCCGTTGATGAAGATTTGCGGGAACGTCGTTCCGCCGGATTTCTCGATCATTTCCTGCCGGTATTCCGGTGTCGTCGTGGCGTTATATTCGGCATAATCCACGCCCTTGCTGTCCAGCAGCGCCTTGGCGCGCGCGCAATAACCACAAAAATCCCGCGTATAGATCGTCACCGGTGCCATGTTTTCAAAGCCCTCGCAAACGTGCGGTCAAACGCACGATAAACTCATGTCATTCAGGTTTCATATAGGCCCGGAAATGGCCATTGCAAAGGTCAAAACCGTCACATCCGCGGCACCGGCCCTGCGCAGGGCGCGGCTTGCCGCACCCACCGTCGCACCAGTGGTATAGACGTCGTCCACCAGCACCACGCGCCTGCCATGAACATCTGTTTCCCGGCCGGGTGCGAGCGCGAAAGCGCCGCGCACATTATCCCGCCGGGCGAGTGCGGAAAGCCCCACCTGCCGCTCTGTCGGCTTCACGCGCAGCAGCGTGCCGGCAAGCAAGGGCTTGCCGGAGGCCCTGGCCAGATGCCGCGCTAGCTCGGCGGATTGATTGAAACGGCGGCGCAGGAAGCGGTTGCGATGCAATGGAACGGGCACGATGCAATCGCAGGCATCCACCGTTCCGTCACTTGCCCTCAGCATCCACAGCGCCATCAGGCGGGCGAGATCGGTCCGGTCCTGATATTTCAGCCGGTGCACCAGCTTGCGGGCGGTTCCCTCATGGCTTGCAACGGCGCGCAGCCGGTCAAAAGGCGGCGGTTCGGCAATCGCCTGCGCGCTGACGAAACCATCTCCGTGGTCCCGCGCGAAGGGAATGCCCAGAACCTCGCAAAAAGGGCGATCGATAAAGGCCACATCCCACCAGCAATCCGCGCATAAGGCGCCCTCGCCGCCGGTCATGCGGGTGCAGCCCGCGCAGGTTGGCGGGTAGACCATGCGGAAGACCGCACGCCACATGTCTCCCGCCGCCGCCGACACGGCCGCAGACTTAGACAGCAAAACCGAAAACAGACTTTCACCAGCACCCATGAGGTTGACTTTACCGCCGAACGGGTGCCTTTGCGAGAGCGATAGTTCCTTCCCGACACCGGGAAAACGGTGCCCAAAACGGCATGAGACCAACGATACGGCCCGCCGATCCCAAAGGCGTTTGAGGCCGAGCAGGCAAGATGATGGATATTCTCTTTGACCAGGCCCTGATCGAACAAAACCGTCGCCGGGCGTGGAACCAGCGCGACGACAAGGCCCTGTTTCTTCTCGATATGGCGGCCGAAGAGCTGGCCGACAGGCTTGCCATCGTCGAGCGCCAGTTCGAGACCGCAATCGAACTTCACGGCGGCACCGGCGTCACCGCCCGGCGGCTGGCGGAGACCGGCAAGGTGGATACCATTCGCCGTATCGAAACCGAGAGCTGTTTTGCGACGGATGCGAATATTCCCGACGCCGCTTCCATGGAACATCTGCCGCTCGAGGAGGCCTCCGCCAACCTCATCGTTTCACCGCTTGCCCTGCATCTGACCAATGATACGCCCGGCGCGCTGATCCAGATCCGGCGGGCATTGAAACCGGACGGCCTGTTTCTCGGCGCCATTCCCGGCAGCGGCACCCTGCAGGAACTGCGCGACGTGCTGCTGACCGCCGAGGCGGAACTGACCGGAGGCGCCAGCCCGCGCGTCATTCCCTTCGCCGATGTCCGCGATGTCGGCGCGCTTTTGCAGCGCGCCGGCTTTGCGCTCCCCGTGACCGATGCGGAAAGCTACACCGTGCGTTACGATTCGATTTTCCCGCTGATGCGCGACCTGCGCGCCATGGGCATGGCCAATCCGCTGGCAAGCCGCAGCAGAAAGCCGCTCAACCGCGCCTTTTTCCTGCGCGCGGCGGAGCTTTACGCCGAACGATATTCCGATCCTGACGGGCGGATAAGGGCGACATTTTCCATCATCTATGTATCGGGCTGGGCGCCGCACGAAAGCCAGCAGAAACCGCTGAAACCCGGCTCCGCCAAGGTGCGGCTTGCCGATGCCTTAAGGACAACCGAGGTGAAGCTGTCCTGAGCGATCAGCCGAAAGGCTTCAACTCGCCAAAGTGTCTACGATGAACTGAAACACGGCATTGATATTGCTGCTTATGCTGCCTGCGCCAGCGATGAGGGCGGCGGAAATCAGCCCGGCGATCAAGCCGTATTCAACCGCTGTCGCACCGTCTTCGCTTTTGCAAAAATTGATAAAAAAATGCAGCACAGGATATTCCCCATCCGCCATCCGGTGCGTTGCGACAACCGGCATCTGCCCTGTTGAAATCAACTCTATCCTAGGTCGGCGATGTGAGGAATCCGTTATCTTTGATGGTAAACGATCAGCAACCGCTCTCGTTGCTATAACCCCTGACCACGCAGGGCATTTCCGGCATTGGCTGGGTGATGCTGCGACGGATGGAATAGGTCTTGCCCACATCGGTCTTCTTGATGGAGCCCGTGCTGATCATGTCGTAATTATCGGGAAACTGCGCCACCCGCGTGGAGGATTTTCCGGCAAGCATGGGAGTGACGATGAGTGAGAGCGCGATAACCGCCGTGCCGAAAAGCAGCGCCACATTGAGTACGCCGGTGCGACGGGATTTGTGGGAATACAAGTGACGACCTTCCACCGTCTTCCAGAAATCCTCGTTCATGAGCAACCTCGTCTCGCGCAGTTTACCGCTTCTTTAGCTTAACAATCTGCCAGAGGGTGCTGAACGATCTCTTAACACAGCCCCGTTTTGGCACGGCAAAGCGCTGCAAACGGGGCATTTTCACGAAGCTGTGACGGGATAATACGCGAGGACCTCGGGGGCTTCCCGATTTTATAGCAGATCCTGCAGGAAGGGGATGAGCGGCTCATCGGCCGGCGGCATGGGGTAATCGCGCAGTGCCTGCGGCTTCACCCATTTAATCGCCTGCCCTTCCCGGCCGTGTGCAATGCCCTCATAACGGCGGCACACATAAAGCGGCATCAGGAGGTGAAAGGTCTCATAGGTGTGGCTGGCAAATGTCAGCGGTGCGAGGCAAGCGACCTTGGTTTTGATACCCAGCTCCTCGTCCAGTTCACGAACAAGGGTTTCCTCCGGCGTCTCGCCATGCTCCACCTTGCCGCCCGGAAATTCCCACAGGCCCGCAAGCGACTTGCCTTCCGGACGCTGCGCCAGAAGAATGCGGCCATCCTGATCGAGAAGGGCGCAGGCGGCGACCAGCAGGATTTTTTTGCCTGCCTCGCTCATTCGCCGGCTCCCTTGCGCCAGTAACGATAACGATAGGCCTCGGAGAACCCGAATTTTTGATAAAGGGCGATCGCCGGCGCATTGGTGGAAACCACCTGCAGCCAGGCGGTTTTTGCGCCGCTGATTCTTGCCCAGCGCAGTGCCGACGACAAAACCTGCGTGCCGAGGCCCTTTTTACGCTGCGACTTTTCGACATCGAGGGAGATGATGCCGGCAAGGTCATTATCCTGCACGCAGATCACGGTCGCGAGCGGATTGCCTTCCACTTCCTCATTGATGAAGAGGCCGAGCGCCGGCTTGATGGAACTGACGATTTCCGCAATTGCCGGGCGCAGCGCCGGGTCGCTATCGCTGACCTTGATGCTCGCCTCGACAAAACGGCCGATATCGTGGCTCGGCAGGCTGACCAGCGTTTCGGGCAGCTCCATGCCAGAGAGATCGGCCGTCATGACCGTGACCTCTTCGAACACGGACCAGCCGTCATTCGAGAGAAATTCTCTCAGCTGCGGCGGCATCAGCGTCGTTTCGCGCACCACCAGCGGTCGGCCGAAATCTTCAAAACGCTTGCGCGCCTTTTCCAGCCGCACCGCGCTGTTTCCGTAATCGGACGGGTCGAGCGGCACCACGCAGTTGATGCGCTTGGAGGGGTGCGAGCCCGTCAGGCGGATTTGCCAGCTACCGTCATAAATCACCGACGAGGCAGGCCATGCCCGGAAGCTGACGGCTTCCAGACGGCGAACCAGCGGCAGATTGACGGCCTTATTGTCCTGCATTCTCTTCGGCTCCAACGGTCAGCTCCGATAGTCGCCGTTGATCGCAACATATTCTTTCGTCAGATCACAGGTCCAGACGGTGGCAGTGCCCTGACCGAGGCCGATATCCACCTTTACCGGAATGTCTTCGAGACGCATCACCGCGCTGGTTTCCGCTTCCGAATAATCCGGGTCGCGCTCGCCGTTGACGGCCACGCGCACGCCGCCGAACCAGATGGCGAGGCGGTCACGGTCGGCCACTTCGCCGGACTTGCCGACGGCCATGACGACGCGGCCCCAATTGGCGTCTTCGCCGGCAACCGCGGTCTTCACCAGCGGCGAATTGGCGATGGAAAGGGCAATCTTCTTGGCGGCGGCATCGTTTTCCGCACCCGTTACGGTGACTTCCACCATCTTGCGCGCGCCTTCACCATCGCGAACCACCTGCAAGGCAAGGTCCTTCAGAAGATCGTTCAGCGCGGCGCGGAAGCCGGCAAGGCGCTCGTCGTTGGCGCTCGTTACCTTCACCTGGCCGTCTTCAGCGGCAGCACCTGTCGCAAACAGCATCAACGTATCGGAGGTGGAAGTGTCGCTATCGACCGTCACGGAATTGAATGTCGGGCCAACACCGGCAGACAGCAGCGACTGCAGGGCGGCGGGCTCGATATCCGCATCCGTCACAACGAAAGAGAGCATCGTCGCCATATCCGGCGCAATCATGCCAGCACCCTTGGAAATGCCGTTGATCGTCACGATCACGCCGCCGATCTCGGCGGTGCGGGTCGAAACCTTGGGATAGGTGTCGGTCGTCATGATCGCCTTGGCGGCTTCCTGCCAGAAATCGGCTTCCGCCCTGACATTCATGTCGCCGAGAACGCCGGCAAATTTCGAAGCATCCAGCGGCTCGCCGATCACGCCCGTCGATGCCAGGAAGACCTCGCCCTCGGAGCAACCAACGGCAGCGGCGGCGGATTTCGCCGTCAATTCGGTCGCGGCCTTGCCCTTGACGCCGGTAAAGGCATTGGCATTGCCGGAATTGACCACCACGGCGCGCGCCACGCCGCCGCCCAGATTGGCGCGGCAGAAATCGACCGGGGCGGAAGGGCATTTCGATTTGGTGAAGACGCCGGCGACGCTTGCCGGCTTGTCGAACACCATCAGCAGAACGTCGGTGCGGTTCTTGTACTTGATGCCGGCGGCAGCCGTCGCCATGCGAACGCCGCGCAGCGCAGGCATGTCAGGATAGGATTTCGGAGCGAGCGGAGAAACGGCAACGGACATTGGAAGCGCCTGAAATTCTGGAAATGGGAAGTATGGAAATGCCAGAGATGAAACGGGGCGGCCTTTAAAGCCGCCCCATAACAAGGGTAATTCTTACTGCTGCGGCTGCGGCTGAGCCTGCTGTTCCTTCGTGGCTTCGTCGTAGCCCTTCTTCAGCGTCTCATCCATGATTTCAATCTTCTGGTCGGCCTTTGCCTTCTCGATGAGGGCAACGTACTTGTCACGCATGACAAGCTGACGAACCTGCGGCTCGACCTGCTCGAAAGCCGGCGGCGGTGCGATGCGCTTGTCTTCCAGCTTGATGACGTGGAAGCCGAACTGGGTCTTCACCGGAGCCTTGGTGAAGGCGCCCTTTTCGAGACCGAAAGCGGCTTCTTCGAATTCCGGCACCATGCGGCCCTTGCCGAACCAGCCGAGATCGCCGCCGTCATCCTTGTTGGAATCGGTCGACTTTTCCTTGGCGAGCGCGGCGAAATCCTTGCCCGAATCAAGCTGCTTGATGATGTCCTTGGCTTCGTCCTCGCTGGCGACGAGAATGTGCGCGGCCTTGATTTCCTCTTCCTGCGGCAGAGCTGCGACTTCCTTGTCGTAGCGAGCCTTTACTTCGTCAGCGGTAACGGCATCGACCACGTGCTTGCGGAAATAGGCGTTGTGCAGCTCACGGTCCTGGATGAATTCCATGCGCTTCTTGAAATCTTCAGTCTTTTCCAGACCTTCGGCGCTGGCGTTCTTCACCAGAAGCTTGACGTCGATCGCGCCGGAAAGGGCTGCAACCTTCTTCTGCTCATCGGGAAGCTGCGCGAGCTGCGGGTCGAGGTTGCTCATGGCGAGGTCGAGTTCGGACTGGTGGATTTCCAGATCGCCGACCTTGGCGACAACCTTGTCTTCCTGTGCGAAAGCCGGAAGCTGGAGGCCGAGCGTGACCACAATCACCGCAGCCGCAATTTTATTATAGCGCAACATTTTGAACCTTTCGGGGACAATGCCGGCTCCAGACATGGTTTCCGGCTCTGAAAAAACTTCCAAACACCGGATTGTGGCCATTCTGTAACGGGCAGAACCGTTGACATCATTTGCCCCCCCTCTTATCTGTCACGCAACCTCGCGTCCAGATACGTTGAAGGGCGAAGTCCGTCATTTATGCTGAAATCGGCGTGACGGAGAAAAGCGCCCGGCAAAACGGAATTTCAGAAAGGGCCAGTAAGATGGTCAGTCTCGGCGGAATAGCCCGCAAGTTGTTCGGTTCGGCAAATGACCGCCGCGTCCGCTCCTATAAAAGCAAGATCACAGCCATCAATGCGCTGGAAGAAGCCACCAAGGCGCTCTCCGACGAAGCGCTGGCGGCCAAGACCGCTGAGTTCCGCCAGCAGCTTGCCGACGGCAAGACGCTGGACGACCTGCTGATCCCGGCTTTCGCCGTCGCCCGTGAAGCGTCGCGCCGCGTTCTGCATATGCGCCCCTTCGACGTGCAGCTGACCGGCGGCATGATTCTGCATGGAGGCGCCATCGCCGAAATGAAGACCGGTGAAGGCAAGACGCTGGTGGCGACCCTTGCGGTCTACCTCAACGCCCTTGCCGGCAAGGGCGTGCATGTCGTTACCGTCAACGACTATCTCGCCAAGCGCGACGCGGCCACGATGAGCAGGCTCTACGGCTTCCTCGGCCTGACGACCGGCGTGATCGTCCACGGGCTGGACGACGACCAGCGCCGCGAGGCCTATGCCTGCGACATCACCTACGCGACGAATAACGAACTCGGCTTCGACTATCTGCGCGACAACATGAAATATGACCGCGCCCAGATGGTTCAGCGCGGCCACAACTACGCGATCGTCGACGAAGTCGACTCGATCCTGGTCGACGAGGCGCGCACGCCGCTGATCATTTCCGGCCCGCTGGACGACCGTTCCGACCTTTACAACACCATCGACGCCTTCATTCCGCTGCTGACGCCGGAAGATTACGAAATCGATGAAAAGCAGCGCTCGGCCAACTTCTCCGAAGACGGCACCGAGAAGCTCGAGAACCTGCTGCGGCAGGCGGGCCTCCTGAAGGGCGAATCGCTTTACGACGTCGAAAACGTCGCCATCGTTCACCACATCAACAATGCGCTGAAGGCCCACAAGCTCTTCACCCGCGACAAGGACTATATCGTCCGCAACGACGAAATCGTCATCATCGACGAGTTCACCGGCCGCATGATGCCGGGCCGCCGTTATTCCGAAGGTCAGCATCAGGCTCTCGAAGCCAAGGAAAAGGTGCAGATCCAGCCGGAAAACCAGACGCTTTCCTCCGTCACCTTCCAGAATTATTTCCGCATGTACGAAAAGCTGGCCGGCATGACCGGCACGGCCGCGACGGAAGCGGAAGAATTCGGCAACATTTACGGCCTCGACGTCATCGAAGTGCCGACCAACCTGCCGATCCAGCGTATCGACGAGGACGACGAGGTTTACCGCACCGGCGAGGAGAAGTTCCAGGCGATCATCACCGAGATCAAGGCGGCGCATGAACGCGGCCAGCCGGTTCTGGTGGGCACGACCTCCATCGAAAAATCCGAGCTTCTGGCCCATCTCCTGCGTCAGTCCGGCTTCTCCGATTTCCAGGTCCTGAACGCCCGTTACCACGAGCAGGAAGCCTATATCGTTTCGCAGGCCGGCGTTCCGGGTGCGGTCACCATCGCCACCAACATGGCCGGCCGCGGTACCGACATCCAGCTCGGCGGCAACGTCGACATGCGGCTTGAGCGCGAGCTCGAAGGCATGGAGCCGGGTCCGGAGCTTGATGCGAAGGAAGCGGCTATCCGCGCCGAGATCAAGGTTCTCAAGGAAAAGGCCCTTGCCGCCGGCGGTCTTTACGTCATCGCGACCGAACGCCACGAAAGCCGCCGTATCGACAACCAGCTGCGCGGCCGTTCCGGCCGTCAGGGCGACCCGGGCCGCTCGAAATTCTACCTGTCGCTCCAGGACGACCTGATGCGCATCTTCGGTTCCGAGCGCATGGACAGCATGCTTCAGAAGCTCGGCCTGAAGGAAGGCGAGGCAATCGTCCATCCGTGGATCAACAAGGCGCTGGAACGCGCCCAGAAGAAGGTCGAAGCCCGCAACTTCGAGACCCGCAAGAACCTTCTGAAATATGACGACGTGCTGAATGACCAGCGCAAGGTCATCTTCGAACAGCGCCTCGAGCTGATGGAAGCCGACAATATCGGCGAAACCGCAGCCGATATGCGCCATGAAGTGATCGAAACGCTCGTCACCAAGCATATTCCGGAAAATGCCTATGCGGAACAGTGGGATATTGCAGGCCTGAAGGCCGGCATCGCCCAGTTCCTCAACCTCGACCTGCCGGTGGAGGAATGGGCCAAGGAAGAAGGCATCGCTGAGGACGATATTCTTGAGCGTGTTACCGAGGCCGCCGACAAATACGCCGCCGAGCGCGCGGAACGTTTCGGCCCCGAGATAATGACCTATGTGGAACGCTCGGTCATTCTCCAGACGATCGACCATCTGTGGCGCGAACATATCGTCAACCTCGACCATCTCCGTTCCGTCGTCGGTTTCCGCGGTTATGCCCAGCGCGACCCGCTGCAGGAATACAAGGCGGAAGCCTTCGAACTGTTCCAGGCGCTGCTCGCCAATCTGCGCGAGGCCGTGACCGCCCAGCTGATGCGCGTGGAACTGGTGCAGCAGGAACCGCAGCAGCCGGAACTGCCGGAAATGACGGCGCATCATCTCGACCCCAATACGGGCGAAGACGAAATGGCGCTGGGCCAACAGGCCGCGCCCGCCGCCTTCGTGCCGGCCGAGGATCGCGATCCGGAAAACCCCGCCACCTGGGGTCGCATCGGCCGCAACGAAATGTGCCCCTGCGGCTCCGGCAAGAAATACAAGCACTGCCACGGCGTTTACGAACAGGCCTGAGGCAGTTGCTGACAGACAAACGAAATCGCCCGCACCCTCGGTTGCGGGCGATTTTCGTTGCACCCCTCGATCGCTGTTGACGGATATCGGCAATTTCCAATATGGGAGCCGGATCGTCTTCCGGAAAAAGCTTTCATGGCCCCTCGCGACTTTGCCGCTTATGTTTTTCTCGCACTCGCGTGGGGAATGTCCTTCCTGCTGCTTTTGCATGTCGTCGAGGCCTTCGGCTGGATCGGCGCGGTCACGCTCCGTTCGCTGGTCACCGCCGTCACCCTGTTTTTGATCGCGATTGCGGCGCGCCGAAAGCTTGCATTTTCCGCGAGCTGGCGCGCCTTCGCCGTCGTCGGCGCAACAACGGTCGCGGGACAGTTGATCGGCCTCTCCTATGCGACGCCGCTGGTCGGCACCGCCATGGCGGCCATTCTGGTGGCCACCATCCCGCTTTTTTCCATGCTCATCTCACAGGTCTGGGGACTTGAACGCCTGACGAAACAGGGCTTTGCCGGACTCATCATCGGCTTTAGCGGCATCTTGCTGCTTGTCGGCTTCCCTGCTGTGCCCGTCACGACCGGCTTCATCATCGGCTGTGCCGCCGCCCTCGCCGCCTGCATCTGCGCCGCCTATGGCAGCAACTATGCCAGCCGCTATCTCAAGGGCGTGGGTTCGTGGGAAATCACTATCGGCTCCTTTCTCACGGGCGGGCTGATGACATTGCCGCTTCTTCTGGCCGTGCCCCTGCCCGGAGCACCGCGCCTCATCGATTACGGTTATCTTCTCGTACAGGCGGTGGTCATGAGCGGCCTCACCTACATCACCTATTTCAAGCTTGTCTCCTCAATCGGCGCAACCAGGGCGATCAGCGTGGAATTCGCCGTGACCGTCGTTGCGGTCCTCGTCGGCGCGCTGGTGCTGGATGAGCCGCTTTCGCTTCCCCAGCTTTTCGGCGCCGGCATCATCATTCTGGGCTGTGCGCTGGTCCTCGATCTCATGCCAAGGAAAAAGGCTCCGCCCACACCCTCCGGGGCGTGAAGGGTTTATTAGCGTTTTCCACCAATAGTCGTGCTGGTCATTGCTGATCACACGGGATCGCGCCTGCGGCGCGAGGGAAAAATGCAACCGGGCAAATCAGACTACGAGCACTACTGGGACCCGCTAAGGGCGCTCCTCATGCTGCTTGGCATTCCCTATCACGCCTCCCTCCTCTACAGCTATGCCCTGCCATGGGACATCAAGGATTTCGACACCAGCCCGCTTCTGAGCGCGCTGGGTTCCGCACTCGTCACCTTCCGCATGCCGGCATTCTTTCTGGTGGCCGGCTATTTTTCCACGATGGTCATCGGCAAGAAGGGCAAGATGCGCTGGCTGAGACAGCGTTTCCTGCGCCTCGGCGTGCCCTTTAGCATCGCGGTCCTTCTGCTCGGGCCATCACAGCTTTTCCTGCTGCAACTGGCCCGCGTCGCCAAAGGCGATATCCCGGCCGACCGGCTGCTTGAGAGCCTGCCCGGCCTGCTGCGCCCGAGCGAACAGTGGATCATGCATCTATGGTTCCTGCCGGCCCTTATCTTCTATTCGATCCTGCTTGCCGGCCTGCTGTTTCTCTTGGAACGTCCGCCAGTAGCCTATGTGAGAGATTGGTTCGGCAGCCTGCGGCAGTGGCATACCTCCCTGTTTTTCGCAATGCTCTGCCTCGTACCTGTTGTGTGGGAATTGATGATCTACGGATCCGGCCAGCTTGCAGCAAAGAGCGGAAGCGGCCTCTTTTTTCTCTATGAACGCGCTTCCGATCCCTATGCGCGTTACCTGCCATTCTTCCTCATTGGCGCGCTGCTGCACCGTGACCGCGCCCTCTTTCACCGCTTTCGCCAGACGGGCCTTCTCACCGGCGTCATCGCGGTGGGCGCCATCGCGACGGCGGTGACCCTGCGCCTGCAACATCCCTTGTCGAATTCGGCCCTGCTGGTGCTGGTGTCGACAATTGCGGCGGTGACGGCAAGCCGTCTGTTGATAGACCTCGCCTGCCGCTATTTCGACAGGCCGAGCCGGCTTGCCAGACGCATGACGGATGCGTCCTTCACCATCTACCTGTTCCACCATCCGCTGATCTACGCGTTCGGGACGCTCTTCATCCTCATTGCGCTGCCGCCCATCCTGGAATTCACCATCATCGTCGCGGCCACCACGACGGCGGCCTATATGCTGCATCAGGCGATACGCCTCAGCCCGCTCGCCCTTTTCCTGTTCAACGGCATTCGCAAGCCACGCGTGGCGGACGATATTGGCACACAAGCCGGCGCGTCCCAAACCCTTCGTTAAGGATGAAGCGCGTATGATCGGCCTGCCTATTCAACTGGAAATGATGGCGTGTGGATCATGGCTATCCTCAACACGGCGGAAAAAGCCTTACCCGCAGGCCTGCGCGCGAAGCTTTCGCCGCTGGTAGCGAAAGTCGCCGTTGTTCTTTCCGGCGGGGATGAGGTCTCTCGCGCGCAGCGCATGGCGCTGGTTGCGTTTGCGGTGCGCATCGTCAGCGCCGGTATAGCCTTCATTTCCCAGATCATTCTTGCCCGCCTGATGGGCGAATTCGAATATGGCCTGTTCGCCTTCGTCTGGGTTCTGGTGATCCTGTTCGGCAATCTTTCCTGTCTCGGTTTTCACACCACCGTCATCCGCTTTTTACCCGGCTATCGTCTGGAGGATGCCCATGACAAGATCATGGGGCTGACCTCGACGGCGCGGGTCTTCGCCATGCTTTCGGCCAGCGCGCTTGCGATTTTCGGTTTCGTTTTCCTGTATTTCTTCGGCGAGCGCATCGCCTCCTATTATCTCATTCCCGTGTCGCTCGCGCTTTTCACCCTGCCGATGGTTGCGCTGGGCGATGTGCTGAACGGCACCGCGCGCGCCAATGGCTGGGCGGTCTCCGCACTCAGCCCCACCTATATCGTTCGCCCGCTGCTGATCCTGCTGTTCATGCTGGTGGCAATCGGTCTCGGCGCGGAAAAAACCGCAACGACGGCCATGCTGACGGCCCTTCTTGCCACCTACGTCACCACGCTTTTCCATTTCGCCTTCATGAACCGCAGGCTCAACCGGCATTTCCGCAGCACGGCCCGCAGGGTGCATTTCCGCCACTGGATAAGGTTCGCCTTCCCGATGTTCCTGATCGACGGCATCGGTTTTCTGATGACCAATTCCGATGTGGTGATCGTCGGGCTTTATCTGCCGCCGGATCAGGTGGGCATCTATTTTGCCGCTGCAAAGACCATCGTGCTGATGCAATTCGTGTTTTTCTCGGTGCAGGCGGCCGCCGCCCCGCGCCTGGCCGCCCTCATGTCGGCCAATGACCGGCAGGGGCTCGCCGGTTTCGCCAGCCAGGCCGCGCGCTGGGCCTTCTGGCCATCGCTCGGCGTCGGCAGCGTGGTGCTTCTGGCCGGCCCGTTCCTGCTGTCGCTGTTCGGTCCCGGCTTCGTTGAGGGTTATGAGCTGATGTTCTTCCTTTTCGCCGGTTTCCTCGCCAAGGCGCTGATCGGCCCGGGGGAAACATTGCTGAACATGGCCGGCAAACAAAAATTGTGCGTCGTGCTTTATATTATCATCTTCGGTTGCAACATTGCACTCAACATGGCGCTCATTCCGGTCTATGGTCTGGCAGGGGCAGCAGCAGCGGTGGCGATAGCCATGTGCATAGAAGCTGTGCTATTGCATATTGCCATTCGCCGCACACTCGGGATCGTCCTTTTTGCCTTCAACGATCCCCGGGCGGGTCAAAACACTGGGAAGGCGGTGTAACGATAAGCATGTCCAGCGATCCAAAGAATCCGGATTTTCAGGACCCGCGCATCGCGGCACTGATGGCGTCCGCGGAGCGTGACCGCCCCGTGGCCGACAGCAGCCGACGCGTGGGCCGCGATGGCCGGGAATTCTGCATCTATCCGGGTCAGCTCGGTTATGACATGCAGGAAGAACTCGACTTTCTGTCCAACCGCGTCATGGAGGCGAATGTCTTCTTCACCGGAAGGCTTCTCGCGCCCGCCATGCCGCGCATCGAGGACAAGTCCGTGCGCTTCGCCCTCATTCGAGATGAGAACGGCGCCAGAAGCCGCATGCGCTTCCTGATGCCCTTTACCGTGGAAAAGCCGGGCTTTTCCATCGGTCCCTCCATCATTCGCGTCTGGGCCAATCCATTCGGGCCGCTCGGCACGCCGCTGGTCGACACCGAAGGCGCTGCCGAAACCCTCGACAATCTTTTCGATGCGCTTTCCGACAGCAACATGCGTCTGCCGAATGTTCTGGTTCTGCCGGATATTCGGCTGGAAGGGCCGTTTGCCCGCATGTTCAAAGCCATCGCGCTCAGCCGCAACCTGCCGGTGACGACGACGGGCAATTATTACCGGCCGATGCTGGAGAGCCTTCTCGATGGCAGGGCCTATCTGCGAAACGCCCTTGCGCCGCACCATTTGCGCGAAATGAACAGGCAGTGGCGGCAGCTCGAAAAACTTGGGGCCCTCTCCTATACCGTTACCCGGCAGCCAGCGGACGTGCGTTACCGCATGGAGGAGTTTCTGGCGCTGGAGGCGAGCGGCTGGAAAGGCCGCAAACGCACCGCGCTGGTCAACGACCGTTATCGCGCCGCCTTCGCCCGCGAGGCGATCACCAATCTGGCGGAAGCGGATGCGGTGCGTATCCACACCATCGATCTCAATGGCAGCGCCATCGCCTCCATGGTGGTGTTCATCACGGCGGGCGAGGCCTATACGTGGAAGACCGCTTTCGACGAGAGCTATGCGCAATTTTCTCCCGGCAAGCTGCTGGTGCAGAAACTGACCGACTGGCATCTGGATGACGCCAACATTCTGCGCAGCGACAGCTGCGCCGTGCCCGATCATCCGATCATGAGCCGCTTCTGGCAGGAGCGTCAGGAAATGGGCACGCTGGTCGTCGGGCTTGCCCAGAACAGTGACCGGGATGTGCGTCAGGTTTCCACGCAGGTGGACATGTACCGCAACACCCGCAACCTCGCCCGCAGCCTGCGGCAGAAAATTCTGTCCTTTGGACGCAAGGGCAATTGATCCGAAGGGCGCCGTTGGCGCCCTTCGAAGTTTTCTGACACGGGCAAAGCCTGCTTCAGCGCGAGGCCGTCCGGATCATTTTGCACAGTTTCGTCAGCGCCGCATCGTATCCGCCGCCCAGAATATCGACACAACGGCGGGCGAGCTTGATCTGCTCGGTCCGCGACATATCGTTATAGGCTTGCAGGGCATTGCGCATCGCGCCCGGAGACACTGTGCCCGAGCCGCCGGGATTGGTGGTGCTGCCGCCGGGATTTCCGGGCGTGCCGGTCGAACCAGAGCCGCCGACGCCAACGCCGAGACCGACACCGCTCGAGCCCCCCACATTGGCCCCGACATTGGCGTTGATGCCATCCGAGCCGCCAACGGAAGCGTTCACACCGGCATTGACGCCGCTGGAACCGCCCACGGATGCATTGACATCCGCATTGACCCCATTGCTGCCGCCAACCGATGCGTTGACATCCGCACCCAGCCCGCCGCCGCTCCTGCCGCCGACATCCGCACTGGCGTTAACGCCACTGCTGCCGCCAACGGAGGCATCGACCCCGAGCCCGCCACTGCCATTGTCGCCAACACTGGCGTTAACCCCATTCTCGCCACCGATCCCGATATCCAGCGCATGGGCGTTGATCGGCAGGATCAGGCAGGCGGACAGTAATAAATTGCGAGAAAAAGCCCTCATAATTTCCTCCCTATGAGTTTGGCCATTCCCGCCCCGCGTGGAAACTCCACGCTGACATCATAATTCAATTAGTAATTGCGTATATTCCAATTTATTAGAGGTGCCTAATATTATCCTAATGCCGCAACTGCAAGTGTCGCGATCCGGCACAGCCACCGGCCGCACCAGTTTGATCGACGGCCCGGCAAAGACGGAAAACCGCCCGTGCAAACAGGCGGAATTCAAAAGGATAAGTCAGCTTTGGGGTTGCACGCATGGCCTTGAGCATGATAGACGCCGTGGCATTACCACCGTTGCCCCAATGGCGGAATTGGTAGACGCGCCGCACTCAAAATGCGGTTCCGAAAGGAGTGCTGGTTCGATCCCGGCTTGGGGTACCATTACCTAAAAATCACATTGATTTGCTTAGGTTTTCTGTTCCGAAGTGTCCAAGTAGTTCACACCACCTAGAAAAGTTGGACACTTTTGTTCCTCTTTTGGTCAGTCGTCGCTGTCATCTACAGCCTGATCCATGAGCTTTACAGCGCTCTTCGCGAGCACTTTTTGGCGAGCCGCCTTGGTGTAGCGGATTACCTCTTTCGATGTTGTATGGCCGGTGATTGCCATAATCTGATGTTCCGTCGCGCCGCGATCTGCCAGTCGTGCAGCTGCGGCTTTTCTCAGGCCGTGGGCGCTGCAATGCGTAAGCTCGGCTTCATTGCATCTTTTCCGAAACCAGTTGCCAAACCCGTTCGACGTGAAGGGCTTATTGAACTCGGTGACAAGTAACGTCAGTTCGCCGCATGGGCCGGCCTCGATTGCCTTGACAAGATTGGGATGCAGCGGCATTTCCAACCTGCGTGGTTTTCGCTTCTTGTCCTTCTCCTGGACGAAGCGCAGCCAGCCCTTTGTCATATGCTGCTTTCCGAACAGCACGATATCGCTACGGCGCTGGCTTGTATAAAGCATCAACATCAAGGCCAGATAGGCTTTCGTCCCGATAGGATGTTTCGCGATGAACTGGTCGACTTCATCCGCAGTCCAAGAATGATAGCCTTCCGATCCGGTTTTGAAGTACGGGATATCGCGGGCCGGATTGACCGCACACAACTCCACAGCAGGCATTGTTGCCCACGCGAATATCGCGCGCAGCGATTTAAGCCAGCTATTGGCTGCATCTGGCGTTTCTGCCTTCCGGTCCCGCAGGACGCGAACTGCCTTTGGCGTGAACGCAGAAACTGGCACGTCCTCAAAAAGTTTTTTATCCCCCTTCTTGATCGGCTCTTTCCACATCGCCTCAACAATCAGCTTGCGGCGATAGCGGGTCTTGCTGTCCAGTTGCTTGTACTCCGCACTCTGAAAATAGAGTTGGCACAGCCAGCGGAATGTCCCCTTCCCCGCCATCTTCGGGCCGGTGATTTCCTCTTTCTGGACACCTTCCAACGCCGCGTAGTAAGCCGCGTTGAATTCGTCGGTGCCAGGCAAGCCCGGCAACCGGATTTTTGGTTGGCCTTTCCGCCGAAAATAAAACCGGAGACTGCCTCCGGTTCGATCTTCGACTACATATTTCTTTGCAAATTTCTTGGGCATTTACGCGAAATCCCATTCCTCGTTTTCGTCGCCCTCCCCTCCCGGCAAGCGGCTAAACGCTCTTTCGAGTGACCGCCTGTCCCAAATGGTACGGCTATTAGCCTTCTTCGGCCTCGGCATTCTGCCATCGGCTACCATTTCGTCAAACAGGGATTTGGAAACGCCGATGTAGGCAGCGGCCTGTTCACGGCTCAACCCGAGAACGGGCGGCAATGGGCAGGCGCCTGTAGGTCTCGCTTCGGCGGCGGCTGTCATCGCATGCCCTCCGTCAAAAGCTCGGTGGCTTGAAGGTCAAGAGCCCTCATGGCTTCTTCAAGCTCGCGAGCGGTGTAAGTTGCTTGGTCCGTGGCGCAAAGCGCCGCGCCGCCGATGATGGCGAGGATCAGGAGGGCGCAAGCACAGGCCAGAAAGAACCGACCATAGGGCGGCGTTGGCTGCTGTGGGCGTTTTGCCGGATTCATGGGTGAAATCTGGATCAAGGCTGTCTCCATCCGTTCTGGAAACCGCCTCGGGCGAGGCGGAAACCGGAGCGGACGTCTCAAGCTGCAACGCGTGCGTCTTGCACGCGCATGTCGTGGAACCGCGCAATAGCTGCATCGCCGCAGCGATTGATTTCCTCAGCCGTGAACCATTCCCGCAGGTCGGCTTTCGTGCAGCCTTCGCCAACGCGCTGAATAGCCTCCGCCATCGCGTGGGTCAGTTCGGTTTCGTTCGATGTATTGATATGCATTTGTTGTCTCCATCTATAGGGAGCCGGGCAGCACCTTCGAATTTAGAGGGTGTGCTGCCCGGCCGTCTGTCCGAACCACCAAGGGCATGACGACCAGACCATACGGATAATATGCGCAAACGGATATAAATGTAAATAAAAAATCCGCGAAAGCATAAAGATAATAGCTGTCGCGGATATGATAAAATCTTACCTTGGTTTAATCCAGTCAATGGGCGCTACCCATTCGACCATTTCGTCAGTCATATCAGGGTAAAGCGCATTTATGCTGCTGAGCGTCCATGTGTCTGGCGAACTTCCAGGGCGGATAATCTTCACGAAGATCCTACCGTCCGCGAGTTGAACGACAGCTCGCCGATTAACCATATCGGAGGGTGGCAACAGCTTAGAATAATACAATAGCGTGCCCTCTTCGTACGCTGGGAACATCGATTGCCCTGAAACTTCGACAGCGATAGTTTCCGGGCGAGACCCGGCAGGGGCTTCAACGTAATCGTGCCCACCATCATCAATAGCATAGACTTCTTGTCCCGCCCCCACCTTGCCTTTCAAGGGAACGCGCCGGCTAGGCTGCAACATTGGGTCCGCAAACTCTCTGGCGTGCAACTCTCGAATCGCATCACGGTGCGGGCCTTCGGGGTCAGCGCCCGCCTTCCAACGATGGACCGTGGACTGCGACACACCAAAGTGCGTCGCAAGTTTCATCTGGTTCCAGTGTTTAAGCGCTAAGAGTTCGGCAATTTGTTTTGCTGTGTCCATGCGTTTACGCATAATCTATTACACCATCCGACAAAAATCTGTTTGCGGATATTTTTGGCGTTGCAAAATATCTGTTTGCGCATAATATGCGCGCATGAACGAAATTCGGCATATTAGAAAGACACTCTTTGCTGTCAGTCAGTCTGACTTCGCTGCAATCTTGGGCGTTGCGCAGTCGACTGTCTCCCGTTGGGAAGGCGGGGTTGCGCCTTCTCTCGAAGAAATGCGCGCTATCCGTAGCGCTGCTTTTGAGCGCGAGATCGTGTGGAATGACAGCTATTTCTTTCAAATACCGAAGCAGGCCGCCGAATGAACGGCTCCGATTCGCTTTCGCGCGGCCAATCCTCCCGGCCTGCTGCGACCCGCGCCGGTGCGCTTTCCTTCTTCTCGCCCGGCGCGGGCAACTCTCGTTTTTCATGCGGGCCTCCGTAACTTCCTGACGCCCTGAAACTCTCATCTCCAAACAATTCCCACCACGGGAAAAACGCCGGGATTTTCCCGGCGCGGGAAAGGTATTGTCTTATGATTTCAAACGCATGGTTTCACCGCATCAAAGCCGCGCAACGTGACCTTATCCGCCTCGTGGGCGGTATCGAGCGTGCAGCGGAAATTTCCTCGATTTCGAAAAGCCACATCGGGCGCATGAACAATGCGACCGACCCAGAATTGATGCCGCTGCACGCTGTCTATGCGCTGGAAAGCGAATGCGGCGTGCCGGTCGTCACCTCTGCGATGGCGGAACTTAACGGGCGGCGGCTGGCCGACCCGGAAAATGAGCGCGCCGCCGAACAGTGCGTCGTCGTCACCTATTCCGAAATGGTCCGCAAGGCTGGCGATCTGATTTCCGGCGGCGCGGTTGCGATTGCCGACATGGTGGTGACGCCAGCCGAAGCGACCAAAATGGACCGTGACGCGGCGGAACTGGAAGCCGGTCTGGCCGCGTTTCGAAAGGCCCTCGCCAGTGTGAAAGCTAAGGGCGGTCACAAGGTCGGGCTTAGCGTCGTCGGGGGTGCGGAATGAAGCGCCAGACCGATCCGGCTATCACCGAACTGATGAAGCGCCCCTTGTCCGAACGTGCAAGGGGCTTTTTGCGGCATGTGAAATGCGAGGGCGGCAAGTTGGATTTGTCCGCTCTTGGACTCGCTTACCATATCGTCGCCGAAGAATGCCGCAACTGCGGCTATCTTCACATTACCGCCGATGGAGAGACTGCCAAGCTTACCGGCTTGGGGCAGGCGTACCTTGACCGTTTGATGAGGTCGCACTGATGGCCCCTTACAAGCAAGTCAAGCTTCCCAAGCCCGGCCCGAACGCTCTTGCGATCATTACCACCGCCGTTCGCGATGGTGTAGTGACAGTCGAATCGCAGCAGCAGGGTATCAGCGCGAATAAGTCCGTTAGCAACGGTTACCTGACGCGGGACAAGAAGGACGGCAAGACCTACTACCCGACCGACCGCGCCCGCGAAATGCTTGCCATGCTGGAAGGCATTGCGGAGCCGGGCGACATACCGGAACGCGAAACAGAAAGTGCCGTGGTGCCGGTTGCCGATGCGTCGGGACTGGTTGCCACGGTGGAACGAGCGCGGGCGCTTCTGGACGATGGCGACATCATCAATGCCCGCATCGTCGCGTCGGTCGCCTATAATCAGGCCAAGACTGCCGCACAGTTTGCGGAACAGATCGGCGCAACGGAAAAGCTGATTGCCAAGGCTCGGCGCATGCAGGCCGACGCCCTCTTGATCGAAGCCCGCGCGAAAATCCTCATTGCCGATAAATGGGACGAAGCGCAGGCGGCGGGCGAAGCCGCCACGCGAGGCAGGCCGAAAAACCTTCCCGATGGAAAGGTTTTTTCTGTCGATGATGCCGGACTGTCTTACAAAGAAATTCACGAAGCCCGCAAGCTCGCAGCGGCGGAGCATCGCGAACCCGGCATTGTCGAACGAGCCATTCAGGCGCGGCTTGCTGCCGGGCTGGAACCGACGAAGGCCAATCTTCGCGCGGCGGTCGGCACGGCCAGCGCCACAAAGGAAGAGCGCGGGGCTAACCTCTACGAGACGCCACCGGAAGCGATGTTTACGCTGCTGGCGCTGGAGGAATTCACCGCGTGCGTTCTTGAACCCGCCTGCGGGCGCGGTGCAATCTCGCGGATGCTGGAAGCGTTTCACTACGGCGTAGTGCTGGCCGATATCAACGACTACGGCACGGCGGACAGCAACGGCGAATTGCAGTCGGTGCAGGACTTTTTGACCTCGCAGCCGCAAGAAGTCGGTTCATACGATATCGTCACCAATCCACCTTACGGCGACGTGCTGAATGCCTTTGTGGCCCATGCCCTGCGGGTCTACCAGCCCCGCAAGATGGCGCTTTTGCTCAATCTGAATTTCTTGTGCGGGTTCGCGGACGATGACCGGAATTTCGTCATGGACGATTGCCCGCCCGCACGCGTCTACGTTTTCAAGCGCCGCCTCCCGATGATGCACCGCGACGGATGGGACGGAAACAAAGCCAGCAGCCGCATGAACACGGCGTGGTTCGTTTGGGAACGTGACGAGGCCGGAAACTACGGCAGCGCCACCATTGTCCGCCGCGTGGACTGGAAGGATTACCAGCCTCAGCAACCCGCCGTTACGGCGGAAAGCGAGGCAGCATGAGCGTTTATGTCGACGACATGCGTGCGCCTTTTGGCAACATGGTCATGTGTCACATGTGGGCGGATTCGGATAATGAACTGCTTGCCATGGCGGACCGCATTAGCGTGCAGCGCAAATGGATTCAGGGGCATCCTGTTCTTTCGTTTGGCAAACATCGAAATGCCAGTTGGGTTCATTTCGATATCGCACTTTCGAAACGCGCCCTTGCGGTCAAATTTGGGGCTATCGAGACTGACAGGTTTGGTCCGGTCATTCATACGGCCAAGCTGCGGCTTGCCGGTGCCCTTGCTGCCGGGAATGAGGATGAAGCGCAGGCCGCGCGGGCGCGATTAGCCACGATTGAATGTATTCGCGCGCGGCAAGGCGGTGTGCGGTGACGGGCCTTGTCGATCCTGCCCGCGCTCGCGAGCTAAAAGCCGTTGATCGCCTGCGCTACCTTTCGGCGCGCATCGATGGCGACGTATGGGCTTTCGAGCCACGCGGGAACAATATCGCAGTCATCGCCCGCCGTTCGACGGGTGATGAGGCGCTTATCTGCACGCTGCATGCCGACGCCCTGCCGGACGAACGCGACCTGATTTGCGGCGCGGCGGAAAACCTCGCGTTTCTCTTGGGCCTGATCGGACGGGCATCTGATGCCGTTCGGAAGCTGAAAAAGCAGGTAGAGGCGCAGCAGACTGCCGCCGTGCGGAAAAAGTACGCGGCGCAGGCCGCAATGCTGCTTTCCGACCGCACCTTCCAGCGCTTTCTTGAAATCAAGGGCGCGGGCGGACCGGTGCGCGACAAGGCGCAGGCGGACACCCGGTTGAAAAGCATCCTCGCCATTTCCAGCAAAAAAGAAATCGACAACGACCCGCGCGCGCAAGCTGCCTTCCTGCATTTTCGGAAGGACTTCGAGGCGTGGAAAAGAGGGGGTTCCCGGTGAGCGACCGCATCTTTCCAGAAGTTTCCATCACCTACGGCGACAAGTCCACGAAGGCCATGCAGATCACATGCGCCTGCTGCGGTGCTGTCGCCTACTTCCCGCATCAAACCGGGGTCAATCGCAAGCCGCCAATCGCGGCAACACAACATTTTCAGAACAAGGGATGGGTGGTCGGCAGCAATCCGCGCAAGGATTTCTGCCCGATCCACGCCGCCCCGGCCAAGCGTAAAGGACAAAAAGCCATGGTGGACACGGTAGCGACGATTGCAGACAAGCCCCGTGAAATGAGCCGCGAGGACCGGCGCATTATCAACGACAAGCTGGATGAGGTTTACGCCAAGGACGCCTACAAATCCCCCTGGACGGATTCTGCCGTGGCGAAGGATTTGGGCGTGCCGCGCGATTGGGTGGCGCAGGTCCGCGACCAGTTCTTCGGCCCGGCAGGCTCGAACCCGCTTTATGACGACTTCCTGAAAGAGACAAAGTTGGTGGAAGGTGCGTTCCTCGCCTGCGAGGAAGCGACCGCGCGCGCCGAAAAGGCCGCTGCTGACCAGCGCCGGGCGCATGGTGATCTCTGCAAGGCGATGGACAGCTACCGCGCTCTGGCGCGCAAGGTAGAGCGGGAAATCAGCCGATGACCGACCTCATGCCCATCGTTGAAATTCTGGCGGACTGCGAGACGGACGCGGCGCGCGCGGACTGGCTTTTGCGCGCCCCGCAGGGCGTCATCTACCGCGACCACGCCACAATCCGCCGTGTCTTGCAGGAAGCGCATTTCACGCTCGGCGTGGACGCGCTGGACGTGGAATTTGCAGCCATTAACGCCACACGCCTGCCGGACGGGGGATTGCCGCATACGGTCGTTCTCGGCGTCCATGCCGTGCGTTCTTTCCTGCGCGACGTGGTGCGGAAAGGCGGTGCAAAGTGATGGAACCGGATCACGGCGCAATGTCGCGCGCATGGTCTTGGCGTCACGCGGTCGGTAAATCCGGCCTGCCGCCGATCACGCGCCTTGTGCTGCATACGCTTGGCCTGAAAATGGATGCGACCGGCGGTTCCTGCTATCCGCCGATTTCGGAACTGGTGGACCTGACGGGCCTCGACAAGAAAACCGTCCTGAAACACCTCGAAATCGCCGAAGAGAGCGGTTGGATTGTCGTCACGCAACACGGTTTTCGCGGCCAGAAATGGAAGCGGAACGAATATGTTGCGCGCTGGCCGGGGCGCGACCTTACCGGCAATGCCGCCAGCAGCGAAGATAACGAAGGTGGTGGAAATCCTCCACCACGTTCCGACCATGCCCGCGCCGCCGAAGGTGGTGGACCTGTTCCACCGCGTTCCGTCGCCAAGGTGGTGGAAATCGTTCCCGAAGGTGGTGGAAATGACGACCGGAAGGTGGTGGAGGAGTTCCACCAAGATAAGAATCTTCCAACTAACATTCCAGAGAACTCTCCAGCCGCTGGCGCGGATGAGGGAGTTTTGAAAAAGGTTGATCGAAAAAAGATTGAGCACGCTTTCACGCTGTGGTTCGCGACGTGGAAAAAGGGTGATGTCGAATATGCCCGCAACGCGTGGTTCGCTCTTTCCCCGGAAGATCGGACCGAGTGCGTGGAGCGGACGCCCGCCTATCTTCGTTGGGCCAAGCCTGCCGACCTGATGGCCGCAGCGGTCTACCTCAAAAACCGTCACTGGCGCGACCTGCCGGAACATGTTCTTGCTGAGCCGATCAACGCCCATGGCATTGCCAAGGTCTGCGGCAAGCTCTGGATGGGAACGCGGTTTGAGGCGTTGTCGAAAGAGGCGAGCGGCCTGCTGTATGTGACCAGCTTTGACGAAACCCGTATCGCCAAGGGCATGATTTCCCGCGAACAGCTTATGTTCGAAAAGCGCCGTGACAATGGCTGGCCACTCGTCAACACCATGCGCGACCTTGCCCGTCGCCGCGAGCCTTTCAACACTTCGCTCTCGCTTCTCCCCTTGGTGCAGGACTTCCGGCAGGTGCACCGCGACAGCGATCTGTTCGCAGCTTGGAAGCACCTGCATGAGCGCAACGGCTGGCCCTTTATCGAGCATCCGCCCGAATGGGTATACTTCCCCCCGGTCGATGACGGGGCTGACGATCTCGAAACGGCAGTTGATGCCGCGCTTTCCAAATTTCTTTCCACCATCAGCGAGGGACGCATCAATGATGCATAACGTGAAGATTTATGCCGCCAGCAAGCCGATCAACCCGGAGCTTTATGACCTTTCGCGTTTTGCGTCTCTGTTCGACCAGATGCAGAACACGAAGCGACTCAACGTCACCATGCTTTCCATGGCGGCGGAGAATCAGCCGGGGAAACACGAATGGTTCGTGGTGGAGACGAAGCATAAGGCGGAAAAAGCTGTTGAAGACGCCCTTAGCAAAGCCGGTGTGAAAACTTTTTTGCCCATGGAGAATTGCGGTAAACAGGTCGCTCGCGGTCGCGTCATCCACGATGTTATGCGCCCGATGATGCCCGGTTATGTGCTCGTCAACATGGTTTATTCTCCCGCCGCAGTCTGCGGTATTGCCCGGTTGGAGGGTGTGGCGGGCTTCGTCGGCGGAATGATTGAGCCGCATCGTGTATCAGACGAGGAAATGAATCGTTTCAAGCTCTTCGGTACTCAAGAGCATGACCTTGATACGGAGCACTGCAAGAGCTTTCGGCGCGGTGATACGGTCCGGTTTAGCAGCGGTCCGTTCGCCGGTTTCATCGGCCATGTCACCAAGTTGCGCAAGGATAAGGTGCTTGACGGGGAGCGGATCGCGAGCGGAGCTATCATCGTCGTAGAGATGTTTGGTGCGCTCACGCCTGTCGAAACCTCTCTTGCGTTGCTCGAGAAGTTGTGAATATGGATATTGCAGGATGATCTGCTGATCCTGTGCAAGCGCGTCGGTCTCGACCGGCGAGTGGAGTTAAAACCTCCCACGCGGGTATGCCGGGTAGACCCCGCCTTGACCCTCTCGCCAGAGAGACCGATTCAAGGCCAGTGCGACAGCTATATCATCGGCGGACTTGAGCGAAGGCGACCCTAACCCGGTCGCCTTTTTTCGTTTATAGAGGGTCTATTCCCCGGAGGCACGGCCATGTCTGGTGTTTTGACGATCAAATGGGCCGACAGAAACCTTGCCAAGTACGGCAAGCGCCTTCAGGCGCTGAATGCGCAATTCCCGAAAGTCTTGCCCCGCATAGTCAATCAGGTGGGCAACCGCTCGAAAACGGTTGTCATCCGTGAACTGACGAAAGCAACCGGCTTGCCCCGGCAGGTCATCGTCAAGGCGATTGGTAATCCTGCGGCAGCTCGCCCCGGTCGGTACATCTTCGACATGACGACGCGAGGCGGAAACATTCGCCTCAAGTATCTTCGGCCGAAGGAAACGCCGGCTGGCGTGGTCGCAAGGCCATTCGGCAAGGCAACGCTTTACCCCGGCACTTTCATGCGGGGCGGGCTGTTCCCGGATCGCAAAGAGGTTCCCGCGTTCAACGGCCATGTCTTCTACCGGCTGAATTCGTCGGGCAGTAAAATCACCTTCGCCCGGTCGGGTGTCTTCATTCCCGTGGAAATGTCCACGGGCGCTACGGCCGCCGCCTTCCATCGGATCGCCGCGCCGCTCCTCGATCAACGTGTCTCGGCGGTGCTTGATAAGCTGGTCCCGTGACCCTTCGACCCTGCCCCCTTTGAGGGGTGGCACCCCCCACCCCCCCCCCATTTAGGGACCGTATTCGGAGAAAATCGACCATACGGGACAGGGGTACTGCGGGATTTCACTAGTTGCACTTTCGAAAAGCGGTACACGCATACACGCACGATGCACGCACGCTTGCACGGATGGATTTGATGGACGAAGACTGGATTTCCATCACCGAAGCGGCGGCGCGATTGACGCAATCCGGCGACAAGGTGGATCGCTCGACGCTCTCCCGTTACCTCAAGCAGCACGCGGAAGCGTTGCCGCTTCGCGAAGACGGAAAGTCGAACAAGGTTGATTACATCGCCCTGGTCGAGCATAGATCCGGCAACATTCGCATCCGTTCCGCCCCGGCCGGCACGCTCTTCAGCAGCGTGGCCAGCCCGGCACCTTCCTCGGGTGGCGTCCACAATCGCAACAAAACGCAGGCCGATGGCAACGCGCGCAAAGCGCTCGCTGACGCCGAGCTGAAGGAAATGGACCTCGCCAAACGGCGGGGCGAACTCACCATCGTTGACGAGGTCGATCAGGCCGGCCGCGATGCGGTTGCCCTGATGCAAAGCGCATTCGAGCGCGCCATCGAGCCGGAAGCCGCAACGCTCTCGCTCAAGTTCGGCTGGGACGAACGAACCGTGCGCCTTGCGCTGAAAGGGTTCGTCAAACTTGGTCTGGCGACCTTCAACGAGCAGGTGACAAAGCAACTTGAAGCGCTGAAGCGCCAAGCCGAGGGCGAGCTACTTCAGCAAGATTGATCAGGGCGGGCTTACCAGTGACCATTCACGATGTTCGCGCTCGATTTCCAGAGCTTGTCCATGGGGCGTTGGTCCTGTTTCGCGGCATGGCGGCCGCCAGCCGGCCGACTGAAGACCTGACGATAAGCGAATTTTCTGACGCTTATCGCAAGGTGTCGCCGGAATCGGGTTCCCCGTGGCCGGGTGACTTCCTGACGGACCGCGTTCCATATCTGCGCGAGCCACAAGATTGCCTGCATCCGGATCATCCGGCGCGGCGCGTCACATGCCGCTGGGCCGCCCAGCTCGGCAAATCGACCGCGATTGAAAACTGGTTTTGCTTCATCGTGGATCAAGCGCCCGGCTCGATGATGATCGTGCTGCCGACGCTGGAAGAAGCGACGAAGTTCAACCGCATCAAATTGCAGCCGACAATCGAGGTATCGCCCCGCATCGCTCACAAGGTGATGCCGGTTAATAGCCGTGACGAACAGGGCAGCACGTCCGCGTTCAAGCGCTATGCCGGTGGCTTCTGCCAGATCGTCAATGCAGGTTCTTCCAAGGGCTTGCAGATGGTGTCCATCAAGTATCTGGCGATGGACGAAGTCACGGGCTACCCGAAAGACGTTGACGGGCGCGGCAGTCCTCGCGATCAGGCGCGGGCGCGTCAGAAAATGTACGGCGATCTTGCCAAGGAATGGCAGGGGTCTACGCCGGGCATCGCTGGCGAATGCGCGATCACCGAAGATTTCGAGGCGGGCGATCAGCGATATCGCTATATGCCTTGCCCGCACTGCGGCACCTATCAGGCGCTCGAATTCGACATGATGCGTGGGCCGGACGCCGCGCGTGGCCTTCCGGTGCATATGCGTTGCGTCCGCTGTGACGAACCGATCCTCGACGGCCACAAGCGGCAGATGGAGGAACAGGCACACTGGATCGCGCGCCGCGTCCACGAGGGTGACGATGCTGTACCGCTGGCGATAGCGCCGGCCGATCTTGCGAAATGGCTTTGCCCCGTAAAAGAGGGCAGGTGCCGTGAGTGGGAACCGAGCTATCACCTTTGGGCGGCGTACGCGCCACGCGAGCGCTGGGCCGAAATTTGGAAACGGTGGGAAGACGCGCAAGGCGATACCACCAAAATGAAGGCGTTTTATCAGCAGGATTTGGCCCTGCCATACGATCCGGGCGGCGTCGAAATCGATCATGAAAAGATCGTCGAGGCGGCCCGTGACGAGGGCATACCGAACAACGTGATTCCGGAATGGGCGGCCCTGCTGGTTTCAGCGGCTGACGTTCAGGGCTACGGCATCAAGTGGGGTGTCTATGCCATCGGGCCGCGCGGGCAGTATTGCCTTATCGACCGCGAGATTTTCGAGGGATCGCCCGACAAGTCGGACGAACCATGGATCAAGCTTTCTGACGCGCTCTCTCGGACCTACGTCACGCCGAGCGGCAGGGAAAAGGGCTTGGATATTTCCGGCGTCGATACCGGCTGGGCAACGGACCGGGTTTACCGGTTCTGCGCCGGCCGGCCGAATGTGCTTGCTCTCGATGGTCGCGAACCCATCGGCCTGCCATGGCTCGGAACGCCGAAAAAGAAGGATATCAAGGATCATCGCAACCGCGTGATTGCGAAAGTCCTGCTCTATCCTGTCGGCCTCTACGATGTGAAAACGGCCGTTGCGGCCGCCCTCGCCAACCTGGTGCAGGGCGTCGGCGAGGATAACCAGTGGCCACGGGGCACCATCCATTTTGCTGCCAACCTTTGCGACAACGATTTCGCCAAGGAGCTGACGGCCGAAAGGCTGGTTGACGAGGAAGAAGAGGCGCGAACCAGCCTCAAGCGCGGTTCGCGAAAACTGGTCAATCCGAAGGCTGGGCGCAAATGGAAGAAGATCAACGGTCGCCAGAATGACTGGTTTGACGTGACCGTTTACGCCTATGCGCTTGGCTGGCACCTCGAAAACAAGCGCCGGCTGACAACGGACCGCTGGGCCGATTTGATCCGTGATCTTCACGGGGACACGGAACAGATAAACGACTTGTTCGACCTGGCCGATGAAAGCCCCTTCAGCAAGCAAAAACAGAAACCAGCGCCAGCAACCGGCAAGAAGTCGCGTCAGCGCAAACGTTGGGGGTCATACTCTTGAGTAAAAAACCTCGCCATCGCGTCAAGGCGAATTCGGTTCGGGTAACTGCCCCGGCCGCAAACAAGCCGCTGGCGCGAAAGATGACTGCGCGATATCTGCGCGGCGACACGGCAGGAACCCTTGCCATGCGCCGCGCCGTCACGCGCGATGCCCGCCTCGATGTTCGTGAGTCGGCCGAACGCGCCTCGGCGCTTGCCTTCGACTTCATGCAGAACAGCGGCTGGATATCGGGCGCGGTTGAACAGATCATCACCGATACTATCGGCGACGAACTGAAACTCAATCTGCGCTCCCAGCTAGAAGCCTTCGGTTACACCAAAAAGCAGGCATCGGCATGGTGCCGCAAGGTTGAACGGGCATGGCGGCGCTTTGCGTGGAACCCGAAGGAATGCGATCTCGCTGGCAAGGCGACGATTGCGGATATGGCGGAAGCGCTGCTGCGCAGCTTCCTCGCCACGGGTGAGGGCTTTGCGGTTCTCGATCAACTGCCGCTCGACGTGCAACGTCGCCTCGGTCTGACCGTCGGCCTGAAGGTTTCCATTCTTGCCTCGCATCGTTGCCCGCGCACGACCAACGAAAGCGAGGGGCTTGATCAGGGCGTCTATCATGACGAACTCAACCGGGCGATTGGCTACAAGTTCCGCGTCCGCAAGAACGGTATCGAGACCGATCGGACTATTGATGGCGCTGACGTTATCCACGTCATGGACCGTGCCGCAAACCTCAACAGCCCGCGCGGCATTTCTGTCATTGCGGCGGTGCTGAAGGTCATCGCACAATCCGACCAGCTCGCGGATGCAACGCTCGCCACGGCACTGATGCAAACCATCTTCGCGGCGACGATCAAAAGCCCCGAACCCAGCGAAACCGCCTTCGACGCCATCAGGACGCTTTCCGAAATGGAACCGCCCGAAGGTTATGAGGGTGATTGGGGCGCATTCATCGGCGGCCTGCAGGAAGACTTGATGGACGTTTGGGGCAATCGCATTGATGCCCTGAAGAACAAGGGCATTTCGATGTCCGAGTCCGGCCGCATCAATCATCTTGGGCCGGGCGAAACTTTCGAGATGCATTCGGCAGCAACGCCGGGTTCGCAGTATCTCCCGTTCTTCCAAAGTCTCCTGAAGGAAATAGCCCGATGCCTCGGCATCACATACGAGGCACTGGCGATGGATCATTCCAACGCCTCCTATTCGTCGGTTCGTATGGCCGTTGCCACTATCTGGCCTATCGTCATGCGTCGGCGCTCGCGGATCGTTGCCCCGTTCCTTCAAGGTGTTTTCGAGCGCTGGCTTGATGAGATGATCTTTCGCAAGATCATTCCATTCAAGGGCGGATATGAAGCCTTCAGCCGGGACCGCGAAAGCGTCTTCCAGTCTGAATGGAGCGGACCGGCTGCACCATCTGCCGACGATTACAAGGCGGCGCTTGCTGCCAAGGTTCGTATGGAAACGGGAATCTCCACTTTCCATGACGAATGCGCGCTCGTCGGCAGGAACGGCGAAGAACAGATCGCCCAGCTCGGCATCGAAAAGAGAATGTTCGACGCTGAAGGCGTTCCGCATCCCTTTGGCCGCTCGCAAGGCGGGGGCGGCGGGCCGCTTGGGGCTGCTGCCGAAGGCAACCGCGATCCAACAAAGGAGGCCGCCTGATGGCCGATAATGACGATCCTTTGAAGATTGACTGGTGCGCGCGCGCAGTCAAACTGCGGCGCGTCGAGGAAGCGTTGCTTACCGGCGAGATGATGACGGAAGGCCGCTTCGGCGAAGACATGATGCGCTATTCCACCGCCTCGCTCGATCAGGTGCAGCGCGCTTTGAATGAAGCCCTCCGCAATTGCCAGATTGCGCGCGGCGAGAAACCCAAAATTCGGCGGCACGCTATTAGCGGTCGTTTCCGGCCCTACTGAGGTAATCCCAAATGGCTGCAATCCTTGAAGACGGAAAGCTTCGGCTTTCCGGCTATGTCGGCGAGTATTACTACGATGACGGTTTTACGTCTGCCGATGTGATCGTCGCGCTTTCACAGATCGATGGCGATTCCGAACTTGACGTTCATTTGAACTCAGGCGGCGGCGTTGCGACGGAAGGCGCTGCAATCCACGCGCTGTTGTCGGCTCGCCCCGGTATCACGAACATTGTCATCGAAGGCATAGCCGCGTCGGCCGCCTCGCTGATTGCCATGGCCGGCGCAACCGTCACCATGACGGCCGGCTCCGTGATGATGATCCATGATCCGAGCGGTTTCACCTTCGGAAATTCCAGCGAACACAGCAAGACAATCGAGGCGCTGGAAGCCTTGGCGACCTCTTATGCGCGCGTCTACGCCGCAAAGTCCGGCAAGAGCGCTGAAGATTGCCGCGAGATTATGAAGGCGGAACGCTGGTTTACCCCCGATGAGGCGGTTGCCGAAGGCTTCGCCGATGCGACGGCCACCACAAAGGCCAAGCCGGTTGCGGCCTTCGATTACAGCCTGTTTGCGCACGCGCCCCGAAAACTGGTCGCGCTGGCGAAAACGAAGAAATGGTCGATGGCATCCAGCCATCCGCCGAAGACCCAAACGCCAAACCCTCCAAAGGAAACCACCATGACCGATGCAGAGCGCGCCGCGCTGCTTGAAACGGAAAACAATGGCCTGAAAGAACAGGTCGCGAAACTGACGGCCTCCGCGAACGATGCCGTGAAAGAAGCGCTTGAGCGTCGCGCCGCCATCATGGCGCTGGATGAAGCCAAGGGCCGCGAGGCACTTGCCGAGCATCTGTTCAACGCGGGCAACACTGTTGAGGCCGCCAAGGCAACCCTGTCCGTCGCACCGAAAGCGGACGCCGGCGAGGAAGAATACCTGCCGCCGCGCCGCATGATGAATGCGGAAAACCTCAACCGCGAGCCGAACGGCAAGCCGCAGGCCAAGGGCGGTCTGTCCGCTCGTATGGATGCCCGCGCCGCCAAGATGAAAAAGAGCTGATCGGCTCCGCGCGCCACCCCTGAAACTCCAATTCCTTTCGAAAGGAAAGAACCATGGGCACTTTGCCTGTCATGAAATTCCAGCAGACCCCCGGCATGTCCACGCTGCTGAAGAAGGAAGTAGATCCCGAAATCTCGCGCGCCGTTGGCACGCTGCTCGGCGGCACTGGCGGCGCTGCCCGCCTGGTCAAGCTCGGCCAGCTCGTCGGTAGGATTGTCGGTACCGAGCAAGCGCCGGCCGGCGACAAGCTCGGCAAGCTGGTCGCATGGGACCCGGCCGCGACGGACGGTAGCCAGATCGTGCACGGCGTTTGCCTGAAGGACTGCGAAGCGCCGGACGGCGTGGACCGCGTGGACGGTCTGCTTTATTCCCGTCGCTTCTCGGTTCTCAACCGTGCCAACATCGTCTGGCCCGCTGGCGTCACTGCCGAACAGCAGGCCGCTGCCATCGCAGATATCGAAGACCGCCTCGGCCTGATCCTGCGCGCCTGATCCACCCTTTCCATCAATAGCCGGCCTTTCAGCCTGCGCGCGCGGGACGCGATGTCCTGCGCCTTTTTCTTCATAAGGAACAATCGGCAATGCCTGAAATCTTGCTGCCTTACACCAACGTTGAACTCACCGACGAGGTCAACAAACTGCCGAACACCTTCGGCCTTCTCAATGCGCTGGGCATCGCGCCAAGCGAGCCGAAGCGGTCGCGCATGGTTCGCATCGACTTCCGCGACGGCCAGATTGTCGTTCTCTCGCATCAGGAACCGGGTGCACCTGGTGAGGTCGCCGATGATGATGACCAGAACGGCATCATCATTGCGATCCCGCATTTCACGCACTTCGAAAACATCCTCGTCGGCGATATCGACGGCATGCTTGAAGTCGTCAACGGCGAGATTACCGAGCGCTCGCTCGACGCCGAACTTGAACGCAAGCTTGTCATCATCCGCAAGAACCATGCGATTACCCGCGAGTTTCTGCGGCTCGGCATGCTCCGCGGCGAAATCAAGGACGGCAAGCTTCGCACGCTTTACAATCTTTACGACACGTTCGGCGTCGAAAAGAAGGAAATCGATTTCGCGCTCGGCACGGCCGCTACCGATGTCCGCGCCAAGTGCGAGGAAGCAAGCGACCACATCATCAGCAATGCCAAGGGTGAAACGGTCGGCGCGGTGGAAGCCGTGGTCGATACGAAATTCTTCTCCAAGCTGATCTCGCATGCCAAGGTCGAAAAGTTTTGGGTGCAGGCGCAGAATTCCGGCCTTCACACAACGCTTGAACGCCAGCGCCTCGGCGGCAATTGGGGTCGCGTCTTTGAATTCGGCGACATTCTCTTCCGCGAGTATAAGGGTGGTCTGCCGGTCAAGGCGAATGATGGCTCTATTTCGACGGTCAAGAATGTGGACGATAACAGCGGCACGGCCTACCCGACCGGCACGCAGTCCATGTTCCGCACCTATGATGGCCCGGCCTATCATATCGACCGCGTCAATCAGGCGCCTACGGAAGGCGAAGACGGCTCGATCTTCATCTCTACCGAGACGCTGAAACATGGAACCGGCCTCGAAATGAAGTCGCAGTCCAACATGCTGGCCATCTGCAAGCAGCCTGACTGCCTGGTGCAGCTCAAGACCAACTGATTATCAACAAACGCCCGGTCGCCATCTCGACGGCCGGGCGCATTCCATGGGGATTGCCATGCCGGTTGCTTCTTCCTTTCGGGCTGCGCGCGATGCTGTTGTGTCCGGAGTCGACCAAAGGTTTGCGGAGCGCATTCGTCTGTCGCCCATGAAAAACGAAAAGGCCGATCCGGACCGGCCGCAAGTCATCATCATGGCGGTTTTACGGACCGGTGATGAAACGGCCGGGCCTCTCGATGTCAGCGGCGGCCGCTCCCTGCATTCGCGGATAGCGGCGGGAAAGGCGGCTCTCTACATCGACCGCACCGAATACCCCGATATCGTCCTTCGCAAGAAAGACAAGCTGCGCGCCTTGGAGCGCCCCGGCGAACCGGTCTTTGAAGTTTCCACGGTCGATGACCGAAATCACACCCGGTTGATTGCCGGGCTTAATCAAGCCTGACGCTGGTAGGTGCCATGTCTCTTGTTCGTATCGCCTTGCGCATCTGCGCCGTTCAAGCCGTTAAAGGTCGCACGCTGGTTGGCGACAATGTTCTCGATAGCGAAATCGGCGCTCTGGAAACCAGCTCTGCCGGTGAGCTTAAAACCCCGCAGGAAAAGCAATTCGTTTCGGTCTATACCGACGACAGCAAGCAGGTGAGCGGCCTTGAATTGCGCTCCCTGATCGCCAGCGGTGAAATCGATCTGGTTTTTGAAGCCGGCGTTGCTTCGCCGCACCTGATGACCGATCCACTTACGGATGAGAAGGTCATCATGAATGGCCTTCCTGCGGCCGACGCCAACTTCGAATTTTATCTCGATATGACGCTTCGCCAGATTGCGGATGCGCTGGCTGATCCGGACAATGAGTGGGCCGCGATATTCAACAGCCTGATTTTGCGGGTCGAGAAATGCCAACGCGCGCGTATCAGCGGCGACACGAACGGCGTTCGGTTGGCGGCGCATCAGATGAAAATGACTGTTGCCGCCATTGCCGAGCCGGTCGCGGGCCAGCCCCTGAAGCCGGGAACGCCAATGGCCGCATTCTTCGCCAAATGCGAAAGCGACCTGGTGCACCGCGAGCCGGACATGGTCAAAAAGATCGCACTCATGAAAGCGCAGATCGCCGGCAAAGATGGAGAACTGGCGGCGGCAATGCGGCGCTATGGCATGACACACAATGAAGCCGATGCCATGCTGCTGACGCTTCCGGATGGGGGTTCGCCATGAAAGGTGCCGAGTGGCTGGCCCACCATATCGAGGAATTGAATTACCGGATTGCCGATATCGAACGGCGCGAGCGCAACCGTCGCCGCAAGGGCAAGATTGCCGAAATCAGCGACGACAAAAGCAGGTATCGCGTCGAGCTGTCTCGGCAGGGTGAGGAACCTTACCTGACGCCATGGATCAAGGCGCGCACGCTTTCGGCCGGTGGCGTCAAGGTCGATGTGCTTTACAGCGTCGGCGAGCAAGTGGACGTGGTTTCGGAAAGCGGCGATCTCGCAGACGCGCAGATCGACTTCTCGACCTATAGCGACGAGAACGCCCGCGAAAACAGCAATACGCCGTTTCACGTCAAGATCGGCGACACCGTCATCGAGGCGACGGGCGGCCTTGTGAAAGTGACCGCCGAGAAGGTCATCGTGCAATCCGATAACGTGCAGCTCGGCGGCGACGGCGGCAAGCAGGTCGCGCGGATCGGCGACAAGGTGCACGTCGAGAGCGGATCGTCGGCCGGCTTTTGGCCGATTGTCGAAGGCTCGGGAAAAGTCTTCGCGATAGACTGAGGAACCCCCATGAAAAATTACACGGTTCGTACCGGCTGCGAGATTGCCGGGCGCTGGCGCGAGGCCGGCGAACAAATCCAACTGTCTGCCGATCAGGCCCGCGAGCTTGCGCTGCCCTTCGGCGATGTCGTCTCGCTAATCGATGAAAAGGGGAAAGAGGATGCCAAGCTCAACCGGCGTCAACGCCGCAACCGGCGCGCCCCTGACTGATTGGGATCACACCCAGCAGTCAATTGACAAAATCCTCAACACGCCGATTGGCGCGCGTGTCATGCGGCGTGATTTCGGCTCAGAACTGCCGGACCTGGTCGATGCGAAGATGACGCGCCGCAACGTGCTGGCGCTCTATTCCTCGGCCGCAATCGCCATCCAAAAATGGGAACCGCGTTTCCGGATGCGGTTCGGAAAAGTCAGCCGTGCCGACGCGAGCGGCAAAATCTCGCTGGAAATCTTCGGCGTCTATTATCCTCTCGGCCATCGCGGCGATTATTCCATTGCGGAAGATCAAAGCACGCGGGTCGTCATAGCGGGCAGATCATCATGACACTTGCTGTTTACGCGCCGGCCGCCATCGACGTTTCGCGCCTGCCGGCTCCGGATGCCATTGAGGCTCTGGATTTCGAAACACTCTATTCGGCCTTCAAGGTCCGGTTTCTGGAATTCTGGAACCAGATGCGCGCCATCAACCCGGCCTTGCCGGTCTATGACGTGCAAAACCTTGAAACCGATCCTGCCGGCATTGTCGGCGAGGCGTGGTCTTATCTGCGCCTGATGGATCGCCAGCGCGTCAACGATGCCTTTCGGTCGCTACTGGCGGCCTATGCCAAGGGCAGCAATCTGGAAGCCATCACAGCCGGCCGCAACATCGTCCGCTTGGTTGTCGCTCCTGCCACGCCCAACTCGGCCGCGATCATGGAAAGCGATGACGCCTTGCTTCGCCGCTACCTCCTGTCTTTCGATTTACCGGCTGCTGGTTCGGCCGGCCGCTATCTGTTCGATGCCTGGACGGCGTGGCCGCAATCCTCTGACAAGTCGTTAGGGCTTTGGGATGCGCGAGTGAATGGCCGGGCGGTCCACGGCCGGCGCGGTGATACGGATGTTGTCATAGCCGGTCCGATGGGCAGGCTTCCGACAGATGCCGAGCTGGCCGTTATCCGGGCTGCTGTCACGCATCCGGACCGCGCGCCGGAAGCCGTTGCCATTTCGGTCATGGCGGCCGGCCGCACCGAATATGCGGTTTCGCTCTCGCTCGAAATCGTGGCCGCTCGCGCCAGCGCCGGCATCATCAAGGCCGAAGCGGAAAAGCGCATCATCGCGGCGGCAACCTCCCGCATCCTGATTGGCGGCGAAATCCCGCAAGCCCTGCTTTCCGGAGCTGCCTTCGGCGATGGCGTAATCCGCGTTCGCGATCTCGCTCCCGTTATCATCGAGCCGGACCCGTACAAGGTGCCCGTCATGACCAGCCTTGATATTCAAATCGAGGTGCGGGCATGAGCGATGTAGGCGTTTTGCTTCCGCCATCGTCGGAGGAATTCGAAAAGGCGCTTGCCGCCGCAATGTCGGATGACTTGCCGATCCCTTACGCCGTGCTGATGGACCCGTACCAGACGCCGGCGCGGTTCCTGCCTTGGCTTGCCGTGCATCATTCGGTCGATCTCTGGTTTGACGATTGGACCGACGAGCGAAAGCGGGAAATGATCGCGCAATGCGCCGGGGTTTCCACGCTCTACCCGGCGTCACCTTTGGCGGCGCTGAAAGGAACGCTCGCTGGCTTGAAACGCTATCTTGCCTTTGTCGATGCGGTCATTGTGGATCGCATCGCACATCCGAACCGATTTACCTTCGGCCGGGCAGTGATAGGGCGAACCCCCATAGCGCATCAGCCGTTCGTCGCGCACTACCTGGTGCGCGTCACGCTGACCGCCCCGAAGAACCGTTTCCAGATTGGCCGTAGCGCCTTCGGACGGGCTGCAATGACTTCGGTTGACCTTGAACCCATCCGCCGCGCCAAGCGCGCCATGACGACCGCCAAAACGCCGGAGACGCTCTACTCGGTTTCCTTCGCATGGCGGCGCGGCATCACCTTTAACGACAACATCTTCATCGACGGAAGCCATGCCATCGGCGGTTACATGGATCGCAAGCGGCTGGATTAAGGAAAAAGAGACATGCAACGCACTTCCTTTGCAGACGCCGAAATCGCAGATTACGCGGACTTTGACGCTATCGGTCAGCAGGCGCAAAACGCGATAGACGAACTCTGGCAGGATGCCATCGGCTATCCTGCCCATTGGGCCGCCTTCACGGTCGCTCGCAAATCGGCGCAGGAAATCACGGTTTCGGCCGGCCGCTATGTTGCCGGCAAGATCGTTTACGCGCACGAAGCCCCGGCCGATGTGAACTTGCAGCTTCATATTCCGGTCGCCGCCTCTGACCAGCGCTGGGTTGCCGTTCTGCTTCGCGGAAGGGAAATCACGGAAACCGCCACGCGGCCTTTCGAAACGTCTGATGATCCCGAAACCAGTGTCATCGTAAACCGCACCACGCCGAAGACTATCAGGCGTGTCGTTGACCTGATCGTGCAGCCGGGCGAAGCAAACCCGGTTCCGGTCAAGCCGGTGGTGGATTCCACGGATGCCTGCATCGCGCTCGTCCTATTGACGTCTTCTGGCATTGACGCCATCGAGCCGGGCAACAGTGACCGCGTCAAAACCCTCTATGAAGTTGAGGGCCGCGTGACGGCGCTGGAAGTCGATCTCGATGGCCTCTTCATGCGGACCGAGACGATTGAAACGCAGATCGTCAATATTCAGGGAAAGCTTACGGAAATCCCACGTCGCGAGGTCATTCGGCAAATGCAGCGCGATATCGGCGCTGCCCGGCTGAAGGTCGATCTTCCAGACGAGGCCCGCGCCTATGTCTTCGATGACGGCCTTATCCCTGACCGCTGGGATATGACGCATGTTGACTGGCTGGCGCGCATTGAAGAGGGCGTCCGGTTCGGCTTTGCTGCCGAAGCGCAAGCCCGCCTCGAAGTGCAGGCCGAAGACGATCCACGGATTGCTTTCCGTGGTCGCCGCATGGTGCCGGCCTTTGACGAGGTGACGCGCATTGCAAACACGTCACTGGATGGCACGCTGAACATTTCGCAGTTGGTGCATACGGAAGTGACGGCCATCAGCAAAGAGGCATCGCGGGTTCGCGTTACCTACGGTCCAACGATGGGGGCATGCGAGAATGCGGCTGGTTGGTCCGGCCTTGGCGGCGATGCCAGGGTGGGGCAAATGTTGAGCGTCAACGGCGAGCTTTTCGAAGTCGTCTATGTCGGCGTCAACAACGGTCCCGGCCATCAGACCTACGGCGTCCGGACGGTTCGATATGAAGCCTATAGCGAGCCCTATTGGGAGTACGTAACCGAGCAGGTGGGGCTTAACGGCTCCATCTATGGCCAGTCCTTCCTAGTGGCGCAGCCCATGCAGGTGACGAGTCTCGACCTGTCTTTTGCCCGCGTTGATACTGACGGCGACGTGCATGTTTTCATCGTGGAAACGACGACTGGCGGCATGCCACGTTTTGATGCGGTGCTGGCGCAGGGCAAGTTGAACCATGCCGATCTTGTCGTCGGCTGGAATAAGGCGGTGCTTCCTATCACGCTGCTGGAGAGCGGAAAGCGTTATGCTTTCGTCACAGTCACGACAGGCGCGCACGCCCTGCATATTTCCGGGTCCAACAAGTACACGGGCGGAACGCAGTTCCTGACGACAGACGGCGCGTTTGCGCAGGGGTCAACGGAAACAGATATCTGCTTCCGCCTGAATGCCGCCCGCTATCGAAGCCCCCGCACGGTCATTCCGATGCAGGCTCTGAACCTCGCGGACGGCATGACGCAAATCGACATGCTGTTTGCTGGTTGGGTGCCGGGCGGTTGTACGCTCGGTTGGGAAATCCGGCCTTCCGGCTCGAATGTCTGGACCGAGCTGGATGACGGCGACCCGGCAACAAATCCGCTCGTCGGGCTTCCGGCATCCGTGGAATTGCGCATGGTCATGATGGGCACGGCTGATTTGCAGCCGATGATCCAGCTTGACCAAAAGGCGATTTCCCGCGTTGCCCGCAACCGCAACACCATGCGGGGCGTCACGAAGAGCTTCCCGTTTGGCTTTTCCACTACAAGCATCCAGACGCAATTTACGCTGGATAGCTTCGATCCTGACCGCCACACCTTCACGCCAGCGATCATGGTCGGAAATACGGTGGTCAATCCGAACACCACTGAAATCACGGTTGATCCGCAGCGGCCTTCGCGACGGACCTATCTTTCCACCTACACGCTCGGCGCTGCTGCCAATGCCGCTCGCATGCGCCCAGCAGCCGCCACCAACAATGTTGCCTCCGTGCCGTTCGTGCAGGACGCCTTCATTGCTGCACTCTAAGGGGTTCTCATGGCTTTCCAGATCAACGCTGAAAAAACCTATCAGGTGAAACTCGCTCGACCCGTTAAACTCGGGGCATTCACATACAAGCCGCTCAATGAAATCGAAATGGTCGGCAAGGTCGTTCTCGACATTATCGAGCAGGAAGGTGACGAGGTGCTGGATTATGCCAGAGAGGTCTGACGGCTATCAGCTTCCATCGTACCCTAAAACGCTGATTGATCGGCCATTGTGGAATAGCACAATGGCCGACATTCATTTGCGGCTGCTTGCCCGCGAAGAACTTGAAGCATCGTTTGAAACCTTGATGGCGCAGGGCATTCAGGCTTCTCTTGATTATATTCAAGTCAACGTGGCTCCTAAACTGGCAACTCTCCAGCAATCGATTACGCTGGCGCAGGACCAGATCGACCAGATCATCATCGGCGGCAAAGCGCCCGATACGCTTAAATTCGGCGGGCAATTGCCGGCCTATTATGCGACGGCGGCCGGCTTGCAGGATATCCAGACCAGTCTTGCGAACTATCTTCTCAAAGACCAGCGAAACGCGCCGGAAGGCGTTGCGCCGCTCGGTCTGGATAGCAAGGTGCCGCTTGAAAACCTGCCGACGATGACAACGACCGCCACGGTAGGCGCTGCCATCGCTGGCGCAAACGGCTTGGAAACGCCTGACGATGGCGACACCTTGGCGGGCACGAAGGCTGGCTCCTCCACCATGTTCCGGTGGACATGGGGTAACATCAAGACGGCACTGATTGCTCTCTTCGATGGCCGCTACCTGAGGCAGGCGGGCGGGACAATTACGGGCGCATTCGCAATCAAAAATGGCGCGCCGACCCTCAATTTGACCGATACCGACAATAACCAGACGCGCTCTCTGCATCACAACTCCGGGTCAATCGGCCTTCTCAACCCATCTGGCAACTGGATTTTCCAAGCCAGCGATTCCGGGCAGTTGTGGGCGGCAAACTACGGGTGGCTTCACGACAGGTTCGCTGAGGCGGGTGTCAACTGCCAGCATAACTCTGGCATCGTGGAATTCAGCGGCTTCGATACCGGCATCACGGACAGTATCGGACAGGCTTCAAATCCGTACGTGGTCATTGGTCTGCGGCGCGGCAATGTCGGTGCGAACAATGCAACCTATCTGCGCTGTGTCGCTCTACGGAACAGGTGATCCATGCTTTCTCACGATGAACTGGCACTCTGCATCAAGCAGCAGCATCCGAACGCGATACACATGTTTGACTTCTACGTCGCCATGCCTGTTGAGGCGTCGACAGGGCAGCAAACCGGGCAAGCGTTCATTGCGGACTGGCTTCTTGAAGCCCCCCGCCCTATCCCCGAGGAAATCGACACATACGAAACGGTATATGCCGACATTCTGAGAGCGTTTCGCCAACCGAACGCAAACGCGGTCGATGTCGAGCGTGACCGTCGCATAGACGCCGGGTTTGTATTTGAGGGGGTGCATTACCAATCTCGCCCCGAAGATCGCGAAAACATTGCTGGCGCGAAAGCGGCGGCAACCGATGCGATCACGATCTACGGCGCGGAGCCGGGTAACTTCGCTTGGCAACGCCTTCTTGACCCGAACGCGCCAGCGGAATTCCGGTGGATCGCAGCGGACAACACGACCCATCCAATGGATGCGCAAACCGCGATGCGTTTTGGCTACGCGGCCCTGAACCACAAACAGGCCCACATCTTCGCGGCACGCACGTTGAAGAACATGGCCACCATCCCATCGGATTTCGCGATTAACCCGGCCTACTGGCCGTAAGGCATCCGCGCATCTTGACAATACGGCTCGCCTTAGTTGGCGGGGCGCTAACTCCTCCCCCGGAATGATCCGGGCCTTCCCTCACAATCTGAAACTCTCAAAGGAGTCTATAAATGGCTGACCTGGCCTATGCGCATGGCGTGACCTTGGTTGAAAGCGCGGTGACGCCCTCGCTTCTTCGTGTTCAGCGTCAAGGCATTACGTTCGTCAACGGCACGGCACCTGATGCCGATCCGGCTGCTTTTCCGCTGAATTATCCGACACTCGTCACTTCGCTGACGCAAGCGGCCGGCCTCGGCGCTGACGGCACGTTGCTCGAAGACGTGCAGACGGTTTTCGGCGAAGGCGGTTCGTGGTGCATCATCAATCGCGTCGAGCACAGCGCCGATCCCGCAGAGCTTCAAGCGAACCTCATCGGCGACCCGGTCGCCCGTACAGGCCTTTATGCGGCTCTCCGGGCAAAGGGTCTGACTGGCTATCAGCCGCGCGTCATCATCACGGCGGGTAATACCGGCGCGTGGATCGAGGCCGGCGTCGTGTCGGTTTCGGTCGTCGCCGAAGGCTCCAAGCTGACCGAGCCACCAATCGTCAAAGCCACGGACGGTGGTAACGATCAAGGTAAAGAGCTGCCGACGCTGGAAGCGGTCATGGGCGACGGTGTCAATGCGGATAAGGTCGTGGCCGTCCGCGTCGTCAAGCCCGGCAAGAAGCTCTCGGAGCCGCCTGTCATTACCTTCGAAGGTGGCGGCACTGACGCTGCCAAGGTACTGCCGCAGGCAACCGCGAATGTCGGCGATGTTGCAAACCCGTTCGTTTCGGCACTGAACACAATCACTCCGAAAATTCGCGCTCGTGCCTATATCAGCGGCCCGAACACGACCAGTGCCGAAGCCCTGCGTTTCCGCCGCACCATCAACGGCGGTCGCATTCTGGTTATCGATCCAAAGGTCATCAAGAACGTGAACGGCGTTCCGGTGACAAAGCCCGTCGCAGCGGTCTTTGCTGGCGTACGCGCCCGCGTGGTCGCGGGTGATGAGGGCGTGTCGGGTTCGGTTTCGAACAAGATCATCCGCACCATCGACGGCGTTGCCCGTACGATCACGTATCCCGATGACGCCAATTACCTGAACGAAAATCAGGTGGCGACCATCATCAATGAGCGAGGCGGCTTCCGCACCTGGGGTAGTCGTTTGGCGACGGATGACCCTCTTTGGCAGTTCGACAACGTTCGCGCCACGGCCGACATGGTCAACGAAGCATTGGAAGATATCTACTTCCTCTACGTGGATCGCAAGTTCTCGAAAGCCAACATGAAGATGATGATCGAGGACGGTAATGCTGCTGGCCGCGCTTTCATAAACAACGGAGACATCCTCGGTTTCCGTTGCTGGTTCTCGACGCAGAACGATCCGACCTTAATGGCAAACGGCAAGCTCTTCCTCGATGTCGAGTTCGAGCCTGTTGCCATCATGGAGCAAATCCACATCACCACTCACCGCAACATTCTCTACTACCGGCTCCTGCTGGATGAAGTGAATGGGCTTATCGAAACCGGCCCGCTTGCGGTTGCCGCATAAGGAGTAGCCAGACATGGCAGAAAAAACCCTTCCCCGTTACATCCTTCGCGATGCTGTGGGCAGATCGCGAAAGCCAGCTCGGCCAGATCGGCGAAATCACGCCGCCTGTACCGGAAGCCAAGCGCGAGGGGATGCGCAACGCCGGCATGATCAAGGAACGCAACGTGCACCTTGGTTACAATGCGCTGGAATTCAGCTTCAAGATGCCGGGCCTTGACCCGCAAATCCTGAAGCTCTTCGGCCTGAAGCCCGGCGCTGACACGCCCTTCCTCGTTACCGGCGCGCACGTCGATGAAGATGGCACCACGCACAGCGCGGTCATGTCCATTCGTGGCAAGCTCTACAAGCCCGATCCCGGCACCTGGAAGGGTGGCGATCTGGCGGCAAACGATTACGCCGTGGACGTGAATTACTACAAACTCGAAATCGACGGCGCGGAAATCTACGAAATGGATGATTTCGAATTCAAGGTCGGTGGCGTTTCGCAGAACGCCGACATTCGGAGCGCGCTCTTGATCTAAGGGCGCGTCACGCCTCCCAAATTTTCCTTTCATCCGGCCCGCTTTCATGCGGGCCATTTCTTTGAGGTTCTACTATGACCGAGACTGTAACTGTTGCCCTCGCCAAGCCCGTCACCAATGGCGAAACCACAATCACCGAGCTGACCTTCCGCGAGCCGACCGTAGGTGATCTGATCATCGGCGACCAGATGAACGGCCAGCTTTCCAAGATGACCGCGATCCTCGCCTCAATCTCTGACACGCCCCTGCCGGCGTTCAAGAAGATTGGTGCGAAGGACTTTTCCAAGATCGTCACCGCGACGGCCGACCTCTTGGGAAACGAGAAGAAGAAGGACACGACTGGCGGCTGATCGCCGTCTTCGTCTCCGAACGTCACTCCACATCGCTTGAAGCCATTGAGCGATGGACTCCTAAAAAGCTGCTGGCCTATTTCGAAAAGTCCTGTGAGCTTTCCAAGATCATGAGGCAATAAAATGTCTGTCGTGCAAAGCACCCTGCGCATCTCCCTTCTGGAAGATGTCGTCGCAAAATCCGCCCCGATCTTCCGCACTCTCGACCGGCTGCAAGGCCAGCAGATGAAGGCGTTTGCCCCGATGCGCGGGCTGATCGGGCAGGCCGTCGCGCTGGGTGCTGGCTACCTCGGCGCGACCGAAGGTATTTCGGCGACGGCCGGCGCTGCCATCGAATTCGAAACCGCTTTTGCTGATGTGAAAAAGGTTGTCGAGGCGACGGACGAACAGTTTGAAAACATGCGCCGTAGCATCCGGCGCATGTCCGGCGAAATCCCTCTGGCCGCAACCGACATTGCAGCCCTGTTCGCGGCGGCTGGCGAGTCCGGTGTTGCGACTGAGGATCTACAAAGTTTCGCAGAAATGGCCGCCCGCGTGGGTGTTGCCTTCGATATGACGGCGGCCGACGCCGGCGAAAGCCTCGCCAAGCTGAAAACCCAGCTCGGTTTGAACGTCGCCGAAACTGGCGATATGGCCGACGCCATCAACCATCTGTCAAACAACATGGCGTCCAAGGCCAAGGATGTCACCGAATTCATGCTGCGCGTTGGCGCCATCGGCGAGATGAGCGGCTTTGTGAAAGAAGACGTCGCGGCAATGGGTAGCGCCATGATCGCGGCCGGATCGGATGCCAGCACGGCCGGCACGGCGATGAAGAACGTTATCCGCGCTATGGCAAGAGGTGATTTTGCAAAGAAGTCACAGAAGGACGCGGCAAAAGCCCTCGGCTTGCATCTGCCGTCCATCGCAAAGGACATGCAGAAAGACGCAAAGGGCACCTTGCGAAAGGTGCTGACTGCAATTGCCAAGGCTCCGAAGCACCAACAGACGGCGCTCCTATCTGAATTCTTCGGCGATGAAGCCAGCGCCTTCATGCCGCTGGTCGGGAATATCAAGCTGCTCGACCAGGCCCTCGCATCCGTGGCCGACCGGACGAAATATTCCGGGTCGGCTTTTGCCGAGTATGTCCAGCGCGCTAACACCACGCGCAACGTTCTCGATCTCTTGGGAAACAAGATTTCTAACAAGTTCGCGGAGATGGGCGACAACATGTTGCCGGCAATCCGTGAGGGCGCTGAGGCCATTGGCTATGTGATCGACACCCTTGGCAGTCGGGTGACGATCTTTGATAAGTTAGAGGCCTCAATGAGGGGCTTCATGCAGGGACTTGGCTACGAAGGCGGTGTGCGTGAACTGACAGAAGATTTGGGCGATTTGCTGTTCGGTAAAATCGATCCAAACGCGGCAGATCGGATCGGCAGCATCTTCGTTCAAGCCAAGGAATGGGGAGCTTCCATCCGCGAATTAAATGACGCGATCAAGGATAACCCGATTGCCCAATTCCTCGCGGAAATGTCTGGTTACGGCTTCCAGCTTTTCTTGTACGCGGCCGGCATCGCGATGCTGGCGGGCACAATTCGCAAGCTGGCTGGGGCATTGATGCTTCTTTCAGGCGCGAGCACTGCGCTTTCGATCCTTAAGACGATAGGGACTTTGAGCGAGTTTCCGGGGCTGGGTGGTGACGGTGGAAAACCGGGCGGTAAAGCTCCCAAAGGTGGGGGCGGCAATGTCCCTGAGGTTCTGCCTTGGTACAGCCAGGCTGGCCAGTGGCTGAAGGGTTTTGGTTCGCAGCTCGGCTTCGGCTTGTCCGTCCAGAGCTTGGGTGACACCCCCGGCGACACGTTTGAGGATCAGGTCAAGAACCAGCAAAAGTACAAGGAAGCCTTGCAGAAACTCTTTGGCCTCAACAAGGACGCTTCGGGGGTTTCTGGCTGGGACAGCTTCTGGTTCGGCGATGCTGCCAAACCGGATTTCAGCTTTCGCGAACACGCCGGTATTTCTGGCGTCGGTGGGACCGGGGGCAATGCACCGCCGACGCCAAGCGCCTCCGGTCAGCCGGTTCTGGCGCGCATCGATGCTGGCTCGATTGCTGAAATGGTGAAGCCGAATGGCACGCAGGATGTGAGGGTGACAAACCGCGAGCCTGTTAGCGTCACAGTCCACAACCAGATCAGCATCACGGGTGTTTCCGATCCGGAGGCGGCCGGTAATGCAGCCGCTGCGCAAGTCGGCGAAAAGGTGCGGCAGGGCGTCGAAAGCTCTTATAGCGACTAGCGGATAAAAGCGTTCGCCTTAGCGGTCCTGCGTATCTGTGTACAGTGGGCTGCTTTGGCGGAGGCTGTCATGCCCTTTTGGGCGGATTGTTTTCCGGCCGTCATTAACTGCAACAGAGAAGCGAAACCCATGTCGTCGGCCGCCACATTCTTCTCGATAAAAGCAGTGATCATCCCTTGATCATAGGTTAGGCCGCAAAAGTCTTCGGCAGCCAAAACTGTTCCGAGCTGAAGTGCAATGTCGCTCGAATCCTTTTTAGGGGCGGCAAGCGCGACGGTCGCGAAAATCATCAGCGGTGCAAGTATCAGCGTTGGCTTCACCGCTGTTCCCCCTCTTATTCATCATGCGTCGCCAGAGGTAAAATATGTCCGGTTACACGTCAATGATGCTCGGCGACTACGCTTTCGAGGCGCTGGGCTTCGGCTATCAGGGTGTCAAACGCTCCCTGAACACCCAATGGGCTGAAGTGGCCGTGGGTCAAACCCTTAACCCGCAGCAATGGACCGGGCCAACGTCAGATGAAATCACAATCGCTGGCGTGATCTTCACGGAGGAATTCGGCGGGCAATCGCAGCTCGACGGGATTACCGCTGAAGCACTGGCGGGCGTTCCCATGATGCTGGTTACGGGTGATGCCGTCGAGGGCGTCATCCAAGGCGTCTTCACGGTGCAAGGCATCGAGGAAGACAAGTCGCTTCATAACGCGCGCGGCGTGGCTGCTCGCAACGCCTACGCCATCAAGCTCAAGCGCCAGCCGGACACAACGCCCCTGGCCGGAGGCTCCATTCTGGATCGCGCCACAAGCTTTCTTTCCAATCTCTTCCGGTGATTTTCCATGTCGAACACATATATCACACGGCAGGGTGAAACCGTCGATCTCGCCTGCCTCGCACATTACGGCCGGACTGAAAAAGTCGTCGAGGCCGTGCTTGAAGCAAATCCGGGCCTCGCGGCGCTGGGCGTGGTGCTGCCGCTCGGCACCACGATCATCATGCCGGCCATGCCGTCCACCACGACGCAACCGCGCCTTGTCAGCCTTTGGGATTGAACCATGCATCCACGCGTCGAAGTCACCATTGACGGCCAGCCCGTGGCCGGCACGTTCTATGAGCGTCTGAAATCCATCACAGTGACCGATAAGGAAGGCTTGAAATCCGACACGGTCGATATCGAGCTGAACGATGGCTCGCCCGATTTTCTGGCCCTGCCCCGCAAGGGCGCAATCATTGCGGTCCGGATGGGCTACGGCCAGAACCTCGGTTCGCTCGGCACCTTCACGGCCGACAAGATCAATGGTTCTTGTCTGCCCTATGGCCTGTCGATCTCCGGAAAGGCCGTGGACTTCCGAAGCGGCAAGCTGAAGGAACGGCAAGAGCGGGCATGGGACAAGAAATCCCTTGGCGATATCGTCTCGCAGATCGCCGATGAAAGCGGCCTGACGCCGGCCGTTGATGCCGACCTGGCGAAGTTCGTCTATGACTGGATCGGACAGCAAGATGAAAGCAATCTGCATTTTCTGCGCCGGCTCGCCCAGCGCCATAACGGGCTGTTCTCGATCAAGCAGGGCCGGTTGCTGTTCTCGAAGCTGGGTTCGGGCAGATCGGCGAGCGGCGACAATATCGGTAGTGTCATCGTCACGCCTGAAATGGTGCAGCTCGGTAGCCTGAAATTCGATATTGGCGACCGCACCAAATACAGCAAGGTGGTTGCCTACTATCAGGACAGTGACAAGGCGCAACGCGTCGAAATCGAAGCGGACGCGGATGCGGATGGCGAAAGCGTCTACCGCATTCCGGAGCCGTTTTCCTCGCCGGATGAAGCGGACAAGGCGGCGCAGGCGAAAGCCAAAAGCCTGAAGCGTGGCGAGGGCAGTACATCGGTCACGGTGATTGGCGATACCTCGATCTGCGCCGGCGCTCCCCTGCTCTACGCCGGCATTCGGGCGGGCCTCGATGGCGTGCCCTACATCATCGACACGGCCACGCACAAATATGTCGCGAAAGGCACCTTCACCACCGACATTTCCGGCAAGCTTTACGATGGCAAATCATCGACGGAAGGCGGCGACGACGAGGGCGGCGGTTCCCCTGGCGGGGCTGGCGGCTCGAAGGGCGGAACGGAAGGCGGCGGCAAAGTCGCGCCAAACAGTGCACCTGGTACACCCGCAACGCCGGCGCACTTCCTGACGCCTCGGCTGGGGCGCGCAGACGAAAACTAAATCACTGATCGCCGGCGCAACGCGTCGGCCTCTCCTGTCTGGTCGCATCGCGTGACTTGGCAAAGCCCGGCCTCGCCGGGTGCTTGAACCACAAGGTTCAATCCCTCCCCTCGCCTTCGGGCAATCCTCATCAAAATCGGAGTTATCCTTATGGATGCGACAACGTTCTTCGCATATGCGAGGCGCGCCCCTTTTGGCGGCCGTCTTACGCAGGGCCAGATTGATGGCATTAATGCACTGTTCCGGTGCTGGGACTCTCACAAAATTCCCGCTCCGGATAAACGCCACCTCGCCTACATTCTGGCGTCGGTGTTTCACGAAACGGGTGGCCGGATGGTGCCCGTGCGCGAAACCTTCGCCTCGACCGACGCCGGCGCAATCGCTGCTTTGGACAAGGCACATAAAGCCGGCCGGCTCGGACAGGTCAGCAAGCCGTACTGGCGCAAAGGCGCGAACGGTAAAGCCTACTTCGGCCGGGGCGATATCCAGCTCACCCACGAAGAAAACTACAAGACGCTCGGCGAGCGGCTCGACGTTGACCTGGTTGGCAATCCATCTCTCGCCCTCGATCTCGATATCAGCGCAGAGATTGCCATCGTGGGCATGCTGGAAGGCCTGTTTACCGGAAAGAAGCTGACGGACTATTTCAACCTCAAGAAGGATGATCCTATCGGCGCTCGGGCGGTCGTAAACGGGACCGACAAAGCGAAGCTGATCGCCGGCTATTACAAGTCCTTCCTTGATGCATTGGAGGCGGCGACCGTCGCTTATTATCAAGGCCAGCCGGACGATGTTGCCGAACGCGATGCCCAGCCGGACAACGTGCCGGCCATGAAAAGCAAGTCGCTCTTGACGATCATCGGCAGCTTCCTCGGCGCAATCGGCCTCGGCGCGGTGGACGATCTGAAGGACGTTGTTGAAAGCGGCGCAACCCTGTTCGGCGCGATCTCCAATCCGTGGGCTTTCGGTAGCCTGGTCTTTGCCACAACCGGGGCGGTGGTTCTGACGTGGCTTGTCGGTTCCGGCCGGATCACGATCAACCGGAGCGCCGCACGGTAATGTTCGGTCTGGATGCCGGATGGCTGAAAATGGCGGCTGGGGGGCTTTTCTGCGCGTTTGCCCTCGCCGCTGGCTCGTATCACCTCGGAAAGCACGAAGGGCGCTCCATCGAGCGCGCAGAGGGCGAGGCGAAGGCCGCAAAGAACGCGCTCCAACGCATCACCAACATGGAGAAAAACAATGCATCGTTCCGCGATCTTTCGCCTCGCCATCGTTGCCTCGCTCTCATGCGCTCTAGCGGGTTGCCTGACAGCGCCTGCGACGACTGAAGGCAGCGGGTACCAGATTACGCGCTTTTCAAGTGCGAAGGCGGCCCGGCTGGCTTCGCAGGATGCTACGGCTGGCCCTGCCATCCATTCAAATAACCAGCAGTGCATGAAAGACCCTGCCTGCCGCAAATAGAAATCGTAAGGCTTCAAGGAAGCCAAGGGGCTGAAGGTGGACAAGTTCAACTCGTTCAACGAAATGCTGACCGCATGGGGCGGCGGGGCATTCACAACTATCATTGGCGCACTGGCCGGCCGCTTCATGTGGCACGGCAACGAAGCCAGAAAGGGCAACAGGAAGTTTTTCGGGCGCGAGCTGCTTTGGGAATTTCCGGTGGCCGTGGGTATGGCGCTAATCGGTGAAGGCGTTGCGTCATACCTCGGCATGAGCCAGCCCGCATCAACCGGGCTTATTGCCGCGCTCGCCTATTTAGGGCCACGCGGAACGGAAGTTCTCTTCCAGCGCTGGTTTAGCAAAAAGGTCGCCTGAACTTGCGAAAAAACGGGCCGGCTGGTTTCCATCCGGCCCATTTTTTTTGCCGCCTCGGGGGGCCGCAGCCTAAGAACGATTGTTTCACGCTCCAGCATCGGCGGCCGCGGGCGAGATTACACCTTAATTAGCGAAGTCCGTTATCGGCCCAAACCGATCATTCGCAGACCGACCTCTTGAAAACTGAGACAGGGTTCGGAGCAGGCTGTCTTGTGTTGCTTTTCGGCGACTGCTACGCGCTATTAGCGCGGGGCTTCGCCAGCTACTTGGGACGATTCGGTCCAATTTGGGAGCAGCTGCAAATTTCACTTGAGAGCATCACGGAAGTACCATTGCAGTCCGAACAGCACGGTTCCGCTCAGGCCAACCGTAAGAACCCATGCGATTATTTGCAACGCGAACGAACGCCAACGTGGTGGAGCTAGCTGTTCTTCAATGATTAAGGGTTTAGTCCACCGTAGCCATCCAAGGCGTAACCTGTCGCCAAGTGTGGGATCGCCATCGATCGAGGTGCACTGAAGGTAGGACATCAGGCAGCGCCAGTGGCTCTCGATTCTAGGAGGCACCACGAGCCAAGGCGGCGCTCGCAGGGGGGACGGATCGGTCATGAGATCAAGAACGATAGCCGATTCCTGTTGTCGAAAATTCTCCGTTATCGCAGGAGCCAAGGTGACAATCACCGCCCCGTTGTCGCCGCGTTGGTACGTCAGCGATGCGCCGCGTTCGACAAGCAATCGTCGACGCAGGGATGGTAGATTGCCATCTTGATGGACGAGCTCTTTGACGCTTTCAAACGGTCGTTGACCGTAAAACACGTCAACAGTGCGATCATCTATCCCGCCTGCTCGTCCTTTCGGCGATATGAGAAACCCATATAGTTCGGCCATATGACTGTGCCGGTTGTCACTCGCGGCGAGTTCATCAAACCAAGCGGTGGAATGGTTCGCAAACCACGTAAAACACTCGATACGACTAAGTCTGCTTTTCATAACCCCCCCAAAAAAATTCCCAGCGATATACACTTACAGAGATACTCATCTCCATAAACGATGGTGCCTGGCACTACCAGTTGCTAGGGGATTAAAGTCGGAAACCGGTTTAATAGAAAGAAGACATTTAGGTCATATCCACATCGCGAAGAGACAGTACACGCATCCCCGAAAGCGCCCGTTGGCTGCATCGAAAGCAAACCTTCGAAATGACGTCAAAAGCTGTCAATACAGAGTTGTGCGAAAATGTCTGTATTTGGCGCACCTTTCCCGCGACAGCATTTGGCCCGCAGACAATATTTGAAATTTGCCCAATCCTGTCGTTGACAAGTCTCGGTTAATGTTTTTGACACCGCCAACATGCAAGATTTATCAGTCATCCAACAAACCGCTGAGGGCACCTTGCTGATAGGCGAAGCTGGCCTCGACGGCGCTTAAAAGGCGTCCAGTAACCGGCGTCTCCGGTGAGGATGATATGCGCATCTCTCCCTCCATGATAGAAGGACTCTTGTATATCTCGAGTTTTGCGTCCGAAACCCAGTAGAACTCTTCTTCGTCAATATAATGTTTTTTTCGAATTGCTTTAACGACATAGCGAGTACTGTTATAGGTAGCCGAAAACGCGCGATCCACAACCTCCCATGTATCTTCAGTATAGTCTGTAGTGAAACGCCAGGTGAGAGTTCCATTCGACGTGAGCTGGATTAACTTCGTGATAGCTTGCGACCAATCTTTTGCTGTGTAGCTCATCGTGCCGCTTTCTCCTCTTTTATCCGCTCACTTACCTCGACGGAAAGCTCGTTTAGTATGCCTAGTACGGCCCAGTATCTCGGTTCGGAAGCCATAAGAATTTCGCCATTGCCACTATCCGCAGCCCACTTCACTAACTTAGACTGAGCCTTTATCGCCGCTCGTGCTAACTTTGCAATGTCCTCATCATTGACCCGCCGGAGTGCCCTGGAAAGAGCTGGCACACCAGCAACAAATTTTTCTGACATCAGCTCGTTCGCTGTACCCGAAAAAGTGGACATCTGGTCACACGTCTTGATTAGTGAAATTTGCAATTGTGGAAGTCGGGTTCGTGCGTAATGACGTCGTGTTAACTCGCCAATCTTGATCACAGCATAGGCAGATGTGACAATGCCAACATAACTGAGCATCGTCCCAATTAGTGTCAGCCATTCTGCGGAGCCATATGCGGCAATTTCGCCTACGGGGTCTCCGAAGTGCCAATAACTCAACAACATAATGAGCGGTGAGCAGACAACCGCCAGCCAGAAAATCAACATTAGCCACCCCCAGAGGTTGATATTCTATTTCAGCGTGATTGAGAAGGGCACGTAGCACTTGGCAAAGCTATTCGGCGTTCTGTCTCTGTCATAGAGGACCGGCTGCACCCAGGAACTCTAGAATCTTCTGAGCAGGTGTTGGAAGTCCGCTATTAGCGCGAAGCTGCCGGGCGAGGGTCAGCCGCTACCGGTTCGGCATGCGTTAAAAAGGAAGCAAGTGGTGCACCCAAGCCATCACGGCGTCCGACGTGTGAATTAGCGCCTCATAAATTTGGTTCTGGTGGGCTTTATAGGTATCAACCGCGATATCGCCGATGACGCCGGATACGGCCGCGCCGACAACAAAACCCGGTCCGCTACCGAGAAATTTTGCAACGCGTCTAAATAGGGAAACCTGTTCAAGGATGTTGGTGATCTGCGGCGTGGGACTTTCGCTTTCGTCGCGAATCTCGGCGATGGCTATCATGACTTCCTGAAGCTGCGCCTGCGAAACCGGGCGCTCGATTTCGAGCAATTCAGGTGGGTGATTATGCCCACGGTTCGGCGCGATGCTCATTTGCTGTCGTATGAGCGCCTCAAGACTGTCGAGCCGGCTGCGCATTTCAACTCGAAGGGCTTCGACGTCTCCATCCGGAACGCGAGCTTGCGCTGGCGTACCTGTGCCAAAAGTTAGATTTGAAAAGTTTGACGAGTTAAAATTTGAACCGACAATTCCAGTGAGCGAGATCGGCGGGGGCGTAAAATCGTCTTCTTCGTCACGTTGATCATAGTCATCTGGACTTTCTTTCGGAGCCCAATCAACTAGGCCGTCCTTCTCAACCTCATCGACGGCGGCATCAATTTCTGCCTCATCTGCGATATCGGAAAACTGGTCGCCGATTTCCTCACGGGCATCATATGGCCCACCCCAAATCCATTGATAACCGCCTTCGGCACTTTCGTAGGGCGTGCGGACGGCAGGATCTTCATAGTTCTCGTGGAACCACTGAACCATGGCCTCGATCCGCCGCGCCGGGTGCAATGCCCGAAATGTAGCCGGGCTGTACTGCTGGCCATCGAGATTGTAGGACCGCTCTCCACCATCTGGACTATTATCAGGGACAACGAAATCCTCATCGTCTTCAATGAAATCGGAGATGTCGGGTAAAGGTTGATCGACGGAGTATATACCCTCAACATCTTCGCTGGTTTGAAGGGCAACCCCCTGTCTATAGACTGGTGGCCTTTCGTCGGAAGAGTTTGCCCGAAAGCGAGGGTCGGTATTCTGATAGCCCCACTCTAGCTCATCAGGTTCGGGCTCATCGAAAGCGTTGATACTCAATTGCCGCGTGAATTCGCCATCTTCAAGGCCCAATTGCGCGAGGGTTTGCGGGTCGGTATGTTCGTCAAAACGAATAAGATAGCCATAAACTTCGCCGTCATTGCCATCGATCGTGTCGATTTCCCAGTCGCTATCTTCCAGTAGCTCGATGTCCACGCCCCATGCCGCCGCAATAGCTGCTGCTTGTCCGTATTCCGTCATATCAATCTCACAAGTTCCGACCGCCACACGCCTCTATGGCCGCGCCGAACCGGGGCGGAAATGCCTGCGCCCGCCAACCTGGATCTCGCCCTGCTTTTATCCCCGCAGCAACCTTCCGCTCCCATCCACCTTCCGGCAGCTTTGACCATATGCATCCGCACAACTGCGTAAGCTGGGCGTCCGTTGGGTTTGAGCTAGCACCCAAAGTAAATGCGGGAATTGGCTCCTTGCATTCGAACGTGCGCGGTTCCGCTGCATTTGCAATGGAAGCGATCGCAACGAAAGTGGCGGCCAGAGTAGATCGAAACATGAATTGTTGAATCCCCATACGACACCTTTACATCGCCAATACTCCTGACAAGTGCAATCGAAAACCGCGAAGTTACCCGGCGTGCTTTAGAGGCGCAAAGTGCGCGTCGCAGAAGTGCCATTTCAGCGCAGAAACCCCAAGTTGAGCCTCGGCTTTCGTCTTGTCAAGCCGAGTAGCGACCGTGGACAATCCCACACTCCATCCTTCAAATACTGCTTCTTCGAAAGGTAGGTTCATAATAAACTCTAATACCGCAAAACTGTGCCGTTTATTGGAAGCCGTTCGGAAAATCGGCGAGGCTTTCGGCGTTTCAAAGGGGCGATCCGCAAGCAGGGTTGTCAGCGAACGAGAGAACGAGGGAACGGAGAACGTTATCGAAACCGAGTTTTAAGAAATACAACCTATTTGTAATGGACACAATTTAAAGGTTGCGCCAGAGGAAGGAATGTTGGAGCTGTGACCTATTCTGTTTCGCGCAATTGTAAGTTAAAGCTTTAAACGCAAGGAGTCCTATCGTAGGCGGGCCATGCGATGACGTTGAGACGGTAAAAAATTTTGACTAATATTAAGTTGAAAGTGGTTGACCTATTCGCTGGCGCTGGCGGATTTTCTCTTGCTGCCGTGCAGGCAGGATGCGAGATCGTATTCGCAGTCGAGTTCGATAAGAATGCTGCCACAACCTACAGGAATAACATCGGCGCGAGACATCGCTGCAAAAATGTCGTCGTTTACGACCAAGACATTACCTTGCTAAGCGCAGCCGATCTGGCAAAAAAGCACTTTTCAGCATTCGACTGCGATCTGCTATTGGGCGGTCCTCCATGCCAAGGGTTCTCCGCCCACAGGATCAACGATGCTGGTGTGGACGACCCGCGAAACGCATTGATCCACGAGTATTTCACTTTCGTGCGTAGTCTGAAACCCAAGGCATTCTTGATGGAAAACGTGCCCGGTATGTTGTGGCCGCGGCACAAGAGTTACCTCGATGAATTTTACAGGCAGGCGCTCGACAGCGGCTACGTTGTCCATCAGCCGTACAAATTGGATGCGCGGGACTACGGTATCCCGCAGCGGCGGCAGCGAGTATTCATTCTGGGTACCCGCGAGGACGTTACCACGGATGGTTTTGAGTGGCCGCCAGCGCCTACCCACTGCGCACCGGAATCGTCGCATATGACTGGATTGAAGCCCTGGCTGCCATGCAGCGCTGCTTTCGAAGAGCTGCCCGCAGATGATATCAATGGCGTGCACATGAACCACGGCCCCGAACTGATTGCTGCATTCAGACGCACGCCAGCTAATGGTGGGAGTCGAAGGGATTCAGGCCGGCTGCTTGATTGCCACGTCGATCACGATGGACACAAGGATGTCTACGGCCGAATCGATCCCAGCAAGCCCGCCCCCACCATGACAACGGCGTGCATCAATCCATCAAAGGGCAGGTTCGTGCACCCTGTCCTGCATCATGGCATCACGGCCCGACAGGCCGCACGCATTCAGACCTTCCCGGACGACTTCATCTTCGCTGGAGGTTTGACGGCCGCTGGTAAGCAGATCGGGAATGCCGTCCCTGTGGCGTTCGGACAGTGTCTCATTCAGCATATAAAGACGTTACTTTTGCGAAACTACGGCTGTGAAGAGAACGCCGAGATGCAGGTTGGCCCGACGGCTGAGATTGGCGAGCTGGTGAACGCATGAGGACAGTCGGCTTCAAGACCAGGGCGCGCACCGTCGATCACCTCGGACGCGAACAAATCGCTGACGTACCGACGGCTATCTCAGAGCTGTGGAAGAACTCTTATGACGCATACGCGCGGTCAGCGTCACTCACGATCTTCGACGTCGATCCGTTGGTTGTAACGCTAGCCGACGACGGCCACGGGATGAACGTAGATGAACTGATCGATCGCTGGTTAGTTGTCGGCACTGAATCTAAGCTATTTGGCGATGGTCGTTCAGAAGACGATCGAGACGGATTGGAGAAGAGGACTCGCCAAGGGCAGAAGGGCATAGGCCGACTTTCATCGGCACATCTTGGTCCATTGATGTTGCTGGTGACCAAGCGCAAGCAGCAGAAGATGGCTGGAGCCCTTATTGATTGGAGGCTCTTCGAGAATCCCTTCTTGATCCTGAGCGATATCGAGATACCGGTAATAGAATTCGATGATCCGACAGAGATCGCTGAATTCCTTCCTCTAATGGCCGAGGCTCTGCTTGAGAACGTCCTTGGCACGAGTCGTGCCGACGAGCGGTCCCATAGGATGATCGATGCCTGGACCAAGTACGATCTTGCTACGCAGGTAGAGGGACGTGACGGCGATAAGAAAAAGCCATCTGAAACCATCGTGACTGCTTGCAGATCATTCCAGCTCGCTGAAGACTACTTGAGGCCATGGGGCGTCTGGTCCGGTTTCAGCGAGAAAGGCACGGCACTTGTGGTCTCAGGCGCGAGCGACGAATTCACGGCACTTCTTCCTTCCAACAGTCAGTTTGCAACGGCAAAGGAAGACAAAGCCCGGTTCAGGACGACACTGGGGAGCTTCGTGGATCCGCTTTACGATCCCGCCAGACCTGAGGTCAATGCGGCCAAGCCCGATTTCGAGTATGGTGTATTCGTTTCCTCCGAAGGAACCCCGAGCAAAATCATTGGGTCCGCAGCAGAGTTTAACAGATCGCTCACAGATCGAATGGAGCACGTCGTTGACGGGCGCATCGACGAGAATGGCGTATTCGAGGGCCAGATTAAGTCCTTCGGTAAGTGGCGTAAGATCGGAAGCGAATACAGAATTCCGCCGCCGAGAGAATTCGTTGTGCCAAGCGGGACGGGAGCCTCGCTTGGGCCCGTCGATGTGTACATTGCGACCTTCGAGCAAGAGCAGAAGAACTCTACGCACACACCAATGGAGTTCGAATATCTCAAGCAGCACGCCTCTTCCCATGCTGGCCTGATGATCTACCGGAACGGTCTACGTGTCCTGCCCTATGGTCGCGAGGACAACGACTTCTTTGAGATAGAAAAACGGCGAAGCATTAACGCTGGTCGGGAGTATTGGAACGCTCGACGAATTTTCGGCCGTATCGCTATCAGTCGTGAACTTAATCCAAATTTGAAGGATAAAGCCGGGCGAGAGGGGTTCATTGTCAATAGGGCGGCCAAGTCTCTAAAGGCGTTAATTATCAATATCTTAAAGACGACAGCCTACGATTATTTCGGATCGAGCTCCGATGATCGCGCTTCGGAGATCAAGGAGACTCAGCTTAATTTTGCCGAGCTCAAGGCCAAGGAGGCGCAGGCGAACTTACGCAAAAAACAGCGTAAAGACTTCCGTAAAAATCTTAAGGCGCGGACCACGAGCCTGCCTTCTATCTCAGAAAGGCTGCAGGCGGACATCGCTGCAACCCGCATCGAGGTCGCTGACGACATCCCGATTGCACAGGAGCGTCTTGAAGCGGCGCAAGCCAGCATAGCCGAACTGCGCCTGCCTGGTGCCCCATCCCCACTAGGCACCCTTGAAGAGGAATACCGATCCTATCGGCGAGCGATGACAGAACTCAATCAAATGGTTGCAGATTTCTCGACCAGCATTGCCACAGCTGTAGAACGGATACATCCACCGTCCCCCGAAGAGATTGTTTTAAAACAGATCCAGCGTAACGAGGGCCAACTCACCTCTCGCGTAACGCGTTGGTCTAAGGAGATCAGGGTATTACAGGACGCAGAACGCGTTCGCATCGGGGACCTTGTGACGGAGCGCAACAAGCTTCTGCGTGAGGAGACCATGCCGCTGGTTGAGCAGACAGCTAGTGGTAGGCTATCGTTAAATGCTGCGTCGAAATCGATCCTCGAGGCCAAGAACAGGATCGATGCCGAGAACGAGCTGCTCTTTCAGAACTACCTATTAGCTTTGGAGAACTTAAAGGAAAGCATCGACATACAGGCAATCGCCGTCCTCGGCGGCGAGGAGAACAGTGAGCTCCGCAGCACCGTCGACCGCCTTAACGGGTTGGCGCAACTGGGCATCACAGTCGAATTCTTAGATCACGAGCTCCATTCCCACGATGCAGTAATAGACGACGGTATTCAACGGTTAAGAAAGAAGCTTAGAGGTGACCAGGATCTTGAACAGCTCGCCATGGGCTATGCTGGCCTGAAGCAGATTCTCGACTTCCTAGGTCCATTGCGCATGGCAGGTCGTCCCCAGCCGCGCGATCTTAGCGGCGAGTACATATACAATTACATATCCGATTTTTTCCGTCGCACTGTTATGAGCAGCGGCATCAAGATAATTGCTACCCCTGCTTTCCGACGCTTCAATGTTTTCGATCAGCCCTCCCGCCTTTTGCCAGTCTTCGTAAACCTCGTGAACAACAGCATCTATTGGTTGATCAACGAGCGTGTGGCGGCTCCGGAGATCGTTCTCGATGTCCGTGGTGCTGAGGTAATACTAGCCGACAATGGCCCCGGTGTAGATGAGTTAGACTTTAAACGGCTCTTCACCTTGTTCTTCACAAGAAAAATCGACGGCGGCCGTGGTGTCGGCCTCTACTTATCCCAGGCTAACCTTGCCGCGGGAGGACACACAATCCGTTATGTACAAGACGATGACAGGAAGGTCCTGTCTGGTGCGAACTTCGCGATGAAGTTCCGGGGGGCGAATATCAATGAATGAACTGGCAGGGGCAGCAGTGGGGGAACCCAAGGCTAAATTTTCCGATCTGGTCAAACAAGCTTTTATAGACCCGATCAGGTCGGTTCTGATCATCGACGACCAATATCCCACGTGGGAGCAGATTTTCAGTGATGAAGGTTATGACGCCTCCGACAAGAGTCGTTGGACGCCTAAAAGCAAGATCCTGAAGGTGGTGAGGCAATTTCGGAAAGTGTCGCCCGCGCTGACCGTTGACATTCACGATGGCCAGCACAACGAGGAGATCGGCAGCTACTTACATCAATCCGATCTTCTAGTGCTCGATTATCAGCTTGAGAAAAGCGAGCCGCATGGAGGACGCGCAGCCGAAATTATCGCCGATCTTCTTAAGAACAACCACTTCAATCTGGTCATAATACACACCGCAATTGGCGACCTTGTTGACCCGTTCAATACTATTTTGATGTCGCTTCTGACGCCACTGAAGATATTGGACAAAAGGGCCGAACAGGGATTCGCATTAATCGGAGATCTAGAAGATACCGGCGACGAGCGCTTCGAGAACGTCCGGGAAGAACTGCAGACAGCCCTCAATGCCACGGCATATGTCGCGCTCCAAGCACATATACGAAATGGAGGCAAGGCGGCCGAATGCATGACGTCATCGCGCGAATTTGTTACTTTTCGTGCCATTGCGGATGCGGCCGGGTGGGACCTCAGCAACCGCCTCAAGGTGATGGAATGGGGGATGTCGTTGCATAATAAGAAGGTCGCATCCTACGGCGCAGCACCTAGGGACCTGCGATGGAGCGTTCCCGGCATCCGCCGCAAGCCTTGGATTCGGACTAATGGCGGCTTCATCGCCTTCGCAGACAAAAAGAACACTGAGCTATTAAATATCCTCCAAACTGCGATCGAGGATTGGCGCCCCTCCCCATCCAGACTCATGTCCTCCCGTATTCGTGCGGAGATAAGTAAGCAAGGCGCTGGTGCCGAGGACAATGCCCTGAGCGACAAGCACGCCTATTGGCAATACTATCAAGAATTGAGAGGCACACCTTTAGATAACTCAGCCCTAGCGCTAAAGAATCGTCGAAAGACGCTGCTCGAGAGCCATACTGCGCGTCATGTTGAACGGCTGCTCGACTTGATTGGAATGAAGGCCGTCGAGTTTGGCATGAAAGTCTTAGAAACGGACCCAAGCGAGGGCAATCCGAAACGCTCCGGGTTCTCTAGTCACTACGCGATCAAGTCTTCCAATAGAGCGGTACGCGACAAAGCACGTTCGCACTACAACGCCCATATATCTACGAAACAACTCTCCGGTTGGCACCTTCAACCTGGTCATATTTTTAAGATCGATCGGGAGGTGTGGGTATGTCTTTCGCCTTCGTGTGACTTGGTGCCAATGCAGAAGATATCGGCTGCTGTCCATGGTTCCAGCGTGGCATCGGTGAAGCCGTTTGTTGGCGTCAAGTTGACTCCGAAGCCTACGTACACTGGTTCTGAGGTGAACTCTAACACCCTGATCTTCCTCAAGGAGAATGACGAAATTAGCACGTATACCGTCTATCCACGTGGCGGCGAGTTTGGATCTCCGGTCTGGCGGCTCTTCATGGCGTCCGACTACGGCAAGTTCGAAATTGGGGAGGATCGGACTGCCGAGCTTGAAGTAAGTTACCTGTCAGGGAAAGGGAAACAGATGCAGGTTGAACCAGTCAGAGCCAAGCTGGTCGGCCAGTTAAGATACGAGTACGCGTTGAATCTAATTCAGAAGCTGGGCGTCGAGTTTACACGTATCGGTCTCGATTTCTCTGCCCCAACCGATTGATACCAGCGCTTAACAAACACACAGAATGACAATTGACCCGTTTGCGTTAAGGCCAAAGCCGCCTGGCGGAAGCAGATACTATCAACGATGCCGCTTGCGATGCAACGAGAGACAGCAGGACGGTGAGTGATTGGACACTTTTGGAAAAAGATTAACAGAAGCATAGAAAATTGAGGGGTCCAATCACGCAGTAAGCCGCTGATTTTGTGCAAAATCAGCGGCCCGGCTTGGGGTACCATTTCCTAAAAGCGCATTGATTTCTCTAGGCTTTGACCAGCATGCGTCAGTGAACTCTTCGACGGTCTCACGCCGCCGAAAAGCTCACGAAACTTTGCTTCCGCGCCTCCGAGTATTACCGGGCTTTCATTTGCCAGATGCGGCGGACTCGATTAGACGAATCCCGTTACACCCCGTGAAGACCGGCGACTTAATTTCGCCATCACGCCCGCCTTTTTGAAAGCCCGTCCGGGATATCTGCTTCTTCGCGAAGTTTGAGGAAAACAACATGGCCAATGCGACCACCGCCGACAATAGCCGCACGCTCGCCGCTCTCGGCGTCACGGCGGGAATGATCTTCACCGTCGGCTCCGCCCTCGGTTTCCAGCATATTGGCGGTTATACGCCCTGCGCGCTGTGCCTGCTGCAGCGCGATCCCTATTATTACGCGATTCCGCTGGGCATATTGGCCATTGCGACCAGCGTCTTCAAATTGCCGGTCCAGATCACCCGGCTGCTGCTTGCCCTTATCGGCGTGGCGATGCTGATCGGCGCCGGGCTCGGCGTTTATCACGCCGGTGTGGAATGGGGTTTCTGGGAAGGGCCGATCACCTGCGCAACCGGGGCGCCTTCCATCACCACCAATGCCGGCGATCTGCTGGGCAATCTGAACGCCATCAAGGCCCCCTCCTGCAACGACGCTGCCTTGCGGGTGCTCGGCCTTTCCTTTGCGGGCTGGAATGTCATTGCAAGCGTTGCACTTGCGGCAGTCGCCTTTTTTGGCGCGAGCCGTAAAAGCCGGTAAGCGGAAAACCGCGTTGCAGTCCTCGAAAGATCAGGGCTGCAGCTCGGTATCCCAGTAAAGATAGTCCATCCAGCTTTCGTGCAGATAATTGGGCGGGAACAGCCGCCCGTTATTGTGCAGATCCTGAACCGTCGGCTGGAAGGGCTTCTGCGCCGGGAACATGCCCGCCTGCTTGGGAAGCTTGCTGCCTTTTTTAAGGTTGCAGGGAGAGCACGCCGCAACGACATTGTGCCAGGTGGTTTCACCGCCATGCGCGCGGGGAATCACATGGTCGAAGGTCAATTCGTCCCGCGTGCCGCAATACTGGCATTCGAACTTGTCCCGAAGGAAAACGTTGAAGCGGGTGAAGGCGGGGTTGCGGGTGGGCTGCACATAGGTCTTGAGGCTGACGACGCTCGGCAGCCGCATGGAAAAGCTGGGGGACGACACCGCGTGATCATATTCTGCAATGATGTTCACACGGTCTAGAAAGACGGCCTTGATCGCGTCCTGCCAGGACCATAACGACAAGGGATAATAACTCAGTGGCCTGTAGTCTGCGTTCAGAACGAGCGCCGGCAGGGCCTGTGGTGAAACTGCAATCGTCAAGGGCTTCTCCTGAGCGATTCGGCATCTGCACTTGTATATTAGGTCCGTTGTTACAGGATTGTGAAGCCTATAAATGCAGCGGCGAAGAGCTTAATTTTTGAGCCGTAGAATGGCCTTTTTCGCATTCCTGATGATCGAACGGCACGGGACACCTCCTGGCGCTGTGACACCGCTGGCCGATGCGGCAGGAAGGCGATTCGGGCCTTCGCCAGGCACAAATCCTTCTCACACCGGATGCACTATCGGTGATATGATTACCCCCGACGGACGACTGGAAAATCAATGCGCGCCGGGCATGGCAAATGTGCGGCGGCGGCATTCATCATTTCCGTCAATGGAGGAACGGTCATGAGGTTGGGCAGGCAGCAAGCAGCAGCATTGCGGGGCGGTCTGGCGGCCGGCGTCCTGACCGCCATGATCTTCCTCTCCGTGGGCGCCCACGCCCAGCAATATCAGAATTTCGAAGTGACGCCGGATGGCCGCGGCGGAGCGCAGGGAACGATCGGCGGGCGCAATTTCGAAGTTTACCGAAATTACGACCGGCCGCCGGCAAGCCGCGCCTCCCCCGAGACCCGGCGTGAACTCAGGCGGGCTGTCCCGCAGCAGACCTGTATTGTCGACACCGAGGGCAGGACCCGCTGCAGGTGAGCGCGAACCCGGCTTTCCGGCTGTTTTCAGCGCGCTGTAACAAAATTAGATTTCGTTAAAATGCAATCTATCGACTTAAACGGCCCGCAAGAATGGGTCGCTATGGTGCCAGGCACAAGACAAGACAAAACAATTGTGCAGGGGCAAGGACATGGCGAAGAGAACAATCCGTCTGGCAAAGATTTTTGCCGTCGCTGCCGGCGTGGCGGCAAGTGTTGCGACAACGGCGTCCGCCGTCCAGCTCGGTGGCCTTGCCCAGAAGCCCGGCGCCTCGCGGCCCGGCCAGTTCATGACCACGAGCCGTCCGACCATCGCACCCATTGCCTTTGCGAAATTCTGTGAAAGCGCCGCCGACCAGTGCCTCCGGATTGGCGACCGCGATACAGTGGAACTGAGCAAGCAGAAGCGCACGGAACTCCAGCGCATCAACGCCGAGATCAACACCTCGATAATCTATGCCAGCGAACAGGACGGCGAAGACGACTGGAAACTGAACCCGGCAAGCGGCGACTGCGAAGATTTCGCGGTGACCAAGCGGCAACGCCTCCTGCGCGCCGGCTGGCCTTCAGGCGCCCTGCGCATCGCCACAGCCCGCACAACGGATGGCATAGGACATGCCGTTCTGGTGGTCAGCACCAGCCAGGGCGATCTGGTGCTGGATAACCGCACCAATGTCGTCAAGCCATGGAAAGCGGTGGATCTGAAATGGATCAAGATCCAGTCGCACGAGGACCCGCGTGTCTGGCTGAAACTCTAGAACACGGTTTCAGGCTGAGCCGCCCTTTCGGAGGGCAGGCATTTCGGTTGACGGTTTAAGGCGCCGTATCTTTCGACCATCAAAACGGGTATTCTTTCCCCACAGAATCGGCGCGTCAACGCAGCTTTGGCGGGCAATGCGACAGCCGCCTTCAACGCTCTTGACCTTGTGCGGGAGAGACAGTATCGGCAGCTATGCCCAAGGTGCTCAACTGGATTCGCGGTCGTAAACAACCAGCCTCCCGCGACGACCGGAGGCGGCGCAGAATTGACCTTGGCGACAAGCCGGCCTCCTTTCCGATCTATGCCATTGGCGACGTGCATGGCAGCCTCGACCTGCTGTTGCAGGCGGAGCGGAAAATCCTTGCCGATCTGGGGCACGACCCTTCTCCCGCGCTGGTCGTTCTCCTCGGTGACTATGTCGATCGCGGACGCGATTCCCGTGGCGTTCTCGAACATTTGCTGCAGCCGCCACCCGCGCCGCTGCGCCGCATTGCGCTTTGCGGCAACCATGAGCAGCTCTTCCATGATTTTCTCGAAAATCCGCAGCAGAATATGCACTGGCTGGACTTCGGTGGCCGCCAGACGCTTTTATCCTACGGCGTCGATATCGACTATTTCCTGCAAAAGGGCCGCCTGAGACTGCAGCCATTCAGGGACGCCCTGCTCGGCGCGATTCCGCAGACCCACCGCCAGCTTTTATCCAGCCTGCCGATCTACGCCCGGATAGGACCCTATATTTTCGTGCATGCCGGCTTGAGACCGGGATTGCCGCTGGAGGCGCAGACGGATGAAGACATGCTCTGGATCCGGGAACCGTTCCTGTCGCAGGGGGCTGGGCTGGACCTCGTCGTCATCCACGGCCACACGCCGGTAACCGAGCCGGAAACCGGCCCGCAACGGATCGGCATCGACACGGGTGCATTCACCACGGGCAGGCTTACCGTTCTCAGGCTTTCGGATGCGGGCTTGCACCTGATCGGTTGAGCGCGCGTTGCCCACCCGCGTCAAGCTAAACTAACTGAACAAGGCCTGATGACGGCGTCAGGGCTTTGGTTTCAACCAGCCTGCCTGCCGCTCAGAATATCATCGAGGACCGCCATTTGCTGGCGATTCCATTCAACGGCGTCCTCAAACGCCCTGTTTCCCAGTTCCTGCCGCTGATCGCGGCTGGAGGCGAGCTGCAGGATCGCGTCGGCGAAAGCCCGATGGTCATTATCTTCCACAATGACCACGCCGCGCCGGTATCGCTCCGAAAGTCCCCTCACACCTGTCCGGGTGCTGATCGTGGGAACACCGGCGGCCAGGGCATCGAGCAGTTTTATATTGATGCCTGTTCCGAGCGTGATGGGATTGATGGAGAGCGGCGCGCGCGCGAAGGCGTCCTTCAGATTATCCACGCGACCGAGCTTGAGAATGCCTTCCCCGTCTTCGATCTTGCCGCATATGCCGCCCGCCAGAACCAGACGAATATCCGGCCGGGCAGCCCTGACCAGCGGCATGACGTTCTGGAGGAACCCCTTCAGGGAAATGATGTTCGCGTCGTTGCCGGAACCGAGGAACAGGAAGTCGCTCGGTGTTAAGTCTTCCACCCTTCCACCGAGATCGAGAATATGGCTGACGGTCGCAACAACCGGCGGCTCTGCCCCCAGCCGCTGCTTGAACGTCCGCTCCTCTTCCTCCTGAATGGCGACAACCACATCCGCACGGCGGAAAGCCTTGCTCTCCACGGCCGGCGGAACGGAGAACCAGTATCCATATTTGTTCGCGGTATTGACGAAAGCCTTGTGTCGGTCAGCGAAGGAATCATGGGTATCGAGAATGCGCAGCACACCCTTCGGCAACCCCAGGAACGCCCGCGAATGAAAAGCATATTCGACAATGACGGCATCGAGACCAAGCCGGCGCTGAAGGTCCCTAACCTGCCGGCCGATTTCGGGATAATAGAACTCGTCGAGGTGATTATAAAAACCGCTGTCGTGACCGAGAAGGCGGTGAACCTTTCGGACGGCTCGAAAGGCTATGACTTCAGCTTCGAAACCCAGATCCCCCATAAGCCGTGTTTCAAAGCGGTTTCGCTGCCGTGATACGAAATGCAGGCGTCCGGAACCGAATTCTGCTTCATGCACGACCGGATCGAAATCGGCGGCAATCGGGGTATCAATATAGACGAAATGCACCTCATGTCCCAGGCTGCGAACCGCACGTGTCAGCTGGAGAATCCGGCTGCGGTTACCCTCTGACGCAGGAACGGCGGGAATGGCTGAAACGAAAGCAACTTTCATGAGAACGATTGATTCTGTTTTGGAAAGGACTCGAAAATCTGAAAATTGTTTTTTGACAGGCTGAGAACATCAGGCAATTTCCGCTGGACCTGTTCGCGAAGGTCATCCGCATTCTCGACGAACTCCATCAAGGCATTCCTTATTCCGTCATCGCTATAGAAGGCGGAGGGAGCGAGCAGTTCTGACGAAGATAGGGCGAAATGCTGGTATAGCCCTTCGAATTTCCCCTGATAGGCGATGCATATGACCGGAACGCCTTTACCCAGCCCTGCTATTGCGAGATGCATGCGCCCACTGACAATTCCATCCAGTTGCGCTGCAATGCCCTTGAGAACGGACGCGGACCACTTGCCGTTCAGATATCGAACCCTATCTGCCAGCGAATCTGGAACCTGCCCGGCAATCGCCTGAAGGCAAAATTGGTCACCGAAACCCTCCCGGTAATCATGCGGCATAAGCAGCCAGCAGACAGGTCGTGCATCCGCCACAAAGTGCAATGCCTCGGCTCCCCGCTTGATGATGGTATCGACCTGGCTGCGGTCAGCATTTTTGAACAGCATGGGATGCAGGTTGAAGCCCATCACCCTGTATCCCTCGTCACGTTTCCGTTTGATCCAGGAGACGGTGTCTTCGTCCGGTTCTGAGGCAACAAGGCTAAACGCCGAATCGGCGACCAGTACCGCGTTTGTCCTGGCGAAGGATTGCAGGCGGCTGAGGGAAACCGGATCGCGCACATTAATCGAGACGTCAGGATGCAGGGCGCTATAAAACATAGCCAGAGCGGGATGAGGCGCTTGATTGAAACTGAAACCGAGGATGACATTTTTTATCCCGGCAGCCGCGGCCAAATCTGCACTTGCCAAGAGTTTTGCGCTGACCAACGGATGGTAATATCCGTCCATGACATCCGCCCCAACCACCACGACGCAATCGTATCGCCGCGCTTCAAGGTGGTTACCAAGTGCTCCGGCAAAATCAATTTCGCCAAAGAGATCGACGGGATTAAACCCCCTCTGGCGAACCAAGTCCGCGGCATCTGTTCCCTCGACCAATATATCGACTTCGACATCAGGATTTCTTGCGCGAGCATGCTGAACTGTCGCGGTGATCATGGCGTCATCACCGATAGAGCCAAAAACGGAATAGGGATCGCAGGCGACAATCAAAACCCGATTTATATGATCCCCACCGGGGAACTTTTTTATACGTCGCTTCTGCTCCTGCAGCGCGTGAAAGAAGTGACGAATGGCAACATCCTGATTGCGGCGTTCATTGTACTTCACCCATTCACGATGCAGCGGCGCGGGAATGATTTTTTTTATGAGCTTACGCATTCACTTCCTTCCGTGGGAGTACCTTGCTCGTGACGAAAAGAACGGCCGACCGCGCCTGCGTTCGGGCAACCAGCGCTATGAGCAAAAAATAAGTTAAGACGAAAACGGATCCGAGCAGTATTGCAGACATGAAATCGCCTAACCCCAGGGTGGCAATGTCAGGGCGCATCCATTGAACAATGACAAAGCAGAGACCGCTGGTGGCAAAACTCGGCAGAAGCAGAGACATTATTCTTCGGAGCGGCACGCCCAATTCGCGCGAAACATAAAAGAACGTAAAGGGCGTGGAAGCAAGCTGGCCAAATACGTAAACAATGACGAGTTCATCGATACTGCTTGTCGGTATGAAGACAATCATCAGAATTGTGGCAATCGATTTGACGGCGCCGGCAATCAATACCTTGTTCGGGCTGCCGCGTGCGGAGAGAAACGGGCCGTTTTGAAATTGTACACATTGTAACGCACCGAGAAGCAGCAGGGGTCTCGCGATCTCATCTGCTCCTTGCCACTGCGCCCCAAACAAAACGCGGCAAATCTCCGGCGTCAATGCCGCAAAAAGCACGAAGGCTGGTGTCGAGACAATTGCGGATATTGCGATCAACTGCTTGTAAAGTTCCGCCATGCGTTCGCGCTCGTGCGAGACGCGCGAAAGCACCGTCAGCGACACGTCATAAAGTGCCGACTGAAGCAATTGCATGAGAAGTTGATAAAGGCGACTGCCGACGGTGTAGAGGCCAAAGAGCGCGACCCCGTAACGCCCCAGGATCATGAAATCGATCAGGCGCGTGGCCGCGAAATCGACAATGCGAAGGCCGAGCGCCGACGAACCGAAGCGAAGCAGTTCGACGAAGGTGCCGGGGTTGAGAGTGTTGCCCGGCAGCCAGTGCGGCTTTCGCCAGAGCCATATCAGCGTGACGATGGTGGCGACATAGGTCTGCACGACAAGGCTCCAGACGCCCATGCCCATGATCGCGAAAACAATCGCCACGCCGCCGCCGACGATGTTCGATATGAATGTTCTGATTGCCAGCGGCTTGAAAGCCAGTGCACGGCGATAATTCACCTCCTGAAACATCGAGGCTGTGTTCAGCGGCAGCAATATGCAGATAGCCACGATCACCGGCGCCAGCCCTTCGACCTCAAACCAGCGTTCCAGTTCCGGTGAGAACACGCAAACGGTAATGGCCAGCACCGTTGCAACCGCAACCGAGGCATAAAAGGGCAGATTGACGTCGCCGGGTTCCAGATTGCGTTTCTGCACGATCGCATCTGCGAATCCGAACTCGGACACCATCTGGATCAGCATCAGAACCAGCCCCGCGGTGGCGACCATACCGTAATCAGTAGGACTGAGGAAACGGGCCAGAACGATGAAGAGAATGGAGGTGAAAAGCTTACCGCCCCAGTTCTGGACAATGGACCAGAACACGCCTTTCAGGGCAGCATTGCCTATCGACGCAGCTTCGGACATCAATCCACCACCCGTAAAACCGGCCGCGTCGACGCAACATGCGCAGCGACCACAAAATAGTCTACGCCCAGGCCGTGAAAGCGGAGGCTGCCCTTATTGCTTCCCACCATATGCTCTCTCCTTCGAAGAAAACCGCTTCAACGGACCGGGTCCGTTGCCGGTTAAGATGCACGCAGGGTTCGGCTTTGCCTGTAGCGCGTCAGCACTTCCTCGTAGAGCTTCACGTAATTCTCACCCACTCGACGCGAGGTGGATTCCTCGACGATGTTTCCGAAATCCGCTTCCGTCGGTAATTCTTCGCGCGAGAGCGTCAGCACACGGCGGATACGGGCGGCAAGGTCGGTGGCGTTGCCTGGCTCAAACAGCCAGTCATGGTTGGTCTCGCCGATCAGCTCCGGAATGCCGCCGGAGGCTGCGCCGATGACCGGCACGCCCATGGCATAAGCCTCGTAGATCGTGCGTGGCGAAGGTTCCGCCCAGAAGGAAGGAACGATGAGCACGTCGATCTCTTCGAGAAACTCCTTCGGTTTCGCCCAGCCGACGAATTCAATCGGCAGATCGCCGGCCTGAGCCGTGAAGCGTTCGATCGAATCGTCCATCGCATGGCCGGCGACCAGACAGCGCCAGTTGCCGTGACCAATTTCCTTGAAGGCATCGACCATGTTGCCGACGCCTTTTTCCGTATTGATGCGACCGATATAACCGAAGGTCAGCGGCCGGCCAGTGCGGTCGATCTGCCGGCGGGCGACGGGATCGCCCTCGGGAACCGTGCAGGAATAAAAGATGACGCGGCGCAGGCTTTCCGGAATGTGGTGGAAAAGCCCGTGATTGACATGCGTCTTGAGGATTTCCGTGCCGACGCTTGCGACAGCCGCGATATAGCGCTGGGTGAATTTCTTGGTGAAATTCACCGCCTGGCAGCCGAGATGGATGTGCTCGCAGGGCTTGCCGCCCTTGAACATGGCGGCGTTGCCGCACAGGAGATCATATTCGCAGATCGTGTGAACGATCGGAATGCCGCGCTTATGCGCCGCCCGCCACACCAGCGTCGTCACATCCAGAAGCGAGTGGGTGTTGAGAACGTCAGGTTTGAAATCGTCGAGAACGGCTTCGAACTGCTTTTCGACGTCGAAATTCCACTGCTGCTTGAGCTTCTGCATGCGCCGCTGCTGCGGCGAATATTGCGGCCAGTCCTCGAGCCAGAAATCGTTGTTGTGGAACATGCGGTAAACGGTGACGCCGTTGCGCATGGTTTTCGGTTCGGCCTGCCGCTCGATACAGGCGGCGCCGACCATATGTCCCATGGAAACGAGTTCCTCGGCGAGGTGTTCGACCGAGCGTTCGCATCCACCAACGATATGCGGCGGATAAAGGCTGCTAAGATGGAGAATTCTCATGCGGATACGCTCTGTTTTCCTTCATCGAAAATCTATGGCGTCCATCCCGGGCTCGTTCGTCTCACCTCATTCAGGAGACCAGTGAGACATCTGCAAAAATAAAAGAGCCGGAGCAGAACTAATGTTTGAAAATATGAATTACCAAAATCTACTTTTCAAAAAGCACGGGAATCGGCGCTATTTCAAGTGATTTTTTTCGCGGCGCGGTAAAAGCCATGCGGTGTTGCGAAAAGAACCGGTGTCGTGTTACGGTTTAGCCACTTTAAAGTGCAGGCAATCTGGAGAAATCGGTTGCGTTGCAGCTTGTGATTATGTTCGAGTTGATAATATCTTTTTATTTCAAACACATGAATTTCAGGGCGGTTGTAGATGCCGAAAACTTCCAGGACATTCTGATTTCGAAGCCTTGAGAGGCATCATCGCCATTTAAACGGCGACGTCCGTGTGATGACGTCTGGCTTATATTTTCTCCGGACATACCAGGAGGCGCAGATGAATGGAAAAACGCCAATCGCCATGGGCAGCCTGACACGGCGCAACCTGCTTTCAGCCGCGCCGCTTGCATTGGTCGCCGCCTCCGGTTTGCAGGCCGTTCCCGCACGGGCGCAGACGGTTGCTTCGGCCGGTACCGAAGCCTTTCTGGACAGTGTAGGGGTGTGCGGTCACTTCACCCGTCCCACGGGCGTCTATACGGAACAGTTCGAGCGGATCGTGCCTGAACTCGAAGCACTGGGCGTCCGGCATCTGCGCGATGACGGGCTGATCACCGCGAGAGACAGTCGCAACAGCCCCGTCTTTCGGCGGCTGCGCCGGATCGTGGCGGCTGGCGTTCGCCTCACCGTCATCTGTTACGACAATCTAAACCCTTACGTTTCCACGCCGCTCGACAGACTGGCGGATTTCTACGACTGGTGCGACGCGGGTATCGATATTTTCGAGGGCAGCAATGAGCCTAACCTGACGAAGGACCCGCAAAATGCTCCGCGTATTTCGGCGGAGCATCAGGCGGCGCTGCACGACGCCATCCGCTCGGTTCCGCGCCTGAGTGCGGTGCCCGTTGCGGCGCCAAGTTATGTCCTGTCGAACAGAGCGCTGGCGCTGGACCTGAAAAATGCCTGCGATTACGGCAATATCCACGCTTACGCCGGGATGGAGCATCCCGAAACGACGGGTCCGGGGGCACTCTCGAAATCCGTCGCCGCTTCGGCGCATATAGCGGCCGGCAGGCCGGTGCTCGCCACGGAAATGGGCTACCATACCTCGCTGCAAACCAGGACATTTCATTTCCCCGTCACCGAAGGCATCAAGGCGCGCTATATGCCGCGCATGCTGCTCTGGTGCTTCATCAGCGGTATCCGCCGGTCCTACATCTATGAAATGGTTTCAAGCTTCGCCGCTGATCAGACAAACCCGGAATCCTCCTTCGGCCTCCTGCGCCACGATCTCAGCCGCACCCCGGCCTACGAGGCCGTTCGCGCCCTTCTTTCCCTCTGCAGGGCAGAGCGGCAAACCGGACCGGAGAAACGACAGCTCGATTTCCTCACCGCCGATTCCCAAAGGTTGTCGATGCATCTGGTGAGACCGGACGGTGCTTTGCTCGTGCCCGTCTGGCTTGGAATTTCCGGCTGGCAATGGCCGGCCCGCATCGAAAACCCGCCTGCCGAACGGATTGCGACATTTTCGGTGGCCGGCCAGCATAGTCACGTTATCGCACATCGTTTCCGCGATGACGGCTCCGTGAGCCAACAGATAATCACACAGGAAAGCGGGCAATACCGGCTTTCGGTCAGCGACCAGCTTACGGTTCTGGAAGTTTTCTGAATGGCGCCGACGAAATGCCGCATCGCAAAATTGTGTGTATCGCGTCGCGTTATTGCATGATAGCCTGCTTGAATACTGAACTTCGGCGCCGTAAAAGCGGCGCAATATAATACTAAATATATCTTTATTTTTATAGATTGACGATGATGAAAAACTTTAAAGAAGCGCCCGCTTCCGGGGCGCAGCGTCTTGATGTTCTTCAGGTGATGCGCGCCGTCGCGGCAACTATGATTGTTGCGCTGCACGCGGACGTGAACTGGCAATTCACGCTTTTTCCACTGCATCTGCTGAGGCTGGGCGGCGGTGTCGACCTGTTTTTCGTCATTTCCGGATTTGTCATCGTTTATGCGTCCCGGCCCTATTTCGCAGCGACAGGGGGTCGTTCCGCGTTTTTGCTGCGCCGCTTTCTCCGCATCGTCCCGCTTTACTGGTTTGTGCTGACCCTGCGGCTTGCCATGGCCGCCAGCGTGACCATAATCAGTGCGAAGGCCTTTCCGCCGTTACAGTCGATCCTCACCTCCTACCTGTTTATTCCCTATGACAGCATGGGTTATGGCGACGCCTATCCGTTTCCGCTGATCGATCTCGGCTGGACGCTGAATTACGAGATGTTCTTTTACATCGTTTTCGCAGCGTTCATCTTCCTGCCGCTGGAGCGCGCGGTATTCACGACAGCCGGCGTGCTGTTTGCCGCTGTCATGATCGGCTCCGCCTTCGATCTCGGCCTGCCGTTCAGCTTCTGGTTTCAGCCGATCATTCTCGAATTCGTCGCGGGCATGTTCATTGCAGTCCTCTTCCTGCGAGGCGTTCGCCTGCCGCCCCTGCTCGGGCTTGCAACGGCCCTGTGCGGCCTGGCGATCTGGATGCTGACCGATCTGAGCAGGATAGGTTTCAAGTGCGATCCCGGCTGTTATTCCTTTTCACGGCTGTTGGTTTTCGGCGGCGGCGCGATTTTGCTGATGGCAGCGGCGACCTTGACCAGAAACATCTCCCTGCCCCGTTTCGCACGGCCGCTGGCAAAACTCGGCGATTCATCCTATGCGCTTTACCTGCTGCATCCGTTTATTTTCCGGGGCTTCAAGATTGCGCTCGGCGGCGTCACCTTCCCGCCCGAGTGGAGCAACCTCGTTTACCTCGTCATCGTCGTCAGCACCGTCGCCATAGCCCACACCTTCCACGTCCTTGTCGAAACGCCGGCCAATATCTGGCTGCGTGACCGGCTGATAACAGCGCCACGGAAAGTCGCCGTGTCATGAAGAAACCGGAGAAAGGCAAGGGCGGCCGTTAACAATAGCTGAGGGTTTCCGCCGCAGGTTTATTTTAGCGCTTGATCCTTTGCTTGGGCTGTGCGATTTAAAAAGAAATTTTAGATGTTGGGTAACCTTGCCCGGCATTGGATGTATTTAAAGTCGTATTTTAAAGATTTGGAGAGTTGGATGCCCCGCATTCGTAACGGCTCGATGCTCGTTGGTGCGATGTTTATTGCCAGCATGGGTCTCTTTTCCGCTGTTGCCAACGCACAGAACGTGGAAACCACACCGCCGGCCGCACCGCAGCAGGCGCCCTCGGTTGAGAGCGCGGCAGCAGGCGTACCCGTCAAGGCCGCCGATGAAACCACCGCTGCATTTCTGAGCCGCGTCAACACCACCAATCCGGACACTGTTTCGATTGCCGCAGCGGAACTGTTCAAGCAGTCTCCGACGCAGGGTATGATTAGGGATCTGGTCACCATCGCTTCCAGCACGGATGCGGCAACAGCCGACGTAACCGGAAAAGTGACGAGCGGGTTTCCGATCATCGCCGTTTCCACCAGCGCGGCACAGTTCTCCGAACAGCTTTCCGGCCTCATCCTGAGTGACTCCGGCCAGTTGCCGACTATCGTCGCACTGGCCCAGAAGGTCGGCAACAAGGACTTCTCCGAAGTCGTCGGCGAAGGCCTGGCGCTTGCCCACGCCACCGCGATGAGGAACGGCAACACGATACTCGCAGCCGCCATCCAGTTGCAGACAAAGGGCGCCAACGTACCCGCCGATCTGCTGATCGCCTTTAGCGAAAATATCGAAGGAACGGCTGCCGGTCCGGCCGCCCCTGCGGCGGCCGCAGCAGCGGCCTCGCCGATCGGCGGCGCCGGTTCCTCGCCGGCAAGCGCCAACAGCATCGGCGGTTCGGGAACGGCAGGTGACGCAGGCGGCACCGCACAGGCGGGTGGCGGTAGCGCACCCGTTGGTGGCGGCGGCGGCAGCAGTGGCGGAACGACGGGCAGCACCGGCACGTCCTTCTTCACCACGATCAACAATTTCTTCTCGACCGGCAGCACCACCACGCCTGTCAGCACAAGTCCCGTTTGAGTTTGGCTTTGTCGCCTTTCCCTGAGGGAAGGCTGCCGCCAGTTCTGTGATGCAACCGTGACTTGGCGGGCCCTGCTCCCGCCTAAAAGAGCGAGGCTGACAGTTGTTGCAAAGGCACGATCCCCTGACGATGGCTGACTACGATAAAGGCGGGCTGACGTCCGAGTTTATCGATATCGACGCCGTTCTTGCGATGATCCGCCGGCAGTGGCGCATCGTGCTTGCCGCGGTGGCAGTCGCCGGGGCAATCGGCCTCGCCTTTGCCGCAACGGCCGTTCCGATCTATTCGGCGACGGCGACGCTGCTGATCGACCGCAATAACAGCCAGATTGTCGAACAGCTTTCGACAATCGGCGGCGTCATAGAGGATGAGGCTTCCATTCTCAGCCAGGTCGAGGTGCTGCAATCGGAAACCATCGGGCTTGCCGTTGTCGATAGTCTCAATCTCACGGAAAATCAGGAATTCAGGGCAACGCGTGCGTCGCTTCTGAGCTCGATATTCGGCACGATCCGCTCGCTCGTCAATGTTTCGCAATGGTTCTCGCCAGCGAAAAAAGAGGCGGTGGTTGATAATGGAACCCTGAAGAGATCGCTGTCAGACCGGCTGCTCAACAACCTCAGCGTCAAGCGCATCGGCCGAACCTACGCGCTGGAACTCACCTATAATTCGACATCGCCGGTTCTCGCCGCGCAGATCGTCAACGCCGTGGCCTCAGCCTATCTGGTGGACAAGCTGAATTCCAAATATGAGGCGACAAGACGGGCCAGCGACTGGTTGTCGGACCGTATTGCCGAGTTGCGCCAGCGGGCGCTCGAAACCGATCTGGCCGTTCAGAAGTTTCGCGCCGAACATAATTTGATCTCGACCGGCAATAACGGCCTGCTCTCCGATCAGCAGCTGGCGGAATCCAATAGCGCCCTGATTTTGGCGCAGTCGGAAACCGCCAGGGCACGGGCGCGGGTGCAACGCATCGAACATATTCTCGCCACCGACGATGTCGACGCAGTCGTTACCGACATTCTCGACAGCTCGGTCGCCAACGATCTACGCAAAAAATATCTCGATGCCTCCAAGACTGAGGCGGAAATTACCAGCAGGCTCAGCAGCAACCACATTCAGGCGGTGCGTCTGCGCAATGAAATGCAGGAATACCGGCGGCTGATGTTTCAGGAAATCAGCCGTATCGCGCAAAGTTACAAAAGCGATCTGGAAGTCTCTGAAGCGAGGGAAAAGTCACTTGCCGAGAGTGTCGCCAAGGCGACCGACATCAGCAACTCCGCGAGCGAGACACAGGTTCAGCTGCGCGAATTGCAGCGCGAGGCCGAAACCTACAAGAACATGTACCAGACCTTCCTGCAGCGATATCAGGAAGCGATGCAGCAGCAATCCTTCCCCGTGACGGAGGCGCGCGTGATTTCCAAGGCGATGCCGCCTGGAATTCCGAGCAAGCCGAACAAAACCATGATTTTGGCCCTCTTCATGATCATGGGCGCCGCAGCCGGCGGCGGCATTGCTGTGTTCCGCGAATTCCGGGATCGTTTTTTCCGCACCGGGGAACAGGTTCGAGACGTTCTCGGGCTGGAATTCCTCGGCAATACCCCGCTCATCCAGAACAACAAGGCCATAATAGAAGATCAGGAAGGCGGCCATCCGGCCCTTACGCGCCCCACCAGCGTTGCGCGCTACGCGGTCGACCATCCGCTCTCCTCCTTCGCCGAAACCCTGCGCAGCACCAGGCTTGCCATCGATCTCGGTATTCCCGCCAAAAGCGGAGCGCGGATTGTCGGCGTTGTCTCAGCCTTGCCGAGCGAAGGGAAATCCACGATCTCCATCAATCTGGCGCAACTGCTTGCCGGACAGGGTGCGCGGGTCCTGCTGCTGGATGCCGATATTCGCAATCCCGGCGCAACGCGCGCCATGGCGCGTCACGCGAGCGAAGGCCTACTCGAAGTATTGCTGGAAGGCCGTAGCGTGCAGGATGTGCTGCTTCGTGACGAAAAGACACGGCTCGCTTTCCTGCCCACGGTGGTCAAACAGCGTGTCCCTCATTCCTCCGAACTGCTGACCTCGGCGCAAATGCACAAGCTGCTGGCCGAAGTGAGCAATGCTTTCGATTATATCATCGTCGACCTGCCCCCGCTCGGGCCGGTGGTCGATGCACGCGCCATGGCGGGGCGGATCGACGGTTTCATCTTCGTCACCGAATGGGGCAAAACCGCCCGCAGAGCAGTGCGGAACACGGTGGAGAATGAGGTTCATATCCGCAAGAAGTGCCTCGGCGTCGTCCTCAACAAGGTGGACACCGAAAAGCTGAAGCTTTATCGCGCCTATGGGTCGAGCGAATATTATCATTCGCGCTATACACGATATTACCATGACCAGGCGTGATGGCGTGATGCGCCTGCGGAAAATCTTCGCGGTCGTACCGGTCCTCGTCATTTCCATCTTTGTCCTGTCCGTGGCGGCGCAGGCCTTTTCGCAAAGCCGACGTTTTTCTGATATTGTCGCATTGGCGCGGATCGCCGACGATAATAACGGCCTCGCGCCTGATCTCCTTGCGGAAACGGTCCCTGAACTCCAGCCCATCGTTAGCGAAAAAATCTGCCGTTCGGATATCGTCAAAGCCGGACTAAGGCTCGTTCTGGCCGATCTCGATGCAAATGGCGTCGATCCGGCATCCGATCCCGGCGCGACGCGTCTCGGTTTTGCCGAAACCTTTATTCGCCATTCGCTCTCTTGTTTTCCCGCAAATGGCGATGTCTGGCTGCGTCTTGCCATGGTTCGCTCGCTGCGCAACGCCTCGCCCATGGAGGTCGCCGTGCTGATGAATTTCTCCCAGCTCTATGGGCCTGCCGATGCCAATCTGATCCGTGGGCGTTTCGTGATGTGGCAGCAGTTTCCGAAGAACACCTTGCCCGAGGCCGAGTCGGCCCGCGAGGCGGATACGGCCGTCGTCTGCGGCAGGCAGGGGGAAATCCTGCGATGGACCTTGGCGCAAGTCTGCCCAAAGCCACCGCCGGCAGATATAAAACGCCCCGCGCCGCTGTCATGATCTGAAACAATGAAACGGCTGAGCCTCGTCGATATTCGCGGCATAGCCACCACAAACAATTCCGACAAAGCCCAAAGATATGTCGCTCACCGAAGCCCGATCAGAACCGCTCTCCTCCTCGCAGCCCCCACTCGTGGCGGTTCGGGACTATGTCCGGCCGGTCGCAATAGCCGCATTCTGGGCAATATTTCTGCTGGCGCTTCTCAATAGGGGCGCTACGGAAATAGAAAGTCGCATCGTCGTCACGGCCGGGATCTATCTCCTGCTGGTGCCATCGATCCTCCTGTTCGGACCACCGAAGGCCGGTGCGGGCAAGGTACTCGCCGCAGCCTGCCTTTTATTGGGAGCGCTCATCGTTCAGGTGCTGTTGCAGACCTCCTCCATACCCGGCATCGCGCGCCTCAATCCGGCATGGTCCACCGCCGCCATGTTCATGCAGACTGCGCCAGCCGCCACAATCTCACTGACGCCGGCGGATGACCGGCTCGGCCTCATGAGCGCCGCCCTGCCCTTCGGCGCCTTCATGGCCGGCCTCGTGCTTTTCGATAGCGACGAGCGTGCGGCGAAGACGCTGCGATGGTTCGCAATCGCCGGTGGCTGGCTCGCGCTGTTTTCCATCGTGCAATTCGTGCTTTTTCCCGAAGCTCTCGGCCTCATCCAGAAGCGCTTCTACGTCGGCAGCCTCACCGGCCTTTTTGTCAACCGCAATACCGCCGCGACCTTCTTCGGTCTCATCCTTCTAACGCTCGCCGCACTATTACATAAAAGCCTCCTCGCTCCGGATTGGGCCAGGGTAAAGGCGCTCGTTGCAAATCGCCTCACCGTGCCGGCGGAGCAGAAACAGCTCATCCGCAGGGCCGCTTTTCTTGGCGTCCTCGCGGGCTTTTGTTTCATCGCATTGATGCTGACGGGATCGCGTGCGGGGATCGGCTCAAGCCTCGCAGCGCTGATTGTCCTGATCCTGCTGATTGTGTTCAACTCCCCCGCCAGAGCCGGCCGCAATGGGGCCTTCAGCCGGCGTAGGCAGCGCGGGACGAGACGTCGTGCCGCGCTCCTGATCGCAATCGCCATCGCCCTCTTCGCGCTTTTCGCCAACCGGGTGGCGCTTCGCATGGAAACGCGTTTGGAAGACGATATGCGCTTCTGCTACATGCCGGGCATCGCCCGCGCCATCGCCGACAATTGGCCGCAGGGGTCGGGCCTTGCAAGCTTTACGGAAGTCTATGCGCCCTATCATGTGGCGCGGTGCGGGGTGGACGCCGTCGTCACCCATGCCCACAACGTCTACGCCGAAGGGCTGCTGACACTCGGCGCGGCCTTCCCGTTTTATCTCGCTTTTTTTGTGCTCATCCAACTGGTGATTTTCATTCGCGGGGCACTGAAACGCAGAAATTATCGTTATGCCTCTCATCTCGGCCTTGCCGCGCTGCTACTCGTCCTGTTGCATTCGACGCTTGATTTTTCACTGCAGATTCCAGGCTTTGCCATGGCCTATGCCGTTTTCCTCGCCCCGGTCGTCACGCTTTGTCTGAACCCGCCGGGAATGGAGCGGGAAGGCCGCAAACGGCGGAGACAATTTCCGGAAGACGCTGCAATGCCGGCGCCGGGCCATTCAGGCCAGACAGTACAAACGCCGCTTCGTCTGCAATAACGGATTTTACGAATGCAAAACAGGTTTCGTGATCTTGAAGGCGCAGGAATTTGAGCATGCGGATATTGCAAATAACCTCGCTGTTTTTTCCGGATCGGGTGGGCGGCGCGGAAATATTCGTGGAAGACCTTGCGCGTGGACTTGCGGATAAGGGGCACACCGTCGCGGTGGCCGCCATCTCGCGTGAAGAACAGGCAGCGGAAAAACGCGACGGTTTCACCATTCACCGCCTCGGGCATACCACGCCGTTCTTTATCGGCGACTGGGGGCAACAACCGGAATGGAAGCGAAAATACTATAAGATCGCTGTGCAGCTGGATTCGCGCCTCGTTCGCCGGCTTGCGCGTGTCATCGATGATTTCCGGCCGGACGTGGTCAATACCCATTCGCTATCGGAACTGACGCCGCTGATCTGGCCGATGATTCGCAAGCGCGGCGTTCCGCTGGTTCATTCGCTGCATGATTTCACGAGCATGTGCACCAATGGTTCCCTGTTTCATGACGGGCATATCTGCGATGGCAGCAGCAAAAAATGCCGTGCCTTTTCTTATCTCCACCGGCGTTGCCAATGCGCGGTCGATGCTGTCGCCGGCGTCGGTCGCGATATCGTCGAACGCCACGTGAGGGCCGGTTTTTTCACCCATGTTCCCGAAAACCGCCGCACGGTGATCTGGAACGCCATCTCACCACCCGATTCGCCAGAACCGCGCATTCCCCGCACGCCCGGCGAGCCGCTGGTTTTCGGCTATCTGGGCCGCATCGAAGCGGCGAAAGGGGCTGACTTGCTGATAGAAGCGTTGCGGCTTTTGCCGCCGCAGGGCTGGCGAGCGGTCATGGCGGGCCGCGCGCCGGATGGCATCAAGGCCTATCAGCAAAAGGCAGCCGGCCTGCCGGTCGAATTTCCGGGCTATGTGGAGGCCGATCGTTTTTTCGCCGGCATAGATTGCCTCATCGTGCCGCCCCTATGGCCAGAGGCATTCGGCCGCACCGTCGCTGAAGCCATTTTGCGCGACGTACCCGTCATCGGCTCAAATATTGCGGGTGTCGCCGAACAGATCGGCGCGGACAGGCCGGAACACCTGTTCGCCCCGGGCAATGCCGCCGAACTGGCCGCACGCATGGCAGAGGCGATGCGCAATCCCGCCATGCTTGCGGAAACACCTGAAACCCGGGAGCGAATTCGTCAAGGCGTTGAGCCCAAAGGGGTCGTCGCGGCGTATGAGAAGCTCTATGCGGATGTGTGCAAAACCGCATGAGCGTGACGACAGCGTCCCTCTTCAGGCTGCGGCTCCTTGCTTGAAAAGCCGCGCGTAGCTCTCCGCCGCCTTCCGCCACGAATATAATTTGCGGTTTTCATGACCCGCCAGGCGGAGATTTTCTGCCAATTCCGGATTATCCAAAAGTCTCTCAAGCGTGTCGACAAGGCTCTGGGCATCCGCCGGATCGAAAGTCAGGGCGCCTTCGCCGGCAATCTCCGGTGTTGCCGAACGATTGGAGCAGACGACCGGGCATCCCAGCTGCTGCGCCTCCAGCACCGGCAGGCAGAAGCCTTCATAGGTGGAGGGGACGCAAAGGCAGGCTGCGTGACGGTAAAGTTCGGCCAGTTGCCGGTCATCTATGCCGGAAAGCCGGATCAGCCGGGCCTTCAATTCCGGATCGTCCAGCGCGCCGGCGATTTCCTCCGCCTCGTCGCGGCCAACATGCACGATGCGCAAATCCGGCCATTTTTTACCGAGTATGGCAAAGGCTTTGCCCAGGAGAGCGAAATTCTTATTGGACGTCGCGTTTCCGACCGCCAGTATGTAGCGTCCGGGAACAGGCGGCAGCGTGTCGAAAACCCCGGGATCGACATTCAGCGTGCTATCGGAATGAATGGTGATGCTCTTATCGGCAGCGGCTGGATAGAAACGCCCCAGATCCTTCCGCGTCGCTTCGGATACGCAGATGACCCGATCCGAACCGGCCATCATCAGCTTAAAGATGAAATCGGTCGTCAGGGTCGCCCGCCAGCCGATCTGTTCGGGAATGGTTTTGAAATAAAGATCATGAACAAGGGTGAGACGCCGTTTGCCCCCGAGGGGACTTCCGAAAGGATCGGCATTAAAAAGCACATCGATACCGTGCCGGCGGCAGAGCGCGGGCAGCATCGCGGCCTGACGCACCACATCCAAAACCATGACGCGCGGCCGTGGAGTCTCGATGAGCTGCAACCGGCTGTCGCGCAGGTTTTCAGGCAGTTGCGCACGCGTCCAGGGAGAGCGAAGAACATAGTCATCACCCGTCTGCTCCAGCAGCCGCTCCAGCAGGCTGAAGGTCACGCGGGCCACACCAGAGGCCTTGCCACCATATTGGCTCGGCATGTTTACGAGAATGCGCATCCTGACCCCTCCGCCTGCCGGCATTGCCTGTTCCTGTCGATCGCCGGACGAAACTTCACGCCGCCTCCGTCAGCAGCGCGGAAACGGAGCGGCAGGTTTCCTCCAGCGAGAAACGCTGGCTCACATCCTCCCGCCCCTTTTGCGCCAGCCTTTCCGCCAGTGCTGGTTGCGACAGGACACAGCCGATCGCCGCTGCCAGCGCCGATGCATCCCCCGGCGGCACGAGAAGGCCGGTTTCGCCGTCACGGATGATTTCGGTAACACCGCCGCCGCGCGTGGCGACAACCGGACGCCCGCACATCATGGCCTCCACCACCACACGGCCGAAGGGCTCGGCAACAATCGAGGTATGAGCAACCACATCCATCGCCGCCATCAGTTCCGGCACATCCGGGCGGAAACCGAGAAAACGGACGCGACCCTCGAGACCGAGACGGGACGCCTGTTTGCGGATGCGCGCCTCATAGGCCTCCTGCCCGAAAAGCGCACCGCCGACGATGACCGCCTGCACGCCCTCCATCGCCGCAATCGCGTCCAGAAACACATGTTGTCCCTTCCATTCGCTCAGCCGGCCAAAAAGGCCGACAAGCGGTTGCGGACCAAGGCCCAGTTCCGCACGCAGCCGCGCGGCGGTGCCAGGCTCGTAAACCCTTGCTTTCGCAGGGTCGAAGCCGTTGTAAACGATGCGAACCTTATCCGCCTCGCCGCCGGCCTCGATGAAGGCCCGGCCCGTCTCTTCGGAATTGACAGCCACCAGCCTGGCGAAAAGGCGCGCAAATGCCAGCGAGGCGCGGCGATTGGTGGCGCTGAAAGCCGGATCGGTGACGATATCGTGTAAAATCCAGACAAGCGGCCGGCGGCTGAGCTTCGCGGCCAAGGCACAGACAAAAAGCGCCTTTTGCGAGTTGGCGCAGATCACATCATAGTGCCTCGCCTCCCGGCTCAATTGCCAGGCAACCGCCATCACGTCGGCCGCCCCGTGCAACAGGGCCCCGAAGGACGCGTTGCGGCGGATCGACAGCATTTTTTCTCCGGCAGACAGCATGATCGGAGCCCGCCCTGCATCAACGAGATCATCTGCGGCCGCACCGCCACTGAGAAAACAGGCGCGCCAGAAGTGCGGGCCCGCCTTGACGAGGTCCGTCAGAAAAAGTTCGGCGCCGCCCTTCTCTCCGGTATGGCTGACGAAAAGAGCAGATGTCATGGCGTCTCTCCTGCCGGATGAGAGGACCGACGATGCACCTGTCTGTGATTGCGGGCATGAACAGCCGGCCGGCAAAAAGAACGAACCTGCCCGAAAGCGACGTGAATATCTTCATCGAAAGCTGCGTGGAACCGCATGTCGCCAGATAAAAACACCAGCCTTAAACCTTTTCTCGTAATAAAATTCAATAATAACAATAATTCTAGAATAATATTCTATTTTTATACTTCAAGCGAAATCAGAGAAAAATTCCTGACGCTCGTTTTTATGCGCTGTTTTCTGTTTCGCGCCCGGCATTTTTCCCCGGTCCTCGTGGCGGAACTATTCTGAAGCCAGACCAGGAGAACGAACGATGACACCGCCCGAACACAACATATGCATATATACGGCGCGAACGGAAGAGGTGGTGGCATGATCGGCTTAACGCTCGGCATACGTCCCGGAAACATGGGTGACATCGGTTTTTCCCTGACCGCGTTCTCGCCCTTGCGGGCCCGTCTGGCGGCCGGCCAGAATGCCACGATCTTCGTGAACGGCGACAGCACCGCCCATGCCGAAGCCGGACCATTTCAACAATTTGCGATGATGCTTGGCGATCTGCACGATACGACTGTTGTTTTATACCGTTGGGCGGAATGGGAGACGAGCGCCGCCACCGGGCCAAAAACCTATGCAGCCCCAGTCACGCTGCGCGCCGGCAAGGAGGCGACGCTGACGCTCTATCTTGCGACGCTGCCCGGCGGCATGGCGGGTTACATGCTTGCGGAACAGCGCGCAGCAGCGCTGAAGATTCCCCGTCCCGATCTCTGCATCATGCATCAGGGCCACAATATGCAGACCTTCGAAGCGTCCGGCGGCATTTTGAGTTCCGGACGATCCACCCTGCTCGGACCGCAGGGAATGACTGAATGGCAGTGGCCAAACGCTCCACAACTCATCACCACGCAGAACCCGTGGCGGGATGGAACGGGTTACGACAGGGTCTATCAGGCAATCCTCGACCTGGCCCGAGCCCATCCGAACCTCACGCTGGTGGATACGCATGCCGCATTTCTGGCGAAGGGCAAGGACGCCGCCCTTTATCGGGACAATATTCACCCGAACGAGGCGGGCTCCCGGCTGATCGCCCGTACCCTGTTCGATTCCTATCTGGGATCGGCACGCGATAACAACTTCCAGACACCTTGCTGGCCAAAGCTGCCTGCTGCCAATCTCATCGGCAATGGCGATTTCACCGATTGGACTGGTTCCGTTCCGACAGGTTGGGGCATGACCTCGCCAGGTTCCGCCACCAAAGCTACCGACATCACCTTCTCCCCGTCCTTCGCAAGCGGCCTAGCACTCTATGCCAATGGCAGCCAGACGGCCGGACTCACACGCTACTTCCGCAACGCGGAGGCCACCGCGATGATCGGTAAGACCATTTCCTTCGCCGTGCTTTATAAAAACAACGAGAGGCAACGCCTCCCCTACATCACGCTGGTTGCGAAAAGCGGCGGCGCAGTGCGAACCATTGTTTGCGCCGCCCTGCAATTCGGAGGCGCCAACACCTCCGGTAATAGCGGCTGGATGTGGGCGATCGCCAACGGCATCGCCATAGACCCCGACATCAACCCGGCGGGGTATAGTTTCTATCTGCGAATCCTGCCGGCATTCGGCACCAGCGCGCCCACCTCGAATGAACCAGTTCACATTCAGCGGATCATCGCGGTCGAAGGGGATTTGCCGAAAGGCAATCTGATCTCATGAAGAAACGATAAAATAGCTTGCGCGGCGACGTCATCGAGCCCACTAATGGTCGCCATATTATATTGATTGCCACGCGGTAGCGCTGTCCTGTGGACAGTCGAAATCCGCTTACAAAAGATTGAGACCGCGGATGAAAAGACCAGCAAATCATGCGGCATCGCGCCAGCCCGCTATACCGGGTTTTGTTTTGGCAATGCCGCTTTATCCTTCAAAGACAATCAATATTCCCGGCATCTTTCTGACGACATTCGTTTTCGCTATTGGTTTCTTCATTCAATGCAATGTGGCGACCAGCAATATTGGCCTGCGTTTCCTCAACATAACCGACATGCTGGTGCTGATGACGCTGCCCGTCATCGCTCTGCTTTACATTCGCTGCCTGACGCCGTCGATTATCCTGTTTTATCTTCTCCCGCTGACGGTGCTGTTTGTTCTCACGACGCTCTTTGCCGATGCGCGCGGCGATGGCGAGTTTTACACGACGGCGATGACCTATTTTTATGCGGTCTATTTTCTGTTCTTTGCCTATATGCTGTTCAAGGAAAACCTGCTCGAACTGTTCTGCTGGGGCGTATTTGCGGGCTTCATAGCGGTGACGATCCTGCTTTTCCTGGACATCGTCATCCATGACCAGCTCGCCTCCCTCGGATTGTCCTTCATGTTCGATGAGGCGGGCGTGCTGGAGCTTGCGGCAAAAGGTGAGATAACGCCGCTGCTTTTGCGCGTCGAAAAGGCAGGCGGCATCTGGCCCGTTGGCAACACGGCTGGACCGGCCTTCGCGCTGGCCGGATCAGCAGCGGCCTATGTCGCCGAACGCCACAAGCGCCCGGCGCTGTTTGCCGTGTTTCTGCTCGTATATCTTGCCAGCTTTACCCTTACGCTTAACCGCTCGGGGGTGTTTGCCGTCCTTGCCATCGGACTCTATTTCTACGTCCGGAATTTTTCGGTCAAAATGCTGCTCAGCACCTATTTCGGTTTTGCCTTGTGTGCCCTCGTCATCGCCGCCGTGTTGCCGCTCGGCGCTTTCGACTTTGCGGAACAGGCCTTTTCGAAACGTTTTCTGGAAGACAGCAATAGCAGCAACAACTTGCATGAGCGGTGGGAGACGATCACCGGCGGCTTTCAGGTCATGTTCCAACATCCTTTGGGCATAGGATTTACCGCGCGATATGAAGAACTTGCGCAGATATCGAGGATCGGCACGCCACATAATGGTTTTATGGCCACCGCCTATGCTTCCGGATTGGGATTTTGCATCATGAGCGCCTTCGCGCTCTTTTATGTAATTTTCCGGAAACGGAAAATCGGCTTTTTCGCCTATTCGGCAATCGGCGTCATTATCGGCTATCAATTTGAAGAGCTGAATTTCAACCCCGTCTTCATGGCCCATGTGGGACTTGCGCTTGCCTATGCCGCCATTGATCTGGACTTCAGGCTTTTCCTAAAAAACACGATGATGCGGATGCTCGGAACGGCAGACAATGCCCGCAACCGGGAAGAGGCAAATCTCATCGGCAACAGGCCTGGTCTAAGTACACCTATGTTCTGACCGAACGTTTCAGGCGACGTCGAGGATCTCGATCTCCCTCCCGCCCAAACTGACGAGATCGCCGGCCGCTTTTCCCATCAGCACCCTTGCAACCGGGGAAACATAGGACATCGTTCCCGCAGCGGGATCGGCCTCATCCTCGCCGACGATCCGGAACCGTTGCGTTCGCCCGTCATCGCGGCTGAATGTCACCAGGCTGCCGAAAGCGACGACGCCATCCGCTGGCGGATCAGGCATCAACTGCGCGGTGCGGACCCGCTCGGAGAAATATCGCAGATCGCGCAGCGGGTTGGCGGAAATGCGTCGTCTTTCATTGATGTCTTCAATGGCATTGGCCGCCTCGCAGGCTTCGCGCGCCGCCCGCAACTGCTCTTCCAGCGCCTTCAGCCCGGACTGCGTTACCAGATTGGGATGAGACGAGATTACCCGATCCGGCAGAACGGTTTCGGCTGCGGTTTCCGCACTGTCTTCCTTGGTAAAGGCTACGCTCAATCCTGACACTCCATTCCCGATATGCCCCGCGGACATCTGCGATCCGCCCAATCCTGCCATCGCCCGCATGAGCACCGCAAGACCGTGCTGCGCCGGTTCAAAAAGGAATATGTAACAGGCGGAAGCGGGTCATGACAACGCGCCCGTTCAACAGCTGAATGCAACCGCAACGGAACATACCCCTCATATTTCGGCCTAACAGGAGGCTTTTTGCCCTGTTAGGGTGTGCAGCAGGAGGAGTGAGGAGACACCAACGCTAACGGACAGGAGACGGTTCATGGCCCGGACAGTAGTGAATGCGCTTGGAGATACACTCCATTACAGCGGCAGTTCCACGGGATTTTTCTCCGCCACGGGTTCCGGCCCGCTGCTCACCGGCACCGCAGGCAATGATTCCATGTGGGGCGACAGTTCCGTCAACGTGACCATGGCGGGCGGCACGGGCGACGATATTTATTATCTCTATTCCAGCATCAATCGCGCCGCCGAAAATGCCGGGGAAGGTATCGACACCATCGATACCTGGATGAGTTACACCCTGCCCGACAATTTCGAGAATTTGCGGGTAACGGGTGACGGGCGTTATGCCTTCGGCAATTCGCTCGACAATATCATCACCGGCGGGTCGGGCAGCCAGACGATCGATGGCGGGGCCGGCAACGACGTGCTGATCGGCGGCGGCGGAGCCGACACCTTTGTTTTCACGAGCGGCAACGGCACCGATCTCATCACGGATTTCAGCGCCAATGACACGATCCGGCTCAATGGCTACGGCATCACATCTTTCGATCAGCTTGTCGGCAGCGCGACGCAGCAAGGCAGCGACCTGTGGCTCAATTTTTCGAATGGCGAGGCCATCGTTCTTGCTGGAACGACCATAGACGACCTTCAGGCCGACCAGTTCGAACTCAGCCTCGACCGATCGTCACTTACTCAGACCTTTGCCGATGAATTCGATACGCTGTCGCTGCGCAGCGGCGATCAGGGCACCTGGGACGCCAAATATTGGTGGGCGCCGGAAAAGGGAAGCTCGCTGACGACGAATGGCGAGGCGCAATGGTACATCAACCCGGCCTATGCCGGCACGTCGGAGGTCAACCCATTCAGCGTCGAAAACGGCGTCTTGACCATTACCGCCGAGGAGACCCCACAGTCGATTGCCGACGAGGTCGAAGGTTATGATTACACCTCGGGGATGCTGAACACCTATTCCTCCTTCAGCCAGACCTATGGCTATTTCGAAATCCGCGCCGATATGCCGACCGACCGGGGCGCCTGGCCTGCCTTCTGGCTCCTGCCCGAAGACGGCTCGTGGCCGCCTGAACTCGATGTCATCGAAATGCGCGGTCAGAACCCCAATACGCTCATCATGTCCGCTCATTCCAACGCCACCGGTGAACAGACCTCAGTCATCAACAATGTCAGCGTGCCGAGCACCGAAGGGTTCCACACTTACGGCCTGTTGTGGGATGCCGAGCACATAACCTGGTATTTCGACGATGTCGCCGTGGCGCAGACGGATACGCCCGATGATATGCATGACCCCATGTATATGGTCGTCAACCTTGCCGTCGGCGGTACTGCGGGAACGCCATCGGACGCGGATTTCAGCGACGGCTCGCAGATGATGATCGATTATATCAGGGCCTATTCACTCTCCGACTGGGCCGCATGAATTAAAAACACCGGCAGTCGCATCGGGACTGCCGGTGTTTCAAACATCAGCCTGTCGGCTTACGCCTCGTTCAGGCCCATCACTCGGCCGCGAGCTGGGTCCGGGCGCTATTTAGCGAGATCAGGTGCCGCGCCGTTTCCAGGCTTGCCGGCTGCTCGGCGCGATAACGGCGGCCGATTTCCATCATCAGTACGGTATCGGGCAGGAAGGAAAGTTCCGAGAAGATGTCCTGCCAGTCGATATCGCCCCAGCCGAGCGGCATGTGCAGATCGCCGATGCCGAGTGCTGTGTTTTCCTGCGGGAAATAGGGCTGATAGAAGCCCTGCGGGCGGCCGAAGGAATCGTGCACATGCAGATGGCCGGCAACCGGCGCCATGGCGCGAAGCTCATCGCGGAAATCGAGGCCACGATAGGTGGATTCGAGATAGGCATGGCTGAAGTCGATCAGCGCAACAAGATTGTCGTGACCGACAGCCCTCACGGTCGCTGCCACTTCGGCCGGCGTCTGCCGATATTGGCCGGGTTCGGTGGAGAAGATATTCTCAAGCGCGATGCGCACGCCATAGGGCCGGCAAAATTCCGCCAGTTCGAAAAGCGCTTCCCGCTCGCGGCTGTCTGCATCGGCCCGTTCGGCGATCTGGTCGGCACGCAGCGCGCCGCTATGCTGGACGAGAATGCCCGCGCCGATACGGTCGCATAGAACGGCAAGCGCCTTGGCCGCATCGATCTGGTAACGGCATGTCACCGGATCCATGAAATTCGAAGAGACGAGACCGTGCACGGTGTAGCGGAAGTCGAACTGCTTCGCGAGCGACACAAAACGGTCGGCGCGCTCTTCGATGATCCGGCCGCCGGCGATCATGTCGAGGCTTGTTGCGGCGATTTCCACGGTATCGCAGCCAATTTCGGCAAGCGCGCGCAGATCGTTTTCGAGGGTGGCCAGTTCGCCATCATCCGAGCCGGCGTTGAAGCCGGTACCTATAAGATTGCTCACTTCGTCATCTCCAGGGCTAGAAAGGTCATGGGAGTTCAGACGCCGCACATGCGACGCCACTTCAAACAGGTCCGGGCGGTCGATATTGACGTTGTTTATCCCGGGCGATGCGATGTCGTAAAAAAAGTCCGAGGCCGCCGCCGTGTTGATAAAAAAGCGACCGGGACAGGGTGATCTGTTTCCGTTGAAACCGATCACTCAATTAAGTTTCTTCATTTACAGCTTTATGACATTTCCGCAGGCAAACAGCAGGGAGAGCGGGCGTTCGCGGCCGGACAGGCGGCGGCATCGTGAAGAAGTGCGCGGGAGGCTGTCAGAAGGTCAGGTTGCGGACGCTTGGGTCCGCTCAAACGGCGAAATGGCCGCAAATTGCGGCGATAGGCCTGTGCGCCAGAACGTCGACACCGGATGTCTTCCGGCGGGAGGTGCTAACCGAGATTGTGCACCATGAAATAAATCAGCCAGCAATGCGCGATGGCCAATATCGCCCAGGCCCATTTTGCGGCCCTGATATCGGCATCGACAACCCTGTTTCGGATTTCGGCCCCGCCCGACGCTTCTTTTACGGCTCGATCATCGCCGACGGCGGATGCGGGCAATGTCTGGAAAACGGGCTCGCTGACAACATAGAGCCTGTCGCTGCGCAGAAGCGGGCGCGGCTCGTCCTCAACGCTCTCCGCATCGGAAAGCGTATCGTCGTCGGAAACGCAATTCACCGCCACAAGCTGCGATGACATCCCCCCGTTACGCACTTGACCTCTATTGGGCATCATAATGTTCCACACAATAAAAATAAAAATATTCCCGGGTGACTTCCGATAAAGCCGTGCTTTACCGGACATGCCGCAATACGCGCATCCATGCCTTCCGCCCGTTGACCCAAAGAGCGCCCCCGCGGTCAGGCCACCGGGACTCCCGGCAGACCACGCCTGCCCGCATAGGGTTTTGCCTCCCGCTGGATCAGGAAGACGGATTTTTCCACCGGCAGCGGCTCGATCGTCCGGTAACGCTGAAACCGCCTGGAATATTCGAACCGGATGAGCCTGTCGTCGAACTTGCCCGCCAGAACGCGATAGCCGTTGACGAATTCATTCAGGATTTCCAGTTCTTCTCCCCACACCCAGCCGCCGTAGGACGTCCCCTCATTCGAACGCAGCACGATCTCGAAAAAGTGCCCGCCCGCCACCAACGGCATCCGAAAGAGAATATCGAGATTATCCTCGTCCTCTTCGTCGCCCTTTTCCGCCGACAGCCTGGCATGCGCGACCTTCGCATGGACCAGCGCCGAGACCGGATAGAACGGACGGCCCTTGAACCACATGAATTCACTGACCGCATATCCGACATCGTCGGCACGCTGGTAAGGCTCGATACGCGGCTCGAAGGCCATGTAGCTTCCGTTAAACGCTATCACTGTCGAAAATTCCCGATGCCTGCCCGTCGCATGTCCGCTGTTTTCCACCCGTCATTCATGCTTCTGTCTGCGACAATAGGCAGGCCGCGTCACACCAGCGTCAAATGGAACGCTATGATGACTTTCAATTTCCCGGACACGTTGTTAGATGATGATTCATGAGGGGACGAAAGTGGCTGGGAACGCTGAACTGATACCGATCCGGCTTTTTGGCACCCCGCGCTGTGATGCGGTGCGGGAGGCATTTTTCCCGTCCAAGGGCTTCGCCCTCACCGCCGCCCTCATCCTTGCGCCGAACCAGTCCCTTTCCCGCCAGCATGCCGCATCGCTTTTGTGGGAAAATGTCGAGCAGAAAAGGGCTCTCGGCAATTTGCGGCAGCTCATTCTCCGCCTGCAGAAACTGCCCAATGAGGACGATGCCATCCTTCTGACCGAAGGAAACGACCTGAAGGCCGGCAAGCTGGCGCAGCGCACCGACCTTGCCATCTTCCTTGCCGGCGCAAGGGCGGAAGACCCCATGCGGCGGCTCAATGCGCTGCTCGAATTCGGCGGCGAGTTGCTGGAGGGGCTGGAGGCCGGGCAGGACCATCTTTATCTCTGGCTGCTTTCGGAGCGCCGCCGTCTCAGGGACCTGTTCTTTTCGAGCTACACCCAGCTTCTGGAGGAATTGACCCGCTTCGGCCGCGCCAGCTCGAACGACATCGCCAGACTTGCCGAATGCGCCTGCAAGATCGAACCGGAGCGCGAAGAAACCTACCGCGCCGCCATGGCGGCCTATGCGCGGATCGGAAATATCAGCGCCTGCGAGGGCATGTACCAGCTTCTGATGGAGCAGCTTCGTCAGGAGGGTCGTTCGCCGGAAGCGGAAACCGTGGCGCTAAGGCGGAGAATACAAAGTCTGGCCGCCACGATAACGGCCCCCGCCGAGCCGGAAGAAGGCAGTCGCCGCAAATCAATGGCAAAACCGCGTGTCGCATTCGTCCGCCCGGCACGGGTCGACGGGCAGCCGGTCTCGCCGGTCATGCACGCCTTCGTCGAGGATGTCGCCAACAGCCTTGTCCGATACCGCACCTTCACCGTCCTTTCGCCGCACAGCACCTTTGCGCTGGCGCATGACCGGGCCGATGACGGCTACGCCATGCTGCGGGCGGATTACCGCATCATTTCGACCGTGTTCGACGAAACCCGCATGTCGGTTGCACTGATCGAGGATGCAAGCGGTGAAATCGTCTGGTCACTGGAAGCGGTCCTGACCGAACGACATATCCACGCCGCCTTCCGGCTGCTCTCCAAACAGGTGGCGGCGGCGCTTGCCCGCGAAATCGAGCGGCTTCAAGTGGAGCCCGACCGCAACCATAGCGGCGAGGCCTACCGGCAATTGCTGGAAGGTCAGCAGCTTCTGCGCGGCAAATGCGATCTGCCGCTTCTCAGAAGAGCCCGTTCGATGTTCCGCAAGGCCGTCGATCTCGACCACAGCATGGCGGTTGCCCGCGCCCGCGTGGCACAGAGCCTGCAACTGGAATGGCTGATGCTGGGCGGCAATGACCCCCATCTCCTGCACCGCGCCAAGGCGGAGGCCGATTCTTCCGTCGAGATCGACCCCGCTCTCGGGGTGGGCCACTGGATGTGCGCGGTGGTGGCGCTCTACCAGCGGGACTTCGACATCTCCGCCGAAAAATTCTTTGAGGCGGAGGCGCTGGCGCCGAATTCGGCCGACCTCCTGCTCCAGCATGCCGATGCGCTCGCTCATTTCGGCGATGCGGAAATCGCCTGGGAGAAGTTCCAGCAGGCCATCGACCTCAATCCGCTGGCGCCCGACATCTACTGGTGGGCTGGCGCCAGCATCGCTTTCAAGCGCGAGGACTACGGCACGGCGGTGGAACTGTGCGGGCGGATGGAAAATGACGAGCCTGCGCTGCGCGTCCTCACCGCAAGCCACGCGCTGCATGGCGATCTGGCCTCCGCCCGGGAATCCGGCAACAGGCTTCAGGAAAACTATCCGGGTATGACGGCGAGGGAGATCAGCAGCCTGTCTCCAGACCGGGACCCGATAGCGAATGAAAAATTCTATCACGCACTTCGATTAGCTGGGATTAAATAGGAGATACTATGTCCTCGCATTTCTTCATTGTCGGAAAAAAGGGTTTCGGCGTTCTCTTCATTCGCACGGCGCCGCTCAGGGTCGCGTCCGTGTCGCATGAGACGATTGCCGCCTATGAAGCCAGCCATCCCGGCGTGGATGGTTATGCCCGCGTGGCAGCCGCCGCAAAGTCCATGCTCGTTCGCCAGAACGGCCAGCCGGAAGCGGAACTGGACCAGGTTCAGATCCAGGGCATCGAAGCCCTCGTCTCCGGCGGCGCAGTGGTTTCCGAAGCCGATTTCGCCTTCATCGGCGAAGTGAACGACGCCGGCTGGGATTTCAACCGCATGGTACAGGCGCCGATCGAAGCGGCCCTGAAGGCTGTCGGCCCGGCCGGCTCCGTCACCGGCGAGCTGTTCGACGCCATCCTTGCCGACGACAGCAACACGGCGCCCTGATCGCGGTCGCGCAGCCTTGACCGGCGCCGATGCTCCCATATCAGCGACAGCGGCTTCAAGGCATGTCGACGCTTCGTTCTTCGATCCCGGACTGCTTCGGCGGTTCGGGATTACCCGTGTCGGCGACGTGACCGGCCTCGATATTATCGGCATTCCCGTCTGGTTCGCGGCCCGGCCCAATTCGCGCGGGCTGTCCGTCTCGCAGGGCAAGGGGCTTGTCGCGGAACAGGCCCGGCTATCGGCGATCATGGAGGCGATCGAAGGCGCGGTCGCGGAAGAAACCCGCAAACATATCGCCGCCTTCAGCTCCGTTCAGGAGATGCGGGATAAGGGAACTCCTCTCATTCCCTTCGAAACCGTCGGCAGGGTCGATTGCGACGCGCTCGATCCGCGAAAAGAACGTGCCTGGGTGAAGGGCACATCCATTCGCCGGCAGGGGGAGGTTTTTGCGCCTTACGAACTTGTCGGCATGGATTTCCGGGTGGATTTTCCATGGGACCGGCAGGCCTTCCGCATGAGTTCCCAAGGGCTCGCGGCGGGGTTCGACCATGACCATGCGGTCCTCCATGCCCTGCTCGAACTCATTGAAAACGATGCCTGCTTTCTCGTCGACACTTTCGAGACGCGCACCATCGCACCGCGACCGGTCCTCATTCCGGCGGGCGTCGATCCTTCCTTCGAAGTTCTTGTTCAGCACCTGTCGGATATCGGCCTGCCGCCGTCCTTCTTCGACATGACGAATGGGCTTGGCGTGCCGGTGGCGATGGCAAGCCTGCCCCGGTCGCTTCAGGCGCAGGACGGGCCAGCCACCCGCAGCGCCGCCGGGGCCGCCTGCCGGCCTGATATCCATGGCGCTGCGATTGCAGCCTTGCTGGAGGCGATCCAGTCGCGATTGACCGATATCAGCGGCGCGAGGGACGATCTTTCCCCTCTCCGCTACCAGCGGGATATGGTTGCGGCCGGGACTTCGGCCTCCGGCGTGCAGCCGATGGAAAGGGTGCCGGCCAATCTCGATTTTATATATGACGCGCCTTCGCCGCCATGGCACCAGCTTGCGACGCACCTGTTCGCCGCCGGCATCGAGGATATCTATGTCTTTCCGCTGGAAACGGAGGTATCCGGCCTGCATGTGGTGCGGGTTCTGGCAAGCGGCCTTGCTCCGGCCGGCGGCGGCCTGCAACACATCTCGCAGCGCACCCTCGATCACCTGCTGACCGTCGGAGGCCTCGGATGAAGCCGGTGGTTTTTGCAGGCCCGTCCATCCACGGCATCGCAGTCGAGCATATATCCGGTCTCGATCTTCGCGGTCCGGCCGCCTGCGGCGATATTTTCGATGCGGTTCGGCAAGGTGTGGGGACAATCGGGCTGATCGACGGGCTTTACGGCGATTGCGCCGCCGTCTGGCACAAGGAAATCCTGTTTGCACTGGCGAGCGGCGTTACCGTTTTCGGCGCCGCCAGCATGGGGGCGCTCAGGGCGGCGGAATGCGCCCCCTTCGGCATGATCGGCATCGGCGAGATTTTCGAGGTCTATCGCGACGGGCGGCGTTTTTCCGATGCCGATGTGGCGGTGAGCCATGCACCCGGCGCCCTCGATTACCGCCCGCTGACAGTCGCGCTGGTCGATGCCGAGGCGACGCTTGCCGCCTGCCGCGATACGGTCGCTCCAGAGGAATATGACGCGCTCACCCGCGCTGCCAACAATCTGCATTTTACCCGCAGGACATGGCGCGCCGTCGCCGCGGAAGCGGGCCTCGGCTCCGAGACGGCAAATCTGCTCGCGGCCAATGCGGTTTCCATCAAAAGAAACGATGCGGCAAGGCTTCTGGCAACGCTCACGGGAGAAACGTTGCCATCCCCACCGCCGCCATCATGGAAGCTTCAGAATACGATGTTTTTCCAGCAATTGGCAGCAAGGCAGGCGGCAGGGGACAAAAGGTCTTGAGCGCCATCCAGCCCCTGCCTCTGATGCCCGATTGCGGCGGGCTGATCCGCACGATTGCGCTCGCACTACCCGCCGCTTTTTTTGCGGAAAACAGGGCCACTGACACTGTTTCACCGCTCATTCCAATCGGAAACCTGCTCTCGGCCCTGCCCGCAGATATCACCGCTTTTATCGTGACCGATCAAGCCAGTCTCGCGTCAGCGCGAGACTGGCTCGGCAGCCTGCCAGCCTCCTGCGGCACCGAGCTGATACCCCTTGCCGGAAATGACAGCGTTTCGCATCCTTGGATACAGGACATCTTCCATGTGCGTGCGGTTGATCCCGCGACAGAATTCGTCCTGGTGGCGGAGAAGGCCATCGGCGTCAGCCTGGCCGAATATCTGGGAGCGGCAACCACGCATGCGGATGTCGCCTTGGCAGGCGGCAACCAGCTTGTCGGCCCGGATTTTCGGCTGGTGGGCCATGCCAGCCTGCAGGATGACAGGGGGATAGGAAGGAATGCGGCCATCCCTTCGCAGCGGTGGCGAAAAATTCAGGCTCTCGACGGCAGAAACATCTTCAGTTTCGGATATCGGCCGGAAGATCTCGGCAAAGTCCCGGTCTCTTCCGATTTTTCCGCGATGCAAACTTGCGGAGCGGAGATTGCCGGCAAAAAAATGCACCAATGCGGCTTCCACGTTGACCAGTTCGTTTCAGTCACCGGTCTGAGAAGCGGCGGCCGGCCGCTATTGCTCGTTGCCGACCCTGTCGCGCATGGCGGATGCAATGCCCGCGCCGCAACCGAGCTGAAACGAAAACTGGACGCCTCGGCACTTTGGCTCGCGCGACAGGGCTTTGCGATAGAACGAAATCCCATCCCGCTTTCGCCGGCCATCGACACCAACAAATGCCTGCCCAGACTTTACAACAATGTCCTTCTTGAAAATGTCATACGTTCCGGTCAGAAACGGCCATTCGTCTGGGTTCCGCATTTCGGCGATACCGAGTCGCTGGAGGAATTCGATGCAATGAACCGAGAAATTTGGGACAGAATGGGCTTTCAGACCATCGGCGTGGCCGGATGGAACCATCTTTCCAGCCGCAACGGCGCGTTGCGTTGTGCAACAAAAATAATAAATCGCGGGCCGGACACGCGATTATGAACGAAAAATCGTGCAATCTCGTCAATAAAGCGTCATAATACCCGTGGAAATTGTGTTGAATGTATACCTTCAACGATATTAATTGATCATCGGATTTAGGAACCTCAACCGGAGGAATTTGTAATGCACGCCAAACTACCCAGCCCGATCGACGTCCATGTCGGCGCACAAATCAGAATGCGCCGCAAGTCGCTCGGCATGAGCCAGAGTGCACTGGCCGGGCGATTGGGCATCACCTTCCAGCAGGTCCAGAAGTATGAAAAGGGTGCCAATCGTGTCGGCGCGTCCCGTCTGCAGGCCATTGCGTCGATTCTCGGCGTTGAGGTCAGCTCCCTGTTCGCCAATGCCACGCCCGATGGCGACCCCGCCAATCCGGCCCTTGGCACGATCAATGCCATGCAGACCTTCGTGGCCTCGAATGAAGGCTTCTCGCTCAACCAGGCCTTTTCGCGCATCAAGAGCGCCGCTGTGCGCAGAAGCATCGTCGCTCTCGTTACATCGCTCGCCGCCACTGAAGCGGCGGAAAATGCCGCCGCGCCGGCGGACAAAAACGACGATTGACGCAGGTGTGACGCTCGCGTGACGCTCGATGTGGTCGAAAATGAACAACGCAACATCATCGCGTTTTCATACTGTCGACTGTCGAGAGGGAATCATGGCGGCGTCTACCACAGATATACTTGAACAGGACAATGCAGACGAGATTCTGGCGCTCGGGCGGATGGTTTCCTATCTTTGCCAGCGCTCGAAATCTCTGGAACTGGGCATGTCGACCTATTTCCTTGAGATGGCATTGTTGTCGCTGGCCCAGGACATCAATCAGCAGGGTCTGCCGCCGGTAAGCGCAGAGCTGAATGTCGGCGCCTTCGCTCAGGCCGATCTGCATTGAGCGCTTTCGCAACGGCCTAGATTGGCCGGGATTGAGCGTTTCCATACCGATCTCCAGTCGCAGCCCGAAAACGGTCTCTCTGCCTGTCCGGCTGGCTCCATCCTCCCGGAGAGGCATTCATATGCCCTCCCCCAAATTTTTCAGGCGTAAGCCATGATGGAGGCCCGGTTCTCGCCGGGCCTCCATTCATATCAAAGCACCGCGCGTCGAAGCTCGGCAGCGGCGGCGACCATGTTGACCAGAGCGGGCCTCACTTCTTCCCATTTACGGGTCTTCAAGCCGCAATCCGGATTGATCCAGAGCTGCCGGTCGTCAAGCTGCTCTCGCGCCAGCGCCAGAAGATCGACCATTTCTCCAACCGCCGGCACGCGCGGCGAGTGGATGTCATAAACGCCGGGACCGATCTGGTTCGGGTATTTGTAGGTCCGAAACGCATCCAGCAATTCCATCTTCGAACGCGAGGTCTCGATGGAGATCACATCGGCGTCCATGGCAGCAATGGCATCGATAATCTGGTTGAATTCGGAATAGCACATATGCGTGTGAACCTGAGTGCGGTCGCGCACGCCGCTGGAGCAAATGCGGAAGCATTCCACCGCCCAGCCGAGATAATCCTGCCAGTCCCGGTGCCGAAGCGGCAGTCCTTCACGAAGAGCCGCCTCATCGATCTGGATCATCTGCGCGCCGGCTGCTTCGAGATCATTGACCTCATCGCGGATGGCAAGCGCGATCTGGCGGCATGTAAGGCTTCTGGCGATATCGTCGCGCACGAAGGACCAGTTGAGGATCGTCACCGGCCCGGTCAGCATGCCCTTGACGGGTTTGTCGGTGAGCGACTGCGAATATTCCCACCAGCGAACCGTCATCGCTTTCGGACGCGACACATCGCCGAAAATGATGGGCGGGCGCACATAACGCGAACCGTAACTCTGCACCCATGCATGCTGGGTGAAAGCGAAGCCGGAAAGCTGTTCGCCAAAATATTGCACCATGTCATTGCGCTCGAACTCGCCATGCACAAGAACGTCGAGACCGATTTCCTCCTGCCAACGAATGGTCGCTTCGGTTTCCTTCTCCAGGAATTTTTCATATTGCGCATCAGTCAGCGCGCCCTTGGAATGTGCCGATCTGGCCTTGCGCACCTCCGGCGTCTGCGGGAAGGAGCCGATGGTCGTCGTCGGGAAAAGCGGCAGCGCGATGGCCTGCGACTGCACTTTCTGCCGCTCGGCAAACCGGCTCGCCCGCTTCCTGTCGGCCTCGCCAATCGTCGCAATACGCTTCTGCACGGCGGCGTCCGTTACCTTCGGTGAGGATGCGCGCGCGGCAACGGCCTTGGAGGCAGCCGCCAGTTCCGTCGCGACAGCAACCTTGCCCTCACCGAGAGCCTTGCCGAGCGTGGCAAGTTCGCCGAGCTTCTGGGTGGCGAAGGAAAGCCAGCTTTTGAGATCGGCATCGAGGCCGGTTTCCAGTTCGAGATCGACCGGGACATGCAGCAGCGAGCAGGAGGGCGCGATCTGAAACGCCGCCGCACCGCGTGCCGCGATGGCGGGTTCCAATCGGGTAATGATTGCAGCGAGATCAGCGCGCCAGATGTTGCGGCCGTCTATGACACCCAGCGACAGGACGCGATTTTCCGGCAACGCTTTTAACGCCGCCTCCAGCGCATCGGGTGCTCGCACCAGATCGATATGAAGGCCCGCGACCGGAAGCGACGCGACGGCTTCGAGATTGTCCTCAAGCCCACCGAAATAGGTGGCGAGCAGGACTTTCAGATCCGGCGCGGCCTTCGACAAAGCCTGATAGGCCACGGCCAGCGCGTGACGCTCCCCCTCGGAAAGATCAAGCACGGCGACCGGCTCGTCGATCTGGACCCAGTCCGCACCGGCCACGCGCAGGCGACGCAGCAGCTCTTCATAGACGGGCAGCAGCCTCGCCAGCAGATCGAGCGGCTTGAAGGCTGCCTCGCGCGCCTTGGCGAGTTTCAGGAACGTGACCGGGCCGAGAATGACCGGACGCGTATGGATACCGAGCGCTTTCGCCTCAAGGAAGTGGTCGACCGGCTTTTGCGAGGTGAGCACGAAGTGCTGATCCTCTGAAACCTCCGGCACCATGTAGTGATAGTTGGTGTCGAACCATTTGGTCATTTCCAGTGCCGGAACGCCCTGACCATGATGCGAATGTCCTTCATGCCCATGGCCGCAGCCTGCATGCCCTTCGCTCTGGCTGCCGCGCGCCATGGCGAAATAGGTGGAGAGGGAAACATCTCCACCCGCCCATCCATAGAGGGATGGAATGGCGCCCACCATCACGGCTGTATCTAGGACATGATCGTAAAGGGAAAAATCGTTGGACGGGATATGGGTAATCCCCTTCCCACGCTGAAGCGCCCAGTTTTCGGCGCGCAGCCTGGCTGCGGTTTCGAGCAGTTCCGTCTCGGAAATCTTGCCGGACCAGAAGCCTTCAAGCGCGAACTTCAGTTCACGATGGCGTCCGATCCTCGGAAAACCGAGCGATGCGACTGGAATGGTCTTGTCTGGCATTTTCATACCCCATTTGGTTGTGGGGGCATGGGTAAAGCGGACGCGTGCAGGCCCTGCCTGTGCCGGACCATTGCAGCAACCACCGGGACACCCCGCCCGTGGACGTTATTTTGTCCTGGCAGGTCTCCTGGCTTACGGGTCGTCGCCTTTGTCCGTCTTCCCGGGGTTTACCCCAGTGACGTGTTGGACAAAGGCTCGCCGCTTACAGTTGCGGGGGCAGCTCCGGTCTTGCCGATCGTCGGCGCACCGGATTCCCTCTTAGCTCCGGGATCGAACAAACAAGCCCGGAGAACCATGACACCCGCATTTCTCACCACGGGCGCCACGATGTCAATAGACATAAAGAAATCTTTATATCTTTATTTCACCAAGTTTAGAGCGCCACCGCACCCGGCCCCGGCACCGCACCGGGCGGCACCTTGCCCAGAATGATCATGCCAAGCACCTCGTCCTTGGTGACATCCTGCGTGCGGGCATGGCCCACTACCTTGCCGTTCTTCATCACGAAGACCCGGTCGGCCAGATCGAAGACATCGTGAATATCGTGGCTGATGAGGAAGATGCCGATGCCCTGCCGTTTCAGCTCCTTGACGAGATCCCCCACCTGAGCCGTTTCCTGCGGGCCGAGTGCGGCGGTCGGCTCGTCCATGATGAGGATGCGGGCATCGAACAGAATGGCGCGGGCGATGGCGACGGATTGCCGCTGGCCGCCGGACAACGCCTTCACCGGCTCCTTGAACCGCCGGAAATTGGGGTTGAGACGCCCCATGACTTCGCGGGCGGAAGCCTCCATGGCGACATCGTCAAGCGTGCCCCATTTCGTCTTCAGCTCGCGGCCGAGATAAAGATTGGCGGCCGCATCGACGTTATCGGCCACGGCCAGTGTCTGGTAGATGGTTTCGATGCCATATTTCTTGGCATCGCGTGGATTGCGGATATCGGCATCCTCGCCATTGATGAGAATATCGCCGCCATCGCGCCGGTAAGCGCCGGAGAGGATTTTGATAAGGGTCGATTTACCCGCGCCGTTGTGGCCGAGAAGGGCGACCACCTCACCGGGGAAAAGATCGACAGAGGCGTTTTCCACCGCATGGATACCGCCAAAGGAAATGGAAATATTGCGCATTTCCACGAGGGGCGTGACTTGGTCCGTCATAGGAGTTCTCCTCGGTTCTTACTTGGCGCGGGCGCGGTAGATGGTGTCGAGCCAGACGGCGACGACCAGGACCACACCGACGACGATGCGCTGGAAGGGCGTATCGATGCCCACTAGCACCATGCCGGATTGCAGCGACTGCATGACGAGCGCGCCGAGCATCGCACCCGCTATGGTTCCGACACCGCCGGCAAGCGAGGTGCCGCCGATGACGGCCGCCGCGATGGTGTAAAGCTCATCCAGTTCGCCCTGGGCATTGGTGGCCGCGTTGAGGCGGGCGGTCGAAATCGCCGCCGCGATGGCGCACAGAACGCCCATCAGCGTGAAGATCTTCACCGTCACCCAGCGGGTCTTGATGCCGGCGAGTTCGGCCGCTTCCGGATTGCCGCCGATGGCGAAGACATAACGGCCGAAACGCAGCCGTGTGGCGATGAAAGTCATGACCGCACCGACGGCGAGCGCCATCAGCACCGGAATGGCGATGCCATGCGAAATGAACAGACCGCCTTCAGGCCAGGCGATGCCATTGGCATCGGCATAGTTGCGGGCGATGTTGACCGGCCATGGATAGCTGTTGACCACCGCCACGAAACCGATGACGACAAGGCAGCCCAGCGCGGCCAGAAAATATTCCGCCCAGACGGGCCGCAACGGAAAGCCGAAACGGCGGCGCTGATGGCGGGAGTTCAGGATGGCCGCAATGATGGCGACGCAGGCGATGACAGCGGCGATCCAGCTCCATGTCGCGCCGATCGAACCGCTGGTGCCGCCGCCCATCAGGCGGAAGGTGGAATCCATCGGCGCCACGGTGCGGCCGCTGGTGATGAACCAGGTACCGCCGCGCCAAACGAGCAGGCCGCCCAGCGTGACGATGAAGGACGGCACGTTGAGGAAGGCGATGATGGAGCCCTGCAACATGCCGATGGCGCCGCCGACGAGAATGCCGACCATAAGCGTGACGATCCACGTGGCCCAATGTTCGAAGCCGAGGATCTGCGGCAGGATTTCCGCCTGCATGACACCCATGATCATGCCGGAAAAACCGAGGATCGACCCGACCGACAGGTCGATATTGCGGGTGACGATGACGAGCACCATGCCGGTCGCCATGACGGCCACGGACGCGGTCTGCACGGAGAGGTTCCAGAGGTTTCGCGGCGTCAGGAACAGCCCGCCGGACAGGATATGAAATCCGATCCAGATCAGAAGAAGCGCACCGACCATGCCGAGCAGTCTGGTATCCAGCTCGGTGGCGTTGATGAAGCGCGTTATCGAGCCTGTTTTTTCCGTCTTTTGCGACGCTGTAGTATTGGACTGGGTCATATCGGCCATGAACTGCCGGTGCTCCTCACATCTTAGAGCGTTTTCGCTTTTTTCTGGCGCATTTCCGGACGGAAAACCGGGGCCTACTTTTCCTAGAAATGCTCTAAAGGCGCCGCGCCATGAACCATGGCGCAGCGCCCGAACCGGGACCTATTCGATCAATCGCAGGCTTTGACCGTTTTAGCCTTCACGCCCTGGCAGGCCGTTTCCTTCTTGATCCAGCCAGCGTCGATGACGACGTTCAGATTGTCCTTCGTGATGGCGATAGGCTTGAGGAAGACCGACTGCATCTTCACTTTTTTCGGACCGCCTTCAAAGGTGGAGACACCCTTGATCTCGGTCATCTTCTTGCCGCCGGCCAGTTCCAGCGCAATGCCAGCCGCTTCCTTGCCAAGTTCACGGCTGTCCTTCCAGACCGACACCGTCTGCGTCCCGAGCGCGACGCGGTTCAGCGCGGCGAAATCGGCATCCTGACCGGAAACGGGAACCGAACCTGCCATGCCCTGCGCGGCGAGAGCGGCGATTGCGCCGCCGGCCGTGCCGTCATTCGAGGCGACGACCGCATCGACCTTGTTGTTATTCTTGGTCAGGAACTGTTCCATGTTCTTCTGGGCATTTTCCGGCTTCCAGCCATCGGTATAGGCTTCGCCGACATTTTTGATCTTGCCGCCGTCAATGGCCGCCTTCAGCACTTCCTGCTGACCGGCGAACAGGAAGTCCGCATTCGGGTCGGAAGAAGAGCCCTTGATGAAGACGTAATTGCCTTCCGGCTTCACCTTGAAGACTTCGGCAGCCTGCAGACGGCCGACTTCCTTGTTATCGAAGGTGATGTAGAAGGCGTTCTGGTTTTCGATCAGGCGGTCGTAACCCACGACCGGAATGCCCTCGGCAACGGCCTTTTCAACGGCCGGGCCAATCGCGTCGCTGTCCTGCGCCAGAATGATCAGCGCATTGGCGCCCTGCGAGATCAGCGATTCCACGTCGGTCAACTGCTTTGCGGCGGATGATTGCGCGTCGGCGGAAATGTATTTCGCGCCGGCCTTATCGAGCGCCGCCTTGATGGCTGCCTCATCCGTTTTCCAGCGTTCTTCCTGGAAATTCGACCAGGAAACGCCGACGACGAGATCGGCCGCAATAGCGGCAGTATGCAGGGAAACGAGTACGGCTGTACCCGCCAAAAGCTTGGCAAAAGAATTCATGATGTCCTCCCGGTAAGGGCGAAGCCCCACACCTCCATGCAGGAAAAACGCCCGGAAAAAGCTGCCGGTCTCTGTGGTTTCACAATTTTCTCGACAGTCGAGAAAATTAATGTCAGAGATTCCCCATGCTGTCAACAACGGCTGCGGGCAGCATCCGGGTGCCTTGATCTTCGCTCTGGCATGCGCCATCAGAGTGGATCAGCACGACAGGAAAAAGGCCGTTCAGGGAGCATGCCCCAGCCCATGTCCGCCATTGCAAGTACGGAACTGGTGCGCCAGAAAAACAGCCTGTCGGTGATGGCGGCGCTGCGCCTGCACGGCAGCCTTTCCCATACCGACATGTCGTCCTTCACCGGGCTTGCCTCCGCAACCGTCTCCGCCATCACCACCGAGCTTGAGCGGGCCGGTCTCATTCTGCGGAAAGAGCAGCTCGCGACTGCCGGCCGCGGCCGGCCACGCATTCTCTTCGGCCCGCGCGGCGCTTTTTGCCATGTCGCCATCGTCATCATATCTTCCGACAGCGTGCAATATTCGCTGGTCGATTATGCCGGCAAGCTGGTGGACCGCTTCACCGAACAGAGGATTACAGCTGAAAAAGGCACATTCGGCGGCGCGATCCTCGCTGGCCTCGCAAGACTTGCCGATCGCTCGCGCATCGACCGTCACGATATCCTCCAGGTGTCGATCAGCAGCAAGGGGCTGGTGGATGCGGCCACGGCAACGCTTGTCTGGTCGCCGGTTCTAGGTGACGAAAGGATTGATTTCCACCGGCTCGTTTCCGGGGATGGGCGCATTCGCGTGACGCTGAACAACGAGACGCTGCTGGCCGCAAAAGCCATCTGGATGCGGGAGCAGGCACGGGAAAACTCAGCGCCGGAAGCCCTCGTCACCCTGTCGCTCGGCCACAGCATCGGTCTTGGCATCGCCCGCTCGACGGGCGACGCAATCGATGTCAGCGCCCCCAATTTCGGCCATATGCTGCATCTGGCCGACGGCGCACTGTGCCGTTGCGGCACCAAAGGCTGCATCGAGGCCTATTCCGGGTTTTACGCCATCCTGCGTTCTGCTTTCGAAGCCCCGCCGCAGGCGGAACCGGCGAAATTCGTACCGATCGCCGAGGTGGACAAGATCGCCGCCTCGGCCCGCAACGGCGCGCGCATGGCGCGGTTCGCCTTCCGCACCGCCGGACTTGCGCTCGGTAACGGTCTTTCACGCCTCTTCAGCCTGCATGGCCATATGCCGGTCTTCATCACCGGCCCCGGCACCCGCTATTTCGATCTTCTGGAAAGCGGCCTGCGCGAGGGTCTGGCGCAATCGCAGGCGGTGCGTTTCGGCGGCATGCCGAAAATCGCCATAGCGCCTAACGAACCGGAACTGGTGTTCGAAGGGCACATGGAACACGCCCTTTCAGCTGCAGACGATTATATCCTGAGCGCCGATGGCCCGGAGAGGCCGGTGAGGAATTACGGGAGCTGACGGGGCAACCGGCGGATTTTCAGGCCCGCTCCGCCACGGCCTCGGCCTCTTGCCCGCCACAAATCAGCACAGCAACGAAGTCATCGAGATCAGCGGCCTCATCCTTGCTGAGGCGCAGGCCCTGTTTCGTGCGCCGCCATAGAATGTCCTCGGCCGCGCAGGCCCATTCGTGCTCAACCAGCCAGCGCACCTCGCATTCATAAAGCGTGCCGCCGAAATGCCGGCCGAGGCCGGAGACATCGGTGGCGCTGCCCAACAGTTCCGCCGCCTTGGTGCCGTAGTTTCTGACAAGTCGCTCGGCATGGCGTCCGTCAAGGAAGGGATAAAGGGAGACGAGCGCCCGCACCTGCGTCTCATATCTCTCAGCGCCGAAATCGCCGCCCGGCAGGTGAGAGCCCGCCGTCCACGGCTTGCCCTTTTCACCAATCGCCGCACCGATCTTTTCCAGCGCATGTTCCGCCAGCCGCCGATAGGTGGTGAGCTTGCCGCCGAAAATATTGAGGAGTGGCGCCTCACCCGCTGTCTCTTCAACCTTCAGCACATAATCGCGCGTCGCCTCCTGCGCTTTCGATGCACCGTCATCAAAAAGCGGGCGAACGCCGGAATAGGTCCAGACGATATCTTCCGGCCGGACCGGTTCGCTGAAATAGTCGCTGGCCGCGTTGCAGAGATAGGAAATCTCCTCCTCAGAGATGCGAACGCTGGCCGGATCGCCCTTGTAATCGCGGTCCGTGGTGCCGATCAGCGTGAAATCGCGCTCATAGGGAATGGCGAAGATGATGCGGTTATCAGGGTTCTGGAAGAAATAGGCGCGCGGATCGGAAAACTTCCTGCGCACGATGATATGGCTGCCCTGCACGAGCCGGACATTGTGCACGTCGTTGCGGCCGAAGACGCCGGAAAGCACCTTGTCCACCCAGGGACCGGCGGCATTCACCAGCATACGCGCCTTGTGCGTGGCCGCGCGTCCGGTTTTTTCGTCCAGCGTCTCGATGAGCCACAACCCGCCTTCGCGCCGTGCGGAAACGACGCGTGTGTGGTTCATGATCGTCGCGCCGCGATTGGCCGCATCGCGCGCGTTGAGGACCACGAAACGGGCATCATCCACCCAGCCGTCGGAATATTCGAAAGCTCTGGCGAAAGCCGGCTTCAGCGGCTTTCCCGCCGGGTCCTTGCGAAGATCAAGCGTGCGGGTCGCCGGCAGAAGCTTGCGGCCGCCGAGATTGTCATAAAGAAACAGGCCGAGCCGGACCATCCAGGCCGGGCGCACGCCGCCTTTCTGGATGGGCAGGACGAAACGCATGGGCCAGATGACATGCGGGGCCATGGCCCAGAGGATTTCCCGCTCCATCAGCGCTTCGCGCACCAGACGAAACTCGTAATGTTCGAGATAACGCAGGCCGCCATGAATGAGCTTGGTGGCGGCGGAAGACGTGCCGGAAGCGAAATCGCCCTTTTCCGCAAGCGCGACGGAATAGCCCCTGCCGACGGCATCGCGGGCAATGCCGCAGCCGTTGATGCCGCCACCGATGACAAAAAGATCGAAAATATTCTCGCCGGACATAGAGCCTCCACGACAGCGTCGGGGGATCGCACCCCCATCGTTGAAAGACAATTGCCATAAAAACGAAAACAAAACGAATGTCAAAAGAAAACAAACGAAACACGTTCCGGCAAAGGCGAACGGCCGCTGCGCGCCGTCCTCCGTATGGCCAGCCTCTTACGGGGTCTGTGTTTCAGCCGTATGTCTGGGAAACCTGCTCAAGCTCATAGAGCACGCCGCCCATATCCTTCGGATGCAGGAAAAGAACGGGATTGCCATGCGCGCCGATCTTCGGCTCGCCGTCCCCCAGAATTCGAACGCCCTTTTTGACGAGATCGTCGCGCGCCGCGACAATGTCAGGCACTTCAAAGCAGAGATGATGCGTGCCGCCGCCCGGATTTCTCTCGAGAAAAGCGGCAATCGGCGAATTTTCGCCAAGCGGATAAAGAAGCTCGATCTTGGTATTGTCAGCCTGAATGAAAACCACCGTCACGCCGTGTTCGGGTAGCGATTGCGGTTCCGAGACATCTGCGCCCAACAGCCTGTATCGGGCAATGGCGGCTTCGAGATCGGGCACCGCGATGGCGACGTGATTCAATCTTCCGAACATGGCCGTCTTTCCCTCACGCGTTCCGCCTGATGCCTTCTAGCAGGTCGAGCACCTTGTTCGCAGCATCCATGACATTGGTGCCGGGGCCGAAAATCGCCGAGACACCGTGGTCGAGCAGGAACTGATAATCCTGCCGTGGAATGACGCCGCCGACGACGACGATGATATCTTCCGCGCCCTTCTGTTTCAGCGCCTCGACCAGCTGCGGCGCCAGCGTCTTGTGACCGGCGGCGAGCGACGACATGCCGACCACATGCACCCTGTTCTGGACGGCAAGATCGGCCGCTTCAACGGGTGTCTGAAACAGGGGGCCGGCCAGCACATCGAAACCTATATCGCCGAAGGCGGAGGCAATGACCTTCGCGCCGCGATCATGCCCATCCTGCCCGAGCTTGGCGACCATGATGCGCGGCTTGGTGCCGATCCTCTCAGCCACACCGGAAAGCCGGGCGGCGAGCGTGGCAAGTTCCGGCTCGTCCTTATAGGCCTCGCCGTAAATATCGCTCACCACCTCCGGCACGGCGGCATGGTCGCCGAAGGCCGCACGCAGCGCATCGGAAATCTCTCCCACCGTCGCGCGGGCGCGGGCGGCGACAACGGCGGCCTCGAGAATATTGCCCTTGCCGCTGCGGGCGATCTCGGAAAGTGCTGCCAAGGCGGCGGTCACGTCCTTGCCATCGCGGCGGCGGCGCGTTTCTTCGATGCGGCGGATTTGTGCGGCCCGCACGGCGGCGTTGTCGATATCGAGAACATCGATATCCTCTTCATTTTCCAGACGGTAACGGTTGACGCCAACGATAACCTCCTCGCCCTTGTCCACCGCCGCCTGCCGTCGCGTTGCCGCCTCTTCGATCAGCCGTTTCGGCAAGCCTTCCGCCACCGCCTTGGTCATGCCGCCAAGCGCCTCGACCTCCTCGATCAGCGCCCAGGCCTTCTCTGCCAGTTCGTCAGTCAGGCTTTCGACATAATAGGAGCCGGCCAGCGGATCGACGACTTTTGTGACGCCGGTTTCGTGCTGAAGGATAAGCTGGGTATTGCGGGCGATGCGGGCGGAAAACTCCGTCGGCAGGGCAATCGCCTCATCGAAGGAATTCGTGTGCAGCGACTGCGTGCCGCCCAGCACGGCGGACATGGCCTCGAAAGCGGTGCGGACGATATTGTTATAAGGGTCCTGCTCCTGAAGCGAGACGCCGGACGTCTGGCAATGGGTGCGCAGCATCAGCGACGACGCCTTCTGCGGCTTGAACTCCTCCATGATGCGCGACCAGAGCAGGCGCGCGGCGCGCAGCTTGGCAGCCTCCATGAAGAAATTCATGCCGATGGCGAAAAAGAACGACAGGCGGCCGGCGAAATCATCGACGTTCAGTCCCTTGGCCAGCGCCGCCCGCACATATTCGCGGCCATCCGCCAGCGTGAAGGCCAGCTCCTGCGTAAGCGTCGCGCCCGCTTCCTGCATGTGATAGCCGGAAATGGAGATGGAATTGAATTTCGGCATCTCCTTCGCCGTATATTCGATGATGTCGGCAATGATCCGCATCGAAGGTTCCGGCGGATAGATATAGGTGTTGCGGACCATGAACTCCTTGAGGATATCGTTCTGAATGGTGCCGGAAAGGGCGGCGCGGGGCACACCCTGCTCTTCCCCCGCAACGATGAAACTGGCGAGCACCGGAATGACCGCGCCATTCATGGTCATCGACACCGAGACTTTTTCGAGCGGAATGCCATCGAACAGGATTTTCATGTCCTCGACGCTGTCGATCGCCACGCCCGCCTTGCCGACATCGCCCTCCACACGCGGATGATCGCTGTCATAACCGCGGTGGGTGGCAAGATCGAAGGCAACGGAAACACCCTGCTGACCGGCGGCGAGCGCCTTGCGGTAAAAGGCGTTCGAGGCTTCGGCCGTGGAAAAACCGGCATATTGGCGGATGGTCCAGGGCCGCCCGGCATACATGGTGGCGCGCGGGCCGCGCGTGAAAGGCGCAAAGCCCGGCAGGCTGTCCAGATGGGAAATCTTCTGAAGATCGTCAGCGGTATAGAGCGGCTTCACCTCAATGCCTTCGGGTGTGTGCCAGACGAGCGTTTCCGGTGAACGCTTCAGCTCTTTCTCGGCAAGCTGCAGCCAATCCCGCGCCGTTTTTTCACCCGACATGCATCTCTCCCCTTCTGCATTTCATTTTAGCACTGTGGCCGGTGATCGTGACAAAAATCGAACGATCCGCCCGCCGGGCCGACCCCGTAAACCGCTCCGGCCCACATGCGTTCCGGAAAAACGGCAGCGGCATCACTCGAATTCGAGGATGACTTCATCCACCGCGAGGCTGTCGCCCGGTTTTGCCGCCACTCTGGCAACGCGGCCGCGTTTTTCCGCGCGCAGGATGTTTTCCATCTTCATGGCCTCCACCGTCGCGAGCGCCTGCCCGGCCTCCACCTCATCGCCCTCACCCACCGAAATGCCGGTGATGACGCCCGGCATAGGGCAAAGCAGCAGTTTCGATGTATCCGGCGGCAATTTTTCCGGCATTAGCAGCGCCAGTTCCGCCACACGCGGGCTGCGCACATGGGCACGAATATCCATGCCGCGCCAGCGCAGGCGGATCGCAGCACCTGCTAGCTCGACCTTGGCGGCGATAACCTCACCCGCGACCGTGAAAAGGCCAAGGCTCTCGCCGGGAAGCCAGCTGGTATCGACGGTGAACGCCGCCCCGTCTTCAAAACGGACCGCCGTACCATCCGTGCCGGTTTCAACGCTAACCCTGTGGCGGGATGCGCCAAACGACACCACCCATTCCTGACCGACGATGCGGCGGTGATTGCCGATGGTGCCGGAAATTTCGACTGCGCGGCGCTGTAGCCGCTGATGGATGATGGCGGCGATGGCGGAAAGCTGGCGCGCCGTGGCCTCATCCGGTTCCACGCCGGAAAATCCCTCCGGAAATTCTTCCGCGATAAAACCCGTCGTCAGGCGGCCGGCGCGGAAACGCTCATGCTGCATGACAGCCGACAGGAAGGGCAGATTATGGCCAATGCCTTCCACCTCGAAACGATCCAGCGCCTGCCCCATGGCGTCGGTGGCGGCCCCGCGATCCTTGCCCCAGGTGCACAGCTTGGCGATCATCGGATCGTAATACATCGAGATTTCGCCGCCTTCGAAAACGCCGGTATCGTTGCGGATAACCGTTCCGTTCTCCTGCGCACCCTCCTGCGGCGGGCGATATCGCGTCAGCCGGCCGATGGAGGGCAGGAAGTTGCGATAGGGGTCTTCGGCATAAAGCCGGCTTTCAATCGCCCAGCCGTTCAGTTTCACATCCGCCTGTCCGAAAGAAAGCTTTTCACCTGATGCCACACGGATCATCTGTTCGACCACATCGATGCCGGTGATGAGTTCCGTTACCGGATGCTCCACCTGCAGGCGGGTGTTCATTTCCAGAAAGTAGAAATTCCTCTCGCCATCGACGATGAATTCCACCGTGCCGGCCGAATGGTAACCGACGGCTCTCGCCAGCGCCACGGCCTGCTCGCCCATGGCTTTGCGGGTGGCTTCGTCCAGAAAGGGCGATGGCGCTTCCTCGATGACCTTCTGGTTACGGCGCTGGATCGAGCATTCACGCTCACCCAGATAAAGTGTGTTGCCGTGCTTGTCGCCCAGCACCTGAATTTCAATGTGGCGCGGCTGGGTGACGAATTTCTCGATGAAGATACGATCATCGCCAAAGGAGGATTTCGCCTCGTTTTTCGAGGACTGGAAACCCTCGCGCGCCTCGGCATCGTTGAAAGCGATGCGCATGCCCTTGCCGCCGCCGCCGGCCGAAGCCTTGATCATGACGGGATAACCGATCTGCGAGGCGATCCTCACCGCCTCATCCGCATCCTCGATCAGCCCCATATGGCCGGGGACGGTGGAAACACCCGCTTCCGCGGCCAGTTTCTTGGAGGTGATCTTGTCGCCCATGGCCTTGATGGCGCCAACAGGCGGACCGATGAAGGCGACACCCGCCTTTTCCAGCGCCTCGGCGAAGGCAGCATTTTCCGACAGGAAACCGTAACCGGGATGGACAGCATCCGCCCCGGTCTTCACGATTGCCTCAAGAATCCTGTCGATGACGATATAGGACTGAGACGAGGGGGCCGGGCCGATATGAACGGCCTCATCCGCTTGTCTCACATGCAGCGCATTGGCATCCGCATCCGAATAGACCGCGACAGTGGCGATGCCCATCTTGCTTGCCGTCTTGATGACCCGGCAGGCAATCTCGCCGCGATTGGCGATGAGGATTTTCTTGATCATGCGGTTATTCTCCCCTCGCATCGTCATCGTCGTCGCGGAATTTCTTTTCATAGGGCATCATCAGGATCGCCGAGGCGGTGGCGGCCGCGCCGAACAGGGATGCAATGGGCATGACGACCAGCAGCACGGGCACGACCGGATTTGCCGCACGGCCGATGCGCGCGCCCAAACCGCCAATGTCGAGAAAGATCAGCGCTGCACCGACGCAGACGCCGATCAGCACGCCAACTGCCGCATTGAGCGCCATGAAACGCAACATCTGCCGGTGATCGAGCCGGGCGGCTTCCGGCGTCATCCTGGGTTTGAGCTTGCGGTTGCCGGGCTTACGAGCACCGCCGCCACGCCGCTGCCTTAGCCAGCGATGCAGCCAATCCATATCGATCTGAAATATGCCGACACCCATTTCGCCTCCCTCCTCCATTACCAAACGTCAGCCCGTCACCCATCGCTCTCCGCTGAGGAATCCTCGAACTGGGTCAAATAGGCAAAGGGCACGGCGTCCGTCAGCCAAACGCCGTTGTCGGCTTGGTAGAAATTGCAGCCATCCGCAAACATCCGGCAGGCATCGACAATCAGGACCACAGGTTTTCCATGCCGTTGTCCGACGGTAATCGCAGTCTTCCGGTCAGCGGAAAGATGAACCTGCTGCCTTTCCCCCGGACGCAAGCCTTCCCGCAGAATGGAATCGAGAAAGCGGGTTGCCGTACCGTGAAACAATTGCGGCGGCGGCTCGACTGGCGGCCGGCCAAGATCGACCTTAACGGAATGCCCCTGCGCCGCCCGGATGCGGCGGCCGTCTTCCGACAACGTGAAGCGCTTCTTGTCGCTTTCTGCGACGACCGAAAAGAGGCCTGCCTCATCGAGCGGCGTGCCGCTCGCATTCGCTTTTGCCAACAGATCTGCGACATCCGCCCAACCCTGAGCATCCAGGGTCAGGCCGATGCTTTCAGGCGCATGGCGCAGAACGTAACTCAGAAATTTGCTGGTCGCTGTCGACATCGAATTTCATTCCCCGTTGGCGGATGACAGCACACTCAAATCTCGAAAAAATTCTCGAAGGATTCCGGGAAGTTCTGCCGGGCGACACGTTCGTCAATGACAAGCATCGCCTGATAGGAAAGCGGGTCGAAATTCTTCTCCGCCGGCACCACCTCGCGGCCGAAGAGCAGGTTGAGGCGGGCGGCGTCGAGATTGCCGCGCTCGAAGGGCTCGGCACCGAAATGGTGCCAGAGCGAATGCAGGAAGGCGGCATCGATGCGATGCTCCTTGGTGTCGTTGCGCGCCCGGCGGGGTATCATCTTGATAGGCGTTACCCCTTTGGGGTTGGCGCGGCGGATGGTGAACTGGACACCCGTGCTCGGCATGCCGGAGGGAAATCCCTTGTGTTTGGTCATTTCGGGCAGGTTCGCCATCTTTTGTCCTTCCAGAACATTTCCAGTGAAAGCTGCCTTGCTTTTACGTCCGGAAATGCGCCAATTCAAATAGTTAGAGCGCTTTTGGCGCTCTAATCTTTCGTTACGCCCTGCCGATCTTGTCCTGCGTCTTCGTCTCGAAGTCGGAGGCATCGTGGCGTTCATGCAATTGTTCGGACGGATCGCCCGAGGTCTTGTTGACGATCACGCCACGCTTGACCGCCGGGCGTTCGCCGATTTCGAGCGTCCAGCGCATGACGTTTTTGTAACCGTCCGCCTCAAGGAAAGCACCGGCATCGCCATAGGCCTGACCGAGCGCGATCTTGCCGTACCACGGCCAGACGGCCATGTCGGCGATCGTATATTCCGAACCCGCCAGGTAGCGGTTCTCGGCCAGATGCCGGTCCAGCACGTCGAGCTGGCGTTTGACTTCCATGGCGTAGCGGTCGATGGCGTATTTGATCTTCACCGGCGCATAGGCATAAAAATGGCCGAAACCGCCGCCGAGGAAGGGGGCGGAGCCCATCTGCCAGAACAGCCAGTTCAGCGCCTGCGTGCGGGCATTGCCCTCTTTCGGCAGGAAGGCGCCGAATTTTTCCGCGAGGTAAACGAGAATGGAGCCGCTTTCGAAAACGCGCGTCGGCTCAGGCGTCGAATGATCCATCAGCGCCGGAATCTTGGAATTCGGATTGACGCCGACGAAACCGGAACCGAACTGGTCGCCTTCGCCGATCTTGATCAGCCAGGCATCATAGTCTGCGCCCTTGTGGCCGGCAGCCAGCAATTCTTCCAGCATGATGGTGACCTTCTGGCCATTCGGCGTCGCCAGCGAATAAAGCTGCAGTGGATGCTTGCCGACGGGAAGTTCCTTTTCGTGGGTCGGGCCGGCGATAGGCCGGTTGATATTGGCGAACTGGCCGCCATTGCCCTTTTCCCAGGTCCAGACCTTGGGCGGTTCATATCCGGCGGGGAAATTATCTGCGGAGGAATTTTCGGCCATGAAAATGTGTCCTTGTGCGTTTCGGGAGGACATCCGGACATCCGGGCGCCTGAACAAACATATAGTAAGGTGGCCGAAGCATTTTTCCAGCCCTGCAGCAGATCAGAGCGGAATGGTGTCGTGTTTCTTCCAGCGGGTTTCCACGTTCTTGTTACGCAGCGACGCAAACGCGCGGGCGATGCGGCGGCGTGAGGAATGCGGCATGATGACCTCATCGATGAAACCGCGCTCCGCCGCCACAAAGGGGTTGGCGAAACGCTCTTCGTATTCCTTCGTGCGCGCGGCGATCTTTTCCGGATCGGCAAGCTCGGAACGATAGAGAATTTCCGCCGCCCCCTTCGCGCCCATCACGGCGATTTCCGCCGTCGGCCAGGCGTAATTCACATCCGCGCCGATATGTTTCGAGGCCATCACGTCATAAGCGCCGCCATAGGCCTTGCGGGTGATCAGCGTCACCATCGGCACCGTCGTCTCCGAATAGGCGAAGAGAAGTTTTGCGCCGTGCTTGATGACGCCGCCATATTCCTGCGCGGTTCCCGGCAGGAAACCCGGCACATCCACCAGCGTCAGCAGCGGAATATTGAAGGCATCGCAAAAGCGCACGAAACGCGCCGCCTTGCGCGAACTGTCTATATCGAGGCAGCCGGCCAGCACCATCGGCTGGTTGGCGACGACGCCCACCGTCTGGCCTTCGAGGCGGATGAAGCCGGTGATGATGTTGCGGGCAAAGGCCTCCTGCAACTCGAAGAAATCGCCCTCATCGGCCAGCGCGTGGATCAGTTCCTTCATGTCATAGGGCTTGTTGGAACTATCAGGGATCAGCGTATCAAGACGTGCTTCCAGCCGCGCCGGATCGTCGTGGAACGGCCGCACCGGCGGCTTTTCGCGGTTGTTGAGCGGCAGGAAATCGAACAGCAGCCGCACATGTTCCAGCGTTTCGATGTCGTTTTCATAAGCGCCGTCGGCGACGGAGGATTTTTTCGTGTGGGTGGAGGCTCCGCCCAGTTCCTCAGCCGTAACGATCTCGTTGGTCACGGTTTTGACCACATCCGGCCCGGTCACGAACATGTAGGAGGTATCGCGCACCATGAAGATGAAATCGGTCATGGCCGGCGAATAAACCGCACCGCCCGCACAAGGCCCCATGATGACAGAGATTTGCGGCACGACGCCGGAGGCGACGACATTGCGCTTGAACACATCGGCATAACCGCCGAGCGAGGCCACGCCCTCCTGAATGCGCGCGCCGCCGCTGTCGTTGAGGCCGATCACCGGCGCGCCGTTGCGCACCGCCATATCCATGATTTTGCAAATCTTCTGGGCATGGGTTTCCGAGAGCGAACCGCCAAGCACGGTGAAATCCTGCGAAAACACATAGACCTGCCGGCCATTGATGGTGCCCCAGCCGGTGACGACACCGTCACCCGCCACCTTCTGCTCCGCCATGCCGAAATCCACCGCGCGGTGGGTGACGTACATGTCATACTCTTCGAAGGAACCTTCATCCAGGAGCACGTCGATACGCTCGCGCGCCGTCAGCTTGCCTTTGCCATGCTGCGCCTCGATGCGCTTGACGCCGCCGCCGAGCCGCGCCTCAGCGCGCCGCGTTTCCAATTGCTCCAGAATGCCGGGCATGTTTCCTCCATGCGTTGTGCCACGATCAATAGCCCAGAAAACATTCGCCAAGAAGCCTTGATCGTGCGCGTATGCGTGCCATAAATATTTGCAATGTTTAATTTTGCAAAGTTGCAACATGGCGACGGAAAAACTCTTTATCGGCCGTAAGGTTCGCGGCCTTCGCGAAAACGCCCGCGCCACGCAGGCGCAATTTGCCGAACGGCTGGGCATTTCCGCGAGTTACCTGAACCAGATCGAGAATAACCAGCGCCCGGTTTCGGCCAGCGTTCTGGTGACGCTGGTGGAAAAATTCCAGCTCGAAATGGCAGAACTCGCGACCGGTGAAAGCGACCGGCTGGTTTCCGCCGTGCGCGAGGCGCTGAAAGACCCGCTGTTCATGAATTACGAACCGGGGCTTCAGGAGTTGAAGCTGATTGCCCAGAACGCGCCGGGTTTTGCCCATGCGCTGCTACGTGCCCATCAGGCCTATCGCCAGAACAGCGAGCAGCTGGTGCAGCTGGATGACCGGCTGGGCCGCGGCACCGCACAGGTGGAAAGAACCCCCTATGAGGAGGTGCGCGATTTCTTCCACTTCGTCGACAATTACGTTGCCGAGATCGATCTTCTGGCCGAGGAGCTGGCGGAAGAACTGGAGATTGAAGGCGGCGAGACCTATGGCATTCTGGCGGCGCATCTGAAGAGCCGTTACGGCATCCATATCACCCGAACCGAGGCGGCAGGCGGTCTGATCCGGCACTTCGATCCTGCCGGCAAGACCCTTGCCCTCAGCTCCTACATGGCCGCGCCGACCCGCTGTTTTCAGCTTGCATTGCAGATCGCCCAGCTTCACGCCGGTCCAACGGTTGACAGGGTGCTGGCCGACGCCGGTTTCCGCAATGCGGAAGCCGCGGAAATCTGTCGGATCGGGCTGCACAATTATTTTGCCGCAGCCCTCATCCTGCCCTATGGGCAATTTCACCGGGCGGCGCAGGAACTGCGCCACGATCTTGAGCTTCTGGCCGTTCGTTTCGGCGCGAGCCTTGAGCAGGTGGCCCACCGGCTGAGCACCTTGCAACGGCCGGGCATGAAAGGTGTGCCGATCTTTTTCGCCAAGATCGACCGCGCCGGCAACATCACCAAACGCCACAGCGCCACGCGGCTGCAATTTGCCCGTTTCGGCGCGGCCTGTCCGCTGTGGAATATCCATCAGGCTTTCGAAAGCTCCGACAGGATCGTGAGGCAATTGGCGGAAACGCCGGATGGCGTGCGCTATCTTTCCATCGCCACGCAGATCGAAAAGGCTGGCGCCGGTTTCAACACGGAGAGACCACGTTATGCCATCGCGCTTGGCTGCGAAATTTCACACGCGCAGAATTTCGTTTATGCCGATACGCTCGATCTCGGCAATGCGGCCTCCTTCAAACCGATCGGCATTTCCTGTCGGGTCTGCGAGAGGGTGGATTGCGTGCAACGCGCCGTGCCGCCGCTGAAACGCAAGCTGCATTTCGATCATCTCTCGCGCGGAGTGCTGCCCTACAGTATCGCCGATTTTTAACCCGCTCAGGGCAGCGGTACCATGGCGCGCCGCATGATGTTGGCGTAGTAGCCCCAGAAAAGCCGCGCGGCCACGGAGCGCCATGGCGACCAGATTGTTGCCCGCTCCGCCAGCCATTTCGCTTCCGGCCTCACCTCCAGCGCAAGCGCATGAGCCACCGCCGATCTCAGCGCCACATCGCCAACCGGAAAAATATCCGGATGCCCGCCGCAGAACATCAGATAGACCTCCGCCGTCCACGGGCCGATACCGCGAAGCGCAACAAGCTCGGAAAGGGCCACACGCCCCTCCTTGCGCACCACGCCGTCAAGATCGATCTGCCCTTCCGTGACGGCGCGCGCCAGTCCTTCCAGTGTCGTCGCCTTGGCGCGCGAAAGGCCGAAAGTGGCGCGCAATTCCGCCGACGCGCCGAGATAATTTTCCGCCGTGACCGCGCCGCCGGTGCCGGCAAAAATACGCGCCCATATGGCATTGGCGCTGGCGCGCGACACCATCTGCGAGACGACGATATGGGCAAGGCCGGAAAAGCCGGGCTCATGAATGCGCAGTTCCAGCGGGCCGGCTTTTTCGATGACGAGGCCGAGAGCCGGATCGAGTTGGGCGAGATGCTCCAGCCCTTCGCTGATGTCGTCCATCCCGGTAATGATTTTCATGTCCGTCATTCCATATGCCGCCAGCCGGCTGGTAGGGTGCTTTAAAACATGGCAGAAGAAACCATGCCTTCGCCTCTCCGTCAAAAACCGGTTTACCGTTTTGCGCCAAGCCCCAATGGCCTTCTGCATCTCGGCCACGCGCTTTCCGCCTTCCTGAACCACGATATGGCGCGAGACAATGGCGGCCGCTTTCTGCTTCGCATCGAGGATATCGACCAGACGCGCTGCACCCCGGAGCTGGAACAGGCGATCTATGACGATCTTGGCTGGCTGGGTCTCGACTGGGAGAAACCGGTGCGGCGGCAATCGGAGCATTTCGAAGAGTACCGCGTGGCGCTGGACAGGCTGATCGAGGCAGGACTTGCTTACCCTGCTTTTCTAAGCCGTGGAGAAACCAGGGCGATCGTTCGTACTTTCGAGGCGGAGGGCGGGCTCTGGCCCCGCGATCCCGATGGCGCGCCGCTTTACCCGGCCATCGACCGGGAGAGGCCAAGGGCGGAGCGGGATGTGCTGCTCGCCTCCGGCCGTCCGCACGCCTGGCGGCTCGACATGGAAAAGGCGATCCGCGCCGCCGGCATCCCTCTATTCTGGGAAGAGAGCGGCGACGGCGAGACGGGGCAGATCGAGGCCCTGCCAGCGCTTTGGGGCGATGTGGTGCTGTCGCGCTCCGACGCGCCTTCAAGCTATCATCTTTCCGTTGTGGTGGATGACGCGTTGCAGGGCATCACCCATGTGGTGCGCGGCATGGATCTCTATCACGCCACCGCCATTCACCGGCTGTTGCAACACCTGCTGAACCTGCCGCAGCCGGCCTATCGCCATCACCGGCTGATCCTGGGCGCGGACGGGCGCAAGCTCTCGAAAAGCGAAGGCAGCACCGGGCTTTCCGCCCTTCGTTCGGAAGGTGCTGCGCCCTCAGATATCCGCCGGCTTGTCGGTCTCGTCTAGTACCTGCCCGCGGCGCGCGCCGTTGCCACCGATATTGCGGCGGATGATCTGGCGGACCTTGTATTTCATCAGCGCGGCATTCACCTCAGCCCCCAGCATGAAGATGACGCCGACCATATAAAGAAACACCAGCACCACCATCACCGAGGCGAGACCGGCATAGGTGGCGGCATAATTGGCGAAGGTGGAGAGATAATAGGCGAAGATCGCGGCCCCGATGACCCAGAAGATCATCGTCAGGAGAATGCCCGGCCAGACATCCCAGATGCGGCGCTTGCCGGCCGGAAGCCACAGATGCGCCGCCACCAGCCCCGCCGTCAGCACGACGATGGTGCCATAAAGACCGAGGCTGGAGATGGTGTTCAGCACATCCGTCAGCCACGGAAACCGCTGCTCGGCAAAAGATGTGGCGACCGGCACGGCGACCAGTACGATGCTGATGCCGGCAAAGACCACGACGGCGATAAGCACATAAAGCAGGCTGAGCAGGCGGGTGACATACCACCAGCGCGTTTCGGTAACACGATAGGCGCGGTTCAATGAAATGCGCAACGCCTCGACACCATTGGACGCAAAATAGGCCGCCGCCAGCACCGAAATCGTCAGCAGCCCGCCGCGCGGAATGGTCAGCACCTGCTGCACCTGCGCCGCCAGCGGCCCGGCAATCGCCGCTGGCCAGGTGTCGAAAATCAGATGCACCGCCGTTTCGGAAAACTGGTCCGCCCCCAGAAAACCGGCAAGAGCCGTGCCGAAGATCAGGAACGGAAACAGGGCCAGCAGGATCGACAGCGCCATATGGCTCGCCATCGCCCAGCCGTCATCCTCGGCGAAATGGGAATAGGCATCGAAGGCAACCTTGCCTGCCAGGCGCACTGCGGCAACCATGTCACCTCCATTCATCGGCATTTCATTTGTAACTTCGAGCCGAATATGGGAAATCAGCTTCGCTTTGTACAGCGCGCAAGCTGGCCTTTCGGTTCCAGAAGGGCACGGATTTCGCGCGATCGGATTTTAACGGGCCGGGCAATCGGGCCAGAGCAACAGTCGGTTTCCCGGAGCGGCAAATGTCTGAAAAACCCGTCATCATCATCACCGGATGCTCCTCGGGCATCGGCGCCCATTGCGCCGGCGCGCTCCACCGGGACGGCTGGCGGGTTTTCGCCACCGTGCGGCGCATCGCCGACATGGCGGCGCTTGAAAACCAGGGCATCGAGACCCTGATCATGGATTACACCAAGCCGGAAACCATCGCCGCGCTGGTGGACACCGTCGCAGCCCGGACCGGCGGCCGCATCGATGCGCTTTTCAACAACGGCGCCTATGGCCAGCCGGGCGCGGTGGAGGATTTGCCTGTCGAGGCGCTGCGGGCGCAGTTCGAAACCAATGTCTTCGGCTGGCACGATCTGACACGGCGGGTCATTCCCTTCATGCGCGCCCGGGGTGCGGGGCGCATCGTGAATTGCTCCTCCATCCTCGGCCTTGTGCCTTATCGCTATCGCGGCGCTTACACCGCCTCGAAATTCGCCCTTGAGGGGCTGGGCGTCACGCTGCGCATGGAGCTTCAGGGCAGCGGCATCCATGTCAGCCTGATCGAACCGGGGCCGATCACCTCGAAATTCACCGCGACGGCGCTTGCCCATATCAACGAGCACATCGATCTCGAAAATTCCGCCCATGCGGCGGAATATAAACGCCAGCTGGCGCGCATGGATGGTTCCGGCCCCGTCAACCGCCACAAGCTCGGCCCGGACGCCGTTTATGCCGTGTTGAAACATGCCCTGACCGCCAAAAGGCCGAAACCGCATTATCCCGTTACCGTGCCCGCCAAACAGGGGCTTGTGCTGAAACGGCTCTTGCCTGCCGGACTTTTCTATCGTCTGCTGCGCAGATTCGATTGAGGAGGAGTAATACCGCATGTCCGGCTTCACCACCGTTCTGGCCCTTATCTTCATGGGCCTCGTCGTCATCGTGCTGATACGCGGCCTCTTCAACATGCTGAAGGGACAGGACGCCAACCGCTCCAACAAGCTGATGCAGCTTCGCCTGCTTTTGCAGGCCGTGGCGATTGTGCTGATCATGTTCACCCTCTGGCTCACCGGCGGTGGCCGCTGACATGGTGAAGCTGAACAAGATCTACACTCGTACCGGCGACAAGGGCACCACGGCGCTGGTTTCCGGCCCGCGCCGCCTGAAACACGATCTTCGCGTCGAGGCCTATGGCACGGTGGATGAGACCAATTCGGCCATCGGTGTCGCACGGCTTCATACGGGCGGGATGGAAAAGCTGGATGCCATGCTCTTCCGCATCCAGAACGATCTTTTCGATCTCGGCGCCGATCTCGCCACGCCGGACAGCGGCGAACCGCTTTCCTACGAGCCGCTGCGCATCGTCGAAAGCCAGGTCACGCGGCTGGAAAACGAAATCGACGATCTCAATGCCGCCCTTGAACCGCTGACCTCTTTCGTGCTGCCGGGCGGCAGTGCTGCGGCGGCCAGCCTGCATATGGCGCGCACCGTCTGCAGGCGCGCGGAAAGACTGATGGTGGAACTTTCCGTCACTGAGAATGAGATCGTCAGCCCGGCGGCGCTGAAATATGCCAACCGCCTGTCCGACTTCCTGTTCGTCGCCGCCCGCTTCGCCAATGATGCCGGCAAGGCCGATATATTGTGGGTTCCCGGCAAGAACCGCTAAAGCGTTTCAATGACGCAACCAAAGGGCGTTCGATGTTCATACCGCTGCACGATGCGAATTCCCTCAAACATATCCGGCTGCAATATGTCACAATCGGCCTGATCGCGGTCAATGTGCTGGTCTGGCTGTTTACCGGGGTGCTGGCCAGCGACACGCAGGCCAATGCCGCAGCCCTCGGCCTCGGTTTCATTCCGGCAGTGGTGTTCGACTACGCCTATCTGGAACCCGCCCTGCAGGTCGTGCCTGATGACCTGACCGTTGTCACCTATGCTTTCCTGCATCTCGATTTCTGGCATCTCGCCGGCAACATGCTGTTTCTCTGGGTCTTCGGCGACAATGTCGAGGATGCGCTCGGCCATTTCCGTTTTCTGATTTTCTACATCGTTTGCGCCATCGCCGGGGCGCTGTTTCACGGTTTCGTCGCCCCCACCTCCGAAGGGCCGCTGATCGGCGCTTCGGGTGCGGTTTCGGGCGTCGTCGCGGCCTATTTCCTGCTGCATCCCAGGGTGCGCGTCTGGGTGCTGGTTCTCATGCGCATTCCGCTTCCTTTGCCCGCCTTCATTCCGCTGGCGCTGTGGATCGGCCAGCAGTTCCTGATGCTGGCGCTCGGGCTCGAGGAAAACGTTTCCTGGGGCGCGCATGTGGGTGGCATCATGGCGGGCGCAATCATGGTGATTTTCATGCGCAGGCGGGGCGTTCCCCTGTTTGACCGCACCATTGTTCCGCCGAGGGCGGCGCAGTTCAAGAATCCGTCGCAAACGGCGGGGTTGTCGCAAATCGAACGGGGCTATGACGGGAGCAGATGAGCTCTTGTGAAAGAGATAGAGTATTTACGTGAACGTCAACGTAAGATATGCCTTACGTGCATGTGATAATGAAGATTGCTCCGTTGTAATTGCGGGAAAAATGCTTATCCATGTCGCCAACCTGTTTTTGGAGGTCCGCGCGGTCAACTGGCCAAAGCGGACAGGAGTTTGAGGAAAGCCGCCGATGAAAATCCTTGTCCCCGTTAAACGAGTCGTCGATTACAACGTGAAGATCCGCGTGAAAGCCGATGGTTCTGGCGTTGAGCTTGCCAATGTGAAAATGTCGATGAACCCGTTCGACGAAATCTCGGTGGAAGAGGCGCTGCGCCTGAAGGAAGCCGGCAAGGCCGAAGAGGTTGTGGTCGTCTCCATCGGCCCGGCCAAAGCGGAAGAAACGCTGCGCACCGCGCTCGCGATGGGCGCCGACCGCGCCATCCTGATCGAGACCGATGAAACGGTTGAGCCGCTCGCCGTCGCCAAGCTTCTGAAGGGCGTGGCGGAAGCCGAACAGCCTGGCCTCGTCATCGTCGGCAAGCAGGCAATCGATGACGATTCGAACCAGACCGGCCAGATGCTGGCCGCATTGCTCGGCTGGGGCCAGGGCACCTTTGCCTCCAAGGTCGTGCCCGCAGATGGCAAGGTCGCAGTCACCCGTGAAGTCGATGGCGGTTTGCAGACGGTGGAGCTGAAGCTTCCCGCCGTGGTCACCACCGATCTTCGTCTCAATGAGCCGCGTTATGCATCGCTGCCGAACATCATGAAGGCGAAGAAGAAGCCGCTCGACAAAAAGGCGCCGGCCGATTTCGGCGTCGATGTTTCGCCGCGCCTGAAGGTGCTGAAGACCGAAGAGCCGGCAGGCCGCAAGGCCGGCATCAAGGTCGGCTCGGTTGCCGAGCTGGTCGAAAAGCTCAAAGCCGACGGCGTCCTCTAAGGTTTCGGAAAAGGGAGATATTCTTATGGCCATTCTTCTTCTGGCAGAACACGACAACGCAACCCTTTCCGACCTGACGGCAAAGACGCTGACGGCGGCAACGCAAATCGGCGGCGACGTCCATGTGCTGGTCGCTGGCTCAGGCGCCAAGGGTGCCGCCGACGCTGCCGCGAAACTCTCCGGCGTATCCAAGGTGCTGCTCGCCGACGACGCGTCCTATGCCAATGCGCTGGCAGAACCGCTGGCGGCGCTGATCGTCTCGCTCGCCCCTTCTTATGACGTCATCATCGCCCCGGCCACCGCCTCGGCCAAGAACGTGACGCCGCGCGTGGCCGCCCTTCTCGATGTTGCGCAGGTCTCGGAAATCATCGAAGTTGTCAGCCCTGACACCTTCAAGCGGCCGATCTATGCCGGTAACGCCATCCAGACGGTGCAGGCGACCGATGCGAAGAAGGTCATCACCGTGCGTCCAACCGCCTTTGCAGCAGCGGCCGAAGGCGGTTCGGCAGCGGTTGAAACCATCGGCGCGGCCGCAAACCCCGGCCTTTCCAGCTTCGTTTCCGATGCTCTGGCCTCGTCCGACCGTCCGGAACTGACATCGGCCAAGATCATCATCTCGGGTGGCCGCGCGCTCGGCTCTTCGGAGAAGTTCAAGGAAGTCATCCTTCCCGTCGCCGACAAGCTGGGTGCTGCCGTTGGCGCCAGCCGTGCGGCTGTCGATGCCGGTTATGCGCCGAACGACTGGCAGGTTGGCCAGACCGGCAAGGTGGTTGCGCCGCAGCTTTATATCGCTGCGGGCATCTCGGGTGCCATCCAGCATCTGGCCGGCATGAAGGACTCGAAGGTCATCGTTGCCATCAACAAGGACGAGGAAGCGCCGATCTTCCAGGTGGCTGACTACGGCCTCGTCGCCGATCTGTTCGAGGCGCTGCCGGAACTCGAAAAATCGCTGTAATTTAAGCATAAATTGGAGGCGGCGCGTTTTTTAAACGCGCCGCCTTCTCTTTTTCGGCGATATGCGTAACATCGCCGGCAATAACGCAGACAAAATCCCTGAGAGGAGACCAGCCTATGACCGCCCCCTTTAAGAACATCGGTGTCATCGGAGCCGGTCAAATGGGATGCGGCATTGCGCATGTCTCCGCAATTGCCGGCTACAAGGTCCATATCTACGATCTTTCCAAGGAAGGCATCGAGGCCGGTCTTGCCACGATCAACGGCAATCTCGCCCGCCAGGTCACCAACGGCAAGCTTTCCGACGACGCCCGCAAGCAGGCGCTGGCGCTCATCAGCGGCTCGACCGACATCAACGATCTGGCAGCCATGGACCTCGTCATCGAGGCCGCGACGGAAAACGAAGAGATCAAGCGCAAGATTTATGCGCAGGTCTGCCCGATCCTGAAGCCCGAGGCGCTGCTCGCCACCAATACCTCGTCCCTCTCCATCACCCGGCTTGCATCCGCCACCGACCGTCCCGAACAGTTCATGGGCATTCACTTCATGAATCCGGTGCCGGTCATGAAGCTGGTGGAACTGGTGCGCGGCATCGCCACCAATGAAAAGACCTTCGATGCGGCAAAGGATTATGTGCGGACGCTGGAAAAGGCGATCACCGTCGCCGAGGATTTCCCGGCCTTCATCGTCAACCGCATCCTGCTGCCGATGATCAACGAGGCAATCTATACGCTTTATGAGGGCGTCGGCTCGGTGGAAGCCATCGACACCGCCATGCGGCTCGGCGCGAACCACCCGATGGGACCGCTGCAGCTTGCCGATTTCATCGGTCTCGACACCTGTTTGTCAATCATGCAGGTGCTGCATGACGGCCTCTCCGACAGCAAATACCGCCCCTGCCCGCTGCTGGTCAAATATGTCGAGGCCGGCTGGCTCGGCCGCAAATCAGGCCGCGGCTTCTACGATTATCGCGGCGAGACGCCGGTTCCGACGCGCTGACCGAATGCCGGATGAGGGAGGGAAAACCCTCCCGCACGGATTTAAAAATTATTTAGCCTTCACCGCCGATACCAGCGCCTTGGCATCCTCGCTGTCCCACGCCGCCGGACCGTTCATGGCCGCAAGCAGGCAGCCGTTTTCGTCCAGCAGCAGGGTTGCCGGCAGGCCGAAGGCGAGACCTTCCTTTTTCAGAACGTTGAAGACGCCCATGGAACTGTCGCGGTAGTGCTTCAGGGCATCGATCTTGTATTCATCCATGAAGGCTTTCGGTTTTTCATCCGCGCCGGTATCGATGTTGACGGCCACGACCTCGAAAGCGTTACCGCCCTTTTCCTTTTCAAGCGCGTTCAGAGCCGGCATCTCTTCGCGGCAGGGCACGCACCATGTGGCCCAGAGGTTGAGAAGAACCGCCTTACCCTTGAGATCGGCAAGCGTCATATCCTGCGCCTGCGGCCCCTTGAAGGAGAGGGGAATGATGCGCGGCGTGTCCGTGGCCGACATGGCCGCCACCTGCCCCTTCAGAAACGGCTTCAGCGAGGCGATGCGGTTCGCCGCCCCCTCACATAAACCGGCGTCAGTCACCGCTGCCCCTTGAACCGGGCTCTCAGACCCAATATGCCTGAACCAGACCGCGCCCGCGCCGCTTAAGACACCGGCAACGGCAGCAATTGCAACCAATTTGGCGGAAGGAAGCCTGAACGGCCTTTTTTCTGTCATCGAATACTCCAGGGCACTGCGAACATGGCTGACGGCACAGATCAGAAATCCTCCAACCAGATGTGGGGCGGACGCTTCGCTTCCGGGCCATCTGCCATCATGGAAGAAATAAATGCCTCCATCGGCTTCGACAAGAAGCTTTACGCCCAGGATATCCGCGGCTCTATGGCGCATGCCGCCATGCTGGCATCTAAAGGCATTATTTCGCCGGAAGATAAAGACAAGATCACCGATGGCCTGAACACGATCCTGTCAGAGATCGAATCCGGCAGATTCGAATTCTCGCGCAAGCTCGAAGACATTCACATGAACATCGAAGCGCGGCTTGCGACGCTGATCGGCCCCGCCGCCGGCCGCCTGCACACCGCCCGCTCGCGCAACGACCAGGTGGCGCTCGATTTCCGCCTGTGGGTCAAGGAAGAACTGCAGAAGACCGAGGGTATGCTGACGGCCCTCATCGCCGCCTTCCTCGACCGCGCCGAAGAAAATGCCGATACGGTCATGCCTGGCTTCACCCATTTGCAGACAGCGCAGCCCGTCACCTTCGGCCATCATTGCATGGCCTATGTTGAAATGTTCGGCCGTGACCGCGCCCGCGTGCGCCACGCCATCGAGCATATGGATGAAAGCCCGATCGGCGCGGCCGCACTCGCCGGCACCGGCTATCCCATCGACCGCCACATGACGGCCACGGCGCTCGGTTTCCGCGAGCCGACCCGCAACTCCATCGACACCGTCTCCGACCGCGATTTCGCGCTGGAATTCCTGTCTATCGCTTCCATCTGCGCGACGCACCTGTCGCGTCTCGCCGAAGAAATCGTCATCTGGTCGACGCCGCAATTCGGCTTTATCCGCCTGTCGGATGCCTTCTCCACCGGCTCCTCGATCATGCCGCAGAAGAAGAACCCTGATGCCGCCGAGCTGGTGCGCGCCAAGACCGGCCGCATCAACGGCTCGCTGATCGCTCTTCTGACAGTGATGAAGGGCCTGCCGCTCGCCTATTCCAAGGACATGCAGGAAGACAAGGAACAGGTTTTCGATGCCGCCGAGAGCCTGGAACTGGCGATTGCCGCCATGACCGGCATGATCCGCGACCTTGAAGTGCGCAAGGACCGCATGCGCGCCGCCGCCGGTTCAGGCTATTCCACCGCTACCGATCTTGCCGACTGGCTGGTGCGCGAAGCGGGCCTGCCCTTCCGCGATGCCCACCACGTGACCGGCAATGCCGTGGCGCTGGCGGAGAAGAAGGGCTGCGATCTTGCCGATCTTTCGCTGGAGGAATTGCAGGCCATCCACCCCGGCATCACCAAGGGCGTTTTCGACGTTCTTTCCGTCGAGGCATCGGTCGCCAGCCGCGTGAGCTTCGGCGGCACGGCCCCTTCCGAAGTGAAGAAGCAGATCGCCTGGTGGCGCGGACGCAACTGATAAAATCGCGTTACGCTGTGATCACAAGAAACAGGGTGCACAAGCGCCCTGTTTTTCGTTATCAGAGAGGCACATATTTCCTTTGGACAGGCCCATGCTTTCAAAAACCGCGCGCAAACTCATCGTTCCCATCGGCATGACGCTCGCCGTCAGCCTTGTTCTCAGCGCCTGCGGGCGTAAGGGCGACATCGACCCGCCGAGCACGCCGGTCGAAATGCGCAACAAGCGCAATGCCGACGGAACGGAGACAAAGCCGGCGACGGCGGAACGGCCGTTCATTCTCGACAAGCTTCTCTGACGGATAAAAGCCTGTGAACCATTTTGGCTATATCGACGGCGTGCTGCACGCCGAAAACGTGCCTGTGCCCGAGATCGCCAAGGCGGTCGGCACGCCATTCTACATCTATTCGACCGCGACGCTGGAGCGCCATTACAAGGTGTTTTCCGGAGCTTTTGCGGATGTGGACGCCATGGTCTGTTACGCCATGAAGGCCAATTCCAATCAGGCGGTTTTGAAGACGCTGGCAAAGCTCGGCGCGGGCATCGACGTCGTCTCGGGCGGCGAATTGCGCCGCGCACTCGCAGCCGGCGTTCCGGCAAGCCGCATCATGTTTTCCGGCGTTGGCAAGACGGTTGCGGAAATGGATTATGCGCTGGAAGCTGGCATCTACTGTTTCAACATCGAATCCGAGCCGGAACTGGAAGTCCTCAACCTGCGCGCCGTGAAAGTCGGCAAGCGGGCGCATGTCTCCTTCCGTATCAATCCGGATGTCGATGCGCGCACCCACGCCAAGATTTCCACCGGCAAGAAAGAGAACAAGTTCGGCATTTCCTATGAGCGCGCCCGCGCGGTCTATGCCCATGCCGCCACCTTACCGGGCATCGAAGTGACCGGCATCGACATGCATATCGGCAGCCAGATCACCGAATTGCAGCCTTTCGAGGATGCTTTCCGGCTGCTGCGCGAACTTGTCGAGGCGCTGCGCACTGACGGCCACACGATCAGCCACGTCGATATTGGCGGCGGTCTTGGCATCCCCTATCGCGATGACAATAATCCGCCGCCGCTGCCGGATGCCTATGCGCATATCGTCAAGAACGAACTGAAGAGCCTCAACTGCAAGATCGTCACCGAGCCCGGCCGCCTGATTGTCGGCAATGCCGGCATTCTGGTGACGGAGGTGATTTATGTGAAGGACGGCGGCGAAAAGACCTTCGTAATCGTCGACGGCGCGATGAACGACCTCATCCGCCCGACGCTTTATGAGGCCTATCATGGCATCCGCCCGGTGGTGCAGCCGGCAGAGAACACGCCACGCATCAAGGCCGATATCGTCGGCCCCGTTTGCGAGACCGGCGACTATCTGGCGCTCGACCGCGAGATGGCTGCGCCGCAGCCGGGCGACCTGATCGCCGTCAGTTCCGCAGGTGCTTACGGCGCGGTGCAGGCCGGCACCTACAACTCGCGCCTGCTGGTGCCGGAAGTGCTGGTGAAGGAAGACAAGTTCCACGTCATCCGTCCGCGCGGCACCTATGAAGAGCTGATCGCGCTCGATTCCGTGCCCGCCTGGCTCGATTGATCTCGCCTGCATCGCCGGTTGGTCGATCACAATCAAGCGAAGCTGCCTAAAAAATGGGGGTGAGGGCTTGGGTGCCCTCGTCTTCGCCACAAAGAATGTTATCCTTGCTCCGTGACATGAAACAGCTCGCCGTTCCGGGAATGGCGTTCGACGTGGCCAGAACCGGGAGAACGGATTGATGACCACAGCCGGAGAGGACAGGACAGGCAGAAAGCGCCCGACCGGCGCGTTCGCGCAGCGGCCGGACCTTGCCCGCCGGGTTGCCGCCAAGCGCTTCTTCGCTAAAATCGTACTGCTTTCGGAAAAAATTGCGCCGAAAACGCTGTGGCCGCTCTCCATCGCCGCCGTGTTTCTGGCGCTTGCCTGGTTCGGTCTTTACCGGCAGATGCCGGATTTCCTGCGGCTCGGCGTTGTTTTCGTGCTTGTTTTCAGTTTCATCGCCACGCTTTTGCCAATCCTGCGGCTGAAATGGCCGACGGATAATGATGCCTCCCGCCTGCTTGAAGACCGCAACGGTCTCGCGCACCAGCCGGTTGGCGTGCAGGAGGACGAACCGGCCTTCGACACGCCTTTTTCCCGAACGCTGTGGAAAGAACATCAGATCCGCATGGCGGAGCGCATCGCCGCGCTGAATGCCGGCCTGCCGAAACCCGATATCGCCCGTTATGACCGTCTGGCGCTGCGCGCCGTCCCCGCCCTTCTTGTGGCCGCCGCCTTCGGTTTCTCCTATTCCAACGGCGCGGGCACGATTGCCGATGCCTTCCGCAGCCGACCGGCTGTCGGTCCGCTCAATCCGGATATCCGTCTCGATGCCTGGGTCACGCCGCCATCCTATACCGGCCGCGCGCCGATTTTCCTGACCGGACGCGATGCAACCAACCGTGATGCGGTTTCCGTGCCGCAATCCTCCAAGCTGACGATCCGCATGACCGGCGGCGATGGCGGCGAGGAAGTGACCTTCGAGCCTGAAATGGCGGGCGCGCTGCAAAAGCTTGCGCCGGAAGCGGCACGTGCCGACAGCGCAAGCGGCGATGTCGCCGTTCAAACGCCGGTTCGTTCGGCGGATCAGCCCGTCGCGCCGCGCACTTTCGCTTTGGATGTTACCGAGAGTGGCATGATCACCGCGAATGGCGAACAATGGGTGTTCAACGTCATTCCCGACCAGCCGCCCAGCATCGCCTTCGACAACATGCCGCGACGCGCAGTCAATGGCGCGCTGGAAGTGGGCTTTACCGCCAAGGACGATTATGGGCTGAAGGAAGCCCACGCCATCATCGAGCCGATTGGCGTTGCGGAAGGTGCGACCGCGCTTTATCCGCCGCCGGAATTCAAGCTCGATCTGCCGCGGCAGAACAATCGCGAGATCAAGGGCCTGACCAGCCGCAACCTGACCGAACATCCGATGGCGGGAAAACGCGTGCGCATCACGCTGGTGGCGACGGACGGCGCCGGCCAGACCGGCCGCAGCCCCGCGCATGAAATGGTGCTGCCGGGCCGCAATTTCTCCGAACCGCTGGCAGCCTCCATTGCCGAGCAGCGGCAGATCTTCTCGCTCGATACGCGCCAGATGCCGAAGGCGATTGCCTATAACGAGGCGGTCGGTCTGCGCCCGGAAGAGACCATTCCCAACACCACGCATTATCTCCTGTTGCAGTCGGCGCAGACCCGCATGCGCCTCGCCTATAATGAGGAAATGCTGAAGGATACGGCCGATTACCTCTGGGAGATCGCGCTCGGCATCGAGGATGGCGATCTTTCACAGGCCGAAAGGCGCCTGCGCGATGCGCAGACTGCGCTTTCCGAAGCGCTTCAGCGCAATGCCTCCGACGAGGAAATCGCCAAGCTGATGCAGGAACTGCGCGAGGCCATGCAGCAGTTCATGAGCGAGCTTGCCCAGCGCATGCAGAATGCGCCGCAGGCCAACATGAACCAGCAGACGCAGAACGTGTTGCGCCAGCGCGATCTGGAAAACATGATGAACCAGATCGAGAACCTCGCCCGCTCCGGTAATCGCGACGCCGCGCAGGAAATGCTCTCGCAGCTACAGCGCATGATGAACAATCTGCAGGCGGGCCGCCCGCAGCGTCAGGGCCAGCAGGGGCAGCAGCAGAGCAGCAAGATGCGCCAGCAGATCGACAAGCTGGGCGAAATCCTGCAACAGCAGCAGAAGCTGATGGATGAGACCTTCAAGCTGGATCAGGCGCTGCGCGACCGGATGCAGCGCGGCGACCCGCAACAGGGCGGCGAAGGCGAAAACGACCAGCAGATGGGCGAAAACGGCCAGCAGCCGCAGCAGGGTCAGCAAGGCGAACAGGGTCAAAATGGTCAGCAGGGCGGACAACAGCCGAGCGACCAGATGACCGCTGAACAGCTACGCGAGGCGCTGAAAAACCTGCGGGCGCAGCAGGATGCGCTCGGCAAGCAGCTCGGCGAATTGCAGCATGGCCTTCGCGATCTCGGTATGGAACCAGGCGAAAACTTCGGCAAGGCGCAACAGGAAATGCAAGGCGCCGGCGAGGCGCTGGGCAAGGGCCAGGGCGAACAGGCTGTCGAAGGACAGGGCAATGCGTTGAATGCGCTGCGGCAGGGCGCACAGGACATGATGGGCCAGATCATGCAGGCCATGCGCCAGCAGGGCCAGCAGCCGGGGCAAGGTCAGGAGGGCATGGCGGGCCAGGGCGGCCAGAACGGCCGTGATCCGCTTGGCCGTCCGCGCAGCACCACCGGCCCGGATTTCGGCGATCAGGTGAAGGTGCCGGACGAAATCGACGTGCAGCGCGCCCGCGAAATCCTCGAGGCGATCCGCGACAAGCTCGGCAACAATCCGCCGGGCGAGGTGGAGCGGCGTTATCTGGAGCGGTTGCTGGATATTCGGTGAGGGTTCGCACAGGTAATGGTGCGCCTCGTCACATCCTGTTTCAGAAGCTAAAGTTTCCGTCATGCCGGACTTGATCCGGCATCCAGCAGACGCGCGTCTGCGCGGCGGAAAGAGTTCTTTCAGCCCAAGGACTTGGGCTGGCTGGATTCCGGCTCAAGGCCGGAATGACGGAGGCAGGAACTGCGCTGAGCCAGGGGGCTGATCAACAAAAAAGGCGGCCCGACGGCCGCCCTTTAATCTCTGCAATCCTGTAGCTCAGGCCGCAAGCGCCCGCGCCACGGCCTTGCGAATATCGGGAAGCGCAAAGGGTTTGGAAACCACGTCCACAATCTTCGTCGCCAGATCGTCAGCCCGTTCGCGCTGCTCGGCATAACCCGTCATCAGCAAAATGCGCATGGCCGGGAAGCGTTCGGCGGCGCGGTGCGCCAGCTCGATGCCATCCATGACCGGCATGCGGATATCCGAGAGAAGAAGATCGAAACTGGTTTCCTGAAGCTTTTCCAGCCCCTGCTCGCCATCCGCCGCCTCATGGGTCTCGTGACCGTCGAGACGCAGCGCGCGAGCGACGAAAGCCCGCAATGCATCCTCGTCTTCGGTAATCAGAATCTTCGCCATTACTCATTGCTCCTGGGCATCATTTCCAGCCGTGAGCAACATCGCAGGCTCCTCTTTTCAAGAGGTAAACACCCAGCCCTTCGCTGGGTGAATGGTTAATGAGGCGTCTCCGTCCTGTGCCGTTCCGGCACGGCAGATATGCTCAGGCGTCGCCGGTCACGACGCCGACAAAGGGCAGTTCGCGGAAGGCATAAGCGACATCCATGCCGTAACCCACGACGAAATAATCCGGACATTCGAAACCGACATAATCGGCCTCCAGATTTTCCTTGCGCTTGACCTTCTTGTCGAGCAGCACGGCGATGGTGACGTTGCGGGCGCCACGCTCGTAAAGCAGTTCCTTGGCGAAACGCAGCGTGCGGCCGGATTCGAGAATATCGTCGATCAGGAGGACATCGCGGTCCTTCACGTCGCTGTCGATATCCTTGACGATCCTGACGCCTTGCGAAACCGTGCCGGTGCCATAGCTCGAAAGCGTGATGAACTCGACTTCAGGGGCAAGGCCGCTGTCATGCAGCGCGCGGATAAGATCGGCCGCGAAAATGAACGATCCCTTGAGCACGGCAATGACCAGTAAATCCTTGGTCGGGCCGCTGGCGATGTGCTTGGCCATGTCGCGATTGCGCTCGGCGATCTGCTCGGCGGTATAAAGCGGCTCGATGTTTTTTCCACGGACGACGGGCATTCTTACTCCTGTGCTGCGCCTTGCCGATTTTACCTTTCAGTAAAAATACGAAGACCACGCGTTAGCACAATCAGCGTTCGGACGCACCCGCCTCGACGAAGGAAAGCTTGATCTCAGGCGTTTTTCCACCGGGATGGCGCAACTTTGCCGAAAAACCGTGGCTGAAACCGGGCTGCATCTCCTTCACCGGCGGTTCGATGACCATGCTGGCCACCAGTTGTCCCTTGGCGGCGAAGAGATCGGCGCGGAGGGCCGGCACCTCTTCGAGATTGCCGCCATTGTTTTCGACAATGCCGTTGATGAGCAGAGTATCCATGCCATCCGCCTCCATCGGGGTCACGGTGACATGGGAAATGGCGAGCGGGTTCACCGAAGCGGCAACAGCCGGCTTTTCAGGCACGACCACCGAAAGACCGCCCGAACAGACGAAGACGAAAATCGCAAGCCCCGCCACTAGCGCCGAATAGGCATCCGCCGAAAGACGGGACAATCTACGGTCCAGCCAGCCGATGAAAGCGAGGCCGAGCACACCGATGGTGACGGGTGGTTTTGCCGCCTGCCGGCGCGCAGCACCGCGATTGTCGTTTCCGTGTTGCCGCGAACGGTTTTCCTTGATGGTGACAAATTCCGCGTCTACCACATCGCGGTCGGGATTTGCCGCCCGCGCCGTGCGGCGCACCGGCGTTTCCGGCATCAGGAGGTCGAAATCGAATGCCGCTTGCCGGCGAGATGAACGGAACATAGCCATAGAATTCCCTGGGTGAGGTTTTCCGGCCCGCAAAACTGGGCATTGCAACGAATCCTGCCAAGTTTTAAGTTTAATTGGTTAATGCTTCGCAAAAACGGCTCGCACAGGCTGCCGGATCCGGGTTAAACCCCGACATCCGAACCCCACGCGCCGGCGGCTTGCGAACCACCACGAAACGAAGAGACTGGAAGTCCGTTGATCCATTTCGAAAATGTCGGGTTGCGTTACGGCATGGGACCCGAGATCCTGAGGGACATGACCTTCGATATCCCCAAGGGTTCGTTCCAGTTTCTGACCGGCCCGTCGGGCGCCGGCAAGACGACGCTGCTCCGCCTGCTTTTAATGTCGCTGCAGCCGACACGCGGCAATATCCGCATGTTCAACCGCGATGTGTCGCGCATTCCGCGCAGCGAGTTGCCGATGCTGCGCCGCCGCGTCGGCATCGTATTTCAGGATTTCCGGCTGCTCGATCATCTGACGACCTATGAGAACGTCGCCCTGCCGCTGCGTGTGCGCGGCAAGGAAGAGAGCGCCTATCGCAACGATGTGATCGAGCTGCTGAAGTGGGTGGGGCTCGGCGAACGCATCAATGTGTTGCCGGCCATTCTTTCCGGCGGGGAAAAGCAGCGCGCCGCCATTGCCCGCGCCTTGATGGACCAGCCCGAAATACTGCTTGCCGACGAGCCGACCGGCAACGTCGATCCGCCGATGGCCAAGCGCCTTCTCAACCTGTTTCTGGAACTCAACCGGCTGGGCACGGCCGTCGTCATCGCCACCCATGATTTCGGCCTGATGGACCAGATCGATGCGCGCCGAATGATCCTGACCGAAGGGCGGCTCGACATCTATGAATGAGATCAACCGCAAACAATTGAAGCCGGAAACGGCGCAGCCGAAGCGCCCGCCCATGCGCATTCGCCCGATGGCGCCCATCCTGCCGCCCTCCAATATTCAGGGCAATGCGCTGATGGTGGTCATCGCCATCATGGCCTTTCTCGCCTGCCTGACGCTGGGCGCCGTCTCCATGGTGCGCGCCACCGCCGCCACCTGGCAGAGCCAGATTTCCCGTGAGATCACCATCCAGATCAAGCCCGAGGACGGGCTGGATATGGATGCGGCGCTGAATAAGGCGCGCAACCTGGCGCTCACCTTCGTCGGCACGCGGGATGGCACCATCCTCGACGATGCGGCGACATCGCGCCTTTTGGAGCCTTGGCTCGGCAGCGGTCTCGATCTTTCCGAATTGCCGGTGCCGCGTCTCGTCGTCATCACCATCGACGAAAACAATCCGCCCGATTTCCAGGCGATGCGCGATATGCTGAAGGCGGAGATTCCGCAGGCGTTTCTGGACGACCACCGCACCTGGGTCGACAGGCTGGTCTCCATGGCCAGAACCACCGTTATGATTGGGGTCGGCGTTCTTATCCTCGTCTTCACCGCCATGGTGCTGACGGTGGTGTTTGCGACGCGCGGCGCGCTTTCCGGCAACCGGCATATCGTCGAGGTGCTGCACTTCGTTGGCGCGGAAAGCAGTTTTGTAGCGCGCGAATTCCAGAAACATTTCCTGAAGATCAGTCTCAAGGGGGCGGCGGCGGGCAGCGCCCTGGCCGCGGCGGTTTTCCTTGTCGCCGGTTTCTGGCAATCGAGCACGGTCGCCACGCCGCAGAGCGATCAGGCGAGCGCGCTTTTCGGCTCGTTTTCGGTCGGTCTCGGCGGCTATTTCGGCATTGCCATGACGATGATCATCATCGCGCTTTTGACCACCATTACGGCCCGCGTGACCGTCATCCGCACCATCGACGATATCGACCGCGTCCGCTCCGATCCATCGAAAAGTGACGGTCTTGCATCGTGAGAACACCCCGGAATCCTGCGGTGAGACTGAAAGCGTCACAAGCCGGATGTAACCTGCAGACGGTGGACAAAAATGCCTGTTCCTTGCCTTAATCGGCGAGTATTCAGGAGGAATGTTTGTGAGTCGGATGGACCAGGATCAGGCGACAGCGCGACCGGCCAGAAAGGGCCTGTTGTCGCGGCGCGGTCCTCTGCGCCGTTTTATTCGCGCCATCATCCTGCTTTGCGTCATTGTGCTCGGCGCATTTTCCGGCGGTTTCCTGTGGTTTGCCGATTCCGTCGCCTCCATGCGTCCGCCGGAGGGGGCAAGAGGCGATGCCATCATCGTGCTTACCGGCGGTTATCAGCGCATCGAACAGGCGGTCGGCCTGCTGAGAGACGGCGTGGGCAAGCGGCTTCTGATTTCCGGCGTCAACCCGGCCACCACCCGCTCGCAGATCCGCAAGATGACGCAAGGGTCATCCGACATGTTTTCCTGCTGCGTGGATATGGGCTACAAGGCGATAGACACAATCGGCAACGCCAGTGAGGCGGCAAGCTGGATACGCGACCACAATTATTCCTCCATCGTCGTCGTCACCAATAATTATCACATGCATCGCAGCCTGCATGAATTGCGCAGCGCCAGCCCGCAGACGCAATTCATCGCCTATCCCGTCATCAGCGCCGATCTTGCCCGCACCAACTGGTTCGTGGAGCCGGATGTGGTGAGAACCATGCTTTACGAATATCTGAAGTTCGTGGCGGCAGCGGGACGCGACCTCACCGGCTTCGGCAAGGGTGACGGTCTGCGCAAGGCCGCCGCCGATCATTCCCGGATAAAGACGACAAGCGCTTCTTCCTGACCGGCGAGAACGCGCTTGCTGCGGCCCCTTGTTTTCGTGTAGGCGTCTGGCATCGGCATCCGGCATCGAGACCTGTCCAGGGCTTCGGAACGGCTGCGCTCCGGGAAGGCTGTTGATGCTCAAGCTGCGCTCTTTTCTTTTCAATACGCTGTTTTATCTCAACCTGATTGTCCGCATGATCGTGCTGACGCCGATCTATTTCATCCTGCCGCGCAAGATCGCCTATGAAATTCCCAAGAACTGGGCGCGATCCAACCACTGGCTGATGAAGACCATCGTCGGCACCACCTTCGAAGTCGAAGGGCTGGAAAACATTCCCGAAACCGGCTGCATCTTCGCACCCAAGCACCAGTCCTTCTGGGACACCTATGCTCTGCTGCCCAATCTTCCCGATCCGGTCTATATTCTGAAGCGCGAGCTTTTGTGGATTCCGCTGTTCGGCTGGTACGCCATGAAACAGCGCATGATCCCGGTCAACCGCGCCGCACGCGGCAAGGTGATGCTGAAGGTGATGGAGCGGGCGAAAGAGGAAATGGCCGCCGGCCGCGAACTCATCATTTATCCCGAGGGCACGCGCCGCCCACCGGGGGCCGAACCCGAATATCGCTACGGCATCGCAAGGCTTTACCGCGATCTGCAGGTTCCGGTCATTCCCGTCGCCATGCATCCCGGCCTCTTCTGGCCGCGCCGTTCCACCATGCGCTATCCCGGCCATTTCAAGGTGCGTATCCTGCCGGCCATCGAGCCGGGGCTCGACCCCGATGTGTTTTTCAAGCGCCTGATCGATGTAACGGAAAAGGCGAGCGACGAGTTGCTGCTGGAAACCGTGCGCAACAACCCGCATTTGCCGCTGCCGCCGACCGCCGTGAAGCGGATCGCCGAACTTCAGGGCAAGGAAACCGCCGCCGGCTGAGCGGCGAGCGCGCCGACATTTTTGGCGATGCTCTCCAACAAGGAATCGCGAATGCCCATCTCCTGCAGGTGCTGCACGGTGTTGAAGACATAATCCGTATTCGGCCCGGACCGGCCCGATGCGGCTGCGACGATGGTCGCCGATTCGGCAACGCCGAGACCGCCGATATATTGTTCATGCGCGGGATCGGCCACATAGGTTACGGCGCTGCTGCGCCTGCCATCGGAAAGCGCGATGGAAACCAGCCGCTCCTTATAGACATTCGTCACCAGTTCGCGCTCGCGCAGATAGATCATGACCGGGTCGCGGTCCTGTCCGCGCACGCGGAAAGCGACGCCAAGGCAGGAGCCGCCGCGCTCCAGGCCGAGAACGAGACCGGGCTTTTCTTCGGTGCCTCTATAAAAGTTGGAACTGATACAAAGCGAGCGCCGATACCCGTGCAGCCGCGCCTGCTGCCGCTCTTCAAAGGCGAAGCCGGGGTTCCACATCAACGAACCGTAGCCAAAGACCCAAAAATCGTCCATATCCCAAGCCAAATCGAAATTGTCTGAAGTCTGTTCATCGGAGATCAATATGGCAGCGTCAAGCCAATCCGGCACCGCCAAAAAATTCCTCTGGCTCGCCATCGCCATCCTCGTGGTCATCGGACTTTATACCGCCGGGTGGTTTTACGCTGCCGACAGGCTGAAGCGGACGGTTCTGAACGTCATTGCCCCCTCGCAGGCCCGCAGCGTCAGCGGCGAATGCGGCGATATCGCCTTCAAGGGTTATCCCTTCCGCATCGGCCTCTTCTGCTCCAGAGTGACGGTGGATGACAAGGAGAACGGTGTTTCCGCTTCCTTCGGCGAACTTCGCTCGGCAGCGCAGGTCTATAATCCCGGCCACATCGTCTGGGAACTCGATTCGCCGGCGGAAATCCGTTCCGCCCATGGCCTGACAATTTCGGCCGCCTGGCAGAACATGCAGTCCAGCATCGTCACCAAGTTGAAGGGCATCGACCGCAGCTCGCTCGTCATCGACGGGCTGAAGGCACAGGCGGTTTCTTCCGTCACCGGCCAGACCATCGATTTCGATGCAGTCAAAACGGAAATGCATCTGCGCCAGAACGGCGCGGATCTCGACGGGGCCATCACGCTCACCGACTCCACAACCGTCATCAAGGACTGGCCGCAGCTTCTGCCGCGCCTCAACGCCATCGCCGATGTCACCCTTGCCGGCAAGGCGGGCATGGTGGATGGCAGCGACAGTTCGGGCCTGTATGGCGCGAGCGGCGAGCTTCGCCGGCTGGTGGCCGATATTGGCGAGGGCCGCACCATGCGCATCAGCGGCCCCTTCTCCTTCGACAATGAGGGCTATCTCTCCGGCCAGTTCAAGCTGGAAATCGAAAAGCTCGGCGCATGGTCGGACAATGCCAAGCAGGTCTTCCCGCAGCTGCAGTCCACCATCGATACGGCCCGCAAACTGCTCGGCGCGCTCGCCGGCGGCGGCGACCGGGCATCCGTCGATCTCGTTGTGGATCGTGGCCGCGCCACGGTCAGCGGCTTTATTCCGCTTGGGAGAATCCCGCCGATTTGACGTTTAGCCCCATATTCGACGTCATCCTCGGGCTTGTCCCACTACTGTCCGGTTTAAATTTGCGGCCATTGGAAGGCCATCTGGTTTTGGTTTGTG
>NZ_MRDI01000024.1:0-153603 GCF_002008205.1 Agrobacterium sp. YIC 4121 | reverse complement strand
CCTTCGCCCGGCTGGTACGCGCAAACCTCATGCACCGGCGACGCACCGATCGGCTTCTAAACCCGCCACCAGACAAACCCAGAAACCAAAACCAGATGGCCTTCCAATGGCCGCAAATTTAAACCGGACAGTCGTGGGACGAGCCCGAGGATGACGTGGTGCATTAGGGAAATTATTCAATATATTGAAAAATATTGCTAATATCGATTTTCACCATGTCTTTCGCAAAGTTACGGAAAACGCCCGGCCGGGATTGTAAAAGTCAGCGCCGAACCCGCCATAAGAGACGTGTTTTTCGTTGAAGATGTTGGAAACGTTGACGTCCAGCGAGGCGGTTTCCTGAATCTTGTAGCTGAACGCCGCATCCACGGTCACGCTGCTGCCGGTTTCGACCTTGTTGGCATTGTCGAAATAATAAGCGCCCGTATAGCGACCGCCGAGACCGAAGGTCATGTCACCGAAATGGTCGTTGCCCGCAAGCGTGTAGTTGACCCACAGCGAGGCCTGATGCTCGGGCACGAATTGCGGCCGGTTGCCGACATTGCCGCCGGCGCCGTTTTCAGTGATTTCCGCGTCGAGATAGGAATAGGCGGCCGTCAGGCTGAGATTGTCGGTGACTTCCGCCTTGGCTTCGAGATCGAGACCGCGCACACGCACCTCGCCGATGGTCGTCGGCAGGCTGGTGATCGGGCTGGTGACGGTGATGTTGTTCTTCTTCAGATCGTAGATCGACGCGGTGAACAGGGCCGGGAAAGCGTCCGGACGATATTTCACGCCGAGTTCGATCTGTTCGCCGCGTTCGGGCTCTACCGTCAGACCAGATGCCGGCACCACCGACTCGGCGTAGCTGATATAGGGCGCGATTTCATTGGTGACCTTGTAGGACACGCCGATACGCTTGGTCAGTTCGCTGATGTCGCCGCTCGCCGTCGTGCCGTTCAGCCGGTTGGTCTGGTCGGTGTCGATCCAGTCGTTGCGCAGGCCGGCGCTGACGATCAGCCTGTCGAAGAAGGTCAGGTCCTGTTGCAGGTAGATCGCTCTAGTCTTCTGGTCGGTCAGCGAGTTGGAGAAGAGCGGCACCGTGGAGGGGGCGCCGGTATAGACCGGGTTCGTCCAGTTTATGCTCGGCGCAGCGCCGAAGTAGTTTTTGCTGCCGGAGGTGTAGTCATTGTAGAAGACGCCGACGAGGCTGCGGCTTTCGACATTTTCAAACCGCGTATCGTATTGCAGGCGCGTGTCGACCAGGAAGTTTTCGGTCTCGGTGTCGTTGCCGAAATAGGACCGGTTGGCGATTGTCGAACCGTTGGTCGGCGTGGACGAGATGTAAGCATAACCGAAGTCCGTATTCGCCTTGCTGTAGCGGGCGTTGGAACTCAGCGTCAGGCCGGAGCCGAAATCGTGGTCGAACATCACGCTCAGCGAATTGCGGTTTGTGCCGCGATAATTGTAGTCCGGTTCGCCGAAGAAACGGCTCCGGTCGAAATGCGAGCCGACGGGATGGCCGCCGCCGCCCGGAACGCCATCCTTGTTGAGATGATCGTAAACTACGGTAAGGCTGGTGACGTCCGTGGGACGCCATGTCAGGCCGCCCATGAAGAATTTCTCGTCGTCGCGGGAATAGTCATATTCCGCATCGGCATTTCTGAGCTTGCCGGTCAGGCGATAGGACAGCGTGTCGTCGCTGGTGATGTTGTCCCCGAAATCGAAGCCGGTTTCGGCGCGGCCATAGGAGCCGCCGGTGACATAGGCTTCACCGAAACGGGTGCGTTTCGGCACCTTGGTGGAGTAATTCACCGAGCCGCCGGGATCTGAGACGCCAAAGGTGGTGGAATTGCCGCCCTTCAGCACTTCAACACGCTCATAGGCATAGGTTTCCTCGCGCAGCGCGCCGAAGGGACGGCCAAGCGTCAACCCGTCGCGATAGGTATAAGCGTCGAAACCGCGAATCTTGAAATAGTCGAACCGGTCGTCGGAGCCGTAAAAATCCGTGGTTACACCGGCGGTATATTGCAGCGCTTCTTCCACGCTCTGCACGCCGCGCTGCTGCATTTCCTTGGCGGTGATGACGGAGACCGAGGCCGGTGTGTCGAGAATATCGGTCGCCATCTTGCTGCCACTCGTCGTGCGGTTGGCGACGATGGACTTCTGGTCATTGTCACCGCTTTCGATGGTGATCCGTTCCAGAACCGTGCTGCTGTTCGTGGTGGCAGCCTCCTGCGCCAGCAAGGGGCCGGGCAGGGTGGCGACAAGCGCCGTGCAGGCAAGCAGCGCAGTATCCTGATAACGACGTCGCGCGGTTTTGCGGTGTCTGCCTTCGGTTTCGATATTCATTGGTATGTTCCAGAAGTTGATGCCCGATCGCCGCTTCCACGGCCCACTCTCAAAGCGCCCAATAACTTGAGAAAGTTTGTCCGGTATTGTAACTTTTTGCGGTTTTGTACAAAACCCCGGAAATTTCACCGCTGTTGCGACGGCATTTCTTGCCTGGGCTTGACGGAGGCAATTGAAGCTGAGAGTTCAAGTCCACTTTTGAACTTTTGAGAGCTCGCCAATGCTTCGCCAGTTTCGCTGCGTCCTGCCGGTATTTGTGCTTTTCCTGTCGCTGATCGCGCCGAATATGGCCTCGGCGGAGGAGACGACCAGCTATCCCATCGTCATCAAACATGCTTTCGGCACGACCACGATTGCGAAGAAACCGCAGCGGGTCGCGACTGTCGCCTGGGCCAACCATGAGGTGCCGCTGGCGCTCGGCATCGTGCCCGTCGGTTTTGCCGCGGCCAATTTCGGCGATGATGACGGCGATGGCCTGCTGCCATGGGTGGCAAAGCGGCTCACCGAACTCAGCGCGGCAAAGCCCGTGCTGTTCGACGAGGGTGACGGCATCGATTTCGAGGCGGTGGCGGCGACGCAGCCGGATGTCATCCTTGCCGCCTATTCAGGCCTCAGCCAGTCCGACTACGATACGCTGAGCCAGATCGCCCCTGTCGTTGCCTATCCCGTTTCTCCCTGGGCGACGGACTGGCGCGAGATGATCCGATTGAACAGCGCCGGCCTTGGCATGGTTGCGGAAGGTGAGGCGCTCATCAAACGCATCGAGGGTGAGATTGCGCAGGTCGTTGCCGGCCACCCGCAGTTGAAGGGCAAATCAGCCATGTTCGTCACCCATCTCGATGCCACCAATCTCAGCGTCGTCAATTTCTATACGGCCAATGACACCAGGGTGAAGTTTTTCGCCGATCTTGGACTTGTCTCGCCGAAAAGCGTCGTGGAAGCCACGAAGCCGGGGCAATTCGCCGCCGGCGTCAGCGCCGAGCGTGTGGATGCCTTCGACGATGTCGATATCGTCGTGACCTATGGCAGTGAGCCGCTGCTGAACGCCATGCGCGCCGATCCGCTTCTCGCCCGCATGCCGGCCGTTGCCAACAATGCCATCGTCATGCTGGGCCGCGACCCGCTCGGCACCGCCTCCAATCCCACGCCGCTGTCGATTTCGTGGGTGTTGAAGGACTATGCCGATCTTCTGGCAAAGGCTGCGGATAAATCCTCCGGGAAATCGCAGTGACAACGTCTGGACCCGGCAAAGCGACGGCTGTGCTGCTCGCCGGCCGCTCCAACCGCGCGCGAACGGCCTGGCTCGGCGCGGTGCTGGCGCTTCTCGCGCTGCTCTGTGCGCTGTCCGTCGCCATCGGCACGCGTGACGTCTCTTTTGCGGATATTGTTGGCGGGCTCAGCGGCCGCGTCGAGACGGTTGCCGAGGCGGCGGTTGCCGTGCGTTTGCCGCGCACGCTGCTTGCCCTGCTCTCCGGCGCCGCACTCGGGCTGGCCGGGGCCATCATGCAGGGTGTCACGCGCAATCCGCTTGCCGATCCCGGCATTCTCGGTGTGAACATGGGGGCGTCGCTCGCCGTCGTCATCGGCATCGTCTGGTTCGGCATCGCCTCGGCTCAGGCCTTCATCATGGTCGCAATTGCCGGGGCGGGGGTATCAGCGGTTTTCGTTTATGTTGTCGGCTCGCTAGGCCGAGGCGGGGCGACCCCGCTGAAACTTGCACTTGCGGGCGCCGCCACCTCCGTCGCCTTTTCCTCACTCGTCATCGCCGTCGTTCTGCCGCGCAGCGATATTGCCGGCGGCATCCGCTCCTGGCAGATCGGCGGCGTCGGCGGGGCGACTTTCGAGCGCATTGAGACCGTGCTGCCCTTTCTGGCCGCCGGCTTCATCATCAGCCTGCTTTCGGCGCGCAAGCTGAACTCTCTGGCGCTCGGAGATGAACTCGCCGCCGGGCTCGGCGAGAATGTTGCGGTGGCGAGAGCCGTGGCCTCCTTCGGCGCCATCCTGCTCTGCGGTGCAGCTACCGCCATTTGCGGTCCGATCGGTTTTGTCGGGCTGGTGGTGCCGCATCTCTGCCGTCTGCTCGTCGGTGTGGACAATCGCTGGCTGCTGCCGTTCTCGGCGCTCGGCGGGGCGTGCCTGCTGCTTGCCGCCGATATTGTCGGGCGCATCGTGGCGCGGCCGTCGGAACTCGATGTCGGCATTGTCACCGCCCTTGTCGGCGCGCCTTTCTTCATCTGGATTGTCAGACGCCAGAGGGTGCGTGAATTGTGACCATGTATGCTCCCGTCATCGAAAATCTCGTCTTCAATCGCCATGCCCGCCAGCGCCGGCGTCGCCTTGTCATCGCCGCCCTGTCGGCGCTTCTGATTGCCGCTTTCGCAACGACGCTGATGCTCGGGCAATCCTTCACGCCGCCCGGCGATGTCAGTCGCGTTCTGTTGGGGGAGGACATTGCCGGGGTAACCTTCACCGTCGGGCAGCTGCGCCTGCCGCGCGCGCTGCTGTCGATTCTGGCAGGCTTGAGCTTCGGGCTTGGCGGCGTCGCCTTCCAGATCATGCTGCGCAACCCGCTCGCCAGCCCCGATATTATCGGCATTAGTTCCGGGGCGAGCGCGGCAGCCGTTTTCGCCATCGTCGTCCTGCAGATGAATGGGCCGCTGGTCTCGGTCTTCGCCGTCGCGGCCGGTCTTGGCGTCGCGCTTCTCGTCTATCTCCTGTCTTTCCGCAACGGCGTGGCCGGAACGCGGCTGATCCTTGTCGGCATCGGCGTTTCAGCCATGCTGGAAAGCTTCATCGCCTATATCCTCTCCGTCGCGCCGGCATGGACGCTGCAGGAGGCGATGCGCTGGCTGACCGGCAGCGTCAACGGCGCGAAAATCACGCAACTGCTGCCGCTCCTCATCGCGCTGATCCTTTTCGGCGGCCTGCTCCTCAGCCGTGCGCGTGATCTGGAAGCGTTGAGACTGGGGGACGACGCCGCAGCAGCGCTTGGTGTGAGGGTGAGGCGAACGCGCATCATCGTCATCATCGCCGCCGTGGGCATGATCGCCTTTGCAACGGCGGTGTCGGGTCCCATCGCGTTTGTCGCTTTCCTCTCCGGGCCGATTGCGGCGCGCATTGTCGGCAGCAACGGCTCGCTGCTCCTTCCTGCGGCGCTGGTTGGGGCGGCGCTGGTGCTGGTGGGCGATTATTGTGGCCAGTTCCTGTTGCCGGGCCGTTACCCGGTCGGCGTCGTTACCGGCGCGCTCGGTGCGCCCTATCTGATTTACCTTATCGTGCGGGTCAACCGCAGCGGAGGCTCGTTATGACCGGCCACTCCCTTTCCGTGAATGGCCTGTCGGCCGGCTACGGCGAAAACCTCATTATCGACGGGCTGGATCTCACCGTTCCGCGCGGGAAGATCACCGTCATCGTCGGCGCCAATGCCTGCGGCAAGTCCACCCTGCTGCGCAGCATGTCGCGGCTCATTGCGCCGCGCGCCGGTCAGGTTCTGCTCGATGGAAAATCGATCCATCGTCTTCCCTCACGCGACCTCGCACGGCGCATGGGCCTTTTGCCGCAATCGCCGATAGCGCCGGAGGGCATCGTGGTTGCCGATCTGGTCAGCCGTGGCCGGCACCCGCATCACGGCCTGTTCGCCCGCTGGTCGCGACAGGACGACGAGGCCGTCGCCGCAGCCCTTGTCGCAACCGATACGGTGGAACTGGCCGAGCGGCCGGTGGACGAGCTTTCCGGCGGCCAGCGGCAACGCGTCTGGATCGCCATGGCGCTCGCCCAGCAGACAGACATATTGCTGCTGGATGAACCGACCACCTTCCTCGATATTAGCCACCAGGTCGAGGTGCTGGACCTTCTGACCGATCTCAACCACGCCCGGGAGACCACCATCGTCATGGTGCTGCACGATCTCAATCTCGCAGCCCGTTATGCCGATCATCTCGTCGCCATGAGGGACGGGAAGCTGCATGTCTTCGGCACGCCGGAGGACGTATTGACGGAGGAGAATGTCCGCCACGTCTTCGGCATCGAAAGTCGGGTCATCGAAGATCCGACCTCGGGCAAGCCGATGATGCTGCCGATCGGGCGGCATCGAACGGTGGCGGGGGCGGCAAAAGCCGTATCTCTTTAAGATACGGTTCTGTTGACTTCTGTGCGTATCTGTTTATGATACCAACATCACGAGGCCAGCAATGATCCGTTCTTTCAAAAACAAGCTGACCGCATCGATTGACGACGGATCTGTGAAGAAGGGCTTCCCCGCCGATCTGGTACGCCGCGCCCAGCAGCTGCTCACGATCCTGGATGCGGCGACCACGGTAGAAGACCTTCGCTCACCGCCCGGCAATCGTTTGGAAAAGCTGTCCGGCGATCGTGAGGGCCAATATTCGATCCGGATTAACAAGCAGTGGCGCATCTGCTTCGTCTGGACGGAAGCAGGGCCGGAAAGCGTGGAAATAACCGACTATCACTAGTCTGGCATTCTCGTGGAGAGGCTCATGAAAAATCGGCCAAGGAGGGCCAGCGAGCATGACAATCAGTAAATCGCCTCCGATCCATCCGGGCGAAATCCTGCGGGAACTCTATCTTGAGCCGCTGGGGATGTCGGCTTACGCTCTTGCAAGGCACCTCAATATTCCGCGCACCCGCATAGAACGGATTGCGGGAGAGAAACTTGGTATCACCGCCGACACCGCCTTGCGCCTTGCAAAGTTTTTCAAGACCACACCGGAATATTGGCTGAACTTGCAGAACGCCTTTGACATTAAGGCGGCGGCTGTGAAGCTGGAAGCGGACCTTGCCAATATCAAGGAACTGGAAGCGGCCTAATTCTCAGCCGCCCGTCAGGTCACGGCCAGGCCGCATAAGACGGCGGCGGCACGTTCTGCATTCGCGTTGCCGTTCTCCTGAACCGGCCGGGAGATGTGCCTTCGTTGCGGGTGAAAAAGCGATTGAAATAACCGGGGTCCTGAAATCCCAATCGGAACGCGATTTCAGCCACTTGCAGCGATGAGTTCAGAAGAAGGTCACGCGCTTCGGACAACAGTTCCCGATGAATATAGGCCTGCGGCGAAAGCCCCGTCGCCTTGCGCACCGCAAATCCCAGCCGTTCGCGGTTGACGCCGAGTTGCCTTGCATAATCTTCCACGCCCCATTGATCGCGTTTGTGCTGGCTGACCAGCAGCACAAAGCGCTCGGTGAGGCTGCCGGGCGTTGAGACGGCTGCGGCAATATCGGCTATGGCGTGCTGGCAGATGCGAATGAGGGTGACGGAGAGCAGGCTGGCGATGATCGTGTCCGAACCGGTTGTCGCGCGGACATTTTCGCGGGCGATGGTCTCGAGATAACCCGCAAGTTCCTGCCGGTCTTTCTCCGCCGGCGCCTGCGTCAGAACACGCTGCAATATATTGCGCACGGCGCTTGCGCTCGTGCCGGTGGGCATCGCATGGGCAAGCCCGATTTCGCTCGTCCTCAGCAGCGATCCACGGCTTCCGGCAGTCAGCCGCAGGCGGCCGGCGGGGCCGATGGGCAGCCAGACGAGCCCCGGTGCTGGGACAGGCAGCGTCTTTTCGCCCTGTATGATTTCCGCTTCCCCGGCCGACAGGAGAAGCAGATGGGCACTATCCGATTCCAGCCGGAACTCGGATATGCGCAGCGTCGAGGCGAGGGTGCGCGCCGTGATCTCCACGCGATTGCCGGCAATCTGGCTATGCATCGCCATTCGGCCTCCAAGAGTACAATAATGCGCTACATTAGTGCATTTTATATGTGGCTGTCATTGCTAAACTTTGATCAGCGCAGGGGAAAGCCTTGAGGAGAACGGCAACCCCGATAAGGCGCTTTGGGAGGAACATCATGAATAATCTGAAGCGCAGAACGCTGTTCTGCCTGCTCTCCGGTGCTGCCTTGTCGGCGGTATCTTTCGGTCACGCCATTGCGCAGGACCGTACCTCGGTGAAGATCGGTTATGCCGTTTCGAAAAGCGGTGCAAATGCCACGGGTGCTGGCATAACCACCATTCCGAACTACAAATTATGGGTGAAAGAGGTCAACGACGCAGGCGGCCTCACCCTTCCGGATGGCAAGCGCCTGCCGGTGGAAGTGGTGGAGTATGACGACCGGTCCTCGGCCGAGGATGCCGTGCGGTTCACCGAGCGTCTGGCGAGCCAGGACAAGGTCGATTTCATTCTGCCGCCCTGGGGCACGGGCTTCAATCTGGCCGTCGCGCCGCTTTACGACCGTTTCGGTTATCCACAACTGGCCGTGACCGGCGTTACCGACAAGGCGCCCGATTTCGCGGCGCGCTGGAAAAAGAGCTTCTGGATGCTCGGCGGTGGTCATGACTATGCCAATGCACTGGCCGATGTCTTGAAAGCCGCACGCGAGGCCGGCCAGATCAACGACAAGGTCGCGGTGATTTCCGTGGCCGACGGTTTCGGCATCGATCTCATCAAGGCCGCGCGGCCGGCGCTGAAGGAAGCGGGTTTCACGCTTGCCTATGACAAGACCTATCCGGTCGGCACGTCCGATTTCGCAGCACTTGTGAACGAGGCGGCGGCGAGCGGTGCGGACAGCTTCATCGCCTTTTCCTATCCGCCTGACAGTTTTGCGGTGACGAAACAGGCGCAGACGGCGAAGTTCAACCCGAAGGTCCTTTATGTCGGCGTCGGCGGTGCTTTCCCGATCTTCCCGAAGGTTTCCGATGGCAAGCAGGAGGGCGTGATCAGCATCGGCGGCGTCGATGGCAGCAGCGACAAGATCGAGGATTATTTCAAGCGCCACGAAGCCTTCATCGGCACCAAGCCAGACAGCTGGGCAAGCGCCATCACCTATGCGAGCCTTGAAATGCTGGCCCAGTCCGTTCAACGCGTTGGCCTCGACAAGGCGGCGGTGGCAAATGAACTTTCGACGGGAAGCTTCGACACCGTCATCGGCCCGGTCAAGCTTGAAGACAACCAGCTTCGCCAGCTCTGGTGGGCGGGGCAATGGCAGGGCGACCGTTTCGTGGCGATTGCGCCCGCAGACCGCGCAGGCGCGGCCAAGCCGGTCATTCCGAAGCCGCAATGGTGAGCCTTTGCCGGCCGGGGCCGTGAACCCCGGCCGGAAGGCTTCGGCCATCTTCCTTACTGGAGATATTCCCTTGTTCTTATCCACCCTCATCTTCGGCTTGATGCTGGGAGGGACCTATGCGCTGATCGCGCTTGGACTTTCGCTGCAATATGGCATTGCCCGCATCATGAACCTTGCCTATGGCGAGGTGCTGATTGCGGCTGCCTTCGTCACCTTCGTGCTGTTTTCCGGCTATGGCCTGTCGCCGCTCTGGTCGCTCTTCATCATCGTGCCGCTCGGTTACGCCCTGTCTTTCGTCATCTACCGGGTCATGATGCGGCCGCTGGTGCGCCGTTCGGGCGGCTCCGGCCGTCTGGAAGTCGATTCCATTCTGGCGACCTTCGGGCTGCTCTTCGTTATCCAGGGCATTATGCTCGTGGCGTTCGGCGGCAACTACCATTCCTATTCCTATCTATCCGATGGCGTCGACATCTTCGGCACGACGGTGGCGCTGAACCGGCTCCTGTCGTTCATCCTGTCGGTCGCAATCGGCGGAGGGCTTTATCTGGCGCTCACCCACAGCCGCTGGGGCCTCAACCTGCGGGCGGTGGCGCTGGCACCCAAATCTGCGCCGCTGGTTGGCATTGATGTGAACCGTGTGGCCTCAATCGGCTTTGCGCTTGGCGGCGCACTCGCCGTGGCAGGCGGGGTGATGATTTCGATGTACCAGACCTTTTCCGCCTCCTATGGCGTGGTCTTCACCATGAAGGCGCTTGTCGTCGTCATCATGGGCGGTGTCGGCAATCTGCTCGGCGCGCTGGTGGCCGGCCTGCTGCTCGGTCTCGTGGAAACCTTCGTGCTCGTTTATGTCGATCCCGGCCTCACGCTTGCCGCCACCTATCTGCTCTTTCTCGTGGTGCTGCTCTGGCGTCCGGAAGGCATCTTCGCAAGGAGGGGCAAATGATCCCGCTTCTCATCGGCCTTGCCGCAGCCGCGCTGCTGGCGCTTTCCCCTTTCTTCTTGGATGCCTATGGCGTCGGCGTCATCATCGGCCTTCTCGGTTATGCGACGCTGGCCTCCGCCTGGGCGATGTTTTCCGGCCCGACGCGTTACATTTCGCTCGCCACCGTCGCCTTCTTCGGTGTCGGGGCCTATACGGTTGCGGTGCTGAGCGAGGTTTTGCCATGGCCGCTAGTGCTGCTGTGCGCGGCCCTTGTCGGCGCGGCGCTGGCGCTTGTCGTCGGGCTTTCCACACTGCGCGTCGCGGGCATTTATTTCGTGATCTTTTCCTTTGGCCTTGCCGAGCTTATCCGCCAGCTCATCACCTGGTATGAGGTAAATGTGACCGGCACGCTCGGGCGTTACATTTTCCTGCCGCTGGAGCCGCAGCATGTGCTGTGGCAATTGCTGGCGCTGGCTGTCATCACTCTCCTGCTGGCAATCCTCATCGACCGCAGCAAGCTCGGACTGGCATTGAAGGCAATCGGTGACGACGAGGTCGTGGCCGCCCATGCGGGTATCAATCTGGCCCGCACCAAGCTGACGCTCTTCGTGCTGTCGGCAACGATCATCACGCTGGTCGGCGCCATTCAAGCCCCGCGCTGGGTCTATATCGAGCCGGCCATCGTGTTTAATCCGCAGGTCTCGTTCCTCACCGTCATCATGGCCCTGCTTGGCGGAGCCACACGCCGCTGGGGACCCATTCTCGGTGCGGTGCCGCTGTTCCTGCTGTTCGAGTGGCTGGGCGCGAACTTCCCCAACCATTTTTCCATCATCCTCGGCGCTCTCTTCATCCTCATCGTCTTCGTGCTGCCGGATGGCGTGCTGGCGGCGCTGGAGAAGCTGCGCAAAAAGGAGAAAGTCGCATGAGCGCCGTTCTCGAAATCACCGATATCCGCAAGACCTTTGGCGGACTGAAGGCGGTGGATGGCCTTGGCCTCACCATTAAGGCCGGCGAGGTCGTCGGGCTGCTCGGGCCGAACGGTTCCGGCAAGACGACGCTGATGAACCTTATCTCCGGGGCGCTGAAGCCCACTGAAGGATCGATCCGGCTCAAAGGGCAGGAGATTGCGGGCAGGCGACCGGATGTGATTGCACGCGCCGGCGTGGCGCGCACCTTCCAGCTTGTGCGGCTTTTGCCTTCGCTTTCCCTGCTCGAAAACGTTGCCGTATCGGCCATGTTCGGCCCGCAGCGGCTTTCACGCCCCGAGGCGGAGAAGGTCGCGCGCGCCTGCCTCGAAAGAATAGGCCTTGCCGGGCGGGAAACCATACCGGCCGGCGATCTAACCTATATCGACCAGAAACGCCTTGAACTGACGCGTGCGCTGGCGGGCGAACCGAAGCTTCTGCTTCTCGATGAATGGCTTGCGGGCCTCAACCCCACGGAGCTGCAGGAAGGAATAGCGCTGATCCGGCGGCTGGCGTCCGAGGGTACGACGATCCTGCTGGTGGAACATATCATGGCCGCCGTGCGCGCACTCTGCCCGCGCTCCGTGGTCATGGCGGCCGGTCGCAAGATCGCCGATGGGCCGACGGCAGCGGTGCTTGACGATCCGCAGGTCATTTCCGCCTATCTGGGAGCGGCACATGCTTGAAATAGATGCACTAACAATTCGCTATGGCAAACATCTCGCGGTTGACGGCATATCGCTCAATGTCGCCAAGGGCGAAACGGTGGTGCTGCTTGGCGCCAATGGAGCCGGCAAATCGTCACTGCTGAAAGCGGTCGGTGGCATGGTTGCACCGGCCTCCGGCGACGTGCGCGTCAACGGCGCGTCTCTTGCCGCTTTCCCAGCTCATCAGATCGTGGAACGGGGCGTGGCGCTGGTGCCGGAGGGACGCGGAATTTTCGCGGCGCTGACGGTGGAGGACAATCTCCGTCTCGGGGCCAATCCCCGCCATGCCCGTTCAGCGGAAAAGGCGACACGAGAGCACATTTTCTCGCTGTTTCCCCGCCTTGCCGAGCGGCGGCAGCAACTTGCCGGCACCATGTCCGGCGGCGAACAGCAGATGGTAGCCATCGGCCGCGCGCTGATGTCGGCACCCGATTATCTGCTGCTGGACGAGCCGAGCCTTGGCCTTGCGCCCATCGTCACGCAGGAACTTTTTGCCGCTTTGGCGGAGATCAAGAAGAGCGGCCTTTCCATTCTACTCGTGGAGCAGAATGTGCGCGAAAGCCTCGCACTTGCCGATCGTGGATATTTGCTGGAAGCAGGGCGGATTGTCGGGGCAGGCACGGCTGAGGCCCTGTCCGCCGATCCCGCCGTGCAACGGGCGTTTCTTGGCGGTACCACCGCCGCCATTGTCTGAATTCAGGAGGAAGACCATGCAGACAGTCAATCTTTTCATCGGCGGCGACCATTGCCCGGCCACAAGCGGCAAGCGTTTCGAACGCAGCAACCCCATCACCGGCGATGTGGCGACGAGTGCTGCGGCGGCAACGGTGGAGGACGCCACCCGGGCAGCCGATGCCGCGGCGGCCGCTTTCCCGGTCTGGTCGGCAACGCCGCCCGGTGAACGCCGCCGCCTGCTTCTGGCCGCCGCGCAGGCGCTTCTCGCCGCCGGGCCTGACATTACCCAGGCGATGAAGGAAGAAATCGGCGCAACCGATGCCTGGGCCGGTTTTAACGTCAAACTGGCAAGCGACATGCTGGTGGAGGCGGCAAGCCTGACGACCCAGATCAAGGGAGAGATCATTCCTTCCAACCGTCCCGGAACCATGGCGATGGCGCTGCGCCAGCCGGCGGGCGTTGTGCTGTCCATCGCGCCGTGGAATGCGCCGGTCATTCTCGGCGTGCGCTCCATCGCCACGCCGCTCGCCTGCGGCAATACGGTGGTGATGAAGACCTCGGAACTTTGCCCGCGCACCCATGCGCTGATCATTGAAGCCGTCGCTTCGGCGGGTCTGCCGAAGGGCGTGCTCAACGCCGTCTCCAATGCGCCTGAAGATGCGGCAAAGATCGTCGATACGCTGATCGCACACCCGGCCGTAAGGCGCGTGAATTTCACCGGCTCGACCCGCGTTGGCCGGGTGATTGCCGAAACCGCCGGCCGTTATCTGAAACCCGCTTTGCTGGAACTGGGCGGCAAGGCGCCGTTCATCGTGCTTGATGATGCCGATATCGATGCGGCTGTCGCGGCTGCCGCTTTCGGCGCCTATATGAACCAGGGCCAGATCTGCATGTCGACGGAGCGCATCATCGTGCTCGACAGCGTTGCCGATGCATTTGTGGAGGCCTTCGCCAAGAAAGCGTCGAGCCTCACGGCCGGCGATCCGCGTGAGGGCAAAACACCGCTCGGCTCGCTGGTCAGTGCGGAGGCGACATCCCGCATTCGGGCGCTGGTGGATGACGCTGTCTCCAAGGGCGCACGGCAGGTCGCCGGTGGCGGCGGCACCGGCACGATGCTCGATGCGATTGCCATCGATGGCGTCACCCCCGCCATGCGGCTCTATGCGGAGGAAAGCTTCGGTCCTGTCGTTTCGATCATCAGGGCCGGCAGCATCGATGAGGCGGTGAGCATCGCCAACGAAACCGAGTTCGGACTTTCGGCTGCGATTTTCGGCAGGGATCAGGCAAGAGCGCTTTCGATTGCCGCCCGCATCGAAAGCGGCATTTGCCACATCAACGGCCCAACCGTTCACGATGAGGCGCAGATGCCCTTCGGTGGGGTCAAGGCTTCCGGTTATGGCCGCTTCGGCGGTACGGCGGGCATTGCGGAATTCACCGAGCTGCGCTGGGTCACGCTGCAGGACGGGCCGCTGCATTATCCGATCTGAACCGATAGCGCTGGCGGGCGGCGTCACCGCCGCTCGTCGATCAGCCAGCCGGTGAGTTTTCTCACCGCGCCGTCGCTGCTTTTCGGCCGTATCAGCCAGTAGCCGCGTCCCGGCGCATCGAGGCTCGGGCCTGCCGTCACCAGCACGCCCGCCTCGAGCAACGGATCGATCAGTCCGGCCCAGCCGAGCGCGAAACCCTGCTCGCCGATGGTTGCCTGCACCACCATGGTGTAATTGTTGAAGCTGATGTCGCCGCCATCATGCTCGGCACCGCGATGCACGCCAAAATGCTTGAAATAGGAAGGCCAGTCGAACCAGTGCGCCTGCGAGGTATTTTCGAGGTGGATGAGCTTCCGCCGCGAAAAATCCGCAACGGTTGCGGGTGCCGGTGTCTCGGCCAGCAGGGCAGGCGAGCAGACCGGCGTGACCTTTTCCGAAAGCAGCAATACCGCCCCGTCGCCCGCCTCCTGCCGCGTTCCGAAAATAATCATCACGTCGCTATCGTGTTTGCCCTGGCCGAGCGGGTCCTGCGTTGCGACGATCTGGATATTGATGTCAGGATTGAGCGCGCGAAAACCATGCATTCTCGGGATGAGCCACAGGGACGAGAAGGCATAGTCCGTGTGCAGACGGATGGTCTGCCGTTCCTCCGTCCGGCGAAGCTGCTGTGCGAGAAGGTCGATGGCGTCGACATTGCGCGAGACAATCTCGAACAGCCGCTGGCCCTCCGTCGTCAGTTCGATACCGCGATGTTTGCGGCGGATGAGGGTTACACCCAGTTCCTCCTCCAGCCGGCGAATCTGATAGCTGACGGCCGGCTGCGTCAGCCGCAGGGATGCCGCCGCCGCCGTCAGGCTGCCGCGGCGGGCAACCTCGGTGAAAATGCGCATCCATCCCAGATCGAGCGGCCTGTCTGACATTAAAATTCCTTATATCAACCATCGAAAAATACCCGCTTCACAGGCAAAAGCAACGTGGTGTTCAATAAACTGGATTGATAAAAGGGGAGCCGCAATGAAAACCATTTCTCATCTGCATCGCATCGCCGCCGGTCTCTTTCTGTCCGTGGCGGCCTTCTCCACCCCGCTTCAGGCGGCCGATGACGCGGCCTGCAAGACCATCCGCCTCAGCGATCCGGGCTGGACCGACATCACCGCCACCAATGGCGTTGCCTCCGTGCTGCTCGATGCCTTGGGTTATGAGGCTGACGTCAAGACGCTGTCGGTGCCGATCGGTTATCAGGCGATGAAGAATGGCGAAATCGACGTTTTCCTTGGCAACTGGATGCCGGCGCAGAAATCCTTCGTGGACGATCTGAACGCCGCCAAGGCGGCCGAGGTGATGACGAAGAATCTTGAAGGCGCAAAGTTTACGCTGGCAGTGCCTTCTTACATGGTGGAAAAGGGCGTGAAGGATTTCGCCGACCTCGCCAAACATGCCGATGAATTCGAAAGCAAGATTTATGGCATCGAGCCGGGTGCCCCGGCCAACCAGAATATCCAGAAGATCATCGACGCCAATGATTTCGGCCTGAAGGGCTGGCAGCTAGTCGAATCCGGCGAGCAGGCGATGCTGGCGCAGGTGGAGCGGGCGGGCAGGGACAAGAAGGCTGTGGTCTTCCTCGCCTGGGCGCCGCATCCGATGAATGAGAAGATCGATATTGCCTATCTCTCCGGCGGTGACGCCTATTTCGGTCCGAATTTCGGCGGCGCGGAAGTCTATACCCTTGCCCGCACCGGCTGGCCGCAGCAATGCCCCAATGCGGCAACGCTGTTCAAGAACCTGAAATTCGATATCGGTATGGAAAACAGCCTGATGGGCTCCATTCTCGGTGGTGAGGATTCGAAGGCGGCGGCAGCTGCATGGCTGAAGGCCAATCCGAAAGCGCTGGATGGCTGGCTGCAGGGTGTCACCTCGCTGGATGGCAAGCCGGGTGCGGACGCCGTCAAAGGCAAGCTTGGTCTCTAAGCCGGAAAGTGGAAATGCCGCGTCCCAATATCCTGATCCTGATGGCCGACCAGTTCAACGGGACGTTTTTTCCCGATGGCCCGGCCGATTTTCTTCATGCACCCCATCTTAAAACACTGGCGAAGCGGTCTGTCCGCTTCGCCAATACCTATACGGCAAGCCCGCTCTGCGCACCGGCCCGTGCCTCCTTCATGTCCGGGCAATTGCCGAGCCGCACGCGGGTTTACGATAATGCCGCCGAATTTGCTTCCGATATTCCGACCTATGCGCACCACCTGCGGGCGGCGGGTTATTACACCGGCCTTTCGGGAAAGATGCATTTCGTCGGCCCGGACCAGCTGCATGGCTTCGAGGAGCGTTTGACGACGGATATCTATCCGGCCGATTTCGGCTGGACGCCTGATTATACGAAGCCGGGCGAGCGCATCGACTGGTGGTATCACAATCTCGGTTCGGTGACCGGTGCGGGTGTCGCCGAAATCACCAACCAGATGGAATATGACGACGAGGTGGCCTACCACGCCACCCGCAAGCTCTACGACCTGTCGCGCCGCCTCGATGAACGACCGTGGTGCCTGACGGTCAGCTTCACCCACCCGCACGACCCCTATGTGGCGCGGCGCAAATTCTGGGATCTCTACGAGGATTGCCCGGCGCTTGATCCGCAGACACTGCCGATTGCCTTCGACGAGCAGGATCCGCATTCGAAACGGTTGCTGGAAGCCTGCGACCATAAGGCTTTCGATATCTCGCCGGAGCAGATACGCCGCGCACGGCGCGGATATTTCGCCAATATCTCCTATATCGACGAAAAGGTCGGCGAAATCCTCCAGGTGCTGAAGGCGACGCGGATGGAGGAGGACACGATCATCCTCTTCCTGTCCGACCATGGCGACATGCTGGGCGAGCGCGGGCTGTGGTTCAAGATGTGTTTCTTCGAGGGTTCCGCCCGCGTGCCCTTGATGGTGGCCGCACCCGGCTGGCAGCCGGCTCTGATCGACACGCCGGTCTCAACGCTCGATGTCACGCCGACGCTCTGCGGTCTGGCGGGGCTCGATATCACCTCGCTCAAGCGCTGGACGGATGGCGAGGATCTGGCGGCGCTGGCGGCGGGAACTGGCGAGCGCGGCCCGGTGCCGATGGAATATGCCGCCGAAGGCTCGATAGCACCGCTCGTCGCCCTTCGCGACGGGCGCTACAAGCTATCGGTTTGCGAGGCCGATCCGCCGTTGCTCTATGATATCGAGGCGGACCCCGAGGAACGCACGAACCTTGCCGGCGACCCTGCTTTCAGTGCTGTGCTCTCATCGCTTTCTGCTGAAATCGACCGGCGATGGCAGCTCCCGGTTTTCGACGCGGCGGTGCGGGAAAGCCAGGCAAGGCGCTGGGTGGTCTACAAGGCGTTGCGCAACGGCGCTTATTACCCGTGGGATTACCAGCCTTTGCAGAAAGCCTCCGAGCGCTATATGCGCAACCACATGGACCTCAACGTGCTGGAGGAAAACCAGCGGTATCCGCGCGGGGAATGAAGCGGTAGGGCGGATCGCGCCGCATTTTTAGGTTCGTCGCCAATGGAAACGACCTGCTTTTCATCGCAGCGACGCGAGAAGCCGGAGCCTGACCCAGTTCAGCGCTGCAAGTTTGAAGCGATCGTAAAATGACCGTGCGAAACGTACATAGCGCATGATCCATGCGAGCCAGGGATAGGTGAGGAGCTTTTCCCGGCCGGCGTGATAAATACGCTCGACGATCAGGAATGTCGCGAGATGGGCAAGGACCGTCAGAACCAGTCCCACCTTGACGGCGCCATGGGCAATGAGGACGAGACCGATGATCTTCATGGGTTCGGCGATGGCGAAGGGCACCGCAAGGCAAAAGAGAATGGCAAGACGCGGCAATCGCGCGATCCGGCTTTCCAGTCGCTTGATGAATGTCCGTCCGGATATGGCCCTGATGACGGGCCGGTAGAGCGGGCGGAAAATGCCGTCGAGGATCAGGGCGAAAACGATGATCGCCCGAAGCGGAAAGACGAGGATCGTCCGGATTATGCTCTTCACCTCGGCGGGTCTCCAAAAAGGGCGTAACGCCCATCCTTAATCGCCTGAAACATGTCAAAACGAAGTCGTGTTGTCGTTCAGCTCTGCCGCACGCTCGCATACATGCCGGTGGTGCGAAATTCGCTCGGATTGGTGCCGTAGAGCCTGCGGAAGACCTTGGAGAAATAGTTCGGATCCTCGAAACCGCACAGCACCGACACCTCCTTGATGGGAAGGTTGGCAGCCGAGGTGAGAAGCTTCGCCGCCCGGCGCAGGCGTCGCTGCAGCACGAATTCCGCTGGCGAAAGGCCTTCGCTTGCCGCGAAGATGCGGGAAAAATGCGCGCGGCTGAGGCCTGCCACCGCCGCAAGGTCGCTGACCGAAAGCCGTTCGCCGAGATGGCTGTCGATGTAGCTCAGCACCTGTTGCATGGTGCGATATTCACCGACGAAAGAAGGATGAGAACCGAAGACATCGTCATAAAGCGTCATCGCCGCCTCATAAGCGACGGCGGAGGCGGCGCCTGGCGTTTCCGCGCCATTGACGAGGCGCGAGCAGCATTCGGCAAGATGATCCACGGTCTCGGGCTGGAGCTTGAGGATAGGGCCGGTGACGGAGAGGATATTGCGGTGAATGCGCAGGGCTTCCTCGCCATTCATGGAAATCCAGAAGAATTCCCACTCCTTGCCTTCTTCCAGCCAGTAGCGGTGATTGTGCGGGATAAGCAGCAGCAGGGTTTCGCCCGGCCTCACCACATAGTGGCGGTTCTCGTAACGCAGGTTGCCCTGTCCGGCGATGCAATATTGCAGCACGGTAAAAGGCGTCTGGCCGCGTTTGCGCCCGTCCCAGTCGTAATTGCCACTGCGGCGGATTTCATAACCGCTGCTGGTCGGCATGGTGTGCAGCGTCTGGCGGCCGCGCGGCAGCGAGACTGTTCGCATGCCGGGTCCCTGATCGATCAAATCTCGCAGCACAAAATTACCCATGAAAGCATAATCCTTCTCTGGTCCTTACCGATATTATACGCATAATCCCGATCCGAGGAGACAGCCAGTGGGATGTTGCTGCTGAAAAATTGGGAGTAAGGCCGGTTTTCCGGGATTCTTACGGGTATTTTTCTGCAACACCATTTTACGATCCTGCGGCCCGTTTCACCCGTTCGATTTGCAACAGAGGTGGCGTTATGAGTTTCAAAATCGCTATTATTGGCGCAGGCAGCGTCGGTTTCACGAAAAAGCTGTTCATCGATCTCCTGTGTGTGCCGGAGTTTCGCGATATCGAAGTCGCGCTGACGGATATCAGCCAGCACAATCTGGATATGATCAGGGCGATCCTTGAAAAGATCGTTGAGGCCAATGGTTTCCCCGTCAAGGTGACGGCCGATACCGACCGCAGGCGGGCGCTGGAGGGCGCCAAATATATCATCAGCTGCGTACGGGTCGGCGGGCTGGAAGCCTATGCGGACGATATCCGCATTCCGCTGAAATACGGCATCGACCAGTGCGTGGGCGATACGATCTGCGCCGGCGGCATTCTCTATGGTCAGCGCAACATTCCGGTCATTCTGGATTTCTGCAAGGATATCCGCGAAGTCGCCGCACCGGGTGCGAAATTCCTGAACTACGCCAACCCTATGGCGATGAACACCTGGGCGGCCATCGAATATGGCAAGGTGGATACGGTCGGTCTCTGCCACGGCGTTCAGCACGGCGCCGAACAGATCGCCGAAATTCTCGGTGCGAAAAGCGTGTCCGAGCTGGATTACATCTGCTCCGGCATCAACCACCAGACATGGTTCATCGATCTGAGGCTCAACGGTCGCAAGATCGGCAAGGACGAGCTGGTCGCGGCCTTTGAGGCGCATCCGGTCTTCTCGCAGCAAGAGAAACTGCGCATCGACGTGCTGAAGCGGTTCGGCGTCTATTCGACGGAAAGCAACGGCCATCTGTCCGAATATCTGCCGTGGTATCGCAAGCGGCCGGAAGAGATTGCCCGCTGGATCGACATGTCCGACTGGATCCACGGTGAAACCGGGGGGTATCTGCGCCACTCCACCGAAACACGCAACTGGTTCGAAACCGAGTTTCCGCAGTTCCTCGCCTCGGCCGCCAAGCCCATCGATCCGGCCAAGCGCTCCAATGAACATGCGAGCCACATTCTGGAAGCGCTGGAAACCGGGCGTGTCTATCGCGGCCATTTCAACGTCAAGAACAATGGTGTCATCACCAATCTGCCAGCCGATGCCATCATCGAATCCCCCGGTTTTGTCGACCGTTTCGGCATCAACATGGTCTCGGGCGTAACCCTGCCGGAAGCCTGTGCGGCCACCTGCATGGCCTCCATCAACGTGCAGCGCATGTCCGTGCATGCGGCAGTGAGAGGCGATATCGATCTTTTGAAGCTTGCCGTGCTGCACGATCCGCTGGTCGGCGCCGTCGCCACACCGGAGGAGGTCTGGCAGATGGTGGACGAAATGGTCGTCGCGCAGGCGCGCTGGCTGCCGCAATATGCCCATGCCGTGCCGGCGGCGAAGGAGCGGCTTGCGAAATCCAGCGTCAAGACCCGCGACTGGGCCGGTGCCGCACGCCGCAATGTGCGTTCCATCGAAGAATTGCGGGCCGAAAAATCGGCGCTGAAAAAGGCTGTTTGAAGGAAAAGGCATGGGAACAGGCCGGGCGGCGGAAGGGAGTTCGCCGCCACGGCCAGAACGATCACAGAGGGTGGGCGGTCGAAGAGCTGCCATTTGGGAGGAATGACGATGTTACTTCAACGCAGGATCGGTATTATCTCGGCACTGGGTCTCGGTGTTTCGATGATCGCACTCAATGCGGATGCCTTCGAGACCGCTACGCCGCCGGAGCCGCCGCAATTTCCGGCCGAAGGCAAGATCAACTATGTGGCGCGCGATTCGATCCTCGAATTCAAGGCGCTGCCGAGCTACAGCGAGCCTGACTGGGTCAGCGAGAAATTCGAAAAGACCGGCAAGCTGCCGCCCTTGAAAGAGCGCCTGCCGGAAGAACCGCTGGTCTACAAAACCGGCAATATGCCCGACGGTATGGGCGTTTACGGCGATACGATGCGCCATGTGGTCGGCGGCAGGCCCGAGGGCTGGAACTATATTGCCGGCCAGAGCCAGGGCTGGGGCGGCATCGATATCGCCCTTTCCGAATGCCTGACGCGCACGGCACCGCTCTTTCAGGTGGATGCCAAGGACACCGAACCGCTGCCCAATCTGGCCAAAAGCTGGGAATGGTCCGAGGATGGCCACAAGCTGACGATGCATCTCGTCAAGGGCGCGAAATGGTCGGACGGCGAGTCCTTCAATGCCGATGACGTGATGTTCTACTGGGAAGATGCGGTCGTCGACCCCAATGTTTCACCGCTTGGCGGCGGCGCATCGCCCGAGGCTTTCGGTGAGGGAACGACGCTGAAGAAGATCGATGATTACACCGTCGAATGGACCTTCAAGGCCGCTTTTCCCAAGCAATATCTCTACACCATGGCCTATCCGAGCTTCTGCCCCGGGCCGTCGCATATCCTGAAACCGCAGCATCCGAAATATTCCAAGAATACCTATAACCAGTTCAAGAACGCTTTCCCGCCGGAATATATGAACATGCCGGTCATGGGGGCATGGGTGCCGGTCGCTTACCGGCCTGATGACATCATCGTGCTGCGACGCAATCCCTATTACTGGAAGGTGGATGAGAAGGGCCAGCAGCTGCCTTATCTCAACGAGGTCCACTACAAGCTTTCCACCTGGGCCGACCGTGATGTGCAGGCCGTGGCGGGATCGGGTGATTTCTCCAACCTCGAACAGCCGGAGAATTTCGTCGCCTCGCTGAAACGCGCCGCCGACCCCAATGCGCCGGCCCGTCTTGCCTTCGGGCCGCGGCTCATCGGCTATAATCTGCAGATGAATTTCTCCGCCAATAGCTGGGGCAATCCGGATGAACGCGGGCAGGCCATTCGTGAACTGAACCGCAACGAGGTTTTCCGTCAGGCCGTCACATCGGCCATCGACCGCAAGGCAGTCGGCGACTCGCTGGTGAAGGGGCCGTTCACGGCGATCTATCCGGGCGGCATTTCATCGGGCACCAGCTTCTATGACCGCGCCTCCACGGTCTATTACCCCTTCAACCTTGAGGCCGCCAAGGCCGCGCTCGCCTCGATAGGCCTGAAGGATACGGACGGCGATGGTTTCCTGAATTTCCCGAAGGAAACGCTGGGTGGCCGCAATGTCGAGATTACCCTTCTCGTCAATAACGGTTACGCGACGGACAAGAGCCTCGCGGAAGGTCTTGTTGGCCAGATGGCGAAACTCGGCCTGCGCGTCGTCATCAACAGCCTCGATTCCAACCAGCGCGATGCCGCCCATTATGGCGGGCAGTTCGACTGGCTGGTGCGCCGCAACTCCACCGAGCTTTCATCCGTGGTGCAGAATACCGAGCAGCTTGCCCCTGTCGGCCCGCGCACCAGCTGGAACCACCGCTCGCCCGAAGGCAAGGAACTCGATCTGATGCCGTTCGAGAAGGAGATGGCCGATCTCGTTCGCAAGTTCATCTCCTCGCAGGACAATGCCGAGCGGGCCGAACTGATGAAGCAATATCAGAGGGTCTATACGCAGAACCTCTATACGATCGGCCTCACCGAATATCCCGGCGCGCTGATCGTCAACAAGCGGTTCTCGAATGTGCCGCAGGGCACGCCGATCTTCATGTTCAACTGGGCTGAAGACTCCATCATCCGCGAACGCCTTTGGGTCGCGGCGGATAAGCAGGGCAAATACGAACTCTTCCCGCAGCAGCTTCCCGGCAAGCCGGGTGAGGGCGGGCCGATTAACTAGAACTCCTCCCGGAGAAAACCCGGTACCGGTCGCGCGTGAAGCGCGGCCGGAGATACACGGCCCATCCAAACCGAGGAAGACCGTTCGATGCTGAGATTTCTGACGATACGCGTTGCATCCGCCATTCCGGTATTGTTGATCCTGAGCGTGGTAACCTTCGCCATCATTCAGGCACCGCCCGGCGATTATGCCGACTACATCCGCTCGCAGCTGATGAACCAGGGCGGCGCGTCTTTCGAACAGGCGGAAGCGCAGGCTCAGGCTTATCGCATCGAGCACGGGCTCGATAAGCCGCTCGTCATTCAATATTTCAACTGGATCGGCGGCATCGTCACCCGCGGCGATTTCGGCTACAGCTTCTATTACAACAAGCCGGTCGCCGATGTGGTTGGCGAACGCCTGCCGCGCACCATTGCGCTGGCGCTGGTCTGCCACATCCTCGCGTCCGTTCTCGGCATCGCCTTCGGCATCTGGGCGGCTACACGGCAATATTCCTGGGTCGACAACCTGCTCTCCACCATCGCCTTCCTCGGCATGACGATCCCGCGTTTCCTGATGGCGCTGATCCTCGTCTACCTTATGGTGTTTCATTTCGACGTGTCGGAGATCGGCAGCTTCTTTTCGCCGCAATATGGCGGTGCGCCGTGGTCATGGGGCAAATTCGTCGATCTCGTCAGCCATGTCTGGCCGGTGGTCGCCATCGCCGTCTTCGGTGGGCTCGCCTATAATATGCGGGTGATGCGCGGCAATCTGCTCGATACGCTGAATGCACAATATGTCGAGACGGCGCGCGCCAAGGGGCTTTCGGAGGGTGCGGTCATCATGCGCCATGCGGTTCCGAACGCCGTGCATCCGCTCGTCATGTATCAGGGCGTGGTGTTGCCCTACATGCTGAGCGGCGAGATCGAAACCGCGATCATCTTCGCGTTGCCGACTGTCGGTCCCGCCATCGTCGGCTCCATGGCGGTGGGCGATGTCTATGTCACCGCAACCTTCATGATGGTGCTGGCCGCCACGCTGATCGTCGGCAACATCATCGCCGATATGCTGCTCGCCATGCTCGACCCGCGCGTTCGCGAATTCGGGAGGGCCTGAGATGATGGCGTTTGACGAGATGAAGACCGAAACCGCCACCGCAGCAAAACCCGACCGTTCCGCCCATGGCAACGAGACCTATCTCGCGCTGGTCTGGCGGCGTCTCAGACGCTCCTTCACAGGCATGGTCGGGCTGGTGTTGGTGGCGCTGTTGATCCTGATCGCCATCTTTGCGGATTTCTTCGCGCCGATGAACCCGCTCGAAACCCATGGCAGCTTCTCGCCGCCGCAGGTGTTGCGCTTCACCGACAAGGACGGCAATGTCAGCCTTGCACCGCGCGTCTATGCCATCGCTGAAACGGAAGAGCTTGATCCTGTCACCTTCCAACCCATCGTCGGGCCCGATTACGACAATCCCGTCTATCTCGGCTTCTTCGTCAAAGGTGCGGAATACAGACTGCTGGGCCTTATCCCCACGAGCCGTCACTTCTTCGGTTCGACCGACGGCCAGCCGGTGCATTTTCTCGGCACCGACAAGTTTGGACGCGACGTGCTGTCGCGCGCCATTTATGGCTCGCGCATCTCGCTTGCCATCGCCTTGAGCGTCGTCGCCATCGTTACTGTCATCGGCACGAGCGTCGGTCTGATATCAGGCTATTTCGGCGGGCCGCTGGATGCCTGGGTGCAGCGCTTTGTCGAAGTGGTGCTCGCTTTCCCGCAATTGCCGCTTTACCTCGCACTGACCTCGCTCATTCCGGTAACCGCACCCACTACCGTTTTCCTTGTCTTCGTGGTCGGTGTCATGTCGGCGCTCGGCTGGGCGCAGATGTCGCGCGAGGTGCGCGGCAAGACGCTGGCGCTGGCGCGCATCGATTATGTGCGGGCGGCGATTGCCGTCGGGGCCACGGACCGGCGCATCATTTTCCAGCACATCCTGCCGAATGTGATGAGCCATGTGATCGTCGCCGTGACACTGCATATTCCAAGCGTCGTGCTGCTCGAATCCTTCCTCGGTTTCCTCGGCTTTGCGGTGAAGCCGCCGCTCATCTCCTGGGGGCTGATGCTGCAGGATACGGCGACCTATTCCGTCATCGGTTCCTATCCCTGGATTCTCGCGCCGGTCGGTTTCGTGCTGGTCACAGTCTTCGCCTTCAACGCGCTGGGCGATGGCCTGCGCGATGCCGTCGATCCCTATTGAGAGGAGCGTAATATGGTTGCTACTGCACAGAACAACACTTACGCGCCCGCCATCCGCTTTGACGCCGATGACCGAAACGACGCCGCCATCATCGATGCGCGCAACATTGCCGTGACCTTCAAAGTGGAGCACGGCACGGTGGAGGCGGTGAAGGACATTTCCTTCCAGCTTTATCGCGGCGAGACGATTGCCATCGTCGGCGAATCCGGTTCGGGAAAATCCGTCACGGCCCGCTCGATCATGGGGCTTTTGACGAAGCGGGCGTCCGTTTCGAAATCCGCGACCGTGCGTTTCAACGGCGACGACATTCTGAAGTTTTCTAGCCGCCAGCGGCGGGCGTTGCGCGGCAACCGCATCTCGATGATCTTTCAGGAGCCGATGAGTTCATTGAACCCGATCTATACGATCGGCAGCCAGATCGTCGAGGCGATCCGCGTTCATTCGAAACTCAGTCGGAAGGAGGCCGAGGCGAGGGCGCTTGATCTTCTGCGGCAGGTGCAGATACCGGAACCGGAAGCGCGGCTGAAGCAATATCCGCACCAGCTTTCCGGCGGCCAGCGGCAGCGTGTGATGATCGCCATGGCGCTTTCCAACGATCCGGATGTGCTGATTGCCGACGAGCCGACCACCGCGCTCGATGTGACGGTGCAGGCGCAAATCCTCAACCTCATCCGCGACCTGCAAAAGAAGCGCGGCATGGCCGTGGTTCTCATCACCCATGACCTGACGATCGTGAAGCAGTTTTCCGATTACGTCTATGTCATGCAGCATGGTGAGATGCGGGAGCACAACACCACGGAAAATCTCTTCGAAGCGCCGCAGCACCCCTATACGAAAAAGCTGCTTGCCTCCGAACCGCATGGCACGGCAAAGCCGCTGCCGGAAAATTCCGGCGTGCTGCTGACGGCAAGCGGCGTGCGCGTCTCTTTTATGATGCGTTACGGTGGGCTGTTTAAACCCGAACTGAAGGAGCTGATCGCCGTCGACAGTCTGGGGCTTACCCTCAATCGGCACGAGACGCTGGGGCTCGTCGGTGAATCCGGTTCCGGCAAGACGACCTTCGGCCAATCCCTGCTGCGGCTGAACGAGCCGGTGGCCGGCGAGGTGATCTTTGACGGGGAGAGGGTGGATGGCCGCTCCCGCGCTGAAATGCGGCCTTTGCGTTCGCGTATGCAGATCGTCTTTCAGGACCCTTTCGCCTCGCTCAATCCGCGCATGACCATCGGCCAGATCATCGAGGAAGGCCTCATCATCAACGGCCTTGGGAAAACCAAGGCCGAGAGGCTGGACCGGGTGCGCGACGCGCTGGAGGCGGCGGGCATGCCCGGCAATATCCTCTCGCGTTTTCCGCACGAATTTTCCGGCGGTCAGCGCCAGCGCATCGCCATTGCCCGTGCGGTGGCGCTGGAGCCGGAATTCATCCTGCTCGATGAGCCGACCTCGGCGCTCGATCTTTCCGTGCAGGCGCAGATCATCGATCTCCTGCGCAAGCTGCAGGATGAGCGGGGCCTGAGCTATCTGTTCATCTCGCACGATCTGAAAGTGGTCCGCGCGCTCTGCCACCGCGTCATCGTCATGCAGCGCGGGCAGATCGTCGAGCAAGGGCCTGTCGAGGATGTGCTGACCAATCCGAAAACCGAATATACTCAGCGGCTTGTGCGGGCCGCCTTCGAAATCGCTTGAATTCCCAATGCTGGAGGTAGACATGGCAAGAGATCCCAAGATCACATTCATCGGCGCAGGCTCCACGGTGTTCATGAAGAACATCATCGGCGACGTGCTGCAGCGTCCGGCCCTTTCGGGCGCCACCATCGCACTGATGGATATCAACCGTGAAAGGCTGGAAGAAAGCGCCATCGTCGTCAACAAGCTGATTTCGACGCTTGGCGCAAAGGCGAAGGCCGAGACCTACACGGACCAGAAAAAGGCGCTTGCCGGTGCTGATTTCGTCGTCGTCGCCTTCCAGATCGGCGGCTATGAACCCTGCACGGTCACCGATTTCGAGGTGCCGCGCAAATATGGCCTGCGTCAGACCATCGCCGATACGCTCGGCGTCGGCGGCATCATGCGCGGCCTCCGCACCGTGCCGCATCTGTGGAAAATTTGCGAGGACATGCTGGCCGTCTGCCCCAACGCCATCATGCTGCAATATGTGAACCCCATGGCGATCAATACCTGGGCGATTGCGGAGAAATATCCGACGATCCGGCAGGTCGGCCTTTGCCATTCCGTGCAGGGCACGGCCATGGAACTCGCCCATGATCTCGATATCCCATACGAGGAAATCCGTTACCGTTCGGCCGGCATCAACCACATGGCGTTTTTCCTCGAATTCGAGCACCGCCAGCCGGATGGCAGCTACAAGAACCTTTATCCCGATCTCGTGCGCGGTTACCGCGAAGGCCGTGCGCCAAAACCCGGATGGAACCCGCGCTGCCCCAACAAGGTGCGTTATGAGATGCTGACGCGGCTCGGTTATTTCGTCACCGAAAGCTCCGAGCATTTCGCCGAATATACGCCCTATTTCATCAAGGAAGGACGAGAGGACCTGATCGAGAAATTCGGTATCCCGCTCGATGAATACCCGAAGCGCTGCATCGAGCAGATCGAACGCTGGAAGGGGCAGGCGGCGGCCTATCGTTCGGCCGAGAAGATCGAGGTAAAGCAGTCAAAGGAATATGCCTCCTCCATCATCAACTCGGTCTGGACCGGCGAACCCTCGGTGATATACGGCAACCAGCGCAACAATGGCTGCATCACCTCGTTGCCATCGGATTGCGCGGCGGAAGTGCCCTGCCTTGTCGATCATAACGGCGTGCAGCCCACCTTTATCGGCGAATTGCCGCCGCAGCTCACCGCCCTTATGCGCACCAACATCAATGTGCAGGAACTGACGGTGCGGGCGCTGATGAGCGAAAACCGAGAGCACATCTTCCACGCGGCGATGATGGACCCGCATACGGCGGCGGAACTGGATCTCGACCAGATATGGTCGCTGGTGGACGATCTGCTGCTGGCCCATCGCGACTGGCTGCCGGAATGGACGCAGGTGGAGGTGAAGCGGGCGCGGGCGGTGTAAGGCGCGGTTGCGACAAAATACGAAGGTGCAGACCATCTCCTCCGTCATGCCGGACTAGATCCGGCATCCAGCCACGACGCGTCTGCGTCGTGAGAAGACTCTTCCGCGATCAAGCACTTGATCGCGCTGGACCCCGGATCAAGCCCCGGGGTGACGGGGTGCGGATGATGCGGCTTTGCCGAACGCGGCCGTTTCATAGGGCTTTGCAACCCCTGAGGCCTGCCATCATCAGCCGGTTTAGGCGCCTGTCCGAAACCCTCAAAGCATTTGACTTGTGTCAAGGCCACAAGACACCTTGACGTCTAGACATCACCTGAACCCGATCTATCCCCTCTTAAATAGGAGAAATGTCGGGTGCGAATACTAAACGCAATGGTGGGTGGCTTCTTCGGTTTCATCGTATTAGGGTTGAAATTCGAAGGGTTCATGGGGAAAACGGATGTCTAAAAAAGGCTTGCTCGTTGGTCTGGTGATTCTGGTTCTTGCCGGTGTCGCCTATTTCTCCTGGTCAAAGCTGAAGGGTGAGGGACTTCCCGCCGGTTTCGTGGCCAGCAACGGCCGTATCGAGGCCGTCGAGATCGATATTTCCACCAAGACCGCCGGTCGCCTTCAGGACATCATGGTGCGTGAAGGCGATTTCGTGAAGGCCGGGCAGGTGCTTGCCCAAATGGATACGGCGCAACTGGAGGCGAGGAAACGTCAGGCGGAAGCACAGTTTCGCCGTGCGAAAATAGCAATCGATACGGCCCACAGCCTTGTCGCCCAGCGGGAGGCGGAAAAGACCTCGGCACTGGCAGTGGTGGAACAGCGCAAGGCCCAGCTCGATTCCGCCTCCAAGACCTATGCGCGCTCGAAACAGCTGCTGACCGGCAACGCCGTCTCGCAGCAGATCGTCGATGACAGTGAAGCCGCCGAGCAGTCCGCCCGCGCCACGCTCGCTTCCGCCGAGGCCTCGCTTGCCGCCTCCGATGCCGCAATCAACGCCGCCAAGGCGCAGATCGTCGATGCCGAGGCGGCGGTGGATGCCGCGCAGGCCGATATTGAAAGCATCGAGACGGATATCGCCGATGCGACGCTGAAATCGCCCCGCGATGGCCGCGTGCAATATCGGATCGCCCAGCCCGGTGAGGTGCTGTCCGCCGGTGGACGGGTTCTGAACCTCGTCGATCTCGGCGATGTCTATATGACGTTCTTCCTGCCGACGGCCGGGGCCGGCCGCACGTCCATGGGCTCGGATGTGCGCCTGATATTGGATGCCGCCCCGCAATATACCATCCCCGCCAAGGTTTCCTTCGTCGCCGATGTCGCGCAGTTCACACCGAAAACGGTCGAAACCGAAGAAGAACGCCAGAAGCTGACATTCCGGGTGAGGGCGCAAATCCCGCAGGAGCTGCTGCAGAAATATATCCAATATGTCAAAACCGGGCTGCCCGGCATGGCCTATGTCCGGCTTGATCCGCAGGCCGCCTGGCCGGAAAACCTCGAACGCAATCTCGTCAAGTGACGGTGGCCACCATGGTCGCGCCCCCCGCAACGAATGACAGGCATGCACCGGTCGCGCGATTGGCCGATGTGCGGTTGACCTTCGGAAGCACCATTGCGCTGGCCGACATATCGGTCGAGATCCCCGCCGGGCGGATGATCGGGCTTATCGGGCCTGACGGTGTGGGCAAATCGAGCCTGTTGTCGCTCGTCTCCGGCGCGCGCGCCATACAGAGGGGAAAGGTGGAAGTTCTGGGCGGTGATATGTCCGATCCGCGCCACCGCGAGGATACCTGCCCGCGTATCGCCTATATGCCGCAGGGTCTTGGCAAGAACCTCTATCCCACCCTGTCCGTCTTCGAGAATATCGATTTTTTCGGGCGGCTGTTCGGGCAGGGCGGCAGGGAGCGGCAGGCGCGCATTGCCGAATTGCTGAAAAGTACCGGCCTCGAGCCCTTCGCCGACCGCCCCGCCATGAAACTTTCTGGCGGCATGAAGCAGAAGTTGGGGCTCTGCTGCGCGCTGATCCACGATCCCGACCTGCTCATTCTTGATGAGCCGACTACAGGCGTCGATCCGCTGTCGCGGCGGCAGTTCTGGGAACTGATCGATTCCATCCGGGCCGGGCGTCCCGGCATGAGCGTCATCGTCGCCACGGCCTATATGGAAGAGGCCGCCGGTTTCGACTGGCTGGTCGCCATGGATGGCGGCAAGATATTAGCCACCGGCTCGCCTGCCGAACTTCTCGAGCGCACCTCCGCACCCAATCTCGATGCCGCCTTCATCGCGCTCCTTCCCGAAGAAAAGCGCAAGGGTTACCATGAAGTCCATATCGCGCCGCGCAAGGTGGCGGGTGAGGGCGACTATGCCATCGAGGCGTCGCATCTCAGCATGCGCTTCGGCGACTTTACCGCCGTCAACAATGTCAGCTTCAAGATTCCGCGCGGCGAGATTTTCGGCTTTCTCGGCTCGAACGGCTGCGGAAAATCCACCACCATGAAGATGTTGACGGGGCTTCTGGCGGCCAGCGAAGGCGAGGCCAAGCTTTTCGGGCACAAGGTGGATGCCAGCGACATGGCGATCCGTCACCGCGTCGGCTATATGAGCCAGGCCTTCTCGCTCTATTCCGAGCTGACGGTGCGGCAGAACCTCGATTTGCACGCCCGTCTGTTCAAGCTGCCGGAAGAGACCATTCAGCCGCGTATCGCCGAAATGGCCGAGCGTTTCGATCTCGGTGCGGTCATGGAAACCCTGCCGGACGACCTGCCGCTCGGCATCCGGCAGAGGCTGTCGCTGGCGGTGGCGATGATCCATTCGCCTGATATTCTCATCCTCGATGAACCGACCTCCGGCGTCGACCCGGTGGCACGGGACGGGTTCTGGCAAATCCTTGCCGATCTCTCGCGCAACGACAATGTCACCATTTTCATCTCCACCCATTTCATGAACGAGGCGGAGCGCTGCGACCGGATTTCGCTGATGCATGCCGGCAAGGTGCTGATCAGCGATACGCCCAATGCGATTACCAAAAGCCGCAATGCGGCAACGCTGGAAGAGGCTTTCGTCGCCTATCTCGAAGATGCTTCCGGCGTCAAAAAGGCGGAGCCTGCAGCAGCGCCCGTCGCGACAGCGGAGGTGCCAGCGACGCAACATGCTGCACCCAATCGTAAGAGGTTTTTCGATTTCAGGCGCATGTTCAGCTATACGCGCCGCGAGGCGCTGGAACTGCAGCGGGATCCCATTCGCGGCACGCTGGCGGTGCTCGGCAGCGTCATCCTGATGTTCGTCATCGGATACGGTATCAATCTCGATGTCGAGGACCTGACCTTCGCGGTGCTGGACCGTGACGATTCCACCATCAGCCGCGATTACGTGCTCGACATTGCCGGCTCCCGTTATTTCATCGAGAAGGAACCGATCCGCGATTATGCCGATATGGACCGACGGATGCGTGACGGGGAACTCAGCCTTGCCATCGAAATCCCCCCCGGTTTCGGCCGCGACGTGTTGCGCGGCAAGACGGTGGAGGTGGGCGCCTGGATCGACGGCGCCATGCCGCAGCGGGCGGAAACCGTTCGCGGATACGTGCAGGGCATGCACCAGACATGGCTGGCGCGCAAGGCGGCCGAGATTTACGGCAGCGCGGCGACGCAAAGCACTTTCAGCATCGAAACGCGCTATCGATACAATCCGGACGTCAAAAGCCTCGTCGCCATGGTGCCGGCGGTCATTCCGCTGCTGCTCATGCTCATTCCCGCCATGCTGGCGGCGCTCAGCGTCGTCAGGGAAAAGGAACTCGGCTCCATCGTCAATCTTTACGTGACGCCGACCACCCGGCTGGAATTCCTGATCGGCAAGCAGCTTCCTTATGTCGCCCTCGGCATGCTCAATTTCCTGCTTCTGACGGCCTTCGCCATCTTCATCTTCCAGGTGCCCTTCACCGGAAGTTATCTCGCCTATGCGACGGGAGCGCTGCTCTATGTCGTCATCGCCACCTCCATCGGCCTTCTCATGTCGTCCTTCATGAAGAGCCAGATCGCGGCGATCTTCGGCACGGCCCTGCTGACGCTCATTCCGGCAACGCAATATTCGGGAATGATCGATCCCGTTTCGTCGCTACAGGGGGCGGGCGCCTTTATCGGCAATATCTATCCCGCCACCTATTTCATGACCATTTCGCGCGGCACCTTCTCCAAGGGGCTGGATTTCGCCGGGCTTTCCGGCTCGTTCCTGCCGCTTCTCATTGCCATTCCGCTGCTTCTCATTGCCGGCGCCGCACTTTTGAGGAAACAGGCGTCATGAGGCTGTTTTCGTCCAACATCTTCCAGCTCGGCATCAAGGAACTGCGCGGCCTTGCGCGTGACGGCATGTTGCTGCTGCTCATCGTCTACGCCTTCACGCTGCAGATCTACACCGGCTCCAGCGCGCTGCCGGAGACGCTGAACAATGCCGCCATCGCCATCGTCGACGAGGATCAGTCACCGCTTTCAGGGCGCATCAGCACGGCTTTTTATCCGCCCTATTTCTCCCCGCCGAAGCAGATTTCCATTGCGGAAATGGACAAGCGCATGGATGCGGGCCTCGATACCTTCGCGCTCAATATCCCGCCGGATTTCCAGCGCCGGCTGATGGCCGGGCAGCAACCCGCTATCCAGCTCAATATCGACGCCACCCGCATGAGCCAGGCTTTCAGTGGCGGCGGTTACGTGCAGAGCATCGTAACGAGTGAAGTTCAGGAATATATCAACCGTTATCGCGGTGCGACGTCGGTGCCGGTGGACCTGACGCTACGCTCCCGTTTCAACCCGGAGCTGGACAAGTCGTGGTTCGGGTCGATCAACAACATCATCACCGCCATCACCATGCTGTCGATCGTGCTGACGGGGGCCGCGCTCATTCGCGAGCGCGAGCATGGCACGGTCGAGCATCTGCTGGTCATGCCGGTCACGCCGCTGGAAATCATGCTCAGCAAGGTCTGGTCCATGGGCCTTGTCGTGCTGGTGGCCTCCGCATTTTCCCTGTTCGTAGTCGTCAGGGGCCTGCTCGCCATTCCAATCGAAGGCTCGCTCTTGCTCTTCCTGCTCGGAACGGCGTTGCAGCTCTTCGCCATGACGTCGATGGGCATCTTCCTTGCGACCGTTGCAGGCTCCATGCCGCAATTCGGCATGCTGCTGATCCTGTTCCTGCTGCCGTTGCAGGTGCTCTCCGGCGCCATGACGCCGCGTGAAAGCATGCCTGATATCATCCAGTACATCATGCTTCTCGCACCCAACACCCATTTCGTCATACTGGCGCAATCGGTGCTTTTCAGGGGGGCGGGGCTGGATGTGGTCTGGCCGCAATTGCTGGCGCTGCTGGCCATCGGCTCCGCGCTTTTCGTTTTCGCGCTTCGCCGTTTCAGGCGTTTCCTGCGCTGATTCCGCCTATTTCCGCGCAAGTTGAATTAATTGTGTTCGGTAACGGTATGTTCGCCTTCCGTGAATATGCCTATGAGGACGGCTGGGTAAGCGGGCTTTGTTCAGGAGTAGCAAAATGAATATTGCAGCACGTCTGTCACTGGCAGCCATGATCGCACTGGCGGCAACGCCATCTCTTGCGTCAGAAGATATGACGTCGGAGACGAGCGAAGCGATATTCGGTTTCGGCGGCGTCCTGACGAAAGAGGACATGCTGAAAAGTGCAGCCCTCATTCCGGTGGAATATGAGCGCAATGCCATTCTGGGCGGCGGCTATCAGTTCTACCCCTACCACATCGGTAACGTGAAACTCGGCGGCGAAATCGGCGTCGCCGCCAGATTTGGCAAGGGCTTTACCGGTGAAGTCTGGGCGGGTCCGGTTGCACGTTACGAGCAGATCAGGCTCGGAGAGCGGCTGTTCATCACGCCGAGCTTTACCGCCGGCCTCAGCCTCGTCACGGATGCGCAGCGTGGCCGCGAGCGGGAACAGGAAATCAAGGACAACGGCAACGCGAATGTCCTGTTTTATCTGGGACCGGAAATCAACGTGTCCTTCAGCGAGGATTCTTCGACGGAATTCTTCTGGCGTCTTCACCACCGTTCCGGCGGTGGCAAAACACTGGGCAATATGAAAGGCGCCACAAACGCCAACGTATTCGGCGTCCGCTACAAGTTCTGAGCGGCGGGGGGCGGTTCTAGGCCCGGCGAACCGTCTGAATTTTAGTCACGTTTCTTTTTCGTCGCAAAGTGTCATGGGGAACCCTTGCGTCTGGCGCATGGGTGGATTGCCTTATTCTGCCTGTTAATTCGTCATCGAAAAGCGCATATAGGGGGCATCAAAGGACGCCGGAACGAAAACGTTACTGACGTCACCTAAACCTCAGAAAGGGTAATGTCATGAACGTAGCACGCAGCTTCAATAACTGGCGCAAATATCGTCAGACCATCAACGAACTCGGCCGTATGAGCACCCGTGAACTGCACGATCTCGGTATCGATCGTAGCCAGATCACCAGCGTCGCCCGCGCCGCCGTTGGCAGGTAATCAAGGCGATATCGCCTCTTTTGAATGCACAAACGCCCGCTCAGCGGGCGTTTTTGTTTTGGGGATATGGGATGCTTCTGCCGCGAATATCCGCCAGATAATCCGGCGATGTCGAAGTGCCAGCCGAAGGGCGGGGTTTTCTCGACGTCGGGCGATGAATATCGCCATGCATTGAATGCATATCTGTACTGCAAGCTTATGCCTGTCAAATACGCAGAAAAATGCTATCTTCCAATCATCGAAAGGGATGTACCTCCTCCCACATCCTTTTGGTAAAGCGGGTGATCCTACTCCTCCTCCCAAAGGATTGCCCCGGGGACAGCGGTTTTCCTCCTCCCATATCGCTGTTCATCTTTTCAAAAAGCCTGCCGCACCTCCTCCCGCGGCAGGCTTTTTTGTTTTCAGAAACTTGCCTTTGTCTTCAGGAAATATCTCAGTCGAAAGCCATCATGCCGATGGGCGTCACGGCGTGGGCGCCTGCACGTTTGGCAAGGGCATAGGCGAGGCACTGCTCCACGGCATCCTGCGGCACGGGTTTGGCGATTACGCCGGCGCCGATGCCGAGATTGACGACGACTTCGGGGTTTGCCGTCATGAAGATCACCACCACGCCATGATCTTGTGAAAGCCGCCGTCCGATTTCCGGGCCGGTCTGTCCGTCTGCAAGGTTGACGTCGACAAAGGCGATATCGGCGCGGCTGCCAAGCGCCACGGCGTCTTCCAGCCGGTTGGCAATACCGATGACATCTGCCTCTTCTTCCGCCTGCAAAATGGAATCCTCTATATCCATGGCGATGAGGAATTCGTCTTCCACGATCAGCACACGCGGCTGTTCCGTGCGGAAACCCGGTTCGTTTTGCAAGACGTCTGCCAACATATGCCTGCCTCCATTCTGTGTTTCAGAGCAACGGATTGAAAACTGAATCGCGGTTGCGGATCATCCGAGGCTTCAACTAAACCCGGAGCGGCGGGACCGGTTCCGTTTTATTTCCCGCCGCTCCAGCGCGGTCGGCATGCAAACACTTCTCGGCGCAACTCGTTCCAAAGTGAGATAAACATAGTGAATGGAGTGTAAACGGTGTGCCTTTTCGGCTATCACCTTACAAGAGCGAAGCAGTTGATTCGGTTCGGTTTTCATCCGGGGAAGGGGTCGGAGAACGTCGCCGTGGAGCATCTTTCGCCCCCTGGAACACCGTTCTTTCGCCATTATGGGGTGAAAGGCCGGCATGAAAATTCAAAGCGTTACAGCCTCTTTTCCCCATCGGGGAGGAAGCGCTGGAACCTTGCCGATCATTCGCGTGCCGCAGTCAAAGAACGGCGCGGGACCCTATGAGTTTAGAAAGAGAATAAGACGATGACCCAGTCTCCGCGCGCCACCATTGCCCGCAACACGCCCAATATCGCCGTCGTCGGCGTCGGTGGCGGTGGCGGCAACGCGATCAACAACATGATTGCCGAGGGCATCGGTGGCGTCGATTTCATCGCCGCCAATACGGATGCGCAGGCGCTGAAGAAGACCAACGCGCCGCGGCTCGTGCAGCTCAGCTCCGAACTGACCGGCGGGCTCGGCGCAGGCGCCGATCCCGAGGTTGGCCGGCAGGCAGCGATCGATTCACTTGACGAGATCATGGATCACCTGAGCGGCTACGACATGTGTTTCATCACCGCCGGCATGGGCGGCGGCACCGGCACGGGCGCTGCCCCGGTCATCGCCGAAGCCTGCCGGGCGAAGAACATCCTCACCGTCGGTGTCGTGACGCTTCCCTTCAGTTTCGAAGGCGCGCGCCGCATGCGGGCTGCCGAATATGGCTTCGCCAACCTGCTCAACACGGCAGATACCGTCATCGTCATCCCCAACCAGAACCTGCTGCGCATTGCCGATGCCGGCACGACCTTCGAAAATGCGCTGAAGACGGCTGACAAGGTTCTGTCGCTTGGCGTGCGCTGCATCACCGATCTCATCCTGCGCGAAGGCCTGGTCAATCTCGATTTCGCCGATGTGCGCTATGTCATGAAGAATGGCGGCCGGGCGCTGATGGGCACGGCGCAGGCCAAGGGTGAAAAGCGCGCCTCGGAAGCGGCGGCCGCAGCCATTGCCAACCCGCTGCTCGGCGAACCGTCGCTGAAGGAAGCACGCGGCGCATTGGTTTCCATCTCCGGCGGCAACGATCTGACGCTCTACGAGATCGATGAGGCAATGACACTGGTGCGCGAGGCGGTCAGCGAAGAAACCGATGTGGTGATGGGCGCTTCTTTCGACCCGACGCTGGACGGCGCTTTCAAGATTTCGGTCGTTGCCACCGGCCTGCGCAACTGAGGCTTGCCTGAGAAGCGGCGTACTCTTTGCTTCCCAGGGACATCGCCTTCTTGAGTTGGCGATACCCTAAAAACAGCGTCCACGCCACAAACTGAACGATCAAAAGCCGTCGCGGGCAATTTTCGCGACGGCTTTTTGTTGTTTTTGAACAATTATTCCGCCATTCGAAGATGCTGCGGCGCTGCGCGGCGTTGATCGGGAAAAAATATAATAGTACTCTTTATGTCGACAAGAGGGATTTGATGATGACGGATATAATTGCTTCTGCCGAGCGCAAGCGCGGCTCCGGCGTGAAGATGGTCTATGATCTTCTGCGCGACGAGATTCTCGATCTGGTTCTGCCGCCCGGCAGCCCCATCGACGAGGTGCAGCTTGCCGAAAGGTTCAAGATGTCGCGCACGCCGATCCGCGAGGCGCTGGTGCGGCTCTCGGGCGAGGGGCTGATCGATACGTTGCCGAACCGTTCGACCATGGTGTCGAATATCGATTTCCTCAACATGCACACCTATTTCGATGCGCTGGTGTTGATGTATCGGGTAACGACGCAGCTTGCCGCGCAATATCACCGCCCGGAAGATCTGGCCGGAATCCGCGCCCATAATGCGGAATTCGCCATTGCGGTGGAAGAGCAGGATGCGCTGGCGATGATCTCCACCAATGCCGCCCTGCACCTTTCCATCGCCGAAGCCGGGCGTAACCCCTATTTTACCAGCCTGTTCAAGCGGCTGCTGGACGAGGGGCGACGCATCCTCAGGCTTTATTACCAGTCCTATGACGATCGTTTGCCGAAGCGCTTCGTCGACGATCATGATGAGATCATCGCGGCGATTGCCGCGCGTGATACCGTTCTTTCCGAGAAACTGGCCCGCGAGCATGCCGAGCAGATCGTGCGGCAGGTGCAGAAACTGCTGGTGCGAAACGAGCGTTTGGAAATAAATCTGTAGCTTGTCGATTTCTTGTCGACAAATAAAATACAAGATTGTAATGTCCTTGTCGAAAGGGTGGCGCGGAGGTGCGTCCATTCCCGAAAAACATGTCCCTTAGGAGCTTGAAATGACGGCCAGCATTTTTTCCGGCGTGATTCCCGCCTTGATGACCCCGTGCAAGGATGATCGCACCCCTGATTTCAATGCGCTTGTTCGCAAGGGCAAGGAACTGATCGCCGATGGCATGTCGGCCGTTGTTTATTGCGGTTCCATGGGCGACTGGCCGCTCCTGACGGACGAGCAGCGCATGGAAGGCGTCGAGCGCCTGGTGAAAGCCGGTATTCCGGTCATCGTCGGCACCGGCGCGGTCAACACGGCATCTGCCGTTGCCCATGCCGCCCATGCCCAGAAGGTTGGCGCCAAGGGCCTGATGGTCATTCCGCGCGTCCTGTCGCGCGGTTCGGTCATCGCCGCCCAGAAGGCCCACTTCAAGGCCATCCTCTCGGCCGCACCGGAAATCCCGGCCGTCATCTACAACAGCCCCTATTACGGCTTCGCCACTCGCGCCGATCTCTTTTTCGCGCTGCGCGCCGAGCACAAGAACCTCGTCGGCTTCAAGGAATTCGGCGGCCCGGCCGATATGCGTTACGCAGCTGAAAACATCACCAGCCGCGATGACGACGTCACCCTCATGATCGGCGTCGATACCGCCGTCTTCCATGGCTTCGTCAATTGTGGCGCAACTGGCGCCATCACCGGCATCGGTAATGTCCTGCCGAAGGAAGTCATTCACCTCTGCAAGCTGTCGCAGGCCGCCGCCAAGGGTGATGCCGATGCCCGCGCCCGCGCGCTGGAGCTGGAGCAGGCGCTCGCCGTCCTCTCTTCCTTCGATGAAGGCCCGGATCTGGTTCTCTATTTCAAGCACATGATGGTGCTGAAGGGCGACAAGGAATACACGCTGCACTTCAACGAAACCGACGCCCTGACCGACAGCCAGCGCGGTTATGTCGAGGCGCAGTTCAAGCTGTTCAACAGCTGGTATGCCGACTGGAGCAAGCTTCCGGGCGCCGTGCAGGCCTGCAAGGCTGCTTGAGCAGTCGCTGACGAGAAAACAAAAGGCCCGCAACTGCGGGCCTTTTTGCATTTATGAGATTTGATGCCTCTCGTCCGTCATACCGGACTAGATCCGGCATCCAGCCACGGCGCGTCTGCGCCGTGAAAGGACTCTTCCGCGATCAAGGACTTGATCGCGCTGGACCCCGGATCTAGTCCGGGGTGACGGAGAGGGGATGCTATGCAGTCGCAAAGAAAGCTGAGTGACGCTGTCGTTATGAGAAAGCCCGCGATCTCGGGCTTTTTTTATTTCCACATCCAAACGCGCTCAGGAAACCGCATCCAGCCCCTTCTCCAGCAACCGGTCGAGCCCGGCCATTTCGGCGGCGGTGAGGGTAATGCCTTCGCTTTCGGACTTCGCGCGTGCAGTGAAGCGGCGGCCCGAGGGCAGGCGGGCGCCCTGGCCGATGATGGCGTCGAACAGCACTTCCGCGCGCTGAAAAGGATCGCCGGGGCGCCCCTTGGCGAAGGTCTCAGGCGAAAAAGCGACGATCAGCTCGCCATGGGTCGGGGCAAGCGTGGTGGTGCCGAGAAATTCGAGCGCTTCGGGGCTGGTGAGATCGCCGATCATGATGCCGGCGAGAAGCTCGATCATGGTGCCGATGGCCGATCCCTTGTGGCCGCCAAAGGGCAGCATGGAGCCGGCAAGGGCCGCTTCCGGGTCAGTCGTTGGCTTGCCGTCGGCATCCAGAGCCCAGCCTTCCGGCAGGGGCTTTCCGGCCCGCCGGTGTAGTTCTATTTCACCACGGGCCGCAACCGAGGTCGCGAAATCAAAGACATAAGGGGAGGTGTCCTTGCGCGGCCAGCCGAAGGCGAAGGGGTTGGTGCCAAGCAGAGGCTTGGTTCCGCCGGTGGGCGCAACGGTGGAATAGCTCGGGCACATGACCAGCCCGGCGAGACCATTCGAGGTAAGGCCCTCGACTTCCGGCCAGAGCGCCGAGAAATGCGTGCAGTCATTGATGACGAGTGCAGCGATCCCCGCACGTTTCGCCCGCTCCACCAGAACCGGCAGACCAAGTTCGAAGGCGGGGTTGGCGAAGCCGCCACGGGCATTGACCTTGACGATGGCCGTGCCGTCGTCTTCAGCCACTTCAGGTATGGCGTCGGGCTTCACCTTGCCGGCCTTGACGGTGCGGAGCGCGCCTTCGATACGGTAGATGCCGTGGGACTTGCAGGCGTCCCGCTCACCGGCAGTAATGACGCGCGCCAGCGCTCCCGACTGTACATCATTCACCCCGGCCCTCAAGAAAATCGACTCGACCCGCTGGAAAAGTGCCTCAATGGTCAAGGTGATCGTGTCGCTCATCATAGTCCTCCGATAGGGCTCGCACATTTTGAATACATAAAGTATACAAAGGCGTGAGTATTGCAACGTGTCTTTTCGATGAAGCTCAGTCCCAGCAGAAGGTGACCCTCTCAAACACGAAGACACCTTAAGCCGTCATTCCTTTGCTTGTTACAGAAATCCGGTCGGCGCGTCTGCGCGTCGGAAAGCCTTTTTTAGCCCAAAGTTTTGGGCAGGCCAGATTCCTGTGACAACCACGGAACGAGGATGCCGGACGTTTCACCAACCTTGTCCGCTCCCCCCGGCGCTGGCTTGCGTAATCATCCGCGAACCTCATCAGTTCGCACATGCAAAAATTCTTTTTGTATACTCGTTGTATTTTTATGTTGATTTATCGCCGCCATAGGGAAATAGTGACCGCGCCTTCAAGGGCAGACCAATTGTGGGAGCAAATAAAGAATGAAAAAATCGGTCATCGTCGCCGGCCTCTTGGCCGCCACTTTCGCTATTACGCCGGCCAAGGCCGACAAACTTGACGACATCATTTCGTCCGGCACGCTGCGTTGCGCCGTCGTGCTCGATTTCCCGCCCATGGGCGCGCGTGATGACGCCAACAACCCAATCGGCTTCGATGTCGATTATTGCAACGATCTTGCCAAGGCGCTCGGCGTCACGGCTGAAATCGTCGAAACGCCGTTCCCCGAGCGCATTCCGGCGCTGATGTCCGGCCGCGTCGATGTCGGCGTTGCGTCCACCTCCGATACGCTGGAGCGCGCCAAGACGGTCGGCATGACGGTGCCTTACTTCGCTTTCGAAATGGCCGTTACCGCCAACGACAAGTCGGGCATCAAGTCCTTCGAGGACATGAAGGGCAAGACGGTCGGCGCGACTGCCGGCACGTTCGAAGCCATCGCGCTCGAAAAGACGGTCAAGGAATGGGGCACTGGCGAGTTCCGTCCGTACCAGACGCAGGCCGATGTGTTCCTCGCGCTCAGCCAGGGCCAGATCGACGCCACCGTTTCCACCTCGACGGTTGCGCAGTCCAACGTCAAGGGCGGCAAGTTCGCGGGCATCTCCGTGGTCGGCAAGGCGCCATATGACATCGATTATGTCGCGCTCTTCACCAACCGTGACGAATACGGCTTCATCAACTACCTGAACCTCTTCATCAACCAGCAGGTTCGCACCGGCCGTTACGCCGAACTCTATGAAAAATGGGTTGGCGGCGAAGTTCCTTCGCTCACCGTCAACGGCGTTTATCGCTGATCAGGACTTTTCGTAAACGGCGCGGTCAAGATGATCGCGCCGTTGATCGTTTCTGAAAAGGCGGGACGCTTAATGTTCAATTATACATTCCACTGGAATCAGGCGCTGAAGGCTCTGCCGCAGCTTCTGGACGGTGCGGTGGTGACGCTGCAGATCGCCATTCTGTCGATGGTGATCGGTCTTTCCTGCGCCATCGTGCTGACGCTGTTCCGGCTCTCCGGCAACCGCATTCTCGGCGCTTTCGCCGCCGTCTGGGTGGAAGTCGCCCGCAACACGCCGGCGCTGTTCCAGATTTACATGGCCCATTTCGGCCTTGGCAATTTCGGCATTCACCTCAGCCCCTATACGGCGCTTCTGGTCGGTATAGCCTTCAACAACGCCGGTTATCTCGCGGAAAATTTTCGCGGCGCGCTAAAGGCCATTCCCGATACGCAGACGCGCTCCGGCCGTTCGCTCGGCATGACCTCGATGCAAACCTTCCGGCTTATCATCCTGCCACAGATGCTGCGCGTCGCCTTTCTGCCGGCCACCAACCAGATGGTCTGGGCAATCCTCATGACCTCGCTCGGCGTCACGGTCGGCATGAATACGGATCTCGCCGGCGTCACGCAGGCGCTCAATGCGCGCTCGTTCCGCACCTTCGAATTTTTCGCGCTCGCCGCGGTCATCTATTACGTGATCGCCAAGATCGTCACGCTCGCCGCCCGTCTGCTGGCAGCGCGTCTGTTCCGTTATTGAGAGAGGTGAGCCATGTTTGAAACCGCTCTCACCTGGAGTGATCTCGCCTTCCTGGCCAAGGGTGCCGGTATGACGCTTGCCGTCACCGCCGTCGCCGTCACGGCGGGCACCATCATGGGGATCATCTTCGGTATCATCCGTGTCCAGTTCGGCCCCTATTGGTCGCTGCCGCTGACCTTCGTGCTGGATATTTTCCGTTCCGTGCCGCTGCTCATCCAGCTCGTGCTCGGCAACGCCTTCCAGTCGATCGCCAAGCTCGGCTGGCCGCCATTCACCACCTCCTGCGTGGTGCTGTCGCTTTATACGGCGGCCTATTGCACCGAGATCGTGCGCGGCGGCATCGATGCCGTGCCGTCGAATACGCGCCGCGCCTGCCGTTCGCTGGGCATGACCTGGTCGCAGGACATGCGCTACATCGTGCTGCCGCTCGCCACCCGCGTGTCGCTGCCCGCATGGATCGGGCTCACGCTCGGTGTCATGAAGGATTCGGCCCTGGTGCTCTGGCTCGGCCTCATCGAGCTTCTGCGCGCCTCGCAGATCCTCGTCACCCGCCTGCAGGAACCGCTGACGATCCTGATGATCTGCGGCGCCATCTACTTCCTTATCAGTTTCCCCATCGCCCGTTTCGGCGGGTATCTCGAAAGACGGTGGTCCCCCAATGATTGAGATCGAAAACGTCCGCAAATCCTTCGGCCCGCTGGAGGTTCTGAAAGGGATCAACCTCACCGTCAACAAGGGCGAGGTGGTCACCATCATCGGCGGCTCCGGTTCCGGCAAGTCGACGTTGCTGACCTGCATCAACGGCCTGGAGCCGATCGATAGCGGCAAGATCGTCATCGACGGCACGGAAGTGCATGCGAAGTCCACGGACCTCAACAAGCTGCGCCGCAAGGTCGGCATCGTCTTCCAGCAGTGGAACGCGTTTCCGCATCTGACAGTGCTTGAAAATGTCATGCTGGCGCCGCGCAAGGTGCTCGGGATTTCCAGGGAGCAGGCCGAGGAGATCGCGGTAAAGCAATTGACCCATGTGGGTCTTGCCGAAAAGCTGAAGGTCTATCCGAACCGCATGTCGGGCGGTCAGCAGCAGCGTATGGCGATTGCCCGTGCGCTTGCCATGTCGCCGGAATATATGCTGTTCGACGAAGTCACCTCGGCGCTCGACCCGATGCTGGTGGGCGAAGTGCTCGATACGCTGAAGATGCTGGCGGATGAGGGCATGACGATGATCTGCGTCACCCATGAAATGGCCTTCGCGCGTGATGTCTCGAATCGCGTTGCCTTCTTCCATCAGGGTGTGATGGCGGAAATCGGCACGCCGAACCAGCTGTTCGGCGCGCCGCAGCATGCTGAAACGCAGAAATTCCTGGCGAGCGTGCGGTAATGCCAGCCAATGATGTCATCGTCATCGGGGCCGGCGTCGTCGGCCTCTCGGCGGCAATCGCGGCGCAGGGCCGTGGCCTCTCGGTCACGGTCATCGACCGCGAGGGACCGGCGGCGGGCGCGTCCGCCGGCAATGCCGGTGCCTTCGCCTTCACCGATATCCTGCCGCTGGCATCGCCCGGCATTCTGTGGAAGGCGCCGAAGTGGCTGCTCGATCCGCTCGGTCCGCTCAGCGTGCCGCCTTCCTACGCGTTGAAAATTGCGCCGTGGATGTTCCGGTTCTGGCGGGCCTGCGCCGCTTCGAAGGTGGAGCATTCCACCGCTGCCCAGACCGCGCTGATGGATCTCGCCAAGGCCGAGCTGGAGCCGTTCCTGAAAAAGACCGATACCATCGCCATGCTGCGCAAGGAGGGCAACCTCCAGGTCTATGAAAGCGAGGTGGAATTCGAAGCCTCGCTTCCCGGCTGGAAGGCGCGCGAGCGGCACGGCATCGAGTTCCGGCATCTCAATGCCGAACAGATGGCTGAGATACAGCCCGGCATCGCGCCGCGTTTCACCTGCGGCACGTTCACGCCCGGCTGGTATTCCATCGCCGACCCCAAGCTCTACACGCTGGCGCTGGCCGAGCATTTCCGCACCATTGGCGGCCGTATCGAATGCCTCGATATCGCTTCGCTCAGGCCGCTGGAAGACGGTGTCGAGGTAGTGAGCCATGATGGGCGCACCCGCAAGGCCGCCAGGGTGGTGCTGGCGGCCGGCGCCTTTTCGCATCGCATCGCCCGTTCGCTCGGGGAAAAAATTCCGCTGGAAACCGAACGGGGGTATAATACGACCCTGCCGTCTGGCGCCTTCGATCTGCGCACGCAGGTGACCTTCGGCGGCCATGGTTTCGTCGTCACGCGGCTTTCCTCCGGCATCCGCGTCGGTGGCGCGGTGGAATTGGGCGGACTGGAGCTTCCGGCCAATTTCGCCCGTTCCGAAGCGCTGCTCACCAAGGCGAAAGCCTTCCTGCCGGGCCTGAAGACCGAAGGCGGCAAGCAGTGGATGGGCTTTCGCCCCTCGCTGCCGGACAGCCTGCCGGCCATCGGCCAAGCAAGGCACACGGCGCGGGTGGTCTACGCTTTCGGCCACGGGCATCTGGGGTTGACGCAATCGGCGGGCACGGCCCGCATCGTCGCCGATCTTCTGACGGGGCAAAAACCCGCCATCGATACAAGGGCATTTTCGCCGCAACGTTTCTGACGGGGATTTCCGATGTCTTCTTCCCTCTCGACAGCAGCCGTTCCTGAAGCCCGCAGCATTTTGGCCGGTTCGGCCGAAGGTCCCGTGATTGCGACGACCGAAGCGCTGAGTTTCTGGGGCGGGGTCGATCCCGCCACCGGCCGGGTCATCGACGTGCACCACCCGTTGCATGGCATCTGTCTCACCGGCGGTGTGCTGTTCATGCCCACCAGCCGTGGCTCCTGCACCGGTTCGGGCGTCTTGCTCGATCTTATCCTGACGGGCCGTGCGCCCTCGGCGCTGGTCTTCTGCGAGGCCGAAGACGTGCTGACGCTGGGCGCGCTGATCGCCGCGGAAATGTTCGGCAAGCCTTTGCCGGTGCTGCGCCTCGACGCGGAAAATTTCGCCCGGTTTTCCAAAGCCGTTCATGTCCGTATCGATGAGAAGGCCATTGAAGCCGATGGCGTTTCCCTTGCCATCACCCCGCCGGCGACGGCGCATCTCGATCTTGGGGATGACGACCGGGCCAAGCTCGAAGGACGCGATGGCATCGCCGTGCAGCAGGCCATGCGCATCACCGTCGCCATGGCCGCCCAGCAGGGGGCATCGGCGCTTGTCGATGTCACGCAGGGCCATATTGATGGCTGCATCTATGCCAGCCCCGCCAATCTCACCTTCGCGGAAAAAATGGCGGAGATGGGCGCGAAGGTACGGGTGCCGACGACCATGAACGCCATTTCGGTGGACAAGGCGCATTGGCGTTCGCAGGGCATGCCGGAGGATTTCGGCGACCCGGCCGCAAGGCTGGCGGATGCCTATGTGCGCATGGGCTGTCGCCCGACTTTCACCTGTTCGCCTTACCTGCTCGACAGCGCGCCGCAGGCCGGCGACATGATCGCCTGGGCCGAATCGAACGCGGTGATCTTCGCCAATACGGTGCTTGGCGCGCGCACGGCGAAACATCCGGATTTTCTCGATCTCTGCATCGCGCTGACGGGCAGGGCGCCGCTTGCCGGCGTCTATCTGGAGGAAAATCGCCGTCCTCAGCGCATCCTCAATGTGGCTTTGCCGCAGGGTGTGGATGATGCCTTCTGGCCGCTCGTCGGTTATCTGGCGGGCAAGGCCGCGCCGGATTGCATTCCGCTGCTGCGCGGCCTTGGCCCTGCGAAGCCGTCACGGGATGATCTAAAGGCGCTTTGCGCGGCTTTCGGCACCACATCCGCTGCGCCCATGCTTCATATAGAGGGCGTAACGCCGGAAGCCGGTCTTCCGCCTCTTGAAACGGCCGATATCGTCACTGTCTCACCCTCCGATATGGCCGCCGGCTGGTCGCTTCTCAATGAAGGGCCGGAAGAGGTGCAACTTGTCGCCATCGGCAGTCCGCACGCCTCGCTGGAGGAGTGCCACGCGCTTGCGGCTGAATTTGCAGGCCGCCGGCGTCACGCGGATGTCGCCGTCATCGTCACAGCCGGCCAGCAGGTCATCGATGCGGCCGGGCTGGACGGCACCCTGCAAAGCCTGCACGACAGCGGTGTGCAGGTGCTGCCTGATCTTTGCTGGTGCTCCATTTCCGAGCCGGTCTTCCCGACGAAGACCCGTGCCCTGATGACCAATTCCGGCAAATACGCCCATTACGGACCCGGCCTCAGCGGTCGCGCAGTGCGCTTCGGCAGCCTTGCCGATTGCGTGGAAAGTGCGCTGACCGGCCGTGCTCCATCCCTTCTTCCTTCATGGCTTTCCTAAGGAGTTTCGAATGCGCAGCATCAAGACCGTTCATGTCATTTCCGCCCATGCGGAAGGGGAAGTCGGTGACGTGATCGTCGGCGGTGTCAGGCCGCCGCCGGGCGAGACGATCTGGGAGCAGAGCCGCTTCATCGCGCGCGATGAGACCCTGCGCAATTTCGTGCTCAACGAGCCGCGTGGCGGCGTGTTCCGGCACGTCAACCTGCTGGTGCCGCCGAAACATCCCGATGCGGATGCCGCCTTCATCATCATGGAGCCGGAAGACACGCCGCCCATGTCCGGCTCCAACTCCATCTGCGTTTCCACCGTACTTCTGGATGGCGGCATCGTACCGATGCAGGAGCCGGAAACCCATATGCTGCTGGAAGCGCCAGGCGGGCTGGTGAAAGTGCGCGCCGAATGCCGCAACGGCAAGGCCGAGCGCATTTTCGTGCAGAACCTGCCCAGCTTTGCCGCAAAGCTCGATGTCGAACTCGAGGTTGAAGGCCTCGGTACGCTGAAAGTGGACACGGCCTATGGCGGCGACAGCTTCGTCGTCGTCGATGCCGAAGCTATGGGCTTTAGCCTGAAGCCGGAAGAGGCGCATGAGATTGCCCGCCTCGGCGTGCGCATCACCAATGCCGCCAACAAGGCTTTGGGCTTCGACCATCCCGAGAACCCGGACTGGCGGCATTTTTCCTTCTGCCTGTTTGCGGGCAAGGTGGAGCGCACGGCCGAAGGCCTGCGGGCAGGGGCGGCCGTCGCCATCCAGCCGGGCAAGGTGGACCGTTCGCCGACCGGCACGGCACTTTCGGCCCGCATGGCGGTGCTGCATGCACGTGGCGAAATGAAGGAGGGCGAAACCCTGACGGCGGTGTCGCTGATCGGCTCTACCTTCACCGGCCGTATTCTTGGAACGACAACGGTCGGCGACCGTCCAGCCATCCTGCCGGAAATCTCCGGTCGCGGCTGGATCACCGGTATCCACCAGCACATGCTCGACCCGTCCGATCCGTGGCCGGAAGGGTATCGTCTGACGGATACGTGGGGTGCGCGGTAAGGAGGACACGTCTCTTCTCCCTCATCCCTGTGACAAGCACAGGAATGAGGGAAGAGAGTGGATCACCCACCCAGCCGCTTCGTCGTCTCCCGCACGATCAGCTCGAAGCCGACATCCACCCTTGCGCCTTCGGGAACAACGGCATCCTTTTCCGCCTCCAGTATCGAAAGCAGCAACTCGCCCGCCCTGCGGCCGATCATCTGGGCATCGACGCGGATCGTTGAAATCGCCGGGTAACATTGCCGGCCGATATCGAAGTCGCCGAAGCCGAGGATGGAAATGCGGTCCGGGACACTGATTCCCCGTCGATGACATTCCATCAGCGCGCCGACGGCGGAAATATCCGATACGGCGAAGATGGCCTCGACATCCGGGGCCTTGGCCAGTAGCGAGCCGAGGGTCTTTGCCCCGTGGTCATAGGAGACCGGGGCGCTGCCCTCGCGGATGATGAGATCGTCGGCAATGCCGGCTTCCCGCAGGGCCGCGCCAAAACCGAGCAGGCGGCTTTCGCCGCGCCAGTCCTTCACATCGCCATCGGCCCTCGATCCGAGCGCGCCGATTCTCTTGAAGCCAAGCGATATCAGATGCTTGGCGGCAGTTCTTCCCACTTCGTAGTTGGAAAAACCGACCGCATGGTCGATCGGGTGTTCGGGAACGTCCCAGATTTCCACGATCGGGATACCGGCGCGCATCAGCACCTCGCTCGCCATCTTGGTATGCACCGTGCCGGCGACGACGATGGCATCGGGGCGGCGCTCCATCATGGTGCGGATGACGCGTTCTTCCTCCTGCAGATCGTACATGGTGTAGCCGATGAGCAACTGGTAATCGGCGGCGCGCAGCGCATTGGCGAGCCCCTGAGCGCTATCGGCGAAGTTGGAGTTGGTGAGCGTCGGCAGGATGGCGGTGATGAAATTGGTGCGGCGGGAAGAGAGCGAACCGGCGATTCGGTCCGGCACATAGCCCAGCTTCTCGATGGCTTTCATCACCTTCTGGCGGGTCTCTTCCGACACCAGTGCGGGATCGGCCAGCACCCGCGAAACGGTCATCTTGGAGACGCCCGCGAGTTTCGAGACATCGCTCATGGTAGCTTTTTTTGACGTGACTAACGCTGCGGCCAAGGGCGTGCGCTCCATCAAAGCATGTCTCCCTAAATTCGAACCGGTTCAGGACAAGACATACACGAAGACAATAAGGGAAAGCACGCCGTATGATTGCAGATCGATGCGGCGTGCACCGGATTTATGCGACGCGGCTATAGACGAGATGGTAAAAACGTCCGTCGCACATGCTCATCATCTCATCCGTCAGCACCCGGCCTTCCAGCCGGACGGGGGAAACCAGCGCTTCCTCCACTGCTTCCATCGACGGATAGTCGATTTCCTGCACCATGATGATCGAGGCCGCGTCCGGGTCCGTGCGCTCGGTGCGCATCACCCGCACGGCCTGCGCATTCGGCATGCGTTTCCAGACCGGCAGCAATTTTTCCTCGACGATGCGGAAAAACTCCTCCTCCCGACCGGGGTGAATCCTGCCTTCGAAAATTGCCGAGCGTGTATACATCTTTCCTCCCGAATGAATGCCGACCCAAACAGTTCTGTAGATCGGACTTGCAATGATACCGATAACATGCATTATTGATCCTGCCAAGAACGTGAAGCGGTGTCGAACAGAGGAAAATCGATAACCAGCAGAAAACATTGAATTTCATGGGAAATTCATCTGGTTTTGTGCTTTCGCGGTTTCTTGGGAGGAGTTTTTAGTCAATCGCGTTAAAATGTTATCGAGAACATTTTCGGGTTTGCGCAAGGCCGCTGTTCCATTCTGGGCAGCCACTTATAAGGTTGGAGGAGAAACCATGAGCATATCCAGATTTCTGAAGAACATGACCGTTGCCGTTGGTGTTGCAGCAGCAACGCTTGCCGCCACCACGTCTGCCCAAGCCGTCTCGCTCAGCGAGATCACGGCGCGCGGCAAGGTCAAGATTGGTGTTCTGACCGGTGCGCCGCCGATGGGCATGGTGGATGAGAAGGGCAATCCTTCCGGTTACGACGTCGATGTCGCCAATCTCATTGGTTCCTACCTGTCGCTGCCGGTGGAACTGGTGCCGCTGACGCCGCCTGCGCGTATTCCTGCCCTTCAGACCGGTAAGGTCGATTTTCTTGTTGCCACGCTTGCGCCGACCGGCGAGCGCGCCAAGACCGTGATGTTCACGCAGCCTTACAGCGCCTTCAACATGGACATCATTTCCGGCAAGGACCAGAAGTTCGAAAATCTCGACAGCCTTAAGGGCAAGCGCGTTTCGGTCAATCGCGGTTCCTCGCAGGAAACCGCGCTGCGCAAGGCCAATGTCGAAGGTCTCGAAATCGTCGTTTACGAAGACGATTCCACCAGCGCCCAGGCACTGCTCGCCGGTCAGGTGGATGCCGTCGCCCTTCCGTCCACGGTTGGCGAAGCGATCATCAAGCAGCGTCCGGAAGCCGGTCTGCAGGTTGGTTTCACCTTCTTCCAGCAGGGCAACTCCATGGCGACCAAGCTTGAGGATTTCGAGCTGCGCCAATGGCTGAACACCTCCATCTATCTTATGAAGATGTCCGGCGATCTCGACCGCATCTCGGTCAAGTGGACCGGCCGTCCGCTGCCGCAATTGCCAAGCTTCTGATTGAGCCTTTCAACGCGCCCGCCAGGAAGACTTCCGGCGGGCCCGGGAAATGTCAACGGAGTGACGCATGTCCTATACATTCCAATTCGGCGCGCTCGCCCAGTATCAGAACGAGATTCTGAACGGCATATGGCTGACGATCAAGCTGTCGGTCCTGTCCATCGTGCTCGGCTGCGCTTTCGGCATTCTTTTGGCCTCGCTGCGGTCCATCAATGGCGGCATCGTCCGCATCATCGTGGACGGTTATGTGGAAGTCATCCGCAATACGCCGTTTCTCGTGCAGCTTTTCATTGTCTATTTCGGCCTGCCGGGCCTCGGCTTCAGGGTAGGGGCGGACACGGCGGCGCTGATCGGCATGACGATCAATCTCGCGGCCTATTCGACGGAAATCATCCGCGCCGGCATCGAGGCGGTGCACAAGTCGCAGATCGAGGCGGGCGAGGCGCTGGGTTTCACCAAGTATCAGATCTATCGCCACGTCATCATCGTGCCCGCCATCGCCAAGGTCTATCCCTCGCTTTGCAGCCAGTTCGTGCTGATGATGCTGGCATCGAGCATATGTTCGGCCATTTCCACCCATGAGCTTGCGGCTGCCGCAGCCTTCGTGGAATCGCAGACCTATCGCTCCTTCGAGGTCTATATCGTCGTCACGCTCATCTATCTTGCGCTGGCGCTCAGCCTGCGGCTCATCCTTGCCCTTGTCGGCATGTGGCTGTTCGGCCGTCGCGTTGCCCGCAAGACGATGACCGCCATGCCGGAGGTGCAGTCATGACTCTTCGAACTTTCGGCTGGAACGAATTCGGCTTCTTGCTGACCGCCCTGCAATGGACCGTGCTTCTGACGATCATTGCGCTTATCGGCGGCGGCATCGTCGGCTTCTTCGTGGCGCTCGCCCGCACCTCGAATTTCAAGGCGCTGCGCATTGCCGCCGGCACTTATATCCAGGTGATCCAGGGCATTCCGGTGCTGATGATCCTGTTCCTGTCCTATTACGGCCTCAGCCTTGCCGGGCTGGAACTGCCGCCGCTCTTTGCCGCCGGCGCCTCGATGACGATCTATACATCGGGTTATCTCGCGGAAATCTGGCGCGGCTGCATCCAGGCGGTGCCGAAGCAGCAATGGGAAGCGTCGGAATCGCTGGCGCTGACCCGCGCCCAGCAATATCGCTACGTCATCCTGCCGCAGGCGATCCGCATTTCGCTACCGCCGACCGTCGGTTTTGCCGTTCAGGTCGTCAAGAATACGTCCATCGCATCGATCATCGGTTTCGTCGAACTGGCGAGAGCGGGGCAGCTCATCAACAATGCCACGTTCCAGCCGTTCCGCGTCTTCGTCGCCGTGGCCGTGCTTTATTTCATCGTCTGCTACCCGTTGTCCCAGCTGTCGCGTTGGCTGGAAAGGAGGCTTCATGCCGGAAGTAATCGTTGAAAACGTTCACAAGAGCTTTGGCGCTCTGGAAGTCCTCAAAGGCGTGTCGCTGACGGTCGGCCGCGGTGAAGTCTTCGCCCTTATCGGCCGCTCGGGCTCGGGCAAGAGCACGCTGCTGCGCTGCATGAACGGACTGGAGAAGATCAATTCGGGCCGCATCGAAATCGCGGGTCACGCCATCGGGGAAGATGCCAAGGCGCTGCGCAAGCTGCGCACCGATGTCGGCATCGTATTCCAGAGCTACAATCTTTTCCCGCATCTGACGGTCGGCGAAAACATCATGCTCGCGCCGCGTATCGTCAAGGATGTGGCGAAATCGGAAACGAAGGATATTGCCCGCGAGGTTCTGCAACTCGTCGGCCTGTCGGAGAAATTCGATTCCTATCCGGATCAGCTTTCCGGCGGCCAGCAGCAGCGCGTGGCGATTGCCCGCTCGCTCGCCATGCGGCCGAAGGTGATGCTGTTTGATGAGGTGACCTCGGCGCTCGACCCAGAATTGACTGAGGAAGTGCTGACTGTCATGGAAAACCTCGCCAAAGACGGCATGACCATGATCCTCGTCACCCATGAAATGGCCTTTGCGCGCCGCGTCGCGACCGAAACCATCTTCATGCACAAGGGCAAGATCTGGGAGCAGGGTCGTTCATCCGAACTCTTCGCCAACCCGCAAACGCCGGAACTCCGGCAATTCGTCAAGGCCGATGTGAAGTAGTTCACCGGCGCAAAGGAAACTTCATGACCACTGAAATCGTGCAATTGTGCCCGCTCATCCCGGCACTGGAAGAAGAACTCGCGGAGCGCTTCACCGTGCATCGCCTGTTCGAGGCTGCTGACAAGGCGGCGTTCCTTGCTGAAAAGGGTGCTTCAATCCGCGGCGTCGTCACCGGCGGCCATATCGGCCTTCCGGCGGATATCGGCGCTGCACTTCCCAATCTTGAAATTGTCGCCATCAACGGCGTCGGTTTCGACAAGGTCGATCTGACTGACGCGAAACAGCGCGGTTTCCGCGTCTCCAACACGCCTGACGTGCTGACCGCCGATGTCGCCGACCTCGCGCTCGGCCTCGTTCTGGCGCAGGCACGCAAGCTGCCGCAGGCCGACCAGCATGTGCGCACCGGCCAATGGCTGAAGGGCGATATGGGGCTTTCCACCCGCGTGGCCGGCCGCCGTTACGGCATTTTCGGCCTCGGCCGCATCGGTCAGGCAATCGCAAAGCGGCTGGAAGGTTTCGATGCGCGCATTTCCTACACCGCCAGAAACCGCCGCGATGTCGCCTATGATTATTATGACAGCATCGAGGCGCTTGCCGCCAATTGCGACGTGCTGATCATCGCCGCCGCCGCTACTGCCGAAACGCGCCATATCGTCGATGCGGATGTGCTGAAGGCTCTCGGGCCCCAGGGTGTGCTCGTTAATGTGGCGCGCGGTTCGCTGGTGGATGAAAAGGCGCTGGTCGAAGCGCTTGCGAACGGCACGATCGCAGGTGCTGCGCTGGATGTCTTCGAGGATGAGCCGCGTGTGCCGGAAGCGCTTTTCGCCTTCGACAACGTCACGCTCGCGCCGCATGTCGGCAGCGGCACGCACCAGACGCGGCGCGCCATGGCGGATCTCGTTCTCGCCAATCTCGATGCCCATTTTGCCGGGAAAGAACTGCCGAAACCGGTGGTGTGACCGTCAACGAATTGCCGCCTGTGGCCTTGACGGCGCAGCTTCGGTTGCGCCGTTTTGATTCAAGCCGGCAGGGCTTCAGGGAGGCTGCTGCAAAAGGCGGGTTTCCCGGCAATCTCCCGTCGTTGTTCATATTTATATAATACGTATAATCCTACTATTCTGCTTCCTTATAAAATGATGAGGCGGAGAGGTGCGTTCCAAAGGCCCGAAGACACCCGAAGAAAACCGGATGTCGCGAAAAAAGCGCGATGTCACGCCATCCGCCACTCGTGACATGAGCGAAAACAGCAATCCTTCCGACCGGCACACGCTTCTGGAAGCGATGATCGACCACGTGCCGGATTTTATCTATGCCAAGGATCTGGAAGGGCGCTTTCTTTTTGCCAATCGCGCCATCGTCACCGAAAACGGCTTTGACACGGTCGAGCAACTGATCGGGCTCACCGACTACGATATTCACGGCGAAGCGGCGCGGCGTGCCGGCATTCCCGATACCGAGGCGCGGGTGATGCGCACCGGCGAACCGGATCTCGGTTACGAAGAGCGCGCAATGCGCGGGGATATCGACCGCTGGCTCATGATGTCGCGCGTGCCGCTGAAGGACAAGGCCGGCAACATCATCGGCGTGGTCGGCGCCTCGCGGGATATAACCCAGAAAAAGGCCTCTGAAAGACTGCTTCAGGCGCAGGCGCATATTCTGGAAATGATCGTCGCGGCAGCGCGTATCGAGGATTTTCTTGAGGAATTCGTCAAGGCCATCGAAAATCTCGCGACCGGACTGGCCTGCGCGGTGCGGGTGTTCGATGCGGCGGAAGGGGAACCTTCCGTTTACGCCTCGCCGGCACTGGCGCAGCAGGAGGGGCTGGCCGCACTTGTCTCCAGTGTCAGCGATCCTGAGAGCCTTATCCAGCCGGCAGAACACATGGCCTTCAGTTTCGATATTCCCGCCAGCGAAGGCAAGGCGCATGGTTTCGTCTGGTGCATGCTGGCCGGCCGCCAGCCGGATGCGGCGCTGGTGGAATTCATAGGCGCGGCGGCGCGCATGGCGGGGCTGGCTATCGACCGCAAAAGGGCGGCGGAACATATCGCTTTCCTGGCGGATCACGACATGCTGACCCGGCTGCCGAACCGCCGTTTCCTCGATACGAGACTGCCGGAAATACTGGCGGCGGCGGCAAAGGCGAACCGAAGGGTCGGTATCGGTTTTCTCGATCTCGACAATTTCAAGCAGATCAACGATACGCTCGGCCACAGCATCGGCGACGCGTTGCTGTCGAAAACCGCCGAGCGCATTGCGAAAAGCCTCCGGAAGAACGATCTCGTTCTCAGGGTGGGCGGCGACGAGTTCGTCATCATTCTCGAAGAGCGCAGGGACGATGTCGAAAACCGCCTGCAGCGCATCCGCGCCGCTGTCTCGCAGCCCTTGCGTATCGGCAATTACGATATCAAGGTCACATGCAGCATCGGCATGGCCTTTTTCCCGGAGCATGGGGAAACCACGGCGGAAATCGTCGCGGCGGCCGATCTCGCCATGTATGAAGCCAAACATACCGGGCGCGACAGCATTGCCACCTTCACCCCGAACATGGCGGATGATCTGAGAAAGAAGTTCACCCGCATCGAGGAATTGCGAAAGGCGGTAAAGAGGGACGAGTTCGTGCTGCACTTCCAGCCGCAGGTCGATCTTGTCAGCGGCCGGATCAGCGGCGTGGAGGCGCTGGTGCGCTGGCAGCACCCCACGGAAGGTCTGCTCGGTCCTGCGGAATTCATCGGGCTTGCGGAAGAAACCGGCCTGATCGTCGAACTCGGAGAAAGCATTCTCGAAAAGGCCTGTCGTCAGGCGCAGGCATGGGCCGCCGCCGGCCTGTCGCCCGTCAAAATGGCGGTCAATATCTCTCCGCGGCAGTTTCAGGGCGGGCTGGTGCAGCAGATCAGGTCGGTGCTCAAGGAAACCGGCCTTGCGCCATCCCTGCTGGAAATCGAAATCACCGAGACGCTCATCATTCAGGATGTTGAAACATCGGTGCGGATCATGCGGGCCATCAAACAGATGGGTGTCAGCCTGGCGTTGGATGATTTCGGTATCGGTTATTCCTGCCTCGGCATGCTCAAGACATTCCCGCTCTCGTGCATGAAGATAGACCGCTCGTTCCTGACCCATCTGCCGGAAAAGACCAAGGACAGCGCCATCGTCTCGATCATGATCCAGCTTGCCGGGTCTCTGGGCATCGATGTCATTGCCGAAGGTGTGGAAGCCGGCGAGCAGGCGACATTTCTACGGGATGCCGGCTGCCCCTACGGTCAGGGTTATTACTTCAGCCGCCCGGTGCCGGCAGAGGCGATCGAAGACATGCTGGCGAAGACGACGATATTCGCGACCGGCTTACCCGAACACCGCCTATAAGCTGCCTCGGGCGACCGGTTGTTTCAGATCGTCCAGATATGGCTTCCCGGGAGAGGCCGGGCGGACGTTTTGTCGCCTGCATCCTTTCTTCTTCCTCGATGAAAACCACTTTGCTTCCCCATGCCCGCGCGTGCTGACGCCTCCTGATCCGGACGGGACGGGAGCGTTTGTTGTTTTTGTGTCTTATAATTTAGAAATTTAAGGCAATATTTAAAAGTAATAAATTCTATTATTTTGAAATAATAATAAGAAGTATTATATTTTAAACTATTAAATTGTTGTAATTTTACTACGAAATTGAATTGTGTACTTTGTCTGTATTTGTATTTTGTCGATTTAAATTGCGAGTCTGCGGCAACTTCTGTCATTTGCTGAATCAGCGCAGGGAAGCGGGCGGCAGGGAAAGACCAGCCCTCAAATTTGCGCATTCGTTGAAAAATTTTTGACTGGAGATTACAAATGAACATCAAGAGCCTTCTTATCGGCTCCGCTGCGGCTCTCGCAGCAGTATCCGGCGCACAGGCCGCTGACGCCATCGTCGCTGCCGAGCCGGAAGCCATGGAATATGTTCGCGTCTGCGACGCTTTCGGCACCGGCTTCTTCTACATCCCCGGCACCGAAACCTGCCTGAAGTTCGACGGTTACGTACGTTTCCAGACGGACTTCGGTCGCGGCAAGGCTGGCGACTCGGATTGGGACAGCTTCTCGCGCGCCCAGTTCAACATCGATACCCGCACCGACACCGAACTGGGCGCTCTGCGCGGCTATATCGGTTTCCGTGGCGATGCCGACCAAGACAGCAGCCGCGGCGTTGTCGTCGATCAGGCATTTATCGAGCTCAGCGGCCTTAAGGTCGGTTTCTACTACAACTGGTGGGATGATGGTCTCGCTGGCGAATATGACCAGCTCAGCTCCAACAAGACCCGTCTGAACGCTATCCGTTACACCTACGATGCCGGCTCGTTCTACGCTGGTGTTGCAGTTGAAGAACTCGAAGGCGTTATCGCTGGCAACGATGCTGATGTAGCAGCTACAGTAATCTCTGGAAGGGTTAGCGGTGGTTACACCGCCATCAACAAAACAAACAACCTCGGCGTAGCCCAAGGCAACTGGACCACCGCCAACGGAAAAAGCGCCACCGACAACAACGTCGGTATTAGCGCTATCATCGGCGGAAAGTTCGGCGCTGTTAAGGCCAACGTCCTCGGCGGTTACGACACCAATGCTGAGAATGGCGCAATCCGCGCAATCCTGACGGCAGACCTCGGTCCGGGCACGTTCGGCCTTGCTGGCGCATGGGCATCGGGTGCCAATGCATATTACGAAGAATCGGAATGGACCGTGGCCGCCGAATATTCGATCAAAGCAACCGACAAGCTGACCATCACCCCCGGCTTCCAGTACTTCGGTACGCTGGATATCGGTAAGGACGGCAAGTTCACGGGTGATCGCGATGCATGGCGCGCTGGCGTCGCTGCTGGCTACAAGATCACGTCTGGTCTCTCCACCAAGGTTGCGGTGACCTATCAGGACGTCGACGGCCGCGAAGGTCGCGACAGTGGTGCTGGCGACAGCTGGACCGGTTTCGTTCGTCTCGAGCGCGCGTTCTAATAGTCTACAAAAAGCATAGTAGGGTTAGACAACTCAGATCCACCCCGTTTCCGAACGGGTGAGTCACTAGCTCCAGTCAAAGTTCCTGACATGATGTCAGGTTTACTCCCCGGACCCCTCCAGGCCGGGGAGTTTTTGCGCTTATAGTCGATACGTGGATGGCGGCTCCGTCCATTTGGTCGGAGAATGCGCGCAGGCTTGCTGCTCTTCCCTTGCTCGCAAATGTGATACAGCAAAATCGGCTATCCCGTGAGGAGGGCAATTGAGTAATTGTCTGCAATATGAAATATTATTGTATACAATAAATCAGGTACTCCCATGGAATTCGATTTTACCGCGCTTGAGCCGCAAAGCCGTTATCGTTTGCTGACCAATTTTATCGGTCCACGGCCGATAGCGCTTGTCACGACGCGCTCGGCCGCTGGTCACAACAATGCCGCGCCGATGAGCTTTTTCAACGTTTTCTCCCATGATCCGCCGATCGTTGTTCTCGGCATCCAGCCGCGTGTGACGGGCGAGGAGAAGGATACGATGGCCAATATTCGTCGCACCGGCGAATTCGTCATCAACATGGTCGATATGGCTCTGTCCGAACAGATGCTCGTCTGCGGCCTGGGTTTCGAGAGCGAGGTCGATGAACTTTCGATTGCCGGACTGACGGCCATGCCCTGCAGCAAGATCGATGCAAGCTTTGCGGCGGAATCGCCCTGCGCCTTCGAATGCCGTGTGGAGCGCCTGATCGATTATCCGCGCCGTACCCTTGTCCTCGGGGAGGTGGTGCACATGCATGTCCACAAGGATTGTCTCGATGCGGAAGGGCGTTATGTCGATCCGGACCGATATCAGCCCATCGCGCGCCTGCATGCCGATAATTACATCAGCTCGGATCGCCAGTTCGTCCTCAAGGCGCCTGCGATGAGCGACTTCATCAAGCCGACTGGCGAGTGAAGGTTTCTGCGACTGAAGCGCCGAATACCTTTTGCCTGCCGCCGCAAACTCGAGAAAATGAGAGGGTAGGGCATCGCGGCGGCGATGACGATTGGTTTCGTTTCCCGGCGCTGTGCGGCAGGTCAGGCGAAACGACGGATGGGTCAATGCCGCGATAAAGCTGCGTCCAGTGCGGTTGGAGTGGTTGACCGAACGTCGCGCCCATGACTGCCCGTGCCTGATGGAATCCAGTCTCGCCACCCCGTGCGGTTTCAGGAAAACAACGGCATTCATTTGCGGGCTTCCCCGCCTCGTTCTAGTGTTCTCCTGCTCGCACCATCGCAGGGTCGCGAGCGACGCGGGAGGACGCATGATCGACAAGCTGGAATTTTTCATTGCATTGGCGCGCGCAGGGCATTTTGGCCGCGCGGCAGAGGAGTGCGGCGTTTCCCAACCCAGTCTCTCGGCCGCGATCCGGCAGCTGGAGGACCAGCTTGGTGTCGTTCTTGTGGTGCGTGCGGCGCGTTATCAGGGGCTGACACCGGAGGGCCAGCGTGTTCTCGAATGGGCGCGTCGCATCGTCGCCGATACGCGCACCATGCGTGAGGAAATGCGTGCGGCGCGCAAGGGTCTGGCGGGCCACATCCGCCTTGCGGTCATTCCGACGGCCCTTGCGATGGTGCCGCGATTGACGGAATCCTTTCAGGCGCGGCATCCCGACGTGACCTTTTCCGTGACGTCACGCACCTCGCTTCAGGTCCTGAGCCAGATCGAAAACCTCGAGATCGATGCGGGAATCAGCTATCTCGACAATGAACCTCTTGGCCGAGTGACCACGGTACCGCTCTATTCGGAGCGATATCACCTGATTGCAGCAGCCGGAACGCCGCTCGCCGATCAGGAAAGCGTTACCTGGAAGCAGGTTTCAGGTCTTAGGTTATGCCTATTGACTTCGGATATGCAGAACCGCCGCATCATCAACAAGCATATGGCTGAAGCGGGCGTTGAGGTGAAGCCGACATTGGAGTCCAACTCCATGATTGTGCTGTTTTCGCATATCCGAACCGGACAATGGGCTTCAATAATGCCGCGTAACATAGCGGAATCATTCGGTTTTCCAAAACAGATCAGAATGATACCGATTACCGAGCCGGATGCGGAGCACCTAGTGGGGCTGATCGCGACCTATCGTGAACCGCACACGCCACTCGTTTCTGCGCTTCTTCATGAGGCGCGTCAGCGCGCAGCGGCGATGGCTTTTGATAGGAATTTCCTATCGGTTGACGAAAACACATTATTGACCTGATCCGGCCGACCTCGCCATTCTCCCGAACCATGCAGGGGCTGCGCTGGCACTGAAACATGTGCCGTTCGCCATCCCTGCCCCTGTCGGTTTGGGAGGACTGGCTTATGAATATCCGTGCGGTTGCCGCAGATGAGGCGGCTCGTGTTTCCGCCATCATTGACGAACTTCTCCACCTGGAGGGGCCATTGCTGCCCATTCTGCACGCGGTGCAGGAAGAATTCGGCTACATACCGGAAAGCGCCAAGCAGATCGTCGCATCCGCGCTGAATATTTCGCGCGCCGAGGTCCATGGCGTCGTGACCTTCTATCCCGATTTTCGAGATCATCCGTCCGGCCGGCATGTGCTGAAGCTCTGTCGCGCCGAGGCTTGCCAGTCGATGGGTGGCGAGCCTCTTGCGGAAACCATCAAGAACCGGCTCGGCCTTGACTGGCACGAAACCGCAGCCGACGGTTCCGTCACGCTGGAGCCGGTTTTCTGTCTCGGGCTTTGCGCACAGGCGCCCGCGCTGATGCTGGATGGCGAGCTTCATGCGCGACTGGATGAGCACTGTCTTGGCGACATTCTGGCGGAGGCGCGCCGATGAGTGTCACCGTTTTTGTTCCAGGCGATTCCGCCGCGCTTGCCGTTGGCGCAGACCGTGTCGCCGAAGCAATCGGCCGCGAGGCGGCCAGCCGCAACCTCGAGGTTCATATTGTCCGTAATGGCTCACGCGGCATGCTCTGGCTTGAAGTGCTGGTGGAAGTGCGCACCGAACATGGCCGTATTGCCTATGGGCCGGTCAAGGCCAGCGACGTTGCTTCACTTTTCGATGCGGGTTTTCTCACCGGCGGCGAGCATCGTCTCTGTCTCGGGCCGACGAAGGACATTCCGTTCCTGAAAAGCCAGACGCGTCTTACATTTGCCCGCTGCGGTGTTACCGATCCATTGTCGCTTGCGGATTACCGCGCCTATCAGGGCTTGAAAGGCCTCGAAAAAGCCGTCGCCATGGCGCCGGCCGATATCGTAGCGCAAGTGACCGAAAGCGGCCTGCGCGGACGCGGCGGCGCGGGTTTCCCGACCGGTATCAAATGGAAGACCGTCGCCGATGCGGTGGCCGACCAGAAATATATCGTCTGCAATGCCGATGAGGGCGATAGCGGCACCTTCGCTGACCGCATGATCATGGAAGGCGATCCCTTCGTGCTGATTGAAGGCATGGCGATTGCCGGCCTCGCCGTCGGCGCGACGAAAGGTTTCATCTATACGCGCTCGGAATATCCTTACGCCATCAAGGTCATGGAGCAGGCAATCGCAATCGCCCGCCGCGAAGGCATCATTGGCCCATCCGTGCTTGGTTCCGGGCGGGCCTTCTATCTCGAAGTGCGCATGGGTGCCGGCGCCTATGTCTGCGGCGAGGAAACCTCGCTTCTGAACAGTCTGGAAGGCAAGCGCGGAACCGTGCGCGCCAAGCCGCCGCTTCCTGCTTTGCAGGGCCTGTTCGGCAGGCCCACCGTCGTCAACAATGTGATTTCGCTCGCCTCCATTCCGGTCATCATGGATCGCGGCGCGGCGTTTTATCGCGATTTCGGCGTCGGCCGCTCGCATGGCACCATTCCCATCCAGCTTGCCGGAAACATCCGGCATGGCGGGCTTTATGAGACCGCCTTCGGCCTGCCGCTCGGGCAGCTGGTCAATGAGATCGGTGGCGGCACGATCACCGGCCGCCCAGTCAAGGCGGTGCAGGTGGGTGGTCCGCTCGGGGCCTATTTCCCGGTTTCGCTGTTCGACACGATCTTCGACTATGAAGCCTTCACCGCCGCCGGTGGCCTGATCGGCCATGCCGGCATCGTGGTTTTCGACGATACCGCCGATATGCTGCATCAGGCCCGGTTCGCGCTGGAATTCTGCGCCGTCGAAAGTTGCGGCAAGTGCACGCCCTGTCGCATCGGCTCCACACGCGGCGTCGAGACGGTGGACAGGATCGCGCTCGGCATCGAGCCGGAGAAAAATACGGCACTCCTCGCAGATCTCTGCGAAACCATGAAATTCGGTTCGCTATGTGCGCTCGGCGGTTTCACGCCCTATCCCGTCATGAGCGCACTTCGGCATTTCCCTGATGATTTTGCCCCCATCCCACGTGTTGAAGCGGCGGAGTAAGACCATGGCCCTTGTAACAGAATTCGACTATGGAACCCCCAAATCCCACGCAACGGACATGGTGACGCTCACCATCGACGGCAGGCAGGTGACTGTGCCTGCGGGAACCTCGATCATGCGCGCCTCGCGCGAAGCGGGTATCGATGTTCCAAAGCTCTGCGCCACCGACATGTTGGATGCCTTCGGCTCCTGCCGCCTCTGTCTGATCGAGGTGGAGGGCCGCAACGGCACCCCCGCCTCCTGCACCACGCCCGTCGCCCCCGGTCTCGTCGTGCACACGCAGACGGAGCGGCTGAAGCAGATCCGCAAGGGCGTGATGGAGCTTTATATCTCCGATCACCCGCTCGACTGTCTGACCTGCGCCGCCAATGGCGATTGCGAGCTGCAGGATATGGCCGGCGCCGTGGGCCTGCGCGATGTTCGCTACGGATACGAAGGCGACAACCACGTCAAGGCCCGCACTGGCGATGGCGATCTTAACGCGCGCTGGATGCCGAAGGATGAAAGCAATCCCTATTTCACCTACGATCCTTCCAAATGTATCGTCTGCTCCCGTTGCGTGCGCGCCTGCGAGGAAGTGCAGGGCACCTTCGCGCTGACGATCGAAGGACGAGGTTTTGAAAGCCGTGTGTCGCCCGGCGCACATGAGGCGTTCCTCGATTCCGATTGCGTTTCCTGCGGCGCCTGCGTGCAGGCCTGTCCGACGGCGACGCTGACGGAGAAATCGGTGATCGAAATCGGCCAGCCGGAGCATTCGCTGGTCACGACCTGCGCCTATTGCGGCGTTGGCTGCTCCTTCAAGGCGGAAATGCGCGGTGAAGAGCTGGTGCGCATGGTGCCGTGGAAGGACGGGCAGGCCAATCGCGGCCATTCCTGCGTCAAGGGCCGCTTCGCTTATGGTTATGCCACCCACAGGGACCGCATTCTCAACCCGATGATCCGCGAGAAGATCAGCGATCCATGGCGGGAAGTCACATGGGAGGAGGCCTTCTCCCATGTCGCGTCAGAGTTCCGGCGTATCCAGGGTCAATATGGCCGGGAATCCATCGGCGGCATCACCTCGTCCCGCTGCACGAACGAAGAAACCTTCCTCGTCCAGAAACTCATCCGCGCCGGCTTCGGCAATAACAACGTCGATACCTGCGCCCGCGTCTGCCATTCGCCGACGGGCTACGGTCTCGGCCAGGCCTTCGGCACCTCCGCCGGCACGCAGAATTTCGATAGCGTCGAGCAGTCCGATGTGGTGCTGGTGATCGGCGCCAATCCGACCGATGGGCATCCTGTTTTCGGTTCGCGGCTGAAGAAGCGGTTGCGGCAGGGCGCGAAGCTGATCGTCATCGATCCGCGCCGTATCGATCTCGTCCGCACGCCGCATGTGGAGGCGTCCTTCCACCTGCCGCTGAAGCCCGGAACGAATGTTGCGGTGCTGACAGCGCTTGCGCATGTCATCGTCACGGAAGGTCTGTTCAACGAAGCCTTCATTCGCGAGCGCTGCGACTGGTCGGAATTCGAGGATTGGGCCGCTTTCGTCGCCGAGCCTCAGCATAGCCCGGAAGAAACCGAAAGCTTTACCGGTGTGCCGGCGGAAGAGGTGCGCGGCGCTGCACGTCTTTATGCCAGGGGTGGCAATGGCGCCATCTATTACGGGCTCGGTGTCACCGAGCACAGCCAGGGGTCTACCACTGTGATGGCAATCGCCAATCTGGCCATGGCGACCGGCAATATCGGCCGCCCCGGTGTAGGCGTTAATCCGCTGCGCGGTCAGAACAATGTTCAGGGTTCCTGCGACATGGGGTCTTTCCCGCACGAGCTTCCGGGATATCGGCATATTTCCGACGATGCCACGCGCGACATCTTCGAGAAACTCTGGGGCGTGAAGCTTAACAACGAGCCGGGGCTGCGTATTCCCAACATGCTCGATGCGGCCGTGGATGGCAGCTTCAAGGGCATCTATATTCAGGGCGAGGACATTCTCCAGTCCGATCCGGATACGAAGCACGTCTCGGCCGGTCTCGCCGCGATGGAATGTGTCGTGGTGCACGATCTCTTCCTGAACGAGACGGCAAATTACGCCCATGTCTTCCTGCCGGGATCCACGTTCCTCGAAAAGGACGGCACCTTCACCAATGCCGAGCGCCGCATCAACCGCGTCCGCAAGGTCATGTCCCCGAAGAACGGTTATGCCGACTGGGAAGTGACGCAGAAGCTGGCGCAGGCCATGGGTCTTGCGTGGAATTACGCGCATCCGTCCGAGATCATGGACGAGATCGCGGCGACGACACCGAGCTTTGCCGGTGTTTCCTATGACTATCTGGAGGAGAAGGGCTCGGTGCAGTGGCCCTGCAACGAGAAATTCCCGGATGGTTCGCCGATCATGCACGTGGATGGTTTCGTGCGCGGCAAGGGCAAGTTCATCCGCACCGAATATGTGGCGACGGACGAACGCACTGGGCCGCGTTTCCCCCTGCTGCTCACCACCGGCCGCATCCTGTCGCAATATAATGTCGGCGCGCAGACACGGCGCACTGAAAACGTCGTCTGGCATGAGGAGGATCGGCTCGAAATCCATCCGCACGATGCCGAACAGCGCGGGGTGAAGGATGGCGACTGGATCAAGCTCGCCAGCCGGTCGGGCGATACGACGCTGCGGGCGCTGATCACCGACCGTGTGGCGCCAGGCGTGGTCTATACGACCTTCCACCACCCCGGCACGCAGGCGAACGTCATCACTACCGACTTTTCCGACTGGGCGACCAACTGCCCAGAATACAAGGTGACCGCCGTGCAGGTATCGCCTTCCAACGGGCCGACGGAATGGCAGGAGGAATATGATGCGCTTGGCCGCCGTTCGCGGCGGATCAGCGGCAAGCTCGAAGCGGCGGAATAAGGAGGGCCGGATGCGCCCGGCCTTGTCACACACAGAGGCGTCGGCCAGCAGCCGGCGCGGGGGAAGAGGTCATGTTGCTCAATCACACCGATGAAAAGCTGGTGAGAATGGCGAACCAGATCGCGACATTCTTTCTGTCGCAGCCGGAAGATATTCGCATCGAAGGTGTCGCCACCCACATCAATAAGTTCTGGGAACCGCGCATGCGACGCCGGTTCTTCGAGATGGTGGATGCCGGGGCCGGTGATTTTCTGCCGCTTGTGCTTGCCGCGTCGAAGAAGATCAAGCGGCCCGACGATCCGGCGGCCGATGCCGTGGGCCTCGGCGACGATGCGAAGGGCGCGCCGGGCGGCAAAGGACCGATTGCGGGCGAGTCCCTTTCGGAACCGAGCGTCCCGGAAAGCACAGAGGCTTGAGCGGCGCGACCGCAAAATCACATTTTCGGCCGGACGGGGGACGTTCGGCGATATCGGTGTTCGCCCGGCGGGGCGAACGTGACATGTCCAGACATCCACGAGGGAGGTAATGTCAATGGCAGTAGCAGGTGCGACAGCGGGAGAGGCGGCGCAAGCCGGGTTTTTGGACCGCGAACGAATAATCGCAAGACCGGGTTTCAATCGCTGGCTGGTGCCGCCGGCGGCCCTTGCCATTCATCTATGCATCGGCATGGCCTATGGCTTCAGCGTGTTCTGGCTACCGCTGTCGAAGGCGCTGCCGGCCACGGACCCCAGTTGCTCCAGCCTTACCCTTCTGGGTGCGCTGTTCACCACTGAGTGCAACTGGCGCGTCGCCGACCTTGGTTGGATTTATACGCTTTTCTTCGTTCTTCTCGGCTGCTCGGCGGCGATCTGGGGCGGCTGGCTGGAAAGAGTGGGGCCACGCAAGGCCGGCTTCGTTTCCGCCTGCTGCTGGTGCGGCGGCATTCTGGTGGCGGCAATCGGCGTCATCACGCATCAACTGTGGTTGATGTGGCTGGGCGCTGGCGTCATCGGTGGTATCGGTCTCGGCCTTGGCTATATTTCGCCCGTATCGACACTGATCAAATGGTTCCCGGACCGTCGCGGCATGGCGACGGGCATGGCCATCATGGGATTTGGCGGTGGTGCGATGATCGGCGCGCCGCTTGCCAATCTGCTGATGAACAACTTCAAGACGGATGTTTCGGTCGGCGTCTGGCAGACTTTCGTGGTCATGGCCCTGATCTATTTCGTCTTCATGATGGCGGGCGCCTTCGGTTACCGCATTCCGCCGTCGGGCTGGCGTCCGGAAGGCTGGACCGCGCCTTCTGCCAAAAGCGCCATGATAACCCATCGCCACGTGCATCTGCGCGATGCGCACAAGACGCCGCAGTTCTGGCTTATCTGGGCGGTGCTGTGCCTCAACGTTTCGGCAGGTATCGGCGTCATCGGCATGGCCTCGCCCATGCTGCAGGAAATCTTCGCAGGATCGCTGATCGGCTTACCCGGCGTGGGCTTTGCCGATCTCGATGCCGGGCAGAAGGCGCAGATCGCGGCGATTGCTGCCGGTTTCACCGGGCTGCTTTCCCTGTTCAATATCGGCGGCCGCTTCTTCTGGGCGTCGATGTCTGACAAGATCGGCCGCAAGAACACTTATTTCTGCTTCTTCATTCTCGGCATCATTCTTTATGCGCTGGCGCCGACGCTTGCGACGATGGGCAACAAGGCGCTCTTCGTTCTTGCCTTCGGTATAATCCTGTCGATGTATGGCGGTGGTTTTGCGACCATTCCCGCTTATCTCGCCGATATTTTCGGCACGCAGTTCGTCGGCGCAATCCACGGCCGCCTGCTGACGGCGTGGGCGACTGCGGGCATCGCCGGCCCGGTCGTCGTCAACTACATCCGCGAAGCGCAGATCGCGGCGGGCGTGGCGCCAGGACCCGCGCTCTACACCAGCACCATGTATATTCTGGCGGGCATGCTGGCGATCGGCCTCGTGGCCAATGCCTTCGTGCGGCCGCTGTCGGACAAGTGGTTCATGTCGGATGCGGAGGTCGCGACGCTCCAGGCAAAGACGGCGGCCGCAAATGCCGGCCCGACAGGCTCCTTCGGCATCGGACGTGGCGGGCTGGACACCAAGGCGGCACTTGCCTGGGTTGCTGTCGGTATTCCGCTTCTGTGGGGCGTATGGGTTACCGTGAAAAGCAGCCTTGCGCTGTTCGGCTGAGCCATCAGGCCCGGAAAGCATATGCCGGCGCATGGCCGGCATATGATCTGATAAAAGCGAAAACGTGCAGCTTGCCGGTAAGGCGTCCATCAACGCCAGCTGGCAAGCAGTCCTTCGAGTGTTGCGCGGTCTTCTTTGTCCAGACGGGCAAGTCCCGGGGCGCGAACGGGGCCGACCGTCATCCCCAGAATTTCCATGGCTTCCTTCACCACGGTCACGTTTGCACCGTTGCGATATCGTGTCCGCAGCCGTTCGAACAATTCGATCTTTTCGATAATCTTCCGTGCGGCCGGGAAATCGCCGGCCGTCAGGGCGTCATGAACCTGTAGGGAAAATTGCGGCGCGACATTGACGAGACCGGATGTAAAGCCGCGCGCACCAACCGCCGCGAAGGCAGGCGCCCAGCTTTCAGCCAGTCCGCAGACATATAAGGCTCCGTTCGGATTGGAAGCGGCAATCGCACGCGACAGAAGCATGATGTCGGTCGTCGCAAACTTGATGCCGGCGACATTCGGGTGGCCGGCGAGCCTTACCATGTCATCGACCGAAAAGCCGTCCGCCCGGACATAGGCGACCAGCGGCAATTCGCTGCCCTCCGCAAGGCCGATAAAATAGTCGATCTGCGATTGCGGGGCTGCAAAAGGGTCGACCGGCTGATGCGACATGACGGCGGATGCGCCCATTTCTTTTGCCTGACGCGCCATGGAGAGCGCCTCGCGCTGCGAGCGGCCAATCGCCGCCGTAACCGGGGCTTTGCCGCTGACGCCTTTTATCGCAGCCTCATAAACCTTCAGAATTTCCGCGGGCGTCAAGGCGTAGAATTCGCCGGTATTGCCCGCCGCAACGATATTGTGGATGCCTGCCTTCGCGACGCGGGCGTAAACCTCGGCGGTAACACCGGTCTCCACTTCGCCGCCTGCATCGTAAGCCGTTACCGGAACACCGGAGATGCCCTGCAGGGCCTGGCGAAAATCGAATGTCGTCATCAACTGGGTTCCTTAAGATCAAAAGTCATCTTCAGATGGAGAATTTGTGAACGGGTGTGCCGGCGACCGGGGCATCGAATGCGACAACCGTGCCTGCGGTGGTTATTCCGTCCGTCTCGGTTACGAGACTTGTGAGGTATATCGTCTTGAGGTCGGGACCGCCGAAACACGGCATGGTCGGCCCCTTGAATGGCAGCCTGTAAATCTCGAACAATTCGCCGTCCGGTGAAAAACGGTTGAGACGTCCCGCCTGAACGCCGGCGCTCCAGTAACAGCCTTCGCAATCGGTCGCCGCACCGTCCGGCCTGCCTTCATCCGGCGCGAAATCGTGCAGGCGTTCGGCCGGGCCGAGCCTGCCGGTCGCGACATCGAAATCGAACGCCTGATACATGAGGCCGCTGCTGTCGGAATGGTACATGCGCCTGCCGTCCGGGCTCCAGGCAAGCCCGTTCGATGTGAACATGTCGCCATCGATGATGCATTCGATGCCGCCATCCGGGGCGACGCGATAGAGGCGGGCATTGCCTGTCGGTATCGCGGCCTCGTCGCGGGTCCCCACCCAGAAATGGCCGTCCGGACCGACCTTTCCGTCGTTGAGGCGGCTGTCGGGCCGCCCGTCGTCCGGGTCGCAGAGAAGATCGAGCTTGCCGCTCGCGGGATCGAGAAGATGCACACCGGTCTTGAGGCCCGCCACGATCAAGCCATTGTCGCAAAGGCCGAGACAGCCCACCTGGGCGGGCATGTCGTATCTGTCGAGTTTTCCACCGGGATGCAGGCGAAAAATGGCAGGCGCGAGAATATCGACGAACCACAGATCGCCGGTTCGCTCGTCCCAGGCAGGCGACTCGCCGACCTTCAGCGGGGTATCGATCAGGGAACGGAGCTTCGGTTCTATGACGTGTGGCTGGCTCACTGGTTCCTCTCCCTCATCCGCCCTTTATGATTCTGTTTTCGACATTGCAGGGTGCGGCCTAGCTGCCGACGCCCTGAAACATGCGGGCGCGCGCCTTCAATATGTGGTCTTTCATCGCGTCATGCGCGGCCTGCTCACGCCGCGCAAAAATCGCTTCCACGATGGCCGTGTGCTCGTTCTGCACCTCGCGCACATGCTGCGGCGTCCGCTTGAGGCTGAGGCTGCGTGTCACCGACTGGCCGATGGCGAAATGGGGCTTGAACCAGATCCGCACCGTGATGTGGAACTGGTTATGGCTCGCCTTCGCGATGGCTTCGTGCAGGGCGAAGTCTTCCTCAGCGCCGAGATCGTTGCGCTCGAGACACTGTTCCAGCGCGGCAATCGCCTGCTCTATACGCAACCTGTCCGCGGCCTGCCAGTTGCGCGCCGCAAGCTCAGCCGCGGAAGCCTCCAATCCGGCCCTGAACTCAAAAAAACGCTGCACGTCGGCCAGCGAGCCGACCGGCACCTGTTGCAACACGGAAGAATCCGGCTGCTGGCGTACATAGGAGCCAGATCCCTTTTGCGAAACGATAAGCTCGTCGTTCCGAAGCCGCTCCAGCGCTTCCCGCACAACCGGCCGCGACGCACCAAACAGCGACGCCAGATTCTGCTCCGATGGCAACCGCTCGTTCACGGGAAACCGCCCGTCCGAAATCATGCCCACGATTTTTTCGTAGATGATGTCGCTCAGCCGAGTTTCGCCTCGAGCGGCGGCAGATGCAGTGTGATTGTCCATCAGCAGCCCTTCCGTTGCAAATCGCTGAAGTTAATGGGTTTCCTGCATTTCAACCGCAACAGAAATACCGGGGTTTTTGTGAGCGAGAGGGCTGTCCTGCCGATTTTTTCTTTAAGCCTGATCCTGAAAACCGGCCTACAAATAAAAAAGATGTAAAAATCTGTCAATACTTGTAATCATCTGAAAACGCTCATATGGTCTGCCCCTGCCGATGGAGGATCGGCGTGCTGGCTGGCCGGGAGGGCCGTCGCGGTTCGGTGAAAGCCGTTTCGCTGCCGGTGATTTTTTGGGAGGATTGTCGATGCGCGATGGCGAAGCATTTTCACTGGGCGTAACGCGCCGAACCTTTATGGCGGGTGTTGGCGGCGTGGCCGCCCTTTCCGTCATCGGGACCTCGGCGCGGGCTGCCGCCGGCAAGCAGGCGCCGGAACTGGAGGCGCTGGTAAAGGACGGCAAATTGCCGCCTTTGGCCGAACGTCTGCCGAAAAATCCGATGGTGGTGACGCCGCACGAGAAAATCGGCACCTATGGCGGCACATTGCGCCGTGGCCTGCGCGGTTCATCGGACCATAACGGCATCCTGCGCATGGTCGGCAATCAGGGCCTTGTCCGCTGGAACATGGATTTCACCGAGGTTCTGCCGAACCTTGCGGTGAAATGGGAAGTCAACGACGATGCCTCGCAATTCACCTTCCATTTGCTGGAAGGCGCAAAATGGTCTGACGGCCACCCCTTCACCGCCGATGACGTGGTGTTCGCCATCGAGGACTGCATCAAGAACAAGGAGCTTTACAGCGCCACACCGGCGCAGCTTTCCGTGGCCGGCAAGGCGGTCGATGTCGAAAAAGTCGACGATTTTACGGTAAAGTTCAAATTCGCCGCGCCGAATGCGCTTTATCTCGAAAACCTCGCCACGCCGCTCGGCCAGCATCCGACGCTGTTTCCCAAACACTATTGCAGCAAGTTCCTGCCGAAATACAACACGTCGCTCGATGCCGATGTGAAGGCGGCGGGTGTCTCGAGCTGGACCGAACTGTTCCGCGCCAAATGCGGCGATATCGAAATTCCGTCCCGCTGGTCGAATGTCGACAAGCCGACGCTTGATCCCTGGGTGGTTAAGGAACCCTATTCGGGCGGTGCGACCCGGGTGGTGATGACCCGCAACCCTTACTTCTGGCAGGTCGATACCGAAGGCAACCAGTTGCCCTATATCGATGAAATCAATTTCGGCATTTCGCAGGATGTGGAATCGCTGATGCTAAACGTCATTTCCGGCAAGATCGACATTCAGGAGCGCCATATCAGCGTTCTCGCCAACAAGCCGACCCTGTCTCAGAACATGAAAAAGGGTGACTACCGCCTGCTGACGCTGGTGCCGTCTGCCGCACAGCAGTGCCAGATTTACCTGAACATCACCCATAAAGACCCGGCGATGCGCAAGATGTTCGCCGACAAGTCGTTCCGCCAGGCGTTGTCCATCGCGCTCAACCGGCAGGAAATCATTGACATCGTCTATTTCGGTCAAAGCGAGGGCTATCAGGCCGGGCCGCGCCCGACACACCCCTGGTACAATGAAAAGCTGGCGCGGCAATTCACCGAATATGATGCGGACAAGGCGAACGAGCTTCTCGACAAGGCCGGTTACGACAAGAAGAACGGCAACGGCATGCGGTTGCGGCCTGACGGTCAGCCCGTCTTCTTCTCGATTGACGTTATCCCGACGCTCTATCCCGATCTGGTCGATGCGCTGGAACTGGTGAAGGCGCAATGGGCGCAGATCGGCGTCGACATCAAGGTCAACACCATCGAACGCGCGCTCTATTACACGCGCGGCGATGACAATGCCCATGATGCCGCCGTCTGGCCCGGCCCCGGCGGTCTCGATCCGATGCTCGATCCGCGTGATTTCTTTGCCTTCCATCCGCAGGGGTCGCGTTACGCCATTCCGTGGGCGCTCTGGTACACCTCGAATGGCCAGAAGGGCGAAGAGCCGCCGGAAAGCCAGAAGCAGCGCTTCAAGCTGTTCGATGAGGCGCGCTCGACGGCCGACCTTGCCAAGCGCGGCGAGAAGATGAAGCAGATTTTCGACATTGCGGCGGAAGAGTTCGAGACAATCGGCCTCTGCCTTGCGGTGGGCGGTTTCGGCATCATCCGCAACAATCTGCGCAATGTGCCGGAAACGGAACCCGACAGCTGGACCTGGCCCAATCCCGGCCCGGCGCTGCCGCAACAGTTCACCTTCACAAGCTGATATCGCCACATGGGCGTCGCTGCCGCAACGCGGCGACGCCTCTCAGGTTGTTTCGACCACCCACAGCCGTCTCCTTGGTGGAGGGCGGCGCGTGCGGCACAATGTGATTGCGAGAACGACATGCTGCTTTTTATCGTAAAACGCCTGCTGTGGATGATACCGTCCCTGTTTGCCGTCAGTTTCCTTGCCTTTGTCCTGATCCAGCTGCCGCCCGGCGACTATGTGACGACCTATATCGCCACATTGGCCGCCTCGAACGAGGTCATCGACCACAATACGGCGGCGCAGCTGCGCGAACGTTTCGGCCTCGATGACCCGATGATCGTGCAATATCTGAAATGGATATGGGGCATCGTCAGCCGCGGTGATTTCGGCATTTCTTTCGAATGGCAGCAGCCAGTTTCAGGCCTCATCTGGGAGCGCATGGCGCTGACGCTGGTTCTGGCCATCGCCAGCCTTCTTGCAACCTGGGCCATCGCGCTTCCTATCGGCGTCTTCTCCGCCGTGCGCAAATATTCGATTGGCGATTATCTCTTCACCGCCTTTTCTTTCTTCGGCCTTTCCATACCCTCGTTCCTGCTGGCGCTGGTGCTGATGTATGTCGCGGCGGTGGAGTTCGGGGCCGATGTCGGCGGGCTGTTTTCAGCCGAATACGAGACCGCCTCATGGAGCATCGCCAAGATGATGGACCTCATGGCCCATATCTGGCTGCCGGTCGCCATTCTTGCCGTGTCTTCCACCGCAAGCCTCATCCGTGTCATGCGCGCCAATATGCTGGACGAGTTGCCCAAGCCCTATGTCACCACCGCGCGGGCGAAGGGACTGTCGGAGTTCAAGCTGCTGACGAAATATCCGCTCAGAATTGCGCTCAATCCGTTCATCTCCACCATTGCATGGCTATTGCCCAACCTCATTTCGGGCTCCGTGGTCGTCGCCATCGTGCTCAATCTGCCGACGGCCGCGCCTCTGCTTCTGCAGTCGCTGATGGCGCAGGACATGTATCTCGCTGGCGCTTTCGTGCTGCTGATCTGCGCGCTGACGCTGATCGGCTCGCTTATCAGCGACATCCTGCTTGCGCTGGTCGATCCGCGCATCCGTCTCGAATAGGAGGGCGCCATGAGCGATATCACCATGACCACCAATGCCCGGCAGGACCGCGCCGCCGTCGCCTCGCAGTGGCAGCTCATCTGGTGGGCCTTCAAGCGCCACAAGCTGGCCATGGCCGCCCTGTTCATCACCATCGCCATGTATATCGTCGCGCTGGTGCCCGGCTTCTTCGCCATCAACGATCCGGTGCTGCAAAATGCCCGCGCCACCTTCCATCCGCCGCAGCGCGTTCATTTCATCGATACGACCGAGGGTTTTTCGCTCGGGCTGCATTATTATCCGCTGAAGCTGACCCGCAATCCTGAAACGCTGGCGGCGGTCTTCGTTGAAGATACGGCGAAGAAAATTCCGGTCCAGCTTTTCGGTCGCGGTTACGAATATTCCGTCTTCGGCCTGTTCACCACGGATATCCACCTGCTGGCCTCCACCGATAAAACGCGCCCGCTCTTCCTCTTCGGCGCGGATCGTCTCGGCCGAGATGTTTTCAGCCGCGTGGTGCAGGGGGCGCAGGTCTCCCTGTCCATCGGTCTTGTCGGCGTGTTCTTCTCGTTGCTGCTCGGCGTCGTTCTGGGAGGCATTTCGGGATATTACGGCGGCCGCATCGATTTCGTCATGCAGCGCGTGATCGACTTCGTGCTGTCGCTCCCCACCATTCCCATCTGGCTGGCGCTGGCCGCCGCCCTGCCGCAGGGCTGGCCTGCCACGCTGCAATATATGATGATTACCATCATCCTGTCCCTGACCGGCTGGGCGCAGCTTGCCCGAGTCGTGCGCGGCCGGTTCCTGTCGCTCAGGACCGAAGAATTCGTGGCTGCGGCCAGGCTGGATGGCGTGCCGGAAGGGCGCATCATCTTCCGCCACATGCTGCCCAGTTTTTCGAGCCATATCATCGCTTCTGTCACCCTTGCGGTTCCGGCGATGATCCTTGCGGAAACCTCGCTGTCCTTCCTCGGCCTCGGTCTCCAGCCGCCCACCATTTCCTGGGGCGTGCTGCTTCGCGAGGCGCAGAATATCCGCTCGATTGCGACTGCACCCTGGCTGTTCCTGCCCGGTGTGGCGGTCGTCATTGCCGTCATGGCGCTCAATCTGCTCGGTGACGGCCTGCGCGATGCAGCCGACCCCTATAACAAGTGAGGCCCCGGATGAGCGATATTCTCTCTATCAAGCCAGCCAAACCCCTGCTCGAAGTCCGCAATCTGGTCACTGAGTTTCCGGTCAGAAACGGCGTTTTCCGGGCCGTCAACGACCTGTCTTTCTCCATCGATCCCGGCAAGACGCTCTGCGTCGTCGGCGAAAGCGGTTCCGGGAAATCCGTCACCGCCCGTTCGATCCTGCAAATCATCGACAGCCCCGGCCGCATCGCGTCCGGCTCGATCATCCTCAACCGCGCCGACGGCACGTCTCTCGATCTGGCAAAGCTCGATCCGCGCAGCCGCGCCATCCGCTCGGTGCGCGGCGCTGATATCGCGATGATCTTTCAGGAGCCGATGTCGTCGCTTTCACCCGTGCACACGGTCGGTGACCAGATCACCGAAGTCCTGCGCCTGCATCTGAAAATGAGCAAGGCGCAGGCGCGGGCCGAGGCCATCGAACTGTTGCGGCAGGTGGAAATCCCTAACCCTGAAAAGGCGCTGGATCGTTACGCCTTCCAATATTCCGGCGGCATGCGCCAGCGCGCGATGATCGCAATGGCGCTGGCCTGCAAGCCGCAGCTTCTGATCGCCGACGAACCGACGACGGCGCTCGATGTCACCACACAGGCCGAAATCCTCGACCTGATATCGCGGTTGCAAAAGGCGCACGGCATGGCGGTGCTCTTCATCACCCATGACATGGGCGTGGTGGCGCAGATTGCCGATGACGTGCTGGTCATGCATCACGGCGTTGCCAAGGAATATGGCACGGTCGACGAGATATTCCACAATCCGAAAGATCCCTATACCCGCATGCTGATCGGCTCCGTTCTAAAGCTGGAGCAGAAGGCGGAAATCCGGCTCGCCCGCCCGCCGCTCGATCTTGCGGCCGCGCCCATCCTCGAGGTCAACGACCTCTCCATGCATTTCGGCGAGATGAAGGCGCTGGACGGCGTATCGATCCGGCTGCTTCCCGGCGAAACGCTCGGCATCGTCGGCGAAAGCGGCTCCGGTAAGACCACCATGGGCCGCTCGATCATGCGCCTCTACGACCCGACCGGCGGCGCGATGCTCTATCGCCGTGCGGATGGCACGGTGGTCGATTTGGCGAAAATCGAGGGTGCGGAGCTGAAAGCCGCGCGGCGCGAATTACGCATGGTGTTTCAGGACCCGTTCGGTTCGCTCAATCCGCGCATGACGGTGGCGCAGGTGATCGGCGAGCCATTGCTCGTAAACGGTATTGCGAAGGGCAGGGAACTGGATGAACGCGTCTGCGCGCTGATGGAGCAGGTGGGTCTCGACCCTGCCGGGCGTGAACGTTACCCGCACGCCTTTTCCGGCGGCCAGCGCCAGCGCATCGGCATCGCCCGCGCCATCACCCTGAAGCCGCGCATCATCGTGGCGGATGAGGCGACCTCGGCGCTCGATGTTTCGGTGCGGTTCCAGGTGCTGGATCTTCTGATGCGGCTGCAGGATGAACTGGGGCTCGCCTATATCTTCATCAGCCACGACATCGGCGTCATCCGCTATATGTGCGACCGCGTCGGGGTGATGTATCGCGGCAAGCTGGTGGAAGTGGGAGAGGCCGAAAAGGTTTGCAACGCGCCGGATCACCCTTACACACAGGCGCTTCTTTCCGCCATTCCGCGCCCTGACCCGCGCGACCGGGATCGTACCCGCAGATTCCGCTACGTCGAACCATCCGAAGTCAAGAACGGGGCCGTCGCCCGATAGTGCCGGGCCTGCCGCACGCTGCAATTCATGAGGAAGACTGAAGCATGAAAATCGATCGCATGCGGGTATTCGTCACCCGCGACAAGGACCGTCCCCGCGTCATCGTCGCTCTCGATACCGATGACGGTTTGACCGGCTGGGGTGAATGTTACAATCACGGCCCCGATCTCGCTTTGCCGCCGGTGCTGGATTACCTCTACAGCTTCCTTGCCGGGCAGGACCCGACGCGGGTGGAGTATCTCTATAATCTCCTGCTCCAGCAGAACCGCTTTCCGCCCGGAGCGCTCGGTCTGTCGGCAATCTCGGCGCTCGATCATTGCCTCTGGGACCTCGCGGCAAAGGCGGCGGGCGTGCCGGTCTACAAGCTGCTGGGCGGCGAAGTACGCGACCGTATCAAGGTCTATGCCGGTGTCTATACGGCCCCGGACGCACCGGCGGCCAAGGAAGAATTCGACCGTCTCAACGAGGACTGGGGCTTTACAGCCTTTAAGCTCAGCCCATGGCGCGTCGATATTCACGCCCATCGCTGGGGGGAGGTGGTGCGCAGTTCCGCCGAATATTTCCGCTCCCTTCGCGAAACCGTGCGGCCCGACTACGACATCGCCTTCGACGCCCATGCCAAGATTTTCGAGCCTGCGGCCGCCCGCCAGCTTGGCAATGCGCTTGCCCCTTACGATCCGCTGTTCTTCGAAGAGCCTATGCGTCCCGAAAATATCGAGATGTGGGGAGACCTGAAACAGGGGCTGAACTGCACGCTGGCAACCGGTGAAAGTCTCTATAATCGCAATGAGTTCCTGCGACTTCTTCAGGTAAAGGGCGCGGATATCATCCAGCCCGACATCTGCGTTGTCGGCGGCATTTCGGAGATGCGCCGCATCGCCACGCTGGCGGAAGCGCATTTCGTGAGCATCGCGCCGCATAACCCGATGGGACCGCTCGCCACCGCCGTCAACGTGCACTTCTCCGCCGCCCAGCAGAATTTCCGCATTCTCGAATACCGGCTGCCGAAAGGGCAATGCTACGTCTATGGCGGCACCGATCTTGAAAAACGCGAGGATGAAACCCGCTATGTCGTCGACCCCTACCTGCCGAAGGACGGATATCTGGAACTGAGGCCGGACCGCCCCGGCTGGGGCGTGGAGATGGATGAAAAAGCCATGCAGGAGGATGGCTATGTTCACTGGCAAAGACGGGTGCCGAAACGGCCTGACGGCTCCTATGCCTTCGCCTGAAACCGTTGCGATTGCCTGCGGGCCGCTTTTGGCCCTCTTGCGCCCCGCCTGGGGTGGCAGGATGACCCATCTGCGGCACGCGGACTACGGCGATATTCTAGCGCCCACAACGGAGCAGGAGTTCGAGCCGTTCAACTGGCCGAGGGCCGGCGCATACCCGCTGTTTCCCTATCACAACCGGCTCTATGACGGGTCCTTTGTCCATGCGGGTATCCGCCACGATCTGCTGCCGCATCCGGTGCTTGCGCCTGACGCCATGCATGGTCCGGCTCACCGCCGGCCGTGGGAGATTTCAGACCTGTCTTCGAATCGGGTCTCACTGGTACTGGACTACGAGGCTGACCGGGAGTGGCCTTTTTCCTTCCGCGCCGAGCAGTCTTTTCTGCTGGAAGACGACAGCCTCACCGTGGAACTGTCGATAACCAATCGCGCGAATGGGCCAGCGCCGATGTCCCTGGGCTGGCATCCTTATCTGGCGGCCGGGCTCGGTTGCGATGCGCGGACGGACGCCAAATTGCAATATCCTCTGGACGGGCAGAACGTGCCAACCGGCCAGCCGCCGGCACCTCGCCCGAAACCCGCCATTCCCGCCGCAACGGGATACACATTGCATTTCACCGATTGGTCAAGCGCACAGGTAGACTTCGACAGGTTTTCACTACGGCTCGAAGCCGATACCGTTTTCGGCCATCTCGCCGTGCACCGCATGGAGCGCTATCTCTGTCTTGAGCCCGTTTCCATGGCCGCCGGAGCGCTTGGTTTGCCGCAGTTACAACGGGAAGGGCGGGGTCTCGCGACGGTTGCCCCCGGCGAGCGCCTGTCGGGGCGCATCAGGCTCTCCATCGATCTTTAGGAGGGGCGGGTGCGTCTATGACGCCCACCCTTCACCTTCAAAAAAAAAGCCGTATGCCCATATTTTGAGCGCCAATTATTGCCGCTCAAAAATAAGCTTGACGACGGCAAAAATTTCTCACCAAATGAACCAATATAGGATTGGTTCAGTAAATGGTGCGACTTGACGGTGAACCCCAACGATAACTCCAACTACGCGCTGGCGAAGTTGCGGGAGTACATTCAAACGCAGGATCTTGCGAAAGACCGTCGCCTGCCGACGGAGCGGGCCTTCGCGGAAACCTTCAATGTCGGCCGGCGTGCGGTCCGTCGTGCTCTTGAGGTTCTGGAAGCCGAAGGTCTGATCTGGCGACGGCAGGGGGCGGGAACCTTTGTGGGTGAAAAGCCGGACGATTGGTCCGCCCAAGTGACGGAACTGGTCGCCGGCACGGATATCATGGAAATTATGGAAGTGCGCCTGCGCATCGAGCCGCAGCTGGCGCAGCTTGCGGCCATGCGCGCCAAACCCGCCGAGGTGGAACGCATGCGCGCCCTCGTCCAGAAGACCGGCCAGAGCACGGATGCCGACGCCAAGGAGTTGTGGGATGGTTCGCTTCACCGCCAGATCGCCCAGAGCGCCGGCAACAAATTGTTCCTGTCCATCTTCGATGTCGTCAACCGCATTCGCCAGGACGATGCATGGCAATCGATACGGGAACTGGCGCGCCGCAGCGGCACGAACGGCAAGGCTTCCTTCGAGCAGCACATAGCGATCGTCGATGCCATCGCCGATCGCGACCCCGCAAGAGCCGGCGAAGCGATGCGCCAGCACCTTCTCATGCATCAGGAAAGGCTGATCCGCGCCACCTCGCTCGGCTTTCTGGAGGAGAAAACCGGAGAAGACATTGCCGCCCGCAGCACGGGCGATGCCGATAATCCGCTCACGCCGGCCTCATAGGCAGCAGGGCAGACCTGCCGGCCTTTCCGGGCCGGCCAATCAAAAAACAAAGATAACCAGACCAGAGGATAGAACATGAAGAAAATCAAGACATTGACTGCCGCCTTATTGGCCGGTGCATTCCTGTCCACGCCGGCCATCTCGTCCGAATTGCGCATCGGCCTTAACGATGACGCCGACGTTCTCGACCCCGCGCAATCGCGCACTTTCGTCGGCCGTATCGTTTATACCGCCATGTGCGACAAGCTCGTCGACATCTCGCAGGACATGAAGATCGTTCCCCAGCTTGCCACCGAATGGGCCTGGTCCGAGGGCGGCAAGGTGCTGACGATGAAGATCCGCGACGGCGTGAAATTCCACGACGGCGAGACACTGGATGCGGCGGCTGTGGTCGCCACCATCGAGCGCAACATGACCCTGCCGGAATCCCGCCGCAAGAGCGAGCTTTCCTCGGTCGAAAAGGTCGAGGCCACCGGGCCTCTGGACGTCAAATTCACCCTGAAGACGCCTGACGTCACGCTGCTGGCGCAGCTTTCCGACCGCGCCGGCATGATCGTCGCGCCGAAGGCGGCCAAGGAACTGGGCGCGAATTTCGGTTCGAAGCCGGTCTGCGCCGGACCGTTCAAATTCGTCGAGCGCATCCAGCAGGACCGTATCGTGCTCGAGAAATTCGCCGATTATTGGGACAAGGACAAAATTCTGGTCGACAGGGTCGTTTATCTGCCGATCCCCGATACGACCGTGAAGCTTGCCAATCTTCGCTCCGGAGACCTCGATATCGCCGAGCGCATCTCGGCCTCCGATGCCGAGTCCGTCAAGAACGATGCCAATCTGACCTATGCGGATGTCATCGGGCCGGGCTACATGGCCATGTATGTCAATATCAACAATGGTTCGCGTGCGGATAATCCGCTCGGCAAGGACAAGCGCCTGCGTCAGGCCTTTTCTTATGCGATAGACCGGGAAGCGATTGGCCAGATCGTGTTCGAGGGCACGTCCAAGGCAGGCAATCAGGCCTTCCCGCCCACAAGCCCGTGGTTCAACCAGAATCTGCCGGTGCCGGCGCGCGATATCGACAAGGCCAAAGCGTTGATGAAGGCGGCGGGTTACGAAAAGCTCGACATCGAGCTTCAGCACGCCAACAACACAACGCAGACGCAGATGATGCAGGTCATCCAGTCCATGGTCGCGGAAGCCGGCTTCAACGTCACCCTGAAGGCCACGGAATTCGCGACTCTTCTGTCCGAACAGACCGCCGGCAACTACCAGCTCAGCCGTTCCGACTGGTCGGGACGTATCGATCCGGATGGCAATCTGCATCAGTTCGTCACCTGCAAGGGCGGCATTAACGATGTGAAATATTGCAATCCCGAGGTCGACAAGCTGCTGAACGAGGCCCGCGCCTCGACCGAGGATGCGGTGCGCAAGGAAAAATACGATGCCGCAAGCGTCATCCTCAACGATGACATGCCGATCATCTATCTTGGCCACCAGCCCTATGCCTATGCCATTTCCAACAAGGTCAAGGGCTGGGCGCCGTCGCCGGATGGCATGATCCGCCTTCTCGGCGTCTCCAAGGACTGAACGCTTCGCATGCGCCGCACGGCCTTGCCGTGCGGCCCTCACGAATTGGCACGAACGAGGGCCATGCCATGCCTGTTTATATCGGCAAGCGACTGCTGGTCGCGATCCCGACGCTTTTGATCATCTCCATCTTCGTCTTCTCGCTGCAGAAACTGCTGCCGGGCGATCCGGTCCTTGCCATGGCGGGTGAGGAGCGCGATCCGGCGACGATTGAATTCCTGCGGGAGAAATATCGCCTGAACGACCCTGTGCCGCTGCAATATGTCAACTGGCTGGGCGGCGTGGTGACGGGCGATTTCGGTATTTCGCTGCGCACCAACCAGCCGGTGCTGGAGCTTATCGGCCAGAAGCTGCCGGTCACCATTCAGCTGGCTGTCATGGCGATGTTCTTTGCCATGGTCATCGGCATTCCCATCGGCATTCTGGCCGCCGTCAAGAAGAACACATGGATCGACTACACGGCCAATATTGTGGCGCTTTCCGGCCTCTCCATCCCGAACTTCTGGCTCGGCATCATGCTGATCCTGCTGGTTTCGGTCAAACTCGGCTGGTTGCCGGCATCCGGTTATGAATCGATCTTTGTCGATCCCGTCCGTTCCATCGAAACCATGATCATGCCGGCCTTCGTGCTGGGCAATGCGCTTGCGGCGACGCTGATGCGCCATACACGTTCGGCGATGGTGGCGGTGCTCAGTTCCGACTATATCCGCACCGCCCGCGCCAAGGGTCTTTCTCCGCGCGAGATCATCCTGTCGCATAGTTTCCGCAACGCGCTTCTGCCCGTCATCACATTGCTGGCGCTGCTTTTCGGCGAATTGCTGGCCGGGGCGGTTCTGACGGAGCAGATATTCACCATTCCCGGCTTCGGCAAGATGACGGTCGATGCGGTGTTCACCCGCGATTACGCCGTCGTGCAGGGCATCGTTCTTTGCACCGCCGTCGGTTTCATCCTCATGAACCTTCTGGCCGACATTGCCTATGTCCTGCTCAACCCCCGCCTCAGGGCGACGATCTGAGGCCCCGATATCATGACCGTTCTCGATCAAAACCTTTCCGTAGCGGTAACGCGGCAGGAAAGCCGCGCCTGGAAGAAGATGAAGCGCAACAAATCGGCGCTTGTCGGCATGGTTATCGTGCTGTTTTTCGCCGTCCTTGCCATCGCCGCGCCGATCCTGCCGATTGCCGATCCGGTGGCGACCAGCTGGTCGGCCATCCGCAAGGCGCCCTCGGCCGCCCATTGGCTCGGCACCGACGATCTCGGCCGAGACATCCTTTCCCGCATGATCTATGGCGCGCGCGCCTCGCTGATGGCGGGCGTCGTTTCGGTGATGATCGCCGTGGTCATCGGCGTGCCCTTCGGCCTGATTTCAGGTTATTTCGGCGGCTGGGTGGATATGGTCATATCCCGTATCACCGAAGCGTTGCTGGCCATGCCGTTTCTCATCATGGCGATTGCGCTTGCCGCCTTCCTCGGCCCGAGCCTCACCAATGCGATGATCGCCATAGGCCTTTCCGCCATGCCGATTTTCGTGCGGCTGACGCGCGGGCAGGTGCTGGCGGTCAAGACCGAAGATTATGTCGAAGGCGCAAGGTCCATCGGCCTCAACCACATCGACATCATGACGCGTTACATCCTGCCGAATGTCTTCGCCCCCATCATCGTGCAGGCGACCCTGACGGTGGCGACCGCCATCATCGCGGAGGCGAGCCTTTCTTTCCTCGGCCTCGGCCAGCAGGCGCCGGCGCCCTCCTGGGGTTCGATGCTGAATACCGCGAAGAATTTCCTCAGCCAGGCGCCGTGGATGACGATGTGGCCCGGCATCGCCATCTTCCTCGTCGTCATCGGCTTCAATCTTCTGGGCGACGGCCTGCGCGACGCGCTCGATCCGCGCGAAGCATGATTTTTTACAAGGAAATATCCGAATGAATGAATTCACCACACGCCCTGAAATCCTTGGCACCTTCGGCGTCGTCACCTCAACGCACTGGATCGCATCGGCCGTCGGCATGGCGATCCTCGAAAAAGGCGGCAATGCTTTCGACGCCGCCGTCGCCACCGGTTTCGTCCTCCAGATTGTCGAGCCGCATCTGTGCGGTCCCGGCGGAGATATGCCCGCCGTGTTTTATTCGAAGCAGAAGGACAAGGTGGAAGTCATCTGCGCACAGGGCCCGGCCCCGAGCGGTGCGACGATTGAACATTACACGTCGGAAGGGCTGAAGCTGATCCCCGGCGACGGGCTGCTCGCCACCGTCATCCCCGGCGCTTTCGACGGCTGGATGCTGATGCTGCGCGACTATGGCACGATGAGCGTGCGCGACGTGCTGGAACCCGCCATCTACTATGCCGAGCACGGGCATCCGACATTGCCGCGCGTCTCCGCCACCATCAAGGGTCTGGCCGATTTCTTCGAGAAGGAATGGCCGACATCCCACGAGACGTGGCTGCCGGGTGGCGCGGCACCCGAGCCTCACGCCAATTTCCGCAATCCGGTTCTGGCCGCGACCTATCAGCGGATCGTCACCGAAGCCGAAGCGCGCTCCGGCCGTGAAAACCAGATCGAGGCGGCACGCGATGCCTTTTATCGGGGTTTCGTTGCGGAAGTTATCGACGGTTACGTAAGGACAGCGGAAGTCATGGATGCCAGCGGTGCTAAGCACAAGGGTGTGCTGACGGCGCAGGATATGGCGGACTGGAGCGCAACCGTCGAAGCGCCGCAGACACTCGACTATCACGACTGGACGATTGCCAAGACGCCCGCCTGGGGGCAGGGTCCGGTTCTGCTGCAATCGCTTGCGCTTCTGAAAGGCTTCGACATTGCGGCCATGGACCCCTCCGGTCCCGATTTCATCCACACCATCGTCGAAGCCATGAAGCTCGCTTATGCAGACCGCGAGGTCTATTACGGCGATCCGGAATTCGGCCAGATCCCGACGGAATATCTCCTGTCGGAAGGTTACAATGCCGGCCGCCGCGCGCTGATAAGCGGCGAGGCCTCGCTGGAGCTGCGCCCCGGCACCGTGCCGGGTTATGAAAAGCAGGTGGACGCCACCATGGCCATGCTGGCCGAGATGAGCGGCACCGGCACGGTCTACGAGCCGACCATGTCGCATCTGACGGAGAAGCGTGGCGATACGGTGCATATCGATGTCATCGACCGCTGGGGCAACATGGTCTCCACCACGCCTTCAGGTGGCTGGCTGCAATCCTCGCCCATCGTGCCAGGCCTCGGTTTTGCGCTCAATTCCCGCGCCCAGATGTTCTGGCTGAAGGAAGGCCTGCCGACCTCGCTTGCACCGGGCAAACGCCCGCGCACCACGCTGACGCCTTCGCTTGCGCTTCACCAGGGGCGTCCCGCGATGGTGTTCGGCACGCCGGGCGGCGATCAGCAGGACCAGTGGCAACTGCCCTTCTTCCTGCGTTATGCGCATCACGGCAAGAACCTGCAGGCCGCCATCGACATGCCGCTGTTCCACACCGCGCATTTTCCGGGCTCGTTTTATCCGCGCACCAGTTCGCCGGGTGAAATCACCGTGGAGAGCACCGTGGGCGAAGCGACCTTGCAGGAGCTTCGCCGCCGCGGGCACCGCGTCACAGTTGCCGATGCATGGTCGGTCGGGCGGCTCACCGCCGCGCGTCGCGATGCGGATGGTCTGCTGCGCGCCGCCGCAACACCGCGGTTGATGCAGGCCTATGCGGTGGGACGGTGAGACCATGGAGACAAAACCAGTCCTTTCCGTCCGCAACCTCACCACCTCCTTCCTCGTCGATGGCGCGTGGAAGAGCGTGGTGCGCAATGTGTCCTTCGATGTCGCGCCCGGCGAAACCGTCGCGATTGTCGGTGAATCCGGCTCCGGTAAATCGGTGACGTCGCTGTCTCTTATGCGCCTGCTTGCCCCGGCCTCCAGCCGGATCGAGGGTGAAGTGCTGCTCAACGGGCGCGACCTTCTTGCGCTTTCCGAAAGAGAAATGCGCGGCGTGCGCGGCAACGATATCTCGATGATCTTTCAGGAGCCGATGACCTCGCTCAATCCGATCTTCACCATCGGCCGCCAGATTTCCGAAGTCCTCATCCGGCACAAGGGGCTTTCGAAGCAGGAGGCACGGGCGGAGACGGTGCGGCTTTTGGAAAAGGTTCGCATTCCCAACGCCTCCGGTCGTTTCGACGAATATCCGCACCAGTTTTCCGGCGGTATGCGCCAGCGGGTGATGATCGCCATGGCGCTCGCCTCAAGGCCGAAACTGCTGATCGCCGACGAGCCAACGACGGCGCTCGACGTGACCATTCAGGGCCAGATACTCGATCTGATCAAGCTGCTGCAGGAAGAGGAGGGCATGTCCGTTCTCTTCATCACCCATGACATGGGTGTGGTGGCCGAAATCGCCGACCGGACGATCGTGATGTATCGCGGCGATGAGGTCGAGACCGGACCGACCGAGGACATCTTCCGGCGTGGCAAGCATCCCTATACGCGGGCGCTGCTTTCGGCGGTGCCGAAGCTCGGCTCAATGCGCGACCGGCAGTGGCCGACACGGTTTCCGGTGCTCGACATGAAAACCGGCCTTTCGAGCGAGCCGCAGGAGGTGGCGGGGACGGTTGCGAGCGGGCAGACGCCGGTTCTGTCGGTCCGAAACCTTGTGACGCGTTTTGCCATCCGCTCCGGCCTGCTGGCACGCCAGACGGGCGCAGTCCATGCGGTGGAAAATGTCTCCTTCGATCTGTTTCAGGGGGAAACGCTGTCGCTGGTGGGTGAATCCGGTTGCGGAAAATCCACCACCGGCCGCTCGATCATGCGGCTTGTGGAGCCGACGGCCGGCGACGTGTCGCTCGACGGTTACGACGTGATGCGGCTCGATACGGTCGGCCTTCGCAATATGCGCAAATCCGTGCAGATGATCTTTCAGGACCCGTTCTCGTCGCTCAATCCGCGCATGACGGTGGGCACGGCGATTTCCGAGCCCTTCATCAAGCACAAACTGGGCAGCACCAGACAGGCGAAGGAAAAGACTGCCGATCTTCTCGAAAAGGTGGGCCTGTCCGCCGATATGGCCAGCCGCTACCCCCATGAATTTTCGGGCGGCCAGCGCCAGCGCATCGCCATTGCCCGTGCGCTTGCGCTCGATCCGAAGGTCATCGTTGCCGATGAGAGCGTCTCGGCGCTCGATGTTTCCATCAAGGCGCAGGTCTGCAATCTGCTGCTCGACCTGCAACAGAGCCTCAACCTCGCCTTCCTGTTCATCAGCCACGACATGGCGGTGGTGGAGCGCGTCAGCCACCGGGTGGCGGTGATGTATCTCGGGGAGATTGTCGAAATCGGGCCGCGTGCCGCGGTTTTCGACAATCCGCAACATCCCTATACGAAAAAGCTGATGGCCGCCGTGCCGGTGCCGGACCCGGCAAGGCGCGGGATAAGGCGCGGCATATCCAATGACGAGCTGAAAAGCCCGATACGGGCCATGGGATATGAAACGCCGGTGCGAAACTACAGGACGGTTTCGCCCGGCCACCTGGTGCAGGTGGCCTGAGACGATTGTTGCGGCATGGATGCTCCGAAGAGGAAACCGCTATGCGGGGTTCTTGGGCGGAACGCCGCGCAGGTGCTCCATAAGATAGGCATGGGTCGCGGCATTGGCGACGATGAGCGTACCGGTCTTTTCATAGAACTCGGGTCCGCGGCCCCACCAGTCGGTCACGATGCCGCCGGCCTCCTGCACCAGCAGAATGCCGGCTGCCGTGTCCACGAAGCCCGTTTCCTCATAATAGCCGGTCAGCCGGCCGCAGGCGACGTAAGCGCAGGAATTGGCGGCGCTGCCGACCACGCGGACCGCGCCAATGGGCGCGCGAATGGCGTCGAGGCGCTGATAGGCGCCGGGATAAAGCTGGAGATTGGGCGTGGGCAGGCCGGTGCCGACGCACATCAGGGCGACATCGGTGCTGGCATTGACCCGCAGCCGCTCGCCGTTGAGATAGGCGCCGTCTCCCTTGATCGCGGTGAACATCTCGTCGGAAACGGGATTGTAGACCAGCCCGCAGATCGTTTCATTGCCGCGGCGAAGCGCGATGGTAATTGTATAGTGCTGGCCGAAGATGAAATTGGTGGTGCCGTCGATGGGGTCGACCAGCCAGCGGTGATCCTGATCCGCCCCTTCGACAGGCGCGAATTCCTCGCCGGTCAGTCCCCAGGGATATTGCCCGAGCAGGCGGTCGCGGATCAACGTTTCGGAATCCCTGTCCGCATCGGAAACGAAGTCTCCCGGTCCCTTGACGCCGATTTCGATCTCGCGGAAGCGCCTGAAATGGTCGAGCGTCAATGCGCCGGCTTCGCGGGCGGTGGCGACCATATGGTTGAGGATGGTGCTGTAATTGACTGTCATCGGGTGAAAACCTCGGCGAGCCCTTCCGGATCGTCGGTGGTGATCTGGTCCACCTTAAGCCGCAGGAGGCGTTTCACCTCTTCTATGGATTGCGGTGTGACGCTGTTGATCGTCCAGGCGTCGACCCGGCGGCCGGCGGCATGGATGGGGGCGATGATATCGACACCCGCATCCTCGGCGGCAAGCACGATCTCGTAGGCGAGGTAGATCATGTCGCCATCGGGGGCCGTGGCAAGGGCGTCTGCGATGAAGCTCGGATAGTTTCCGCTTGCCTTCAGGGCGGCTAGCGTGCCGCGATGGCAGGGATCATATCCGGTGCGAAGGCCGGGGGCTGAGCCGGCAAGCGTCGCGATGGCGTCGAAATCGCCGCCCGACAGGATCACCGACTTTGCTATTGGCGAAACGCTCGCCCCGAAGCCGGCGACCACCTGCGGGGTAAGCGCCTGCCGGTCTTCCTTGAAATCGAGTTGAAGCAGGGCGTCAGGATGAACGGTGCCCTCGGCAAGCAGGGCGCAAAGGTCTTCGAGCAGCATTACCTTCGCATCGATGGGCTGGCCGTCATTGTCGCGCAGGTGGAGCTTACGCAGGGTGGCGGCGGATGTGTTGCGCACCCGGCCGGTGCCGGTGGTCTCCCGCTCCAGCGTCCGGTCATGCAGGACGGCGCAGCCATGGTCGGCATGGATGACGAGATCGACCTCGATGCTTGCACCGAGCCGCATCGCCTCGATGATGCGCTCGCCGGTAAAGACCGGATCGCCAGCGCGGCGGCGGGCGCGATGCCATTTGAGCCATGTTCTATGGCCGTCGCGGTCGATAAGGATCGGCTGGCTCATGTCAGCTCCGGTAGATTGGGCGGTTGTCGCGATAGGCCGTGACGGCACGGGGCGAAATCTGTACGCCCTGTCCCGTCTGGAACATATCCGGGTGAGCGACCATGGATTTGATCCTTGTACCATCGGCAAGATCAAGGTCGACAAGGCCATGGGTGCCATAATCCGTCACCCGGTGCACATTTGCTTCCGGCGTTTCGGAAATCGTCAGATCGATGGCTTCCGGGCGAACGGCGAGAATGGCCGGTCCGTCGGAGACCGGAAGCGGCAGGCTGAAGTCGGCGCGCATGAAGTTTCCGTCTGAAACCGCGCCCTCTATCAGGTTCATGGTGCCGATGAAGCCGGCGACGAACGGGGTCTGCGGTTCGCGGTAGATGACGTTCGGCCGGTCGATCTGTTCGGTCTTGCCGTTCGCCATCACGACGATGCGGTCGGCCATGGAAAGGGCCTCATCCTGGCCGTGGGTGACGAACAGCGTGGTGATGCCGAGACGTTGCTGAATATCGCGCACCTCTTCCCGCAACCGCTCGCGCAGATGCTGGTCGAGGCTGGCGAAGGGTTCGTCGAGCAGGAGTATTTTCGGTTCGAGAACCAGCGAGCGGGCGAGCGCCACCCGCTGCTGCTGGCCGCCGGAAAGCTGGCCGGTAGCGCGCTCGCCATAACCGGCAAGCCCGACGAGTTCGAGCACTGCCTCCACTTTCTCTCTGATGACGGCAGCCGGCACGCGGCGCAGCTTGAGGCCGAAAGCGAGGTTTTTGAAGACGTTCATATGGCTCCAGAGCGCGTGGCTCTGAAACACCATGCCGGTCGGCCGCCGTTCCGGCGGCAGGTGGGTGACATCTTCGCCATCGATGGTGATCTGCCCGCCCGTCGGCTGCTCGAAGCCGCCGACCATGCGCAGCAGCGTCGACTTGCCCGAACCGGAGGGGCCGAGAAGGCAGACGAGTTCACCATCGGCGACATCGAGCGAAAAGCTGTCGACTGCCTTTGTCCCGCCGGAATAGGTTTTTGTGACCTGGCGGATGTGAAGTACGGACATGATGAATTCCTAACCGCCGAAACCGCGGGCGAATGCGCCGCCACCGATGACGCGGCGGGCGAACATGAGGGCAATGAAGGACGGCACCCAGAGCAGGACGGACAGGACCGCGCCATACTGGATGACCATCTGGTTGTTGATGTAGCTGATCATCAGCACCGGCATCGTTCGGATGCCGGGCGCACCGATCAGCCATGCACCTTCCGTCTCGTAAAAAGTGCCGACAAAGCTCAGCAGCACGGCGGCGGCAATGGTCGGTCCCGCCTGCGGCAGCGTAATCGACCAGAAGACCCTGAGCGGACTGGCGCCAACATCACGGGCCGCCTCTTCCATGCGCCGGTCGACAGCCTGAAATGCCGCCACGGGAATCCAGATCATGAACATCAGCGTGCCGACTAGCTGGATGAGAACGACGCCCCAGAAGGTGCCGATGAGGTTGAGCTGCAGGAAAATGGCGGCAATCGCCACCAGAAGCCCGAATTTCGGAAAGGCGTGGCCGGCAAGGAAGGAGAAGAACAGCAGGTTGCGGCCGGGAAAGCTCATGCGCGCAAAGGCATAGGCGGCGGGAAGGCAGATCACCGCTGAAAGCAGCGTTACCACAGTCGTCAGCCGCAGGCTGAGCATCAGCGCGTTCCACACGTCGGCGCGGCCGAGCGTCTGGCCCCAGAAGCGGAAACCGAACTGCTGGGGAATGACGTTGGGGAAACGCCAGACCTCGGTGAATGCCCAGGTGCCCACGACAAGCAGCGGCCCGACGATGGCGACGGTGAGAAGGGTGGCGAAAAATATGCCGGGCCAGTCCATGCGCGTTCGCGCCGGCGTGAGGGTCGTCATGTCATTTCCCCTGGTTGCGTGCGACCGAACGCACGTAGAACAGGCCGAATGCGATGCAGAAACCGAAAGCGATGACGGCCTGGGTCATGGCGCCGATGGGATCCTGCACTTCGCGTAGCGTGCGCTGCATGAAGGGGCCGAGCATTTCAGGAGAGGCCGGTCCGAGAAGATAGGGCAGGGTGAAGGAGGAGAAAATGCCGAGCACCGAAAAGGAAAGCGCCACGAGGATGGAATTGGAAATGCGCGGCAGGATGATATGCCAGAAGACCTGAAGCGCATTTGCGCCCACATCCCGCGCCGCCTCCACCGACTGGTTGGCGACGCTGCCAAGCCCCGCGAGCAGGATGAGAACGGTCAGCGGAATATTGTCCCAGACAAGACCGATGACCGGTCCCCACGGTGTGAGATAGGGCGTGCGGATTTTCGGCAGGTCGACCGCATTGAGCAATATGTCCACCATGCCGTTGGGCCCGAGGACGCGGATGAAGGCGAAGGCGAGGATGATGGAGGGCACGAACATCGGGAAGATGGCGAGCGCCTGCACATAAGCCGAAAGGCGGCCTTGCGAAAAGCGCAGGTAGAGCGCGATCGGCAGGCAGATTACGAGCAGGAGGATCGCGCAGACCATGGTCGTCCACAACGTCACGGCAAGATTGTCGAGGCTGTAGCGGTCCGAGAAGAAGAAGCCGTAGCTTGAAAGATCGAAACCTGTTCCACCGTTCGCTCCGGTCCGCCAGACGGTGCGGCCGATGGCGTTGATGGCGGGCCAGATGACGAGCCATATCATCAGGAACACGGGGATGGCGACGAGCAGGAGGCCGACTGGCCTCCTGCCTGCCGTATTGTCGATGAGCGGGCGAACCGCTCCTTCCGCAACCTCGGTCACGACTTGCGGTCGACGTTGGGAGCGACGTTGCGATACCAGCCATCATTGATGGCGGTTTCCCATTTGCCGGCCGGGAAGGTCGGAATGGTCTGCGGGATGATGTCGGCGAAACGCTTGCGCAGTTCGGCCGGCACATAGTCCCAGGAAACGCCGGGGAAACCGCCGAGTTCGGTGAGGATCGCGCCCTGGATTTCTTCCGAAAGCACGAAATTGGCGAGCTTCAGGGCAGCATCGCGATTGGCGCCGTTGGCAAGCACCACGGCGCGCGAGAAATCACCGCAAAGCGCCAGATCCTGAAGCTGGACGAGGCCGGTTTCTTGCGGCAGAACGCCCTGATCGATGGCCTTCAGCACCTGATCGGACCAGACAGGGGTCATGGTGACGACGCCCTGCGAAAGCAGCTGCAGCGACTGTGTGTTGCCGGAGGAATATGCGCCCTTGTCATAGAGCGACGGGGCGATATCGTTCAGCAGCGCCCATGCCTTGCCGAGAGCCTTGTCACCGGCTTCCTGCGTGTAATTATCGACCGTGAAGGCCTTGGGGTCGAGGCCGTTGGCCTGATGGATGGCGCGGCGGACGAAGTTACCGCCGGAGCCGCCCTTGTCGGGACGGTTATAGACAAACTGGCCCGGATTGGCCTTGATCCACTTGACGAGCTCATCCCAGGTCTTCGGTGCATCCGCCGGCTTGAGCTTGCTGGTGTCATAGGCGAGCAGAACCTGGCTGCCGCGATAGGGCAGGCTATATTCGCTGCGGATGGCAAGCGGGTTGACGCGCGAATAGTTGGAGAGGCCGGCTTTCGCCATGTTCACATAGATGCCAGCATCGATGCCGCCGGTGGGCAGCAGCGGATCGGCCGTTTCGAAATAATCGGCCTGCGGATCGGTGCCCGTCTGCTTTGCGGCGATGGCGCGCTCGCCGATGGCGGTGATGCCCGCGCTGTCGCCGGCATCGACGAGGTTGAGCTTCAGGCCGGGATTGGCGGCTTCAAAGGCGGGCTTGATCGTATTGGACCAGAAATCGAGGATATTCGTATCCGAACTGGTGTACCAGTCGATCGTGCCCGGAGCGGCGAAGCTCATGCGCGGTGCAAGGGCGAGACCGGCGGCGGCGCCTGCGGCGGACATCATAAAGGTGCGGCGTTTCATCTATGTCTCCGATGTTTTCGGCGCGAGTGGAACTGCTGAGCGCTGACCCCGGGAAAGATGGGGAAGGCTCTGGCCGGTCGTTGCACAGCCGTGCATTTTTTGAACGGGCCGGCGGCGGTTCTAATGTCTTTCCATAACGCTTTCGTGACGGTTGCTGCCGACAGCATCGCCGGCGCACACTGCCCGTGTGGCCGTTCGAAAGCAGGCCCTACTCAAGGCGTTGCCGGGCAGGTAGAGTGATCGCGATTGGATTGGAGGGAGGGGAGCGATGATTGCAGCCTATATCGACGAATTTATCATGTTCTGTGCTGGCCTCTGGATGACATGTGTCGGCTTCGGTTATCTGTCGCTGTCGAAAAACACCGTTAGTCAGCCGCCGGTTGTTCGTCACTTCAGATGGATGGGGCCTCTGCTGATCGTTATTGCTGCCGTTCTGGCCGCGGCCAGCTGACCGAAGAATCTTTCGCAAAGAAAAACCCCGCCGAAGCGGGGTCTCGTCTTACCAGGGCTGACGTCCATACCAGTCGTCGATGTCTTTCTTGGCCCGGTCCTTTTCGTAACCGTAGCGCTCCTGAATCTTGCCTTCGAGCTGTTCGCGCTTGCCGTTGATGACGTCGAGGTCATCGTCAGTGAGTTTACCCCACTGTTCCTTGACCTTGCCCTTCATCTGCTTCCAGTTACCTTCAACGCGGTTCCAGTCCATTGGTGCTCTCCCTTTTTTTGGCTTGCACTGGTAAATGTCCGAACCTCCGCAGGGTTCCGCCGAGCGGCCGGAATGTTCGGCGTAACTGTGGCCTGCTGCCACGAAAAGATCACGATTCATTCAGCCGCAGTTCACCCGGCGGGGCGCTAAATCCTCTCATCCCACAAGGAGGGAGATAAGATGCGCAAGATGATTCTAACCGCCGGACTAATTCTCGGCGCCCTGTTCGGCACCGGCGCCAACGCCATGCCTGTCGGTCAACCGTCTGCACCTTCGGCATCCCACATTCAAAAGGTGGATTATGCCTGTGGACGCGGCTTCCATTTGACTCCGCGCGGCTATTGCCGTCCGAACGGACCGCGTTATGAGCGCGGCTGGGACCGGCGCGACCGCTGGGAAGCTCGCCGTGAATGGCGCGAGCGTCAGGCCAGACGGGAATGGCGTGAGTGGCGCGACCGCAGAGATTATCGCGACTACCGCGATCGTCGCGATTATTATCGATACTGATCGGGCAAGGCCCTCTCCACGTCGGGAGGGCCTTTCTCATATGGGCCGGTGAGGTCCATCCGCCTTTGGGGAGGGTGTGAATACAGCGTCCCTGCTGCAAATCAGCATGGCCTTAGACAGAATTGCCTTCAATGTGAGGAAACCCGGACGGCAGTTCGGGGTTAGTCCCGTATCACCGTTCATAAGGAGGATACGATGGACATCACCAGACGCACGATTCTCACCGCCGGTGCAGCAACCGCCGCCGCTGCAATCTTTCCCCGCCCGCACGTCGCGCGTGCCGCACTGCCCTTGATGCAGCCCAAACTTCCTTTCGCCGAGGCCGATCTCGCGCCAGTGATTTCGGCGAAAACGGTGGGACTTCATTATGGAAAACACCACAAGGCCTATTACGACAAGCTGAATGCGCTTGCCGCCGGCACGCCCTATGCCGACATGGACCTGGCGGATATCGTGACGACATCCGCCAGGTCGAAAGAGGCGGCGGACGTCAAGATATTCAACAATGCCGCACAGGCGTGGAACCATGTCGCCTATTGGGATCAGTTCGTACCGGGCGGGCCGAACCGGCCGACTGGCGATCTCGCCGCTTCGGTAGACGAGACCTTCGGTGGCTATGATGGTTTCATCAAACGTGCGGTCGATGTCTCCGATACGGTCTTCGGCACCGGCTGGGTGTGGCTCACGCGCGGCGACGACGACCGGCTCGCGCTGATCGGATATGAGGACGGCAAAAATCCCGTCGCTGTGGGTCGCCCGGCCTATCTCGGCATCGACATATGGGAGCATGCCTATTACGTCGATTATGAAAATCGCAAGGCCGACCATATTCGCGCCGTGCTCGACAAGCTGGTCAACTGGCGGGTCGTCGAAGAACGCCTGAAATCATAACGATCCTCTTTCTCCTGAAACCTGCCGGCAGCGGCCGGCCGCCTGCGGGTTGCCCTGAGGTGCATTTTAGCTACTATGCGCCCATGGCGAGGAGGCCATGTTACAGGAGGGTTCATGATTTACCGGTCTTCAAAACGGCGCATGGTTTTGAAACTTGCCGCTGCGGCGGTTTCTTTCGGTATGCTGGGAACGGCTGCGCTCGCGCAGGGCTTCCCCGATCGAACGATTACTCTGGTCGTTCCTTTCGCGGCGGGCGGCTCCACCGATGTGGTCGCGCGTGTTATCGCACAGAAGATGGGTGATGAGCTCGGCCAGCAGATCGTCGTTGAAAATGTCGCCGGGGCCGGCGGCAATCTCGGTGCCGACCGCGTAGCCCGCGCCGATCCCGACGGCTATACGATCCTGATGGGAACGGTTGCCACCCACGCCCTCAACCCGCTCATTCTCAAGACCAAGCCTTACGATCCGGAAAAGGATTTCACGCCGGTTTCGCTGCTCGTGGTGGTGCCGAATGTGCTGGTCGTCAATCCGAAGCTCAACGTCAACAGCGTGGCGGAACTGATTGCCCTCTTGAAGGCCGAACCTGACAAACATGCCTACGCCTCTTCCGGCAATGGCACCCCGCTGCATCTTTCCGGCGAACTGTTCAAGAGCATGGCCGGCGTCAGCATGCAGCATGTTCCCTACAAGGGCGCAGGCCCGGCGCTCAACGATCTGCTCGGCAACCAGATTTCCATCATGTTCGACAATCTGCCGTCTTCGTCCGGACATATCAAATCCGGCACGTTGCGGGCGCTCGGCGTCACGACCAAGGAGCGCGCCTCGTCCTTCCCGGATCTGCCGACAATCGCCGAGACGGTGCCGGGTTATGAGACCTATACCTGGAATGCACTCTTTGCGCCTGCCGGCACGCCGCCTGAGGTGGTCGACAAGCTGAATGCCGCAGCCAAGAAGGCGCTTGCCGATCCGGGGGTTGCGGCACGCATGGCGGAGTTCAGCGCCAAGATCGTCGCCTCTTCGCCGGATGAGCTGAAAACCCACGTTGCGGCGGAAATCGCCAAGTGGGGACCGGTGGTCAAGGACGCGAATGTGCAGATGGACTGACCGGTAACGGCAGATACCATCCTCATTTTCCGCCACACATCCTGCCGGTTGCGGACGGAAATAACGACCTGACGAAATCGTGGCCGATGCCGTTGTCGCATCGGCCGCGATTCATAGTGACGCACCCAACCGGTGTGGCCATTCCGCATCACTCACCAGCCGGTTGCAAAAACCCGCTTGGCAAGCTCTGACGGCTGAGTTACAAATCTCACTACCGCGTCAGATCGAACAAAGGGAGGCGTTGCATGACACCAGCATTCTTCGAAACCCTCCCGCAGGGAATGACCCGACACTAGGTCATATCCATTCGCGGCCCGCCCTGAGCGCGCCCGACATGCGGTTTTACTTTCCCCCATAGCCCCCCGATTGATCTGACGGGATCACTTCGTCTCCCGCCAGGGCTGTGCCATCCAACTTCCGTTTTGAGGACCGGTCGCCGATTATATGGCGCTGGGCTGGTAAAAATGACTCGCAAGAAGCTCGATTTCCGCGCCGATGCCTATCGACATGTGCTCGGCTTTGTTTTCAACCATTGGCGTCATCGGCCGGCGCTGGTGGGTTTCATCATCGTTCTGGTGATTGCCAGCACGCTGGCCGAAGTGATGGTGCCGGTCTTTTCCGGCCAGATCGTCGATGCCATTGCCGGTGGCAACGGGGCAGACAAGGCGCTGCGCGCCTTCGTCATCGTGGTGGCGCTGGGGCTGGTGAGCGTGGTGCTGCGCTGGTTCATCTTCAACGGCATCATCCGGTTGACGCTGAAAATCATGGCGGATGTCGCCAATAACGGCTTCCACAAGGTGCAGCGCTTCTCCACCGACTGGCATGCGAACAGCTTCGCCGGCTCCACGGTCCGCAAGATCACGCGCGGCATGTGGGCGCTGGATTCGCTCAACGACCTGCTGCTCGTCGCGCTTTTGCCATCCATCGTCATGCTGGTGGGCGCCACCATCGTGCTCGGCAGCTACTGGCCGGTCATGGGCCTGATCGTCGGTCTCGGATCGCTGATCTATATCGGCGTTACGGTCGGCCTTTCCATGGGGTATGTGTCGCCGGCGGCAAGGCTTGCCAATGCCTGGGATACCAGACTTGGCGGCGCGCTGGCGGATGCCATCAGCTGCAATTCGGTGGTCAAGGCCTTCGGTGCCGAGACCCGCGAAGAAACGCGGCTGGGCCATGTGCTGGTGAAGTGGGACAACCGCACGCGCAGGACATGGAAGCGTGGCACGCTGAACGGCACGATCCAAAGCTTCATGATGGTGTCCATGCAGGCCGGCATTCTGGGTACGGGCCTCATCATGTGGCAAAAGGGGCTGGCGACGCCGGGCGACATTACCTTCGTGCTTGCGATGTTCTTCGTGTTGCAGGGTTATCTGCGCGATGTGGGGCAGGATATCCGCAACCTGCAACGCGCCGTCAACGACATGGAAGAGCTGGTGCTGCTGGACAAGATGCCGCTCGGCATCGAGGACAGGCCGGATGCAGGGCCTATCAAAATTGGAAAGGGCGAGATCGTCTTCGATCACGTCACCTTCCAATATGGCGCGCATCCCACGCCGCTTTACGATGACTTTTCGGTCACCATCAAGGCGGGTGAACGGGTGGGTCTGGTCGGCCATTCCGGTTCGGGCAAGACAACCTTCGTCAAGCTCATCCAGCGGCTTTACGATATCAGGTCGGGCGCGATCCGCATCGACGGCCAGAATATCGCAGGCGTCACGCAATCGAGCCTGCGCGGCCAGATCGCCATCGTGCAGCAGGAGCCCATCCTGTTCCACCGCACGCTGGCGGAAAACATCGCCTATGGCCGGCCGGACGCCACGCGGCGTCAGATCGAGCAGGCGGCGAAACAGGCCAGCGCCCATGATTTCATCATGTCCCTTCCCAAGGGTTATGAGACGATGGTGGGTGAACGCGGTGTCAAGCTGTCCGGCGGTGAGCGTCAGCGCGTCGCCATCGCCCGTGCATTCCTTGCGGATGCGCCGGTGCTGATACTGGACGAGGCCACTTCCAGCCTCGACAGCGAAAGCGAAGTGCAGATCCAGCAGGCGATGGAGCGGCTGATGGTCGGCCGCACCACGCTCGTCATCGCCCATCGGCTTTCCACCGTCAGGGCGCTGGACCGGCTGCTGGTCTTCGACAAGGGCAGGATTGTCGAAGAGGGTGACCATCAGGCGCTGATCCGCCTCAATGGCGGCATCTACCGCCGGCTGTTCGAACGGCAGGCGCTGGAGCTGACCAAGGGCCTGGTGGCCTGAAAAAAACCAAACGCCGGGGGGTATCCTCCCGGCGTTCCCTTCCCGAACATTGACCCCGCGCCACGAACACGCCGCTTTTTTCGCGTAAGGGCGTGTTCTGCGCAACACCAACAGGACGGTGAACCATGGATTTCCACCCGATCACAAAGCCGCAACGCCTTGTCATCAGGGGAACCCATATCCATGCCGCATTCCATCACTCTCTCGGACCTCTCGTGGTCGACACCTGACGGTCATCCGCTCTTTTCCGACATCAATCTTCGCTTCGGACCCGAACGCACCGGTCTCGTTGGGCGTAACGGTGTCGGCAAGACGACGCTTCTGAAACTGATCGCCGGCGAACTGTCGCCGTCCGCGGGCACGGTTTCCGTATCGGGCAGCGTCAATCTTCTGCACCAGAGCGTGCAGGTTGTGTCCGACGAGACCGTCGCCGACCTGTTCGAAGCGCGCGAGGCGCTGGACGTGCTTGCCCGTGCGCAGGCGGGAACGGCCACTCTGGAAGAGCTTGAAGACATCGACTGGATGCTGGAGGAGAAAATTGCCGGGGCGCTTGCGCAGGTCGGGTTGGACGCCTTACCCTCCACACCGCTTTCGGCGCTATCCGGCGGACAGCGCACGCGGGGCGCACTTGCGGCTCAAATTCATGCCGCGCCGGATTTCCTGATCCTCGACGAACCGACCAACAATCTCGACCGGGACGGACGCATTTTCGTTGCCGATTTTCTGGCGGGCTGGCGCGGCGGAGCGATCGTCGTCAGCCATGATCGGGAGCTTCTCGAAACCCTCGATGCGATTGTGGAAATGACGACGCTCGGCGCCACCCGTTACGGCGGCAACTGGAGCCACTACCGCGCACAAAAAGCGCTGGAACTGGCCGCCGCCGAACAGGACTTTGCGAATGCGGAAAAGCGTCTGTCGGATGTCAAGCGCCGGTCGCAGGAAGCCTTGGAGCGCAAGGCTCGCCGTGATAGCAGGGGTGCTGCAAAAGCGGCGAGGGGAGACATGCCTCGTATCCTTGTCGGTGAGATGAAAAGGCGTGCCGAAAAGACGAGCGGCGACAACGCCAACCTGGCCAGCCGCCTGACAGCCGAGGCGACGGAAGACCTGAAGACGGCGCGTGAGCGGATCGAAATCCTGCAGGGCGTCAGTGTCACATTGCCGCCCAGCGGGCTGCACGCGACAAAAACCGTGCTCAGCCTGCAAAATCTGACCGCAGGGTATCAGGCCGAACACCCCGTTCTTCGCGACCTGTCCTTCGAGATCATCGGGCCGCAACGGGTTGCCGTCACCGGTCCGAACGGATCGGGAAAAACGACGCTGCTTTCGGTGATCACCGGGGAATTGCCGCCATTCGAAGGCGCGGTGCATATCGGGGTGAAGGCCGTGTTTCTCGACCAGCAGGTCAGCCTGCTCGACGCGAGCCTGTCCATCCGCGACAACTTCCTTCGCCTTAACCCGCAGGCCGGGGAGAATGCCTGCAGGGCTGCGCTTGCGCGCTTCATGTTTCGTGCCGATGCCGCGTTGCAGATCGTTTCAACGCTCTCGGGCGGGCAGATGCTCAGGGCCGGTCTCGCCTGTGTTCTGGGAGGCCCGCAGCCTCCGCAATTGTTGATCCTCGACGAGCCGACCAACCATCTGGATATCGATTCCATCGCGGCCGTGGAGGCTGGCCTTCAGGCCTATGACGGCGCCTTGCTGGTGGTCAGCCACGATGAGGCGTTCCTCGCCGCCATTGGCATCGAAAGGCGGCTGGAACTTGGGAAGTCAGAGATGCGTCCGGGCGCTCAGTAGTTCACCGTCACGACGACCGTATCGGAGTAGTTTCCTGGCGCTGGCGTGTTCTGCGCCGGGACGCGGCCATAGACGGTCAATGTCTGCAGGCTGCCAGTTCCGGTGCCGGTGGCTATTTCGCCCGCCGCACTTCCCCAGACATTCGTGCGGTTCACGTCGCGGTAGAGACCATAGGTTATCGATCCGCCCGCCTGCACCATCTGGCGCGCGGCCGGCGGGCTGTTGCTCAGGCCGCCATTGAGCGCCACACTGTAGCTCAGATTGGTGGTGCAGGTCAGATTGATCGCTCCGGTCGCATTGACTGCCGTGTTCAGCACCCCGTGACTGCCGAAATCGATGTTCTGGGCCGAGATGATACAGGTGGGCGCCACGGCGGCCGACACGTTGAACGGCACCTGCGTGGGGTTCTGGGTCACGGAAGAGCAGCTCGGTGCAAGCAGGGTAAAGGTCGTATAGGTGAAGCTCGTTTCCGCGCCGGCGAAGCTGGAGAGGTAAAGGCCGCGCGCCGCCGAGGCCTGACCGGCGTTGATCCGGCCATAGACCGTGCGGCTCGTGGTGTTGATCAGGAGCGGCAGCGCCATATCGATTGGCGGAGGCGAGCCGAGCGCGGGCTGCGTGACCGATCCCCATGAGGTTGTCCGCGCCGAGTTCTGGTAAAGCTGATAATTGAGGATGTTGCTGCCCTGAAGCATGCGACGGATGCCGCCCGACTGCCCGCCGCTTCCGGCATTGATGTTGGGGCAGATGCGGATGGAAAGCGCCAGCGACAGGGGATTGGAGCAGGTGACTGACAATGTCGCCGTCGTGTCCACGGCGCTGCCGCTTGCAAGATTGACGAAACCGAAATTCATATCCGACATGCTGAAGGTGCAGCTTTGCGCCAGTGCCGGTGAAGCCGGGAGGAGAGCGGCGATGGCAAGGGCGGTGCGGGTCAGGACCTTCATGGAATGCTCCTGCATAGGGTTTCGAAAGTTGCGCGTGAATTGCCGGCGGAAGGCACGGTGATCTGGGCTTCGCATTCGCCCTTCGTCGGCTGCATGATGCGGAGCCGATGCGTCTTGCTGATATTGTCGAGATAGGCCTGTCCGTCATAACCGACGATGAAATCGCGCTTGCCGTCGATTTTGCCGGTCGATCCGGTTTCGATGAATTCGCCGCTCTCGCCTTTCAGCGTCACCAGCGCCACCTGACCCTCGGTTTCCACCTTGAAATTGACCACCGCGCCGGCCTGTTGTGTCGGCCTGACGGTCTGTTTCGTCCGGTCGATGCGGGCGTCGACCGGAAGATTGCTCGGGTCGAGCGTGATGTTGTTGACGTCATAGGAGCGCAGGTTCGGAAGCAATATCTTGCCGCGGCGGTTGGTCTGGCCGATGGGGCGGTTTTCCAAAAGGATATCGACACCGGGCGCGCCCGCATCCACCACGGCGAAAGCGTCGTCGATCCGGTTGCCGACAAAGACATCGCCGCCGGCGAGCGCTATCGATCCTTCGATCTGCGCATAGGCCTGTGTCGTGCGGTTGAATTGGTCGACGCCGGCCGAAACGCGCGCGGCGCTGCCGCGGTAGCTGCCGGAAACGGAGGCGATGTCGTTGCCGCCGGTCGAGCCGCGCAGGCGCCAGCCATAACTTCCCTCGGCCTGCTCTTCGGATTTTCCGACCTCGGCCGTCAGCGAATATCCATCCGCATCCGACGACATGCCGGCCGAGCCGGAGACGCCGCCGCCGAACGACCAGGAAAGGCCCGCGAAGATGCCGTAGGATTTGTTGTCCTCGAGGTCCTTGTAGGCGGTGATGAAAATATTGCCGTTCTCGCCGAACGGCCGCGTGGCGGAAAGGCCGAGCAGCCGTGATCGTCTTTCATCGAATGTTTCGAGTTCCGTATAGGAGAAATTGAGGCTGGTCTCATCGAAACCGAGCTGGGTGGAAACGGAAATCTGGTCGAGTGCACGCGGCGGCCGCGCGCTCAGCAGCCCGGATGCCGTGCGGATATCGGACAGGTCGGCGGAGACGGAGGCCATATCGTGATGATCGCCGAATGTCCTTTGCGACCGTGCGTGAAATTTTACCCCCAGCAATTCCGCTTCGACGCTTGCGGAAAGCTGATAACCGCTTTCCGCGCCAAAGCGGCTCGATGCGCCCGAAACCGCCGCCAGTCCCTGCGCTCCAAGGGTGAAGACGCCGCCAAAGCCGATATTGTAGAAATTCTCACCGCCTTCCGCATGGCCTTCCAGCGTCAGACTGTCCGACACGCCATAACGCAGCGTCGCAGACCCCAGCGGTTTGTCATCGTAATCGAAAGACGAGGTTCCGTAATTGCGCCGGGCAAAGCCAAGTTCGGCCGAAAAATCGATGAGGCCCCGCGCCAGCAGATCCGGTGAAGCATAAAAGGGCGTTTCGGACACGGTTTCGCGCCCCAGCGCATCCCGCACCACCAGCCGCGCATTGCCCGCGCCGCTGATGACAGGGAGATTGGTGATCGAGAACGGCCCTTCGGGAACATCCTGCGACAGGCGGCGGACATTGTTGACATAGACGTCGACGGTGGAGGGCACGGCTGCGGAACCGGCAAATTCCGGCATCGGCATGGTGACGATATCCGGCCGCAGGTCGAAATTGCGGCGTATCTGCAGGCCGCCCAGCCGTGTCGGGCGTGTCCAGCTCAGCCCGCCGGTGATGAGATCGCCGGCCCGATAGCTCGTCAGCGTGTCCTCGTCCGAGTAGCTCCAGGTGGTATCGAGGCGCTGGGTATCGAACTCCGACAGGCGCGATGTGCTCAGAACCTGCGATGAGGAGAGCACGCCGAGCGGACCGAAGGCCCTGCTTTCCAAAAGGGCCGAGACGCCGTTGAAATCGGCGATATCCGACCATTTGTTGCCGCCGGATGAACCATAGATCGTGTACTTCACCAGACCTCCAAAATCGCTCGTGGCCTTTTCCCGGGTCTCTTCGTCTTCTTCCCGCGCAATCTTGCCGGAGGCGTCGATCACCCTGTTCGCCCGCGCCGCCATCGGCAGGGTGAAATGCATGGACTGGGTGCCTTCATCGTAACGCGCCACCACATCCGGCAGCCGGGAAATATCGATCCAGCCATCATCGCCTGCAGCGCTTTCAACCGGGGAAATCCCGATATTGGTCAGCTGTTCCGGCTCGATGAGAAACGATCCGGCGTCGTTTTGACGAAATGTGGCGATCAGTTCTGTCGAAACATCGTTGATGTAGACTTCGAGCTGCAACTGTCCCGCTTCTTTTGCGGCAAAAGAGGCGGGTTGCGCCGCAGGGGGTATATCCTGCGCCACGGAGAAATTGCCCGATGAAATGACCGTCAGAGCGGCAATCGTCAAAACGGCGAGATCAGCCGCCCGAGACGCGCGCCGTCGCATTGACGGGGCCGCCTTCGCTGTCTGCCGAAATCTTCAGCGTGCCGCCGCCTTTTTTGCCGCCCGTTGCCGGAACCACAAAGCTTGCGGCGGATCCGCCAAGCACATATCCCACCAGCCCCTGCTGCCGGGCAAGCGCCTGCCCGTTGCTACCGGAAAGCATCAGGTTGGCGATCCTTATCCGCTTTGCGCCCGTGTTGGACACAGAGACCCGGTAGCCATTGCCCTGCGGCGTTATCTTCCAGGCAGGTTCTGCGTCGCCTGTGGAGGCGGGTGAAAAGAAAACGGGTATGGAGTGGCGCACCACCAGATTGACCGTGCCGGATTGCGGTCTTCCCGCCGGCGGCAATTCGTCGACGATGACGCGGTAACTCTCTTCGGCCCGAAGCGGCGCCTTGGAAAGGCGGACGATGCGGATGAGGTTTTCCGCGCCTCCCTTCAGTTGCGTCATCGGCGGGCTGGCGACGACGTCCTGCGCCGCCGTATAGACGTCCTGCCCGTTCTGCTGGGTCCAGCGGAATATCCTGACCTGAACGTTGATCGGGGTTTTCGCATCGTTCCAGATGCGGAGGCTGGAGGCCGCCGTGGGCGCTTTGAGATCCAGAAGCACGGGTGCGACCCGTAGAGATGCAGACTGTGAAGGTGAAACACTCAAACCGGCAAAAAACGCAGCCGCTAAGGTAAAAACACGCATGCGCGATCCTCCCTGTGGCGATCAGTAGTTGAGCGTGGCCGTCACCGTATCGGTATAGACGCCGACCGCGGGTGTCGTCTGGGCAGGTACGCGCCCATAGACCGTGAATGTCTGCGGCGCCCCGGTTCCGGTTCCCGTTTGCCGGTCCGTTCCCACGGTGTTCCCCCACACCGTGCTATGTGCCGCAGTCGTATAAAGCGAGTAGGAAATGGTCGCACCCGCAGGCGATGTCATCAGACGGTTGGCGACCGTCGCTCCAGAGCCGGCGCCGGCGCTGAGACCCAGGCTGAAGGGCGTGCTGGCCGTGCATTGCACGACAATATTGCTGGTTGCATCGATATTGCTGCCGATCACACCATTGGTGCCGAAATTGAGGTTGCCGGCGGAATTGATCTGGCACGCCGCCTGAATGGTGATCTGGACGTTGAAATTCGTCGTGGCGACCTGCGCGACGCCCGATGCCGGTGTAAGGACCAGTGCCGCAAATGATAATAAATAGCCTGATGCTGCAAACTTCATGCTGCCTCCCCAAGCTGCTGCGCTGCTGATTTTTCCATGCGCAACATGGAATTACTCCAATAACGGGTAATTAGAATAATCTAATACTCGCGCCGATTTGGTTAATAAATTCTTAATGGGGGAGGCCTAAAAAACCACTGGCTGAAATGCAGTACGCGCCACAATCAAAAGTGTCGCGACGTGGTTGCAAAGCACAGGATCGACGCTAAATCTCGTCTACGAGTTTTTTACTGAAATGCGACATCTTGTCAGCCGGCCCCGGTTGGCGTACTCGAAATCGATAGAAACCCGGGCCGATCAACAGTACCGTTCGGTGACGCTGCGTTCGGCTCAATAGACATCATGACGTTGGGATTGCGATGAACCTTTACTTGGATTACCTGGCTGAAATCAAAAGCAGAGAACCACAGGGTCTCGCACCCAAGCCGATCGATGACGGTGCGTTGACCGCCGAAATCATTGAACTGATCAAGGATGCAGGCAGCGAACACCGCGCCGATGCCCTGAAGTTTTTCATCTATAACACATTGCCGGGAACCACGAGCGCCGCCGGCGTGAAGGCTGCGTTTCTGAAGCAGATCATCCTCGGCGACGTCATCGTCCCTGAGATCACCCCGACCTTCGCGCTGGAACTGCTGTCGCACATGAAGGGCGGCCCGTCGATCAAGGTGCTGCTCGACATTGCGCTCGGCAACGATGCCACAATCGCCACCAAGGCGGGTGAAGTGCTGAAGACCCAGGTCTTCCTTTACGATGCCGACATGTTCCGCCTGCGGGATGCCTACAAGGCCGGCAACGCCATCGCCAAGGCCGTGCTGGAAAGCTACGCCAAGGCCGAATTCTTCACCAAGCTTCCGGATGTCGAAGACGAGATCAAGATCGTCACCTTCATTGCCGCCGAAGGCGATATTTCCACCGACCTCCTGTCTCCCGGCAATCAGGCGCATTCGCGCTCCGACCGCCAGCTGCACGGCCAGTGTATGATCTCGCCGGAAGCGCAGGCGCAAATCGTCGCGCTGCAGAAGCAGCATCCCGACAAGCGGGTAATGATGATCGCCGAGAAGGGCACGATGGGCGTTGGCTCCTCGCGCATGTCGGGCGTCAATAACGTGGCGCTGTGGACCGGCAAGCAGGCCAGCCCCTACGTGCCCTTTGTAAACTATGCCCCCATCGTTGCGGGCACCAACGGCATTTCGCCCATTTTCGCCACCACCGTCGACGTGACGGGTGGCATCGGCGTCAATCTGAAGAACTGGGTGAAGAAGCTCGGTGAAGACGGCAAGCCGATCCTCAACAATGACGGCAACCCCATCCTCGAGCAGAAATATTCGGTCGAGACCGGCACGGTCCTCAAGATCGACGCCAAGAATCGCAAGCTGCGGGACGAAAACGGCACCGAGCTGGTCGACCTCGCTTCGTCCTTCACGCCCCAGAAGATGGAATTCATGAAGGCGGGCAGCTCCTACGCCATCGTCTTCGGCAAGAAGCTCCAGACTTTTGCCGCTGAAACGCTTGGCGTCGAGGCGACCCCTGTCTTTGCACCGAACAAGGAAATTTCGATCGAAGGCCAGGGCCTCACGGCCGTCGAGAAGATTTTCAACCGCAACGCCGTTGGCGTGACGCCTGGCAAGGTGTTGCACGCCGGCTCCGACGTTCGCGTCAAGGTCAACATCGTCGGCTCGCAGGATACGACCGGTCTGATGACCGCGCAGGAACTGGAAGCGATGGCGGCCACCGTCATTTCGCCGCTGGTGGACGGCGCCTATCAGTCCGGCTGCCACACGGCGTCCGTCTGGGACAAGAAGGCTCAGGCCAACACGCCGAAGCTCATGGCCTTCATGCACAATTTCGGCGTCATCACCGGCCGTGATCCTAAGGGCGTCTATCACTCCATGACAGACGTGATCCACAAGGTGCTGAACGACATCACCGTTGATGACCGGGCAATTATCATCGGCGGCGACAGCCACACCCGCATGTCCAAGGGCGTCGCCTTCGGTGCGGACTCCGGAACCGTCGCGCTTGCGCTCGCCACCGGCGAGGCGACCATGCCGATCCCGCAGTCGGTCAAGGTCACCTTCAAGGGAACGATGCAGCCCTACATGGACTTCCGCGACGTCGTGCACGCAACGCAGGCGCAGATGCTACAGCAGCACGGCGACAACGTGTTCCAGGGCCGTATCATCGAAGTCCATCTCGGAACGCTGCTTGCCGACCAGGCTTTCACCTTCACCGACTGGACGGCCGAGATGAAGGCCAAGGCGTCGATCTGCATTTCCGAAGACGAAACGCTGATCGAGTCACTGGAGATCGCCAAGTCGCGCATCCAGATCATGATCGACAAGGGCATGGACAATGCCGCACAGACGCTTAAAGGGCTGATTGCGAAGGCGGATCAACGCATTGCGGAGATCCGTTCCGGTGAAGTTCCAGCATTGAAGCCTGACGCGAATGCGAAATATTTCGCTGAAGTCGTCGTCGATCTCGATGTCATCAACGAACCGATGATCGCCGATCCAGACGTCAACAACAACGACGTTTCGAGACGCTACACGCACGATACGATCCGTCCGGTTTCCTATTATGGCGCTACGAAGAAGGTCGATCTCGGCTTCGTCGGCTCGTGCATGGTGCACAAGGGCGACGTGAAGATCGTCGCGCAGATGCTGCGCAACATCGAAAAGACCGAAGGCAAGGTCGAATTCAAGGCTCCGCTCGTCGTTGCCGCGCCGACCTACAACATCATCGACGAGCTGAAGGCGGAAGGGGATTGGGAAATCCTGCAGAAATATTCCGGCTTCGAATTCGATGATATCAATCCGAAGACAACGAACCGGACCGAATACGAAAACATCCTCTATCTGGAACGCCCGGGCTGCAACCTGTGCATGGGCAACCAGGAGAAGGCTGCGAAGGGTGACACGGTTCTGGCAACCTCGACGCGTCTCTTCCAGGGCCGTGTCGTTGAAGACAGTGCTGAAAAGAAAGGTGAATCGCTTCTGGCCTCGACCCCGGTCGTAGTGCTGTCCGCCATTCTCGGCCGTACGCCGAGCATCGAGGAGTATCGTTCCGCCGTCGAGGGCATCGACCTGACGAAGTTCGCTCCGCCGAAGACGACGCCGATCGATTCCCAGTCGGTGCATTACTGAGATCGTGATTATCGCCGTGCTTGGGCCACAAGGCTCTGCGCTGGCGATGCACTGAAAACGCCGAATGAACGTGGACAGCGGGGAGAAATCCCCGCTGTTTTTATGGGTGGCGGTGCTCCGACCAGACCATTGGAGACTGGCGACATGGCTTGGCCTTCGCCTCTTTTTGCGGTAACCAGACTGAATGATAAAAGCATCGAGTATGACCTGCATCTAGCTCCCGCCGCAGCGCGAGGAGCATCGAGCGAAAAGCCGACAGGCTTGGCGCTCGGCGCCGGCTTGTCTGAAGGCAAGCGAATGCGAACATATGCAGTGAGATTACTCCAATGGAAAATTACTTCGAAAGCCCGTTCCGGGGCACCACGCTTGACAAGCAGGTCAGGAACCCGAACCTCGTAGTCGGGAAATACAGCTATTATTCCGGCTATTATCACGGCCACAGTTTTGAGGATTGCGCCCGTTATCTGCTGCCGGATGAAGGCGCGGACAGGCTGGTGATCGGAAGCTTCTGCTCGATCGGTTCGGGCGCCGCCTTCATCATGGCCGGCAATCAGGGCCATCGCAACGAGTGGATCAGCACCTTCCCGTTCTTCTTCATGCCGGAGGTGCCTGAGTTTGAGAATGCCGGCAACGGTTATCTGCCGGCGGGCGATACCGTCATAGGCAACGATGTCTGGATAGGCTCGGAAGCGATCATCATGCCCGGCATCACGGTCGGCGATGGCGCCGTGATCGGAACGCGGGCGCTGGTGACGAAGAATGTCGAACCCTATGCCATCGTCGGCGGCAATCCCGCAAAAACGATCCGAAAGCGGTTCGATGACGACAGCATCGCCCTGCTGCTCAAGATGAAATGGTGGGATTGGCCGGCGGCGCGGCTGAAGGCGGCAATGCCGCTCATGACCAGCGGCAATGTCGCCGAGCTTTATCGGTTCTGGCGATCCGATAAGCCGCAGCCGTAAAAATGCCCGGCCCGTCTCATCGAGGCGGGCCGGCGCTTTCGGGTGCCTTGCGGGCGAGCGGAAAGGTCTGCCCTGTTTCAGGGCGTCGTCGCAGGCTGGCGGCGATTTGTCATTGCCGTTCCGATGAAGGGTTGCCGTTCCTGCTCAGACCTCTGCTGCGCCTGGCGCAGATGAAGCAGGTCCTTGCGCGTAACGAGACCGACGAGACTATTCGAGGACTTGTCTACAATGGCGATCCTGCCCGTGTCGGCGCTAAGCATCAGGTCGGCGATCAACCCAACGGGGTCGTTTTCGTGCGCAACCGGGATTTCACGGTCAGCCAGCCTGTCGGCCAATGTTTCTTCGCCGCCATGCGGCTCCTGTTGCCAGGTGAGAATGTCTGCCCGCGACACAAGCCCCACCAGCGTTCCCTCGGGCTGTACCACCGGATATGTCCGGTGCGTTTCCTGCGAGCCGGTGAAGAAGGAAATCGCCTGCGATACCGTCATCCCGGCAGGCAGCGTGTCGACCTTGCGGATCATGATCTCGGACGCACGGGTGAGCTCAAAGGAATCGATCGCATATTCGCGTGTGATGTGCTGGCCGCGCCGGGCGATCTTTTCCGTAAGGATCGAGCGCCGCATCAAAAGGACGGTGACGGAATAGGCGGCCACGGTGGCTATCATGAGCGGGATCGCGGTGCTGAGATCGCCAGTGATCTCAATCGCGAAGAAGATGCCGGTCAGCGGTGCGCGCATTGTCCCACCCATCATGGCGGCCATGCCAAGCAACGCCCAGAGGGCGGGCTCTCCGGGCAGGAATGTCCCTGTCAGATAACCCGCCGATCCGCCGAGGATGAGAAGCGGCGCGAGCACGCCGCCGGATGTGCCCGAGGACAGGGCGATGAGCCAGATTCCCGACTTGACCAGAAGAATGGTGAGGACGGCCTGAGCGGCAATATGGTTATTGAGAAGGTCGGCAATGATGTCGTAACCGACGCCGAGCGCTCTTGGCTCCATCAGGCCGCCGAGGCCGACGGCGAGGCCGCCGAGCGCCGGCCACCACATCCAGTGGATGGGGAGCTTTTCGAAAAGATCTTCGATCTTGTAGAGCAATATAGTCATCAATCCGGACTGCAGGCCGGCGACCACGCCGATCAGGACGCAGGGCGCAAGCCCCCACCATGGCAGATCATAAGCGAAATCCGTGGGAAATAGCGGACCGGTGCCGAAATAGAACGGCCGCCAGGTAATCGAAACCGCAGCGGCGACTGCAACCGGTATGAAGCTTCTCGGCTTCCACTCGAATAGCAGGAGTTCGACCGCGAGCATGACAGCGGCGATCGGCGAACCGAAGATCGCCGTCATGCCGGCGGCGGCGCCTGCCACGAGCAGGGTTTTGCGTTCCGCGCTGCTCATGTGGAAACATTGCGCAAAGAGAGAGCCGATCGCGCCGCCCGTCATGATGATCGGGCCTTCCGCGCCGAAAGGCCCGCCGCTACCGATCGAAATGGCGGACGAGAGAGGCTTCAGGAGCGCCACTTTCGGCGACATGCGGCTGCCGCCGATGAGAATGGCCTCAATCGCTTCCGGAATGCCGTGCCCCCGGATTTTTTCCGAACCGAAACGGGCCATCAGCCCGATGACGATACCGCCGAGGACCGGCGCCACGACCATCCACAGGGAAGGATGTATGTCTGCGAAACTGACCTCGTGCGTGCTGAACCTGCCAAGCCAGACAATGTTGGTGACAAGCTGGATGAGGCTGACCAGAAGCCATGCGGCAAGGGCCCCGAGCGAGCCGACGATGCATGCCATGGCGATCAGCAGCAGCACGCGTTTGTCCGTCGTGAAATCTCCGGCTTGCCGCCTTGGAAAACCGCTGTCGAATTGACTTGATCTTGAGGGTGAAGAGGCTTGGGTCAACGGCTTATCCTTGGGTGCACGAAAATAGTGGCGCGATAAATATGTCGCAATACGATATAAATCAATGGATTTGTAATCTCTCAAAATATCCGGCGATTTTCATTCGCGGATAGTCGGGCTAAAGAAGAATGAGAGGCGACCAGGATAAGGGCTTGTGACATATGACATTGCCGACCCAATCGGAATATGAGGCGCTTGCCGTCTTTCGCCACACGCTTAAGAAATTCATGGATTTCAGCACCTCGGCCGCTCAGGCGGCGGGCCTGCCGCCGCAGCAGCATCAGGCGCTTCTCGCCATCAAGGGCTTGCCGGCGGGCGAGGTCATGACGGTGGGGCTACTTGCGGAACGGTTGCTGATCGCGCCCCATTCGGCAACCGAGCTTGCCGGTCGTCTGTTAAGCGGCGGCCTCATCACGCGCGAACCAGACCCTGCCGATCGCCGCCGTCAGACGTTACAGCTGACGGAAAAGGCCGAGCAGATCATGGCGCATCTGAGCGCAATCCATCTCAAGGAAGTCCGCGAAACGGCACCGCAGCTGATTGCCATATTGAGCGAGCTTGGAAACGTGGAGAAGACTTAGACGGAGACATGTCTGTCGCCCGGGGGCGCCGAGATCGGCCTGCGCCCCCGGGCTCTGATCAGGACAGATGATGCGGCTTCTGAAGGCCATAGACGGGCGTCTTCAACCCTACCTGCCGCGCCTTGAGCTGTAGCGACAGATATTGCGAATAGTGCCGCGATTGGTGCAGGTTACCGCCGTGGAACCACAGCGCCTGCTGTTGGGTCGGTTTCCACATGTTGCGCTGCTCGCCCTCCCAAGGGCCGGGATCCTTGGTGGTGTCGGAGCCGAGGCCCCAGCATTTGCCCACCTTTTCCGCCACCTCGCGCGAAATGAGATCAGCCGCCCAGCCATTCATCGAACCATAGCCGGTCGCATAGACCACCAGATCGGCGGGTAGCTCCGTGCCATCCTTCAGCACCACGGCGTTCTCCGTCAGATGCGAGACGTCGACACCGGATTTGAGCTTTATCGAGCCGTCGATCACGAGGTCACAGGCCCCGACATCAATGTAATAACCCGATCCACGCCGCAGATATTTCATAAACAGGCCCGATTCGTCATCGCCGAAATCGAGCATGAAGCCGGCTTTCTCCAGGGCGGCATAAAAATCGGCGTCCTGTTCGCGAATGCGGTCGTAAATCGGAACCTGAAACTCATGCATGATCCTGTAGGGCAGGGAGGCGAAGATGAGGTCGGCCTTGCGCGTTGTCATGCCGTTTGCCACTGCCCGCTCGGAATAGAGATCGCCGAGGCCGATATCCATCAGCGAGTCCGATTTGACGATATGGGTGGAGGACCGCTGCAGCATGGTGACATCGGCGCCCGCCTCCCAGAGCGCTGCGCAGATATCATGCGCCGAGTTGTTGGAGCCGATTACCACGACCTTCTTGCCGGCATAGGCGTCGGGGCCTGGATGCTGAGAGGAGTGCTGCTGTTCGCCCTTGAAGACATCCTGTCCGGGAAATTTCGGGATATTCGCCTTGCCCGACATGCCGGTCGCCAGTACCAGCTGTTTCGGCCGTAGCACGACCTCTTTGCCGGCGCGGTCGACAACCACCGTCCATTCGCCCGTCGCTTCGTCATATTGGGCCGACTTACAGGTGGTGGAGCCCCAATAATTCAGCTCCATGACCTTTGTATACATTTCCAGCCAGTCTCCCACCTTGTCCTTCGGCGTGAAGACCGGCCAGTTTTCCGGGAAGGGAATGTAGGGCAGGTGATCGTACCAGACGGGGTCATGCAGACAGAGCGATTTGTAGCGCTTGCGCCAGCTGTCGCCGGGTCGCTCATTCTTTTCGATGATGATCGCCGGCACACCAAGCTGGCGAAGACGCGCGCCAAGCGCGATACCACCCTGTCCGCCGCCGATGATGACGACGTAGGGCTGCTCCGAATAGCCGAGTTCGGCGGCTTCGGCCTCGCGTTTTTCCTTCCAGGTCCGGCGGTTGCGGTCGTGGCCGTGTTCTGCGCCCATGGGCCGCCGGATACCCTTCGGCTCTTCATGGCCTTTCAGTTCACTCATGGTGGTGAGCAGGGTCCAGATCAGCCCATCCTTGAGGCGGATATGGCCGTAACCACGGGCAACTCCGGTCTCGAACTCGAACCAACCTTCGGTGACGCCATCGCCTTCCGAGGCTTGCTCCTTCACATCCTGCACCAAGCCCGAGGGTTTGATGGCGGAAAGCTGGCTCGTCAGCATGTCGCGGATTTGCTCACGGCCTTCCAGTGTCTTCAGGTTCCAGGTGAAGGTCACGAGGTCGCGCCAGTAACAATCGGCCTGAAACAGGTTGACGGCGGCGTCTATGTCTCCATTTTCCAGCGCATTGCCGAGCTTGGAAAGAACCGTGTCGATTTTGGTGGCGGGACTGACATCAAGCATATTCATCTCCTCCATGGTGCTTGGTCTGATCGTGGAGCGGCGAAGTCGGCGCCCCGAAAGCCAACGGCTCCCGCATACCGGGCTCCTCTTCCCGGCATGCGGAGGCGGAAAGCCTATTTCGAAAGATCGATCAGGATCTTCAGATGAGTGCCGGCGGGATCGAGCAGGGCATCGAAGCCCTCAGACACGGCCGTATCGAGCGTGATCCGCTTGGTAACGATCTTCGTCGCCGGCAGCAGGCCGGAGGCGATGAGTCGGATGACCCGCGGCCAATAATGGGTCGGATAGGCCCATGAGCCCTTGATCTCCAGGTCGCGGAATGTCACCTGGAACCAGTCGATCGGGTTTTCATGCGGATGCAGCCCGGTCTGTACGACGACGCCCTGTTTGCGCACCGCATCGACGCAGGCCTTGAGCGCATGTTCATTGCCTACGCATTCAATGGCGACATCGCAGCCGACCTTGCCTTCCGTTGCCGCGCGCACGACATCACCGACATTGTCGCGCTTTGGGTTGATAGTGATGACGTCGGGGACGATGCTGCGGGCAAGCTCAAGGCGGGCATCATTGAGATCGGACACGAAGAGCTGGGCAGCGCCGGCCGCACGCGCGGCCAGAAGCGTGAGCATGCCGATCGGGCCGGCGCCCGTGACCAGAACGCTGTTGCCGGCGGTGACGCCGCCGCGGTCGCAGGCATAGACAGCAACCGCTGAGGGTTCAACGAGTGCGGCCTCTTCATCTGTCATCTCGTCGGGAATCTTCTGAACGTTATATTCGTTGACGAGTGCTGCCTGCGCCATGCCGCCGCCTTCCCAGCTGAGACCGACCAGCGCCAGCTGCGTGCTCAGATGGAAGAGGCCACGGTCGGCGAAATAGTCACCGGATCGCGGCATGATGAGCGGCTGGATCGAGACGCGATCACCGACGCCGACCGAGGTGACGCCTTCGCCGATGGCCTCCACGACACCGCCGAATTCGTGACCGAGAATTTGCGGGCCATGTGCGCCGGTAAAGGGGTGCGGTTCGGTGGGGATGAAGATCGGACCGTAACTATATTCATGCAGATCGGTGCCGCAGATGCCGACGAACCGGTTGCGGACGAGAACCTGCCCCGGCCCCGGCCGTTTCGGCTCGGGAATGTCTTCAACCCGCAGGTCCCTGGCTGCATGAAATCTGAGCGCGCGCATGTTTTCTCCTCGATGGCTCCTGATGCCAGAGAAGGTGCAATGCCCGTGCCAGCACGGTTTGCCGTGCTGGAAGCCTGAAATTGCGGGGTTCTACGAGAATGCCGGTTTTGTATGACGCCACAGCTGTGGCGCAACAGCCGTGGCATATGCCTCACCTGTTAGTGAGGTTTTCCGATGCCGAGGCGTCGCATTCGCCGGTGCATCGTCGTGCGATCGATGCCGAGCCGGCGTGCGGCCTCCGACACATTGCCGTTGCAGGCCGCCAGAAGCGCGCCGAGATCGGCCCCGCGACTGTCAATCATCGGGGCTGATGCGGTGGCGGCAAGATGATCGGGAAGGTCTTCCACCGTAATCACCCCGTCGTCGCAAAGGGCGGCGGCAAAGGCTATCGCATTGTCCAGCTCGCGGATATTGCCGGGCCAGCGATGGCCAAGGATCGACATCCTCGCTGCGTTGGAAAGTGTGAGAGGACGACCGGGCAGCCCATGTTTTTCCAGAATCTTATCGAGAAGCCAGGGGAAATCATCGCGCTCGTTTAGTGCGGGCAAGGTCAACACAGCCGCATTCAGGCGGTAATAGAGGTCTTCGCGGAAATCTCCTGTCCGCACCATGTCGCTCAACGGGCGGTGCGATGCGGAAATCACCCTGAAATCCACCTTCTGGGGGGTGGAGCCACCGACGGGCAGGATCTCGCCTTCGGCCAATACGCGCAACAGCCGGCTTTGTGCCGCAAACGGCATGTCGCCGATTTCGTCGAGGAAAAGCGTTCCGCCTTGTGCCTCTTCCACGAGCCCCTTGCGTCCTTTTGCCAGCGCGCCCGTGAAGGCTCCCGGCAGATAGCCGAATAATTCGCTTTCGATCAGCTGTTCGGGAATGGCGGCGCAATTGACGGCGACGAAGCGGCCGGAAACGCCGCTGGCGTCATGAATGATGCGGGCGAGATGTTCCTTGCCGGTTCCGGTCTGGCCCTGCAGCAGGATCGACAGTTTTGCGGGCGCCAGTTTTTCCACCTTGCGCCTGAGGTTTCGAACCGCCGGCCCATCGCCGCCGATCTCTTCCATGACCGGCTGGGATTTTGGACGGGCAAGCGGCACGGTCGACCGGTGTTGTTGCGGTTCGATCGCGTGCGCATAAAGCACAGTGCCGTCCTTCACGACGATGCGCCTCTCCTGCGGCAGGCTTGATCGGGTGAGGGAGGCGAGTTCATCGAAGCCGGCCTCGAAAAACGCCTCTACCCGCTCCCCGAGGAGGCGTTCCGGCAGGCGCCAGTCAAGCCCGCGCGATGCGGCGAGAAGGCGGGCGGCGGCGTGCGTCATGCCCGTTATCCGGCCGGAGCCATCGACGGACAGGGCCGCTTCGGGGTCGACATCCAGAAATTCGGGCGCGCCAGCAAAGCGCAGCACGAGATCATGGCGGCTGCTGGCCATCAGATTTGCAAGTTCGATCCTTCGCACGGTCGATGAAACCAGATGGCGCGCCATGTTCTGGCTCGTCTTGAGGATGGGGGAACTCAGCAGCGAAATATCGAGTACGGCGGTGAGTGCGCCCTGGGTATCGTAGATCGGGGCGGCGGTACAGGAAAGCGGCGTATGCGTCACATCAAAATGATCGGTCTGGTGGATCGTCAGCGCTTCGCCGGTGGCGATGCAGGCGCCGACAGCGCAGGTGCCGGCGCGCGGTTCCGACCACTCCGAGCCTAGGTAAAGCCCGGCCTTGCGCAGATTGTTGTTAAATGACGGGTCGCCCAGAAACTCGACCGTCACCCCCTGCTGATCCGACAGAAGAAGAACGTAATTCTGCTCGGCCACCTGCCGATACAGCCGCTCCAGGCCGGAACGGGCGATGTGGACGAGGTCTTCAGCCCGCTGGCGATGCTCGCGCAGGCATGTTTCGGAAACGATGACGGCTTCGCGGGCCTTGGCCGGATCAAGCTGATAGGTGTCGAGACAACGCCGCCAGGATTCGAGCACCACCGCATCCCGACCGGTATTCCTGCCCTGTCCGACGTGCTCGATTTCCTTGATGTGATCCGAAAAACCCATAAATCACCGGCCCTCGACAGCCGCCTCCCGTGATTTTTCCGGCGATCATAGCCAGTTTTATGAAATCTGGCTAACCTTCCGGCGATTTTTTAGCGCATGGGCTCGATTGTGCTGGCAACGACGCGGCCGAGTTGCGCCCGTGATGCCCGTCTCATAAACTGACGCCCTTCAGGGCGCGTGACCGCAAACGTCGCAGCCGGACCTCCATCTGCCTCTTTGCCTCAATGTCGCCACGCCTGACGGCCACCGCGATGCCTTCCACCCACGCCGCAATGGCGCCGTCGCCATCTCCCAGCCGTGCGCGACATTCGCCGAGTTCGGCCCAAACCGCCGAATAGTCGGGATCCTGCCGGATGGCCTCCTGGAGATGAAGCGCAGCATCTTCGAACTGCCCGGCCGCCTTGAGCGTCTTTGCGATTGAAAAGCGCAGGAGCGGACTGTCCCGTCCGTCTTCCAGCATCCTCATGAGTTTTTCGATCATCGTTGTCCCGTTGCAATGGTGAAGCACCATGCAATCGGTACGACCTCGAGCGCAGTTGAGGTCAAGCGGGATTTCGCGCTGTCACTTCGCCATGCGACGCAATGCAACCGGGTCCCATATGTCGTCGAGCGGGCCCTCGAGAGCGGTTCGTGGGGGAATGAGCTTCGGTTCGATGATGGTGACTTCCGGCTCGGTCCGGTTCTCTTCCAGCAGTTCGAAACCCTTTTCAAGCATCTGCGCGATATCGGGTTTGATCATATAGACCGGGAAGGGAAGGAATGACCCGAACGGGTCATAGTCGAAGCAGCCGACAACGATGTCGCCGAAGGCCTCGCCATCATGACGCCCCATGAAACGAAGCAGGCCTTCGAAATTGATCGATGAATTGACGAAGAAACAGCGGGGCAGGCGGCTCCTGCGCTCGAAGAAGCGTTCGAATGCCAGCTCCGTCATATGCGGTGAATAGCCGGTGATCTCGATATCGTCTCCGCTCTCCGCCCCGAAATATGCGGCCTTGGCGGCGTGGAAGCCGTCGATACGCTCGCGGCTGGCGTGGTCATCATGACCGCCGAACAGGATGACGTCGTCAGGGCCGAGAGGCCCGCCTTTTTCCGCATGGGCAAGGATCGCCGATGTCAGTATTTCCGCACCGTGCCTGTTGTCGGAAATGACCGAGGGTACAAATTTTCCGGGAAGGTCGATATTGACATGCGGCAGTGCTGCGCGGGCGCAGACCTGGTGCACGCCATCGGGATCGGTCGCGCCTGCAATGAAGAGGGCATCGATGGAATAGGCGATCAGTGTCTCCACGGTGCGGCGTTCTTCTTCGGGATCGCGCCGTCCGGAGACCACCATGGGCGACAGGCCGCGTTTGCGTGCCTGCCCCTCGAAGGTCTGCGCCATCGATGAAAAGAACCGGTTGTCATAAATGGGCACCAGAAGCCCGACGAGACCGGATTTCGAACTCCTCAGGCCGCGGGCCTGCAGGTTGGTGGTGTAGCGATGCGCCTTGGCGAGCGAGAGAATCTTGTCGGCAGTCTCCTCCGAAATCCGCCGTTTGCGCCACGATCCGTTCAACACCGCGCTCACTGTCGAGGCTGATGCGCCCGACAATATCGACAAGTCATAAATGGTGGCTTTCTTGGAACTTATACCCGTCACTGCGATCTCCCCAACTGATTCCGATTATTAGAGCACACATCCCCTTGACGGAAGGGCGCTTCATGTTATGGTTATTGCACCATCGATTGTGCAACTTGGCAATATCGATTGTGCAAGATGGTTGCTGTGGGAGTGGCAAGGGAGAGTCTCGAATAAGCGAGATGAGAAATTTTGAACGCGCCAGATGAAAAATGGCTGCGGCGGGTTTCGTTTGCCTAATTTTTTGAGGAGGAACATCATGAAGAAAATTATTGCTGCAGCGGTCGGCCTGTCGCTCGCGCTGCTCTCGTCCGCAGCCTTTGCCGAAGGGCCGAAGGTGGGCGTTGTCGTCAAGATCGGCGGCATTCCGTGGTTCAACGCCATGGAGGCCGGCATCAAGGAGCAGAGCAAGAAGCTCGGCGTTGACGGTTTCATGGTCGGCCCGACCAGCGCCGACCCGGCGCTGCAGGTCCGTGCCATCGAAGACCTGATTGCCCAGAAGGTCGATTTCATTGGTGTCGTGCCGAATGATGCGAAGGTGCTGGAGCCGGTGCTGAAAAAGGCCCAGGCTGCCGGCATCAAGGTCATCACCCATGAATCGCCCAAGCAGCTCGGCGCCGACTGGGATTTCGAACTGGCTTCCGCCAAGGGTTTTGGTGAAGCGCATGGCAAGCTTCTGGCGGAAAAGATGGGCGGCAAGGGCTCCTATGCCGTCTTCGTCGGTTCGCTTACGGTTCCGCTTCATAATGCCTGGGCTGATGCCGCCATCGCCTATATCAAGGCGAATTACCCCGACATGAAGCTCGTCGGCGATCGCTACGGCGTGGCGGAGGACCTCGACAAGAGCCGTTCGACGGCGCTTGACCTGATGTCCGCCAATGCCGACCTGAGCGGTTTCCTCGCCTTCGGTTCGCAGGGGCCGATCGGCGCCGGGCGTGCCGTCGAAGAGCGGCGCAAGGATGGCAAGGTCTTCGTCATCGGCCCGTTCTCGCCGGGTCAGGGCGCCAAGCTCATCAAGTCGGGGGCGCTGACGGGCGGCTTCATGTGGAACCCGAAACAGGCCGGTGAAGTCTTCATTACCCTCGCCGACCGTATCGCCAAGGGCGAGACACCGAAGGCCGGCGACAATATCGAAGGTCTCGGCACCATCAATCCCGAGGGCAACACCATCGTCGTCGACCAGCTTTTGAAGATCGACAAGGAAAGCATCGACAAGCTCGTTTCCATGGGCCTCTGATCCTCCCCAAGGCCGAGGGCGTCGCGCGAGGTGTGATACTCGCGCGACGTCCCATCTGGAAAACATGCCGAGCGCCACGTCTGCAATGCTGCCGCGGCGAAGGAGATTTACGTTATCATGAGCGCAGAACCGCTCCTGTCCCTCAAAAATGTCAAAGTCACCTTCGGCGGCGTCCGCGCGCTGAAGGGTGTTTCTTTCGAGGTCAATCCGGGTGAAGTGCATTGCCTTGCCGGCGAAAACGGCTGCGGTAAAAGCACGCTGATCAAGGTCATCACAGGCGTCTATACGCCCGAAAGCGATGCCGAACTTTATTTCGACGGCAAGCAGATCACCGCGATGAATCCGACGCTTGCGCAATCGCTTGGCATCCAGGTGATCTGGCAGGATCTGGCGCTGTTCGATGAAATGACGGTGGCTGAGAATATCGGCTTCCAGTACGCGGTGAATGGAAAATACGGGCTGGTCGACAAGCGTGCCATCGAGCAGGCGGCCGAAAAGGCGCTTGCCCGGCTCGGCGTCGAGATCGATCTTGATAAGCCGCTCAAGGAACTGCCTATCGCCCAGCGCCAGATCGTGGCGATTGCCCGAGCGCTGGTCGGGGAAGCGCGGCTGGTTTTCATGGATGAACCGACCGCGTCGCTCACGCAGTCGGAAACGGATTACCTGATCGACATCGTCCGCAACCTGTCGGCCTCCGGCGTCGCGGTCGTCTTCGTCTCGCACCGCCTTGCGGAAGTGCTTGAGATTTCAGACCGCATAACCGTTTTGCGGGACGGGTCGCTTGTCGGTGTCTTTCCCGTCGAAGGCATGACCCAGTCACGGGTGACCGAACTGATGACCGGCCGTAATTTCGACAGCGCCGTCATTGCCGCCGATCACGATGACAAACCCGTCGTTCTCTCGGTGCGCGGGCTGAGCCGGGCCGGCGAGTTCGAGGATGTTTCGTTTGATCTGCGGCGGGGCGAAACGCTTGGCATTACCGGCCTCTTGGGAGCCGGCCGCACGGAACTGGCTTTGACGCTGTTCGGCATGCATCGGCCGCAATCGGGTGAAATCCTGATTGACGGCAAGAAGGTGGATTTTCATTCCAACCGCGATGCGATCCGGGCGGGCGTCGCCTATCTTTCCGAAGACCGGCTGTCGCTTGGCCTCAACCAGCCGCAGTCCATTGCCGACAATCTGGTCATGGCCTCTCTGGACCGGCTGTTGAGCGGCGGCCTGATCTCACCGTCGAAAAAGGCGGATGTCGTTTCCCGCTGGATTTCGGCGCTCGGCGTCAAGATCGGCCTGCCGGAAGATCCGATCCGCACGCTTTCGGGTGGCAACCAGCAGCGTGTGGCGATTGCCAAGTGGCTGGCCATCGGGCCGAAAATCCTCATCCTCGATGCGCCGACCGTGGGGGTCGATGTCGGCGCCCGCGCCGGCATCTTCGAAATCGTCCGCAAGCTCGCCGCAGAAGGTCTTTCGATCATCGTGATCTCCGACGAGCCGCCGGAAGTTTATTTCAATACAGACAGGGTCATCCACATGGTCGAAGGCCGGTTCCACGCCACCTATGATCCGCGACGCCTGTCGCTGACCGAACTGGAGTCCGCCATCTATGCGTAGGCTCATTCTCGGACATACGACCGAATTCACGCTGCTTGTCGTCATGGTGCTGCTTTGCACGGGACTGTCCTTCGCCACCGACCGGTTCCTCACCATTTCCAACGCCTTCGATGTGCTGAATGTCTCGGCGGTCAACATCATCTTCGCGGTCGGCCTGCTCGTGGTGCTGATCTCGGGCGGTATCGACATCTCCTTCGCGGTCGCCGCCTCCGTCGTTCAATATGTCACGGTGCTGGCGCTCAATGCGCTCGGCGGCGGCAACTGGGCGGAAGGTTTCATCATTGCCGGCGCGGTTGGCCTTGGTCTCGGTTTCGTCAACGCCTTCCTCGTCTGGCGGCTCAACATCATTTCCATCGTCGCGACCATCTCCACCTTCAACATCTTCTTCGGGCTGTTGATGTTCTTCACCAAGGGCGTTTCGATCTACGACCTGCCCGAATGGCTGTCGACGCGCGTGGTGTTTTACGAGCGCGAGATGTCCGATGGTTCCTGGGTCGAGCTGACGCTGCCCGTCGTGGTCATGATCCTCTGCTGCCTCGCCACCTGGTTCATGATTTCGCGCACCACCGTCGGGCGCAAACTTTATGCATTCGGCGACAATCCGGAAGGCGCACGCCGCTTCGGCATCAATATCGGCGCCATGCACTATATTTCCTTCGGCTGGCTTGGCCTGATGGCGGGCATTGCCGGGCTCATGCAGGCCCATTATGCGCAGGAGGTGGTGCCGAACGCGCTTTATGGCCGCGAGCTGGATGTTCTTGCCGCAACCGTGCTTGGCGGCGCGCGGCTTGGCGGCGGCAAGGGCTCCGTCATCGGCTGCGTGCTCGGGGTGCTGATGGTGTCGATCACCCAGAACGGTCTTAACCTGATGGGCGTTTCTCCCTTTGCCTTCAAGATGATCGTCGGTGCCATCATCCTCATCGCCATCACGCTTTCTTCCACCCGCTTCGACAAGCTTTTGCCGAGTGCCTTACGGACATCCGCAAAGAAGGGGAGCGCACAGCGATGAGCAGTCTCGTTCGGAAATTCAACGCGATTTTCGGTGCCGACATGGCTGGGCCGGTGATTGCCTTTGTCGCGGTCATGCTCATCTTCGGAACCTTTGCCGATAACTTTCTCTCGCTCGCGACATTCGGTTCGGTCGCCTTCCAGCTGCCGGAACTTGGCCTGCTGACACTGGCGATGCTGCTGCCGCTGCTGACGGGCGGCATCAATCTGTCCGTCACCTTCGCCGCCAATCTGTCGGGTCTCGCCGCAGCCTGGGTGTTGCAGGCCCATGGCGGGGTGGATGCGCCGCCGAGTGCCTTCCTGTTCGCCTGCCTTGCCGCACTTGTCACCGGCGGCGCTGCCGGCGCGATGACGGGGGCGGCGATTGCCTACACCCGCGCGCACCCCATTCTGGTGACGCTGTCGATGATGATTTTCCTGCGCGGCCTTGGCGAGTTTCTCACCCGTGGCGGAGACGTTTCCGGTTTCCCCACCTATATGGCGCCGCTCGGTCACGGCACACTTCTCGGTCTGCCGATCCCACTTCTGATTTTCACCGTCTGCGTCGGCCTCTGGCATGTGCTGCTGACCCGAACCAAGCTCGGCTTCGGCCTGTTGATGATCGGCTCGAACATCGAAGCCGCGCGTTATTCCGGCCTCAATACGCGCAAGATTCAGGTCCTCGTCTACACGCTCTCGGGCCTGATGTGTGCGGTTGCCGGCATCATCATGCTTGCCCGTTTCAACTCCGTCCGTGTCGGCCACGGGGAATCCTATCTGCTGATCACGGTGCTGGCGGCCTTTCTCGGCGGCATCAATCCGTTCGGCGGTTTCGGTCGGGTGCTGCCGGTCTTCGTCGCGCTGATCGTTTTGCAGCTCCTGTCGTCCGGCCTCAATCTTCTTGGTGCCAACCAGCATCTGGCAACGGCGCTCTGGGGTGTGCTGATGATTGTCGTCATGGCGGCGCGCGGCCTGTTTTCAAGCTACTTCGCATCTCTCAGAAAGAAGGTATGACGTGAAAGGCTTCGGTGTTCACGCAATGATGTGGTCTCTCAAATGGGACAATGAAAACGCCAGACGGTCCATCGCCGCTGCCGCGGATTACGGTCAGGATTTCATCGAGATTCCGCTTATCGATATCCCTGCCGTCGATGCAAAACACACGCGCGCTCTGCTGGAGAAATACGGCTTGCGTGCCGTCTGCTCGCTGGTGCTGCCGGAGCCCGCCTGGGCGTCCGTGCGCCCCGACGCGGCAATCGACCATCTGAATGCTGCGCTCGACAAGGCCGCAGAAATGGGCGCGGAGGCGCTGACAGGTGTTACCTATGGCGGCACAAATGAGCGAACCGGATTTCCGCCGACACAAGGCGAATATGACAATCTGACAAGGGCGCTCTCCAGGGCTGTCGGCCACGCAAAAACACTCGGCCTGCAATTCGGCATCGAGACCGTCAACCGCTACGAAAACCATCTGCTCAATTCCGCCGAACAGGCGGTGGCGCTGGTGGAGCGCATCGGTGCCGACAACGTCTTCATCCATCTCGATACCTTCCACATGAATATGGAGGAAAAGGGCATTGCCAACGGCATCATCGCCGCCCGCAACCATCTGAAATACATGCATATGTCGGAAAGCGACCGCGGCACGCCGGGTTGCGGCAATGTTGCCTGGGACGAGGTGTTTTCTGCGCTCGCGGCCATCGGCTTCAAGGGTGTGCTGACGCTCGAAAGCTTCGCTGCGATGCCCAGGGAGATGGCCGGCGCGATTTCCACCTGGCGGCCGGTTGCGCCCAGCGCCGATGAGGTTCTCGATAAGGGCCTCGCATTTCTGCGCGACAAGGCACACCAGTACCGCATTTTCTGAAAGCACTCATTATCGGGGCAAGCACCTTGAACACTATTGACGATAATGCCCGCGAGATTGCGGGCCTTGCCCTCCAGCGACTGGAAGGGTCAAAGGGCCGGCGTGTGATGATTGCGATTGCCGGTGCCCCCGGATCGGGAAAATCAACCATTGCCGAATGCGTTGTCGATGCGTTGAACGCAGGTGAAGGCGTATCGGCCGCACTGTTTCCGATGGATGGCTTTCATTATGACGATGCCGTTCTGGAAGAGATGAAACGCCGTCCCTTCAAGGGCGCCATCGATACGTTCGATGCCCACGGCCTGCGCCACATGCTTGAGCGCCTGAAGGCCAATGAGGATGATGTCGTTGCCGTTCCCGTCTTTGACCGCGCCATCGAGATCGCCCGCGCCGGCGGCCGCCTGATCCCGAAATCCGTCGATATCATCGTCTGCGAGGGCAATTATCTCCTCGCCGGCCAGTCGCCATGGGATCGCCTCAAGTCGATCTTCGATCTCACGATTTTCGTTGATGTCGACGAAGACGATCTGCGTGCGCGGCTGCGGGACCGCTGGCGAAGCTTCGGTCTCGGCGAAGACGAGATCAACCGGAAGGTGGAGGAAAACGATCTCCCCAACGGCCGCTTCATCACGTCGACGAGCACGGAGCCGGATATTCGCATCGGAAATCCGGGAAGCAGTTCCGCGTCCTGAACCTTCCTGAAGGGCTGCGCCTTCCTATCCAAAGTCAAGCGAAACAGAAAAGCGAAAGAGACCCCCATGAAACACGGCATCTATTATTCCTACTGGGAACATGAGTGGAGCGCCAAGTTCGGCCCCTATATCGAGAAGGTCGCCAAGCTCGGTTTCGATATCATCGAAGTCGCCGCCCACCACATCAATGAATACAGCGACGCCGAACTCGCCGTCATCAGGCAGAGCGCAAAGGATAACGGCATCATCCTCACCGCCGGCATCGGCCCTTCGAAAACGAAGAACCTGTCGTCAGAGGATGCCGCGGTTCGTGCAGCCGGCAAGGCGTTCTTTGAACGCACCCTTACCAATGTCGCCAAGCTAGACATCCACACCATCGGCGGCGCGTTGCATTCCTATTGGCCAATCGATTATTCGCAGCCGGTCGACAAGGCGGGCGATTATGCGCGCGGCGTCGAGGGCATTCACGGCATTGCCGATTTCGCCAATGATCTCGGCATCAACCTGTGCATCGAAGTCCTCAACCGCTTCGAAAACCACGTTCTCAACACGGCGGCCGAGGGCGTCGCTTTTGTGAAGGATGTCGGCAAGAACAACGTGAAAGTCATGCTGGACACCTTCCACATGAACATCGAGGAAGACAGCTTTGGTGAGGCCATCCGCACGGCCGGCCCGTTGCTGGGGCATTTCCATACCGGCGAGAGCAATCGCCGCGTACCGGGCAAGGGCAGGATGCCCTGGCACGAAATCGGCCTCGCCCTTCGCGATATCAATTACACCGGCGCGGTCGTCATGGAGCCTTTCGTCAAGACGGGCGGCACGATCGGCTCCGACATCAAGGTGTGGCGCGATCTCAGCGGCGGCGCCGACCTCGCGAAAATGGACGAGGATGCCCGCAATGCCCTGGCATTTTCCCGTTTCGTGCTTGGCGGCTGATGGCTGATAAGCGCATTGACCGGGCGGCGGCCATCTGTCGCCCGGGCAGCGACTGCCATGTTCGCCCGCAATCGCCGAGTTGAAAAGATAACCGCTTGTGGGCTAAAGCACGGATGTCTCTTCGGGATCAATACGATCCGCCCAAGACCATTGGTTTGCATGATCCCTGTCGCACTCCCGTCCGTCGAAGCGTTGCTTCTCCTTGCCTTCTTGTTCATCACGACCTTCGTATGGATCGTCTGGACGTTCCTGCTGTTCGTACGATATGTGGCAGGCCGCTGGAAACGCCCGATGATCCTGCCCTATGGACTGGTAACCACCGTCGCGCTTTTCACCCTCTTTCGGTTCGGTGATTTTTATCTGCAGATGCGCGCCTACGACAAAGAGAGGAAGGCAAGCCATCGGCCGGAACTGCTCGAGCCGGCGCGTCTTGGCCAGATCGATATGCCCAAGGGCACGAAACTCGAACTGGCCATTGCCAACGACAGGGAAGCCTTCGACCGGGCCGTGTTTCCGCATCCGGTGCGGGTGGCGGATATCGATGCCGTCGAAATCGCCCGTTACATCTCGATAAAAACCAACGAGAATTATGAAACGGTGGGCTTTACCCCGCAGACCATGCGGATCACCGGCAACGGCGTGACCACCCAGAGCGGCTGGCGCTGCGATGCGACGCAACCGGTGGAATTCGATCTTTCTCCCGATGGCGGCATCTCCGCTTTCAGCAACTGCACTCTTTCCGATGGTAATGTTGTCGACGGCATCACCCTGCCGAAAGGCACGTCCCTGCGTGCCTCCACCGGCAATGTCTATATTGATGGCTTCGTCGATTCCGATCGATGGGTTCTCGATACGGCTCAGGGCCAGACCGTTCACATCGACAGTTTCGATCTTTCCGAGGCAACGCTTGCCCTTGATGGCGAGCGAAAACTCCACGAGATCAAAAGAGGTGTCCTGTCAAAAGACGCAAAGCTCGGGACGCTTCACCATGCCGCCGGAACCAGTATTCGTTACAATCCCCGGCATCTTCGCAACGACTATCCCGGCGCGTGGTTGATAATCCCGCCCCTGCCGGCTGCCGATGCTCCACCGGTTCCGTCGCATGATATCGTGCAGGGCAGGGACGGAAAGGTTCTGTCCAGCCCTGCCGACTGATTGCACCAAGGTCACCGTAAGACGGAAGCCAGAAATTCGCGGGTGCGGTCTTCTTTCGGCTGGCCAAAAATCTCGTCCGGTTTCCCCTGTTCGCAGATGCGGCCCTTGTCGAAGAAACACACGCGGTCCGAGACTTCCCGGGCAAAGCGCATTTCGTGGGTGACGAGAAGCATCGTCAGGTCATGCTCATGGGCCAGATCGCGGATGACGGACAGCACTTCGCCGACCAGTTGCGGGTCGAGCGCCGAGGTCGGCTCATCGAAAAGCAGGACACGCGGACGCATGGCAAGCGAGCGGGCAATGGCGACACGCTGCTGCTGCCCACCGGAAAGCTGGACCGGATAATGATCCTTCTTATTTGCCAGCCCGACCATCTTCAGCAATTCGATTGCGCGCGCCTCCGCCTCCGCGCGGCCGATGCCCAGAACCCGCACCGGCGCTTCCACGATATTGCGAAGGACGGTCATATGGGGAAAGAGATTGAAGCTCTGGAACACCATGCCGACGTGGTTGCGGATCTGGCGCAGATGTTTTTCCGAGGCCTTGAAAGGTCCTTTGCCGCCTGGCTCGTGGTAGGACATGTCCGCAAGGGTCAGCTTTCCCTCCTGGAACGGCTCCAGCGTCATGAGAATGCGCAGGACGGTTGACTTGCCGGAGCCGGAAGGACCGATGAGGGTGACTTTTTCGCCCTTCGTCACGCTGAAATTGAACTGGTCGAGCACCGTCAGAATGCCGAAGCGTTTCGTGACATCGGAAAATTCGATCAGTGGCTGGTTCGTGTTGTTGGTCATCGCAAGGGTATTCCTGCTTTTGGAAGCGCCCTTTGCAGGCGGCTGAGGCCTGCCGAGCAGATTATGGTCAGAAGGAGGAAGATCAGGCCCACAAGCGTCAGCGGCACCAGATATTCGAAGGTGCGCTCGCCGATCATATTGGCAAGCCCCATCATCTCCAGAACCGTGACGACGGAAAGCACCGGCGTTTCCTTGATCATGGCGACGAGGTAGTTGCCCATGGCCGGAACGATGCGCGGAATGGCCTGCGGGACGATGATATCCCTGTAGGTCTGCATGCGTGTGAGATTAAGCGCCGTCGCCGCTTCCCATTGCCCGTGATGCACCGCCTCTATGCCACCGCGATAGACCTCGGACGTATAGGCGGCATATTGCAGGCCGAGCGCCAGCGCGCCGGTGAGAAATGCCGGCAGGACAATGCCGAAATCCGGAAGCACGTAATAGAGGAAGAACAACTGCACCAGAAGCGGCGTATCGCGCAGGAATTCGACCACCAGCGCGGTCGGCCAGGAGATCATTTTCACCCGGCTGCGGCGCAGCAGCGCAAAGACAAGCCCCAGAACCAGCGCAATCGCGAAGCCGGCGGCGGCTGCTTTCAGCGTTACCGTAAGTCCAATCAGAATGATGGGCAGGATGGAGGTCGTGTAGGTGAGCCAGGTGGTCGTGTCCCATTCGTAACCATACATCATGAGAAGATATCCTTACGAATGGCGGGTGCGCGGGAAGACGTTGCCGCGGCGCACGAAGCGTTCGATCACCCGGATGAGGACCATCAGGATCAGCGACATCGCAAAATAACAAAGCAGCGTGACCGAATAGATGCTGGCGCTATCCAGCGTCAGGTTGCGGATCGACTGCGCGGCAAAGGTGAGATCGGCAATCGAGATCAGCGATACGAGCGAGGAAAGCTTCAGCGTTTCGATGGCGAGATTACCGAAGGCTGGCATCATCTCGACAACGGCCTGCGGCAGCGAGATGCGAAACAGCGTCTGCATCCGTGTGAAATTCAGCGCGCGTGCGGCTTCCAGCTGCTGCACCGAAACGGAAGACAGCGCGCCGCGCACGATCTCGGCGCCATAACCGCCGGCATGGGCGGCAAGCACCAGCACGCCGGTGGTAATCGGATCGAAGCTCAGCCCGACCAGCGGCAGGGCATAATAGAACCAGAAAAGCTGCACCAGCAGCGAGGTGCCGCGGAACACTTCCGTATAACAAAGCGCGATGGTCGACAGGATTGGTCCACCCTCGACGCGCAGAATGCCGAAGAAAAAGGCGAGCACCGTGCCGACGACAAGGGCTGCGAGCGTAATCGTCATGGTGACGACGGCGCCTTGCCACAACATCGGCAGATAGGCGGTCATGTCCATCTGGCGTTTTCCCGAATTCCCGAGGAACGGCGCCCGGTTATGGCCGGGCGCCGGCTGGCATTATTTGCCGGCGCAGAGATCGGCGACCTTCTTTTCGGCCGCCGCCGCAATACTCTGTTCGGACAGGCCATATTTGGCGAGGATTTTCTTGTAATCGTCGGTCTTGCGGAATTCGACGAGTGCGGCGTTGAAGGCGTCACGCAGCTCCTTGTCTTCCGGCCGGAAAGCGAAGCCGCCGTAATTACGCACGGGCGCATCCTTCACGACGGGGTCGGTGAAAGGCTCGACCTGCTCGACATTGGCTTGTCCCTTGGCGAGTTCCGAAACAGTCAGCTCCGTCGCTGCATAAGCATCGGCGCGGCTCTGGACGGTCGGAATGGCGTCCGCATTGGCGGGGATGAAGACGATCTGCTCTTCCTTGACGCCGACCGCCCGCAGGAAGTCGACATTGTTCGCGCCCGACACGACGGCCACCTTCAGCGAGGGGTCCTTGGCGATATCGGCATAGGTGGTCAGCTTTTTCGGATTGCCCTTCTTCACCAGCAGGCCTTCGCCATAGGACGAGTTCGGTTCGGTGAAGGCGACCTGCTTGCAGCGCTCGGGCGAGATGTTCTGTTCGGCGGCCGCAAAATCGAAGCGACGGGCCTTGAGGCCGGGGATCAGCGTGCCGAAGGGCGTCACCGTCCAGTTGACCTCTTCGATACCCATCGATTTCAGAACCGCGTTGGCCACATCGGGGCCGATGCCGGCGGAGGTGCCGTCTGGCTGCATGTAGGAATAGGGCACTTCATTGGCCGTTGCGGCGCGGATATAGCCCTGGCTTTTGACTTCCTCGACTGTCAGGGCGCTGGCGGACGTCACGCCGATGGTAAGCGCGAGGGCGGAAAGCCCGGCAAGTCTGGTAATGTGCATGTTCTTACTCCTCTGGTTGGGTTGCGCGGTCCGTTTTCGGATCTCACGATGTTTCTTGGGGCTAGATATTCTCCGTGACCGTGGCGATGACGGAAAGGCAGTCGCCGGCCTTGATCAGGCCGGGAACATGGCGCGCGGCAAGCACGCCATTGATGGAGGCGCGGTAATCGACCGGCGCGAGGCCGGTTTTGCCGACGGGATAAACCCGGGCGATTGTTTCACCCGCCGTGACCGCGTCTCCCAGATCGCGGACAAAGGCGACAAGCCCGTCGTCTTGGGCAAAGGTGAAGCAATCGCTGGATGGCATGTCGAGCCAGCGGCTTGGCGCAGGTGCCGGTGCGCCGGCAAGGATGCCGGCATGGCGCAGCAGATTGACGGTGCCTTTCCGGGCGATATCGATCGATCTTGCGCTCGCCGTGCCGGCTCCGCCGAGTTCGGTCGTGACAAAGACCTTGCCCATCTCCTCCACCGTTGTGTCGAGCATGCCGACGGCATCGATTTCCAGCATCTTCATCGAATAGGGGGCAGCAAAAGCCGCCACCGCTTCAAAACACCGGGCCTCCTGCGTCTTGTCGGGCAATTCGTGGGCTGCGGCATAGGGCAGGAAATCGAGTGTCCTGCCGCCGGAATGAAAATCGAGAACGATATCCGCAAGCGGTATCAGATGGCGGGTCACGTAGTCGGCGATCTTCTCCGTCACCGTGCCGTCAGGGCGGCCGGGAAAGCTGCGGTTCAGGTTTCCCCGGTCGATGGGCGAGGTGCGTGTTCCCGCTCGAAAGGCCGGATAGTTGAGCGCCGGAACGATGATCACGCGCCCGTTCACGTCTGCCGGATCGAGCGTGTGGGCGAGTTCGAAGAGTGCTGCCGGTCCCTCATATTCGTCACCATGATTGGCGCCGGTCAAAAGGGCTGTCGGCCCTTCGCCATTGGCGATGACGCAGATCGGGATCATCACCGAACCCCAGGCGCTGTCATCGCGGCTGTATGGCAGCCGCAGATGACCGTGCTGCACGCCCTTCGCGTCAAAATCGACGGTGGGCGTGATCGGCGAGGGGCGAAGCACGGTCTTCAACATCGTCTCAGCCTTTCACGAAGAGTTGCCGCGGCACATTGGAAAGGCATTCGACACCGGTTTCGGTGATGGCGATGCTTTCGGTGATTTCGAGGCCCATGTCTTCCAGCCAGAGACCGGTCATGAAATGGAATGTCATGCCGGGCTTCAGCTCCGTGCGGTCGCCGGGGCGAAGGCTCATGGTGCGCTCGCCCCAGTCCGGCGGATAGGAGAGGCCGATGGGATAGCCGGTGCGGTTGTCCTTGATGATCCCGTATTTTTTCAGGACGGCGAAGAAGGCATTGGCGATGTCCTCGCAGGTGTTGCCCGGCTTTGCGGCGGAAAGACCGGCTTCCATGCCCTCAAGCGTCGCTTTTTCCGCATCGAGAAACGCCTGTGTTGGCTTGCCGAGAAAGACGGTGCGCGACAGCGGGCAATGATAACGGCGGTAAGCGCCGGCGATTTCGAAGAAAGTACCTTCGCCTGAGCGCATCGGCTTGTCGTCCCATGTCAGATGCGGGGCGGACGCGTCGGCACCCGAAGGAAGCAGCGGCACGATGGCGGGATAGTCGCCGCCGAATTCGGCGGTTCCACGAATGCCGGCATCGTATATTTCTGCCACGAGATCGCATTTGCGCATGCCCGGCTCAACGACATCGACGATACGCTTGTGCATCAGCTCTACGATTTTGCCGGCCTTGCGCATATAGTCGAGTTCGGTCGGGCTTTTCACCGCGCGCTGCCAATTCACGAGACCGGCGGCATCCTTGAAACGGGCGTTTGGCAGATATTTCTGCAGAGACGCAAAGGCGGCTGCCGAGAAATAATAATTATCCATCTCGACACCGACCGTCAGGCCGGACCAGCCGCGCTCCTCGATGATCTCAGACAGCAGGTCCATCGGGTGCCGTTCGGTCGATTGAACGTAGTGATCCGGATAGCCGATGATATTGTCGTGGTTGAGATAGGCTGTGCGCCTGGCGCCGTTGGCATCCTGCTTGCGGCCGTACCAGATCGGCTCGCCTTCCGGCGGCACCAGCACGCATTGATGCACATAGAAGGACCAGCCGTCATAACCGGTCAGCCAATGCATGTTGGACGGGTCGGTGACGACCAGAAGATCGATCCCGGCCTTTTCCATGGCCTTGCGGGTTTTGGACAGGCGCGCGGCATATTCCTCGCGCGTAAAGTTCAGCGTTACGCTCACGCTGCGTCTCCCATTTTTATGCTGTTTTCGATGGTTTGACCGCTCTTGGCTTCCTTTGCGCGGGCAAAGGCGAGATTGGCGATGGCGGTGTCCTGCACGCCGGTGCCGGTCAGATCGGCAAAGGTGATGTCCTTGCTCGACATGCGGCCCTGCACCTTGCCGGCAATGACGTCCCCAAGTTCGGCGAAGTGTTGATCCGACGCGGCGTGGCCGGCGGCGATGGCATGATGCAACTCACCGAGAATGCGGGTCTGCGAGATGCGGTCCGCGACATAACGCGCTCTGGCGAATACGGCCGGATCGATCTCGTTCTTGTGTTCGGCATCCGATCCCATGGCTGTCAGATGCTGGCCTTCTTCCAGCCAGTCGGCAAAGAGGATCGGGCTTTCGGCGGGTGTCGTTGTCACGGTGATATGGGCGCCCCGCGCGGCGGCCTGTGGATCGGCCATGGCGGTGACTTCGATGCCGTGTTCGCTGGCGAAATCGCCCGCCAGTCTCTTGGCCTTGTCATGGTCGCGTGCCCATATCCGTGCCGATCTGATCGGGCGCACCAGCATCAGGGCTTCAAGCTGCAAGCGGGCCTGCATGCCCGCCCCGAAGATTGCGGCGACGGACGCGTCTTTGCGGGCCAGATGCCGCGCCGCGACAGCACCAGCCGCGGCGGTCCGCACATCGGTAAGATAGCCATTGTCGAGGAGAAGGGCCTCCACCAGTCCGGTCTTCGCACTGAAGAGGATCATCAGGCCATTGAGGCTGGGCAGACCGAGTTTCGGATTGTCGAAGAAACCGGGGCTGACCTTGATGGCGAAACCGTCAAAGCCCGGCACATAGGCCGTCTTCACATCCACTTCGCCACGAAACTCCGGAATATCGAGCCGCAGGATCGGCGGCATGGCAACGGCTTGCGTTGCGAGCGCCGCAAAGGCCCGCTCCACGCAGTCGACAGCGGAAAGGTCGAGCTGGATGACACCGCGAAGGTCTTTTTCGGTCAGGATGGTGATGCGGCTCATGCGGCTCCCCCGTCGATGATTGTTCTGTGGACCGCCGGATCGATGTTTCCGCCCGACACGATGATGGCGGTCGGGCCGCTGATGTCGATCTTGCCGGACAGGATGGCAGCGAAACCAACGGCGCCCGCACCCTCCACCGTCAAACCTTCATCGCGCGCCGCATGGCGGATGCCGGCTGCAATCTCGTCTTCGGAAACCAGCACGATCTCATCGAGAAGCGCCTGGCAAAGCGCGAATGTCACGCGGTTCTCCAGTCCAATTCCGCCGCCCAGCGAATCCGCCAGCGTTTCTTCCTCCCGGACGGTGACGGGCCGGCCGACTGCGACCGACGCCTGCATGGCCGCACCCCGCTCCATGGAAATGCCGATGACCCGTGCCCGTGGCTTTAGCGCCTTCACCGCAACGGCGATACCGCCCGCAAGGCCGCCGCCCGAAAGAGGAACGAGCACGGTCGTCAGTTCAGGCATGTCTTCGACAAGCTCGAGACCGATCGTGCCCTGGCCGGCCGCCACGTCAGCATCATCGAATGGCGGGATTGCGGTCAGGCCGAGACTCTTGCTCAGGCGCTCCGCTTCCTCCTGCGCGTCATCCTGTGACCTGCCGACGATCCGGATCTCCGCACCGAGCGCGCGGATCGCCTCCACCTTGTTCGCCGGCACGAGTGCCGACATGCAGACCGTGGCGGGAATTCCGAGCTTGCGGGCCGCATAAGCCACGGCGCGGCCATGATTGCCGGTCGAGGCCGTGACGAGGCCACGCCTGCGTGCCTCATCGTCAAGCGAGAGTATGGCGTTCACCGCGCCGCGCAGTTTGAAGGCGCCGATGGGCTGAAGGGTTTCAAGTTTCAGATGAACGGGATAACCACAGCGTTCGGACAGATTGTCCGAGCGAATTAAAGGTGTTCGCTCCACCTGTCCGGCAAGCCGCGCAGCTGCCTGTTCTATCGCGGTCAGCGAGACCGGAAGCAGGGTTTTGTGGGCGGATATGGACTGGTTTTCGCTCTTCATGATTGTCATGTTGTGAGCGAAGTAAAATCATGTCAATTATTATATTGTAATGATTCAATGATTTTCGAGCGGCCGCCTCAGCCGATTGAACCGATATCGTAGACAGGCGGCAGTTGCTCGAAGGTCTGCCGCACGGTGGTCAAGGCCTTGACGAGGCTTGGGTGATTGAGGCGGCCGCCGAGGCATATGCGGATGCCGCCGCCATGGCCGGGACCGGCAATGAATGGTTCCGACGGCGTGACCGCGACGTTCTGGTTTGTAAGCGCGCGCACCAGGCCGTCTTCTGTCCAGCGTGGTGGAACCTTCAGCCAGGCGCAGAAGGAGAGGGGGTGGCTCGAGGCGATATGGTCGCCCAATATGTCCGTGGCAATCTTTTGCCGGGCACGCACTTCGGCGCGCTGGACATCCAGCAGCCGCCGTGCGGTGCCGTTTTCGACCCAGCGCGTGGCGATTTCGGCCGTGAGGTAGGTGCCGCTCCAGCTCGATACACGCAGGATAGAGGCGGCGCGGATGGAGTAAGCGGGCGGCACGACGAGATAACCGACGCGGAGCCCGGTCAGCACCGTCTTGGTAAAGCTGGTGACGAAAAAGCCCAGATCAGGCAGCATTTCGGTGATGGATGGCAGATCATCCTCGATGATCGGTCGATAGACTTCGTCCTCAATGACAAAGACGCCGTACCGCTCGGCAATCGCCGCAATCGCCCGCCTGCGCTCCGCACCCGAAACATGCCCGGTGGGATTGTTGAGGGTGGGAATGAGCACCAGCGCCCTGACGCCACCGGCTGCACAGGCGGCCTCCAGCGCGTCCGGCAGAATGCCCTCTTCATCGGTCGGCAGGCCCTTGAGGCTGAAGCCAAGAATATTCGACAGGCCGATAATGCCGTGGTCGGTGAGGTTTTCGCAGAGAACCACGTCGTTCGAGCGGATAACGCAGCTCAAGGCAAGGAAAATGCCGTGCGCAGCACCGTTGATGACAAGAATACGCTCCGCGCCGGCGGTCACGCCCATCATGCCAAGCCAGATCCGTGCGGTTTCGCGATGGCTGTCGAGGCCCGCGACCGGCCGGCAGGGGCGCATGAAGCCCGAATTGTCGCCATCGGCCAATTCGCGAAGGATGGCGCGCGAGGCGTTTTCATGGTCGTCGAGATAAACGCCACGGATAATGGAGAGATCGAGCACCTCGGTCGGGCTGTGATCGAGCATCATGCGGCCCGCCCGGTCCGTCACCCGTGTCTTTACGAAAGTGCCGCGGCCGATTTCGCCGCTGAGATAACCCAGCCGCTCGGCCTCCTTGTAGGAGAGGCTTACGGTCTGGACCGAAAGGCCGAGTTCGCGGGCAAGATCGCGGTGGGTCGGCATGCGGTCCATCGGCTTCAGGACGCCGGCGTCGATATCGGCAATGATGCGTTCCGTCAGTGCGGAGTGTTTCGTTTCGCCCTTCTGCTTGGCAAGCGACGGCCGCCATGCCACCGGTTTGGTTGCGGAAACCGGATCGGAGCTGAGCGGATTGGCTTGACGACGCATGAAATTGTCTCGTTTTTGACGAAGGTAATTTCATGACATTATGCACGCTTCTGCGAAAAGATGAAGCCTTATGCAGCGCAGATGACAACTGCGCCGCAAATAGGCGCAGTTGTCATGTCATTGCTGTCGAAATGGGCAGCAGTGGTGACCGTTAAACGCCAAGGCTGGCGTCAGATTTTTTCGCCGGCCCGCACCAGATCATCCATGACGCTGCGCACGGCGGCTTCGGCGATGGCGATGATCTCATCCACCTCAGCCTTCGTTGTAACGAGCGGCGGTGCAAAGCCCAGAATATCGCCATGCGGCATGGCGCGCGCAATAAGGCCGCCGTTGCGCGCCGCCTTCGAAACGCGCGCGCCGACCGTGAGGCCGGGGGCGAAACGTGTCTTCTTTTCACGATCCGCCACGAATTCGATGGCGCCCATCAGGCCCACACCGCGCACCTCTCCGACGATTGGAAGCTGCGCGAACCTCGCCTTCAGCTGCTCCTGAAAATAGCTGCCGACGGCGCGCGCATTGCCGGGCAGGTCTTCCTTTTCGACAATGTCGAGCACGGCATTTGCCGCAGCCGCACCGATGGGGTGGCCGGAATAGGTGTAGCCGTGGGAGAAGGCCCCGACGCGATCGGCGCCTTCCTCCATCACCCTGTAGACTTTCTCCCCCACGATGGCGCCGGAGAGCGGGAAATAGGCCGAAGTCAGGCCCTTGGCGACGGTGATCAGGTCCGGCTCGATGCCGTAATGTTGCGAGCCGAACATGGAGCCCGTGCGGCCAAAGCCGGTAATCACCTCATCGGCGATCAGCAGGACGTCGTATTTTTTGAGGACATCCTGTATCGCCCGCCAATAGCCTTCCGGCGGCGGCGTGATGCCGCCAGTGCCAAGCACCGGTTCGGCGATGAAAGCGCCTATCGTGTCGGGGCCCTCGCGCAGGATGAGCGCTTCCAGTTCGTCGGCGCGCCGTTTTGAGAATTCCAGCTCGGTTTCACCAGCTTCCGCACCCCAGTAATGGTGCGGAACGCCGGTGTGCAGCACGCCGGCGCGCGGCAGGTCCATGTGGTCGTGATAAAAGCTCATGCCGGTCATGGAGCCGGAGACCACGCTGCAGCCGTGATACCCTCTCTCGCGGGAAATGATTTTTTTCTTCTGCGGCTTGCCGCGCAGGTTGTTGTAATACCAGACGAGCTTGGCCTGGGTCTCGTTGGCGTCCGAGCCCGACATGCCGTAAAAGACCTTGCTCATCTTGCCGGGCGCCATCTTCACCAGCCGGTCGGACAGGATCGCCAGTTCGTCCGTCGTGTGGGCGGCGTAGGAATGGTAGTAGGCAAGCCTGTAGGCCTGACGGGAGATGGCCTCCGCCACCTCGGTGCGGCCGTAGCCGACATTGACGCAATAAAGACCGGCAAAGCCATCGATCAGCTGCTTGCCATGCGCGTCCTGAATGCGGATGCCCTTGCCGGTTTCGACGATGGTCGGTTCGCCGAGTTTGCCGCTGGCGAAATCCTTCAACTGCGTGAAGGGATGCAGAACCGCATTTCGATCCATTTCCGCGATGTTTTTGATGTCGATGGTCATAGGCGAGTTCCTTTCAGGCAGCCAGGTTGCCGAAGCAGACATATTTGGGTTCGAGATATTCCATGAGGCCATGACGTGAGCCCTCGCGGCCAAGGCCGGATTGTTTCCAGCCGCCGAATGGAATGGGCGCGCCGGTGAATTTCGGGGTGTTGACGGCAACCATGCCGTATTCCAGCTGGTCGGTCAGGCGCATCGCCCGGCCGAGGTCGTTGGTGTAGACATAGGCCGCAAGCCCCATCTCCGTGGCATTGGCGCGGCGGACCACCTCCCGCTCGTCATCGAAGGGCAGGATGGCGGCGACGGGACCGAAGGTTTCTTCGCGCGCGATCAGCATGTCGTCGGTCACATCGGCGAGCACGGTGGGGGTGACGAAATTGCCGCCGAGCGGGCTGTCCTGCCCGCCGCAGACGAGGCGCGCACCGGAAGAGAGCGCCTGCGCAATCTGTTGACGACACTTTTCGGCGACGGACGGTCGTGTCATCGGCCCGATGTCGATACCGGGTTCAAGGCCATGGCCGACGGTCAGTCTGGAGGTCGCATCGGCAAACCGCTCAATGAAACGGTCATAAAGCCCGCGTTGAACATAGATGCGGTTTGCCGCAAGGCAGTCCTGTCCCGATGTGGCGAATTTGGCGGCGAGGCAGCCCTTCACTGTCTGGGACAGGTCCGCATCGGCGAAGACGATGAAGGGTGCGTGGCCGCCAAGTTCCAGCGAGGCTTTTTTGATGGTCGCCGCCGATTGCGTGAGGAGGAGCCGTCCCACCTCCGTCGAACCGGTGAAGGAAAATGCCCGCACCTCGGTATGCTCCAGCAGGCGGCGCGCAAGCGGCGCGGCTTCACCCGGCAGAACCTGCAACACGCCGGCCGGCATGCCCGCCTCCTGCGCCAGTTTTGCCAGTGCCAGTGCCGAAAGCGGCGTTTCCGGTGCGGGTTTGACGATCATCGTGCAGCCGGCAGCAAGGGCCGCGCCCGCTTTGCGGGCGATCATGGCTGAGGGAAAGTTCCAGGGCGTGATGGCCACCGTGACGCCGATCGGCTGCATCCGCACGGAAAGATTGCCGCCTTTGAGGTGGCTGGGAATTGTCTCGCCATAGGATCTCTCGCCTTCGCTCGCAAACCAGTCGAGAAAGGCGGCGGCATAGGAAATTTCGCCGAGCGATTCCGAAAGCGGCTTTCCCTGTTCGGCGCTGATGATAACAGCGAGGTCGCGGGCATTGTCACGCATCAGCCGGCCCCATGCCCGCAGGATATCGCCGCGTTCCACGGGCAGCATGTCGCGCCACCGGAGAAACGCTCTGCCGGCGGCCTCGACTGCGGCGTCCACATCGTTCAGGGAGCAGGAAGAGACATCGAGCAGATGATCTCCGCTTGCCGGATCGACAACGCCCAGCGTCTCCTTACGCGCCACCCATTGCCCATCCAGAAAGGCACGATGCTCGATCAGCTCGGGTCGGTGAAGGTTTTTAAGCGCTGCGCTGGCGATAGCTTCCATCGGCAAGTTCCCTTTTCATTTGCCAGAAGCTTAACTGCGCTGCATGATTGATCGACGGCGTTTAAGCATGCTTCGACGCAGGAATAATGCTTAGTTCGACATTCAGATGCAGGAATCCCGCATGACACAGATTGACCGAGCCGACCGGGCACTGCTTGACGCCGTGCAGAAGAACAATCGCCTGACATCGGAGGAGCTCGCCAAAATCGTCAACCTCTCGCCAACCGCGTGCCAGCGTCGGTTGAAGCGCCTGCGTGATGAGAGGGTGATCGAAGCCGATGTGGCAATCGTTTCGCCCAAGGCGGTCGGGCGCGGCATCACCATGATCGTTCTCGTCTCGCTGGAGCGAGAAAGGGCCGATATTGTCGATCGTTTCAAAGCCGCCATTCGCGCCACGCGGGAGGTGATGATCGGTTATTACGTGACGGGCGACGCCGATTTCATTCTGGTTATCACGGCCAAGGACATGGAAGACTACGAGGCCTTCACCCGCCGGTTCTTTTACGAGAACCACGATATCAAGGGGTTCAAGACGATGGTCGTCATGGACCGCGTCAAGGCCGGCTTCGCCTTTCCAATCGATCCATGAGTGAACGGAACGGCTGTCCGGTATCAGACGAGGGCCAGAATCCGGGCCGGGCCGCCCGTTCCGCCGCGGTGTGCCGGCGCGCCGACAACTATGGTCGCTCCCTTGACCGGCAGAGCCTCGAGGTTGTTCAGCCCTTCGATGCCGTAGCGCCCTGCCGGTAGCCAGGAATTGTGAACCGCGAAATCTGCGGAGTTGCCGGGATCCAGCGAAAGCGTGTCGACGCCAATGGCGACCGTATCGAGCTTGAGCAGAAGGTCGGTCGCCGATTTGCCGAAACCGGGGAAGGCGAATTTTCCGGCGTCGTCATTGCGGAATGAGGGGCTCTTCACTTTGGTTGCCCAGCCGGAGCGCAGGGCCACGATTGCACCTGCCGGAATGTCGCCATTCGCAGATATCCAGCGCTCGATGTCTTCGGCTTCAATGGTGGAATTGGCATCGTCTTTGGCGCGGTCGGTGATGTCGACGATGACGAGCGGCGCCACAAGTTTCTGCGGCTCCAACTGGTCGACGCTCGCGCCATCCGCGCTGAAATGGAAAGGCGCATCGATATGGGTGCCGGTATGTTCGTAGATGGTGAGTTTGTGGAGCTGATAGCCGTCCTTGGCGATCTCCGCTGCCCACTCGTATTCTATGCCCGGTTTGCCATCGAATGTGGGAAATGTGGAATCATAGGTATGGGTGAGATCAACGACCTCCCGGGGCGATTGCGCCAGCACTGGCGCCGCCAGGCTGCCCGCCGTCATGGCCGTTAAACCGGCCGCGGCGCCCTTGAACAGCAGGCGTCGTGACAGCATGTTCCGTTTTACGTTCTCGATCACGCAATTGTTGCACATGCCTCAGTCCCTCCGTTGAGAAATCCTTGTTCTCAAGCGTAGCGCAAAGGTGGAGTGACGCAAGGCAGGACCTGCCCCAATTTTTAACCTGTTGCAGGTGGCGGCTCCGGAAATTCGCCGCTCATCCGGTTGCCGCGGACGTCATGTCGCCCGCGGCCCAGGAGTGGCAGGGATCAGTCGCGACGCTGCACGACGGCGAGTGCGACCGTCAATGCGGCAAGGACGGCGGTGAGAGCGAGCGGCGCGGTCGCACCGTAGGAGTCAACGATATAACCGCCGAGCACCGCGCCAATGCTGATCGCCACCTGGAAAGATACCACCATCAGGCTGCCGGCTGCCTCCAGGGCATCGGGTGCACCACGGGAGAGGTTTGTCGGCAGCACGACCGGCCCCATGCCGAATGCAAGGCCCCAAAGTGCGACGAGAGCAAAAGCCGCACTCGTATGAGCACCCCAGATAACGAGGGCGATCGTCGCAAATGCCATCACCGCTGCAGTGACGATGAGAGCAACGCGGATACTGGCGTCAGCCATCCGGCCGCCGACGACATTGCCGATCACCGAGGCAACGCCAAATCCGAGCAGGGCGAGTGCAATCGGCGTGGTGTCAAGAAGCGTGACCTTTTCGAGGAAGGGACGCACATAGACCGAGCCTGCAAAATGCCCCGTCATCAGCAACAGGATGGCAAGCATACCGAGCTGAACGCTGCGGCGTCGCGTCAATCCAAGGACATCGGAAAGACTGTTGCTTGTACTTGCCGGCAGCGACGGCAGGCTGAGTATCTGAAGCAGCATGGCAACTATGGCAAGTCCCGCCGTCATCGACATGGCGATGCGCCATCCCAGCCAGTCGCTGATCAGGGCGCCCATCGAAGGAGCTGCAATGGTGGCAAGCGAAACGCCGAGGGTAACGATAGCCATGCCGCGCCCGGTCGAATTTGCGCCGACAAGCCGCGCCACAACGGCAACCGACAGCGCCCAGAAACCGCTGAGTGCAACACCCAGCCCGGCCCGGCCCAAGAGCAATAGCCAGAAATCGGCGGCAACCGATGCCAGAATGTTGGAGGCAATCGCCAGCGCGCTAAGACCGACAAGCACTGTCTTGCGGTTCAGCTTGCCGATCAGAACATTGCTCAACAGGGCCGTCACCGCGCCCACGGAGGCGGTGGCGGTGACGACCTGTCCGGCCGTGCCTTCTGTGATGCCAAGATCGCGCGCCATGGGCGTCAACAGGCCCGCCGGCAGGAATTCGGCCGATACCAGCGCGAAGCTGGTGGCCGCCATGGAAAGAACGGCGAACCAGGTCGCAGCCGTCCATGCGGGTTCTTCTGTGGTTTCCAGGGGGATAGCTACCCCATCAAACTGCGATGTTGTGTCCGTCATGACGTCTCTCCTTGAGTTGAGAGAGTTTTAGACGGTTTTTTCCGGATGATATGTATCTAAAAATCCGAATTTCATGCCTATTCCTCCGAAATTTGTGCATCGCACAACATTTGTCGTGCCATTCGCGTGGGGAGGATGCCATTGCGGACCGGCGGCCTGAATGAGGGCGCGATGAAAGCGTGGTCCCATCAGTGGTGGATGCGATCAAGAAAGCTCCGGATCAAAGGGATGACTTCCTCAAGGTTTGTTTCCAGGAGCCAGTGTCCTCCATCCAGTAGATGAAGCTCGGCATCGGGCATGTCGCGAAGATAAGCGCGTGCGGAGCGCTCGGGCATGTAATGATCCTGCGGTCCCCAGATGATGACGGTCGGCGGCCGACAGGTTTGCAGGTAGCGGCGGTGGATCGGAAACCAGTCGCGATTTGCCTTGAGGTCAGAAAGTAGGTCTGCTGCGATATCCTTCCTCCTCTCCGTCACAAGGCTCCAGTGCAATTGCCAGAGGTCAGGAGGAATGAGTGCGGTAAGTTCGGGACGGACGTTATTCAGAAACTCGTCACGAAAATTCTCCTCGGTGACGGCATCGCGAAATGCGGCGCGCATCCGGTCTGCAGGCAGCGACCAGAACTTTTCGATATCGGCATATTTCGGCCCCAGCGCGTCTTCATAGGGAATATCGCCATTCTGGATGATCTGTCCCACGATGCGGTCCGGCTTCATGATGGAAAGCCTTGCGCCTATGGGAGAGCCGAAGTCGTGCAGGTAGAGCACAAAACGATCGAGACCCAGCGTCTCGACAAAAGCGTTAAGCCAGCTAGCATAACCGTCAAAGCTATAGGAAAAGGTTTCGGGATTGCCGCTATAGCCGAACCCCGGAAAATCCGGTGCGATCAGCCGCCATCTGTCGGCCAATCTGGGCATGAGGTTTCGGAACTCGAAGGATGAGCAGGGATAGCCGTGCGGCAGCAGAATGACCGGCGCATCCTGCGAGCCAGCCTCCCTGTAGAAGGTCTCTACCCCCGCAATTGAGGTTCTGCGATGTGTGACGCGCGTGTCCATTGAATTGCTCCCTCAGGGATAAGAGCGCAGAGCGGGACGAAAGGTTCCCATATCCGTGCATGGCCGGATGCACGCGCTGAGCGGCAGCGGCGCCGATTTCGCTCGACCAGATGGAATGGGTCATCGCCGGCGCTCTGCTCGGACCGGGATTTGGCTATCTGCTGAAGTGGAGAAAAAACCGGCGTCCCGGGCCGGCAACTTTTCAAACGGTCATCCGTTTATGCATCCATGACCGATGCTGACGCAAAACCCAAACCAGTCGATGGCACCGGCCACAACGGTGCAGAGAATGTTCATGCCAACGACGCACCCGATGATCCCCTTCCGCCGGAGGAATTGGAGCCCGCTGCGGGTTTGACGCCGCAGCAGGCCGAAGAGGCTCGCAAGCGATATCTTCTGAAGCGCTTCCTGATCAGCGCGCGGGGTTTCTGGAGCCGCCGTGGGGACGGGCTTGCCTGGCCGTTCTCCATCGGGCTTCTCGCTATGATCGGCGTCAATGTCGGTTTCCAATATGGCATCAACGTCTGGAATCGCGGGATTTTCGACGCAATTGAAAAACGGGATGCATCGACGGTCTACTTTCTCGCTTCCATATTCCCGCCGCTGGTTCTCGGAAGCGTTTTTATTGTGACCTCGCAGGTTTATGTCAGAATGCGCATTCAGCGCCGCTGGCGGTCGTGGCTGACCAAGGTGCTGGTCTCGCGATGGATCGCAAATGGCCGCTATTACCAGCTCAACCTGATCGACGGCGACCATCAAAATCCGGAGGCGAGGCTGTCGGAAGATATGCGGATCGCCACCGAAGCGCCCGTGGATTTCGTGGCGGGCGTCATTGCGGCCTTCGTATCGGCGTCCACCTTTATCGTCGTTCTGTGGACGATTGGCGGCGCGCTGACGCTGCCGATCGGCGGCTTATCGGTCACGATACCAGGTTTTCTGGTGATTGCGGCGGTGATTTATGCGCTCATCACATCCAGTTCCATCGCGTTGATCGGCCGGAACTTCGTCCGGGTCTCCGAGGTCAAGAACCAGCTGGAGGCGGAATTCCGTTACACGCTCACCCGCGTCCGGGAAAACGGGGAGAGCATCGCCCTGCTCGGCGGCGAAGAGGAGGAGCGAAGCGACCTCGACAGGAGGTTCCGCAATGTCCGACACCAATGGAAGCAGATGGCGCAGCAATATATGCGCACCACGGTCGTGTCGCATGGATCGATGTTGATCGCGCCCGTTGTTCCGCTTCTTCTCTGCGCGCCGAAATTTCTCGATGGAAGCATGTCTCTCGGCCAGGTCATGCAGGCGGCATCCGCTTTCACCATCGTTCAATCCGCCTTCGGCTGGCTGGTCGACAACTATCCACGGCTGGCGGACTGGAATGCCTGTGCACGCCGCGTTGCCTCCCTGATGATGTCGCTTGACGGGCTGGAGCGGGCCGAACAGAGCGATAAGCTCGGCCGGATCGTGCGCGGCGAAACGGAAGGCGAAACGATGCTCAGCCTCAAGGATGTTTCGGTGTCGCTCGGCGACGGCACGGCCGTTGTCAAGGAAACCGATGTGGAAATCGGGCGGGGAGAAAGGGTGCTCGTCGCAGGCGAATCCGGATCCGGTAAAAGCACGCTTGTGCGGGCAATCGCGGGCCTTTGGCCATGGGGCGGAGGCAGCGTCAGTTTTCGGGCCGGCAGCCGGCTTTTCATGTTGCCGCAGCGGCCATATGTGCCCTCCGGCACCCTTCGCCGGGCGGTCTGCTATCCGCAGGCGGCCGAGAGCTGGACGTTCGAAGAGATAGGAGAAGCTCTCGACAAGGTTGGTCTCGGCCATCTCAAAGACAAGGTGGAAGAGGAGGCGCCGTGGGACCAGACGCTGTCGGGCGGTGAAAAACAGCGGCTGACCTTTGCCCGCCTGTTGCTGAACGACCCGGATATCATCGTCATGGACGAGGCGACCGCGGCTCTCGACGAAAAAAGCCAGGACAGGATGATGCAGACGGTGATCGATGAGTTGCCCGACGCCACCATCATCAGCGTGGCGCATCGTGCCGAACTGGAGGCCTTCCATAGCCGGAAGATAACCTTGGAACGCCGGGAAGGCGGCGCAAAGCTGGTCAGCGATATCCACCTCATTTCCCGCAAGGCCAGATCCCGCTCCCTGCTTCGGCGCATGGTCAAACGCAGCTAAGTCGCTGCGGCTGTCGCGAGTGCTAACGCGAACGAATATCGCCCTTTCCGGTGTTCCCGCCCTGTGCGGCGTCACCCGTAAGAACGATGGACGGCAATTCGGCGAAGTCATAAAATGGCTGGCAGAGGAGGCAACGATATACTCTTGGGAGGAAACCAATGCCTATCTTCATGGACCGGCACGAGCTTGCCGGCGTTTCCGCTGCCGATATCGCCGCGGCACATCTTAAAGATATCAACATTCAGGATCGGTACGGCGTCAGGTTTTTGACCTACTGGTTCGATGAAAGGCGCGGCACGGCGTTTTGCCTTATGGACGCGCCGGACGCTGAAACCGCGCAGTGCGTGCATCGCGAAGCGCACGGCTTCGTCGCCAGCGAGGTGGTGGAAGTCGCGCTGTCGGCGGTGGAAGCGTTTCTCGGGCGAATACAGGATCCGGTAGCGCCCGCGGCCGCCTCGAAAAATATGGACCCCGGCCACCGCGCGATCCTTTTCACGGACATTGTCGGTTCAACCGAAATGACGGCCCGCCTCGGCGATCGCATGGCGGCGGAACTTATCCGGGCGCATGACGCCCTCGTGCGCGGTTGTCTGGGGCGGCGCTCGGGACGAGAGGTCAAGCACACCGGTGATGGCATAATGGCCGTGTTCTCCTCCACGCCGTTTGCCGTGGATTGCGCCATCGACATCCAGCGCGAGTTCCATCGTTACAACAGCGACAGGGGTGAGCCCATTCACATCCGTATCGGTCTGGATTGCGGGGAGCCTATCGAAGACAGCAATGATTTCTTCGGCACGACCGTGCAATTGGCGGCAAGGCTTTGCGCCGCCGCCGAGAGCGACCAGATCCTGATCTCGGACAAGACCTTCCAGGAATATGGCGGCGCCGATGTCCTCGTGCATGGTGATCGTTACAGGCTGAAGGGCTTCGCCGAGCCGGTGCTGGCCTATAGTTGCGAGTGGCTGCACTAGCTAAAGCCTGTGCAGCCACTGAAGGGGCGGAAATCGCCGGATTTATTCGGCCGTCGCCTGAATATCGACCTTGTCGAGAAGCCCCATCGGATTGTCGGAGGCGGCAACCAGATCGAAAATGCCGAGGCCGTTTGCGCCGGTGGATTTGACCGTTACCGTCAGGGTCCCGGGTTTGCTGATGAACTGGACGAGCGCTTGCACGGCGTTCTGCAGCTTCGGCTGTTCAGCTGCCACCTGCGGCAGCATCATGCTCGCCACAAGCGTCAGGGTGGCGCGTACCTGATCTTCCGTCATGTCGTTCTGCAGGGCATAAAGCTTGATCGCCTTGGCCATCAAACCTTCGTCCTTGATCGTGAGCTTCACTTCGCGGCCGGCAAGCCCGAAGAGCGCCGCCTGCGCGCGATTGACGTCGAAGGAGAAGAACTCTTCCGTAAAGCCGCTTACCAGACCGGCAAAATTGACGCTGCCGAAATCCTTGCTGCTGAGCGAGATATCGCGGATCACCAGATTGCTGTTCGGTTCGTCCCAGCCGGCGGCGAGACCGTAAGAGAAGGCCAGCGTTTCGAGACCCAGTTTGCGGGCTTCGACGAAAACTTCCTCCGTCGAATCCGCCGGGATCGGAAGCGTGAGCTCGTCCTGCCTGATCTCGATATCGGTCGGAATGCCGTTGAAGGGTTTGGTCAGCCCCATCTCGAAATTCTTGAGCGAGAATTTGATACGTTCCGGCGTGCCGGCCGTTTCTTCCTCCGTCTTTTCCGGCGCGGCGATATCGACGTTGATGCCGCCGACGCGCACCCTGCCGAGTTCCGGTATCAGGCGATTGAACTGGAAGGTTTCCATCTGCGTCTCGTCGAGCGTGATGATCTCGGAAATTCCCTTGATCGTCGAACTCCAGTCGAAGCCCTTGAGGCTTGCTTCCGCGACTTCAATCTTGCTGTCGCCATCGCCGATCGACATGCCATTCAAGCCGAAGTCGAGCGTGCGGCTGTCCATCTGCATGTCGATGCGGTCGATGGTGGCCTTGACCCTTTTGCCGGCCGCCCCTTCCTTTTCGTCCGGCGCGTCGGCCTTGAGGCCGATGAACTGCATGTTGCTCTTGCCGACCATGTCGAGAATGGACACGACCTTCGCGAAAAGCGCCTGGCGCGCCTCCGGTGAAAGCTCGTCAGGATCTTGGGTGGTCGTCAGCGTTTTGAGGGTATCCAGCAGCGGTTCGGACGGCATGCGGGCGGTAAAGCCATCGCTGCGGATTTCATCGTAGCTGAAATGACCGTCTCCTTCAGAGAAGGAAACCGCCTTAATGGAGAGCGGCCCGTAGAGCGGCTTCGCTTCCTTGTCGTCCGGGCCGGCCTTCTCCGTATAGAGCCGGGCGAGATAAGCGACGTCGATGTCCTGGCCGGCGATCGCGCCGGTCGACACGACCATATGCTTGTCCTTCATCGCGCCTTCGCTGTCGGGAAGCTGCATCTTGATGTCGTAGCTGCCATTGTCGATAGAGTATCGGGCAATGCGGCCGCCGGCGATCTCAGAGAGAGCGAGGTTCCTGTAAACGGTCTTCTGCTCGGTGGTCGCGACGGACTGGGTAAACGTCACCTCCGGCGTGGAGATGCTTGTCGCCGCGAAGCGCTCGATGCGCCGGGGCAGGGAGCCGCCGTTTCCTTCCGCCTGTGCCGGCTTTTGGAACGCGGCATTCTCGACGCGGGCCTGCGCCACTGAAATCTTTCCGGTCGGCACATCGATGTCGATTGTGTTCATGTCCAACGCGCCATCCAGAAACGGAAGTTTCGGGCGTCCGTCGATAGCCGCGATCTTGATATTCCTGCCCTCTTCGAGCGGCAGCGTCAGATCGCGAACATGAATTTTGCCGAGAAAATCGACCTCGATGGAAGTGGCCGTCGCACCGCTGCGGGCAACCAGCTCCTTCACCTTTGCTTCGTAGAAGGTCTTGCCGCCGATGACGCCTGCGGCAGCAACGGCAATAATCGCAACTGCCGCCCAAAGCGCCCTGCGCCGACCCTTGCCGGTCTGGATGTTTTCCTGTTCCACGAAGTGAGTCCTCTCTAACGAACTGATATTGGCTGCCTTTTAAGCACGCAAAAGTTGCTTAGCAAGGGGTCATTGCTGTCTGAATTCTGGCGTGAAAAGTCTCGACGCGGATGAGGTGTTTCCGCACCCGTTCTCCATCGGGTTGAAGCTATCTCCAGAACATCAGCGCCATACCGGCCACGACAAGTGCGGCGCCGGCCCATGCGCCGGGCGCCGGCACTTCCCGCGTTCTCAGCCACAGCAATGGCAGGATAATCACTGGCGTCGTTGCCGACAGTGTCGAGACGATGCCGACCTTGCCGCCGGAAAGGGCAAAAAGAAGCAGCGTCATGCCGAAAGCCAGGGCGATGATGCCCGTGAACGCCGTCTGGAGGAACAGGCTTCGGGTCATAGGGCCTCTGGGCCTGACAGCCTCGATAGGCAGCATGGTCAGTGCGGTCAGGCAAAGGGCGGCCACCCCGACACGCAGCATGGAAGCGGCAAGAGGATCGATCCCGGTCGCCATCACGGGCCTTGCAATGAGCGAGCCGACCGCCTGGCTGAGCGCCGCCAGAAGGCCGAAGAGCACGCCGAGCCAGAGAGGCCCCTTCACGCTCTCCCATTCATGCAGCTGCGCCTTGCGCTTGCCGAAGAGGATTGCCAGCAGCACGCCGCTGAGTGTCAGACCTATGCCGGCAATGGCGCTTGCGGGAAGCTGCTCGCCAAGCACCGCCCATGCCAGCAGTGCGGCGATCGGGGCATTCAGCGCAAACAGGATTCCCGAACGGCGCGGCCCCAGCCGGTTGAGGCAGGTAAAGAGAAGCGTGTCGCCAACAAAAATGCCGATGAAGCCGGAAAGGATAAGCGACGATAATGCCTCGGGCTGAAGCTCTCGCCAGGAGCCTGACGCGAGCACATAGACCCCCAGCAAAGCGGCGACAAAAAGCTGCCGCGTCCTGTTGAAGGCCAGCGCTCCAAGCCGCCCCGCCGGGCCCGCGGCAAGAAGCCCGGTTATCGCCCAGCACGTCGCGGCGCCCACGGCAGCCAGTTCATAGATCGGCATGTTTTCCCCGTCGATTCGCAGCCTGCTTTCGGCTGCGGACACTATCCCTGTCTGCACCCATCGCAGATTCCGGGTTTGCCCGCCATACCCTAAGCATCGCCATCAACGGCATGCACCAGCACATGGCCCGCCGCCCGCGGCGGGCCAGCCGCCGCGTCCGTTCGCAACAAATGCGCCGCACCCGCACAGCTCCCCAGTCTCGATGTCAGCGTGCGCCGGCATCGAGACTGCGAACGGACGGGTCATTCACCGTGCGTCACGCGCCATTGATGATATTGCAGATGCCCTCGCGGATGACGTTCTTGTCCGCGATCTGCCCTGCCTGAATGTTGAAGACAGCATCAATTCGCACCGCGGCGCCCTTCTGCCGGGCCACGACCCGCAGCGTCTGAATTCTGCCGCTGCCGCTGGTTTCCTGATGCGCATCGATGGAAGACAACGCCTTGTTGATCTGGATGCCTGCAAAACCTTCCGCCGCCACGGCCTGAGCGAGTTTTTGCAGCACGGCGGGCGCTTTCGCCTTCGGCAGCTCCTGCCAGGACTTGTAAGAGACAGCCGTCACCATCGGTACGCCTGAGACAGTGAAGTTCTTCTCGCAGGATGCGGCGAGGACGGGGCTTGAGAAGGCGATCAGGCCAAGAGCTGCTATGACATATTTCATTTCGAATAATCCAATCGTTGGTAAAGGCTGAAAGCTGCCGGCCGCATCAGAATGTCGACCGTTTTCCTCTGTAAGTGGACGGAGGCGGAAGAGCCTCATGGGCTTGCGCCAGCGTTTCCAGCCATGTCGCCAGGCCAGCGGGAACCTCCTCGTTGCCCGCTTCCAGCGCCTCGATCCATGAAAGTTCGCATTGCAGCGCGGACGCAATATTGATCGGCGTCCAGCGGATCACCCGCAGGCATTGATTAAAGCGTTCTGGTGACATGATGATTTGATTTTTTCCCCGTCTTTTCCCGGCGAAGCTCACTCAGGCGGCAGCGAGAGTCAATCTTTTTCTGCAACTTTTGATGGCCCGTTTCCGGCCCGGCAGTTGCATCCGCCACCCGTTGCCGAACGCCAGGCGCATGAAGGGGAAAGGCCCGGTTACCCAAACGAGACGGCCGGAGGACGCATCGGCATTTCATCCCCGGGGCCATTCCTCCCTATAAAACTTAGTTAATCTGCTAAGTTTTTCCTTGCCCCATCGCCATGAAACATGATAGTTAGCAATATGACTAAGCATTATCGGGAACTTTCACTGATCTTCCAGGCTCTGGCCGATCCGACTCGGCGGGCGATTCTGGCGCGCCTCGGCGGCGGGCCGGCGCCGGTCATGGAGCTGTCCGCGCCCACGGGGCTGCGTCTGCCCACGGTCATGCGGCATCTTTCCGTGCTGGAGGAGGCGGGGCTGATCGTCACGTCCAAGGATGGGCGGGTGCGCACCTGCGCAATCGTGCCCGAAGCGCTGGAGCCGGTAAGTACATGGCTCGATGAGCAGCGGGCTGTGTGGGAGAGCCGGCTTGACCGGCTGGAGGCATTTGCAATGCAGGCCATGAAGGAGGATTCAGAATGACAACGAAACCGGATCAAAAAAGCGCACGCGCTGAACCGCTTCAACCGCAAGACCGTTTTGCAACGCTCAGCTTCGAACGGGAAATTGCCGTTCCGCTATCGGCGCTCTGGCAGGTCTGGCTGTCACCCGCCGCCCGGGCGGTGTGGGCCTCTCCCACGCCCTCGGTGACAGTGGAGTTCCTGGAGGCGGACAGCAGGCTGGGCGGTCGCGAAGTGTCGCTCTGCAAGGTCGCTGGCCAGCCGGATATTCGCTGTGAATGCGGCTGGCTGGAGCTTCAGCCAACCCGCCGCAGCGTGAATTACGAGGTGGTCTCATCCGGCGGCGTAACCCAGTCGGCAGCGCTGGTAACTGCCGATTTTCAGGCTGCGGAAGAGCGTAGCCGCTTGACCGTAACGGTTCAGCTTTCCTCATTGGCCGAGGATATGCGGGATGGCTATCAACAGGGTTTCAGCGCCGGTCTCAACAATCTGGCCAGCGTGGCCGGGCGAACCATGGTGCTGGAGCGAACGATAAAGGTGCCGCGAAACATTGTCTGGAAAGCCTGGATGAATGAAAAGACGCTGCCGCAATGGTGGGGCCCGGAAGGCTTTTCCTGCCGCACGAAGAGGATTGACCTGCGGACCGGCGGCGAATGGGTCTTTGACATGATCGGCCCTGACGGCACAGTTTTCCCGAACCATCATCGTTATGTCGAGGTGCGCCCCGAAGAGAGGCTCGCCTATACGCTGCTATGGGGCGAAAACGGGCCGAAACATGCCGACGCCTGGGCCTCTTTTGAAGATCAGGATGGCGCGACGAAAGTTGTGCTGGGCATGGTGTTCAGCACGGAAGCCGAGTTCCAGCAAGCGAAGGGTTTCGGCGCCGTGGAGCTGGGTCAGCAAACGCTGGGCAAACTGGAACGCTTCGCCAAGGCGCTGTAGATGCGCCGTGCCGTCAGCTCCATGTGCAGAGGTCTTGATACTGGTCTCTTGTCCAGACCGGCATTAATCTTCAAAGCCGCTCTGCGCGTGCGAGATCGTCTTGCAGGTCCCGTCATCCTTCTCGCCAACCATGCGCTTATCACGGATAACGGAACCCTTGGCGATGTCGATCTCCCATGCCATGGAGCCTTCATTCAGGCTCGCTTTACCACCGGCAAAGGCACCCTTCTCCATTCTCTGACTTCCAGAAGCCGGGACATAAACTCCAAATGTCCCGGCGGCTTCGTCGAGTATAGCGCGACAATCAACATGATACCTTCACTCCGACCGCGACATAAGAGTCTCATCTAGATTGTCGCGCGCGTCTCATCCTGATTGACGCTGAATCTCACCGTGATTGCCGCCGCGCAGTCGAGAGCGAAATTGAACACCTGGGGGGGCCTTCGAGCTGGCAAACTCACAGCTGAAATAGGTCGGCGCGGCGAAGGTGCCTGAAACTGAAAAGAGCAGATCGGCAGCGGTACATCCGGTTCCTGTAATTGCCTTCAATTCCTGATTCTCATTTTTGTTCTCCCGTCCGCTCAGAAATATTGCGCTCCGCCGGCAAAGCCAGCTTCCTATGGCGACTGAACGTTCTAGCTTTCGGTCAGCGGATCATTTTAGGCGTAAGTGGACTATCAAAACTAAGCAGCTTCTGCCGCCGTTTCCTCTGGTTTCGTGCCATGTATGATCTTTCTCAAGACAACACCTACTTTGAATTTGCGATGCTCGGTGAGGTAGCGCTGACTAAGCATCAGTTCATAACGAGACATAAAAGGGAGGTCGTTCAGGGAAAATTCTTCGGTAGTGCAAAGTATGCAAAACACCACCGTGTACTTCTCCCCCACGACTTCCTGACTCTTCTCTGGAATAAGCGCTAGGAATAGAGCCTTATCCTTGCCTGTGTTGTCCTCGCCACCGTCATCTTTGATCCAGCTCCGCATATCTGAGCGGCATTCTGTGTCTGTGAGGAAGGCATCAGCGTAAAATTTGCATTGGGTGAAGAGGTGGCTAATGGAGGCAGCGCCGGATGAATAGCGCTTTACGTGGATGATTGAGCCGTCGGCGTGAAGAAGGTCGCAAACCTCATATGATTTACTGCCTGCGATCGTGATTTTTGATTTATCTAGAACGTACAGCTCTGAACAGGCTTTGCCTGCAGTAGAGTTGAAGACATCTTCTCGGTTTTGGTTATGCTTCGCACTCCATATATTCACATTTGTAGGAAGGTAGGGCGCGTCATGCATGACGATGTCAGTCTTAATAAACGATTCGACCTCTACTTTTAGATCCTCTGATATTTCGCGCCATTGTCCGTTCGACAGAACGAAGGTTCGATCACCAAGATCGGCCTCTGCCACAAGGCATTTATAGGCGTTCCACTTCGGATAAGTTACATGTTGCTCGCTGTCATAGAGAAAAATTTTCCAAGATTTTAGCCGCTGCGCAGTTAGGTCTTTTAGGCGTCGGCGAGTAACTGAGATGATGTCTGTGATACGCAAATCCTCAAAGGTAGGCGGGGCGGGTTTATTTGCCTCTGCCTTTACGTATGCAAACTCGAGGTCACCCTCTACAAATTCGGGCGGAGCTAGGTGAACTCGCGTTAAGTCTCCCGCCTCGATAGAGAGACAAAGAATTTCGTCGAGTTTTTCAATAATCGCAGGATCGTTTTCGTGACGAAGATTGTCGTACGACTTAAATTGAGTATTTTTGTAGTCAGTTGACCAATACCGCTCTTAAAACTGTTTGCATGTCTCAACCAGATAGGACCAAGAAACTTCGGAATCTTTCGGAAATTTTATTGTTATGCTATCTTTTCCTTTAAACGATTCGACTTTTTCCTTATACGGCTCTTTTACCGAGCCGGAAATTATACGGAGAAACTCGGTGTCCGAGTTTATCCCGAACACACTTAAGGGAGCTCCGGAACTGGCCTGCCGCTCAGTCTGCTTGCTGATCGCCTCATGACCAGTAGTCTGAATCCGCCGAAGTCCATCGTCGTGGCATATGTTCATTCCAACCCTGATCCCGAAATCGTATACTATTTGATCTTTTTCAATGTAACTATCTGCGTGCTGACCAAATGTGGCGGCAAAAAAGAGCGGAGTACTATCTGTTTCTATGCGAAGTGCCATTACGGCGCGCGGAAACTTGTTTCTGGATTTGAATTCATATTTTTTTGAAGAGTGTCCGGAGTTAAGGAAGACGAGCCAGGGGATGTCATCTTCATTTTTATTTTTACTAAGTACTTCCTCATACTTAATGAGGCCGGTTACTCCGTCCTCAACATCTACCGAGTCATAGTTACTGCCAATTATAAAATCCTCAAAACCGGATACGGTCTTGATTTTATATAGGGTCACCCTCTTAAAATCTGTCATATTGCTATTCCCCCGAGTTTTTCCTAAGTCTAAATCAACTCTAAGTTCTCGGGAAAGTGGTTTTTTCGTCAGGACATGCAACTAGAAGGGCGCAGTGACTGCGGTCTGCTCTTTGTCTACGTTGCTGTCGCTGCTTGATGCATTTCTCTGAGTGTTGATCTATTATCGGTTGAATATCGCAGTAATCCCTTGCGTTGATGTAAATATTGAAGTGATCTCTAATTCAATCAAAACTGTGGGGCCGTATGTCTGTTTTGGATATTCCTCTTCGAAAAGTGCTGCAATTGTTTGATGCACCTCCGGCGTTGCGGCGCAAAATTTTGAAAGATGATATTCGTCTTGATCTCAAAAAAGAGGCCGGTGGAAACCGAGGCAGAGGTGGAAACTTCCATGAGGCCTTTTGGGCAGATGTGAAGAAGCATATTTCCGACCGCGGTGATCTCACAATACTGACGGAAGAACGGATAAGGTCGAATAAAAATTTCAAGCGACTATACCCACAGTTAAAAGAAGGCGTTCTCGATCTGCTCAGTGCAAAGTTGAGATGGTCAAATGAACTAGTTGAGATCATTCCCCAAAGCGTGCATGGCATCCTAAAAATTGAAGAACTAGACGCTACAATCCGGATACGTGATGCTTTGCACGCGCGCGTTAGAGGCGAATACACACGCGTCGTGTACCCCTACTTTAGTGAGGAGCCCGCGTTGTCCGAAGTAGGGGGACGATTGGGCTTGTGGGTGATGCAGCGCGCGCTGATTAATCTTGATGCAGATGATATGCGCATCATCGATCCCCTTCGTAAGACGTTCTTTTCCCCCCGAACAACACCTTTACAGGGCGATGAAGAGATTATTTTTCTTGAAAAATATAGCTCATTGATCAGCGAATGGGAGCGCTTAAAAAGAGAGTAAAACGCGGTTTGGTTTTTTCGCGCTGACTCATCTACAGTTTTTTTGGACCATGTTTTTTTACTTCCTCTTTATCCCCACCCTGTTTGCATGACTTATACTACTTCCATTCAACGATGAATCGGGAGACGTTCCGGTTTTACGCTGGATCAGCGCCGGTGTGAGAGAAGACGTAGCTCTCACATTTGGGGTCTGAGGGCGAATGTTTTCCGGCGATGAACTGAGGAGAGATGGACTGGGTTTGTGGTGGGCCTTTCTATTTCTCTGAAGGTCGTTTGCTAAAGGATTGGCTTGCTAGGCATAAACTGCTGATGCGGGGCACTGATAAGTGTCTTTATTCCCCAGGTGGCAATTTTCAGTGCCCCGTTGCAATGCCCATCGATCTGAAAGGCAAATGGGAAAAGAGATGAAGCTCAAGACACGGTCGCAACTGCGTCGCGTGATAGGAAAGGTGTGTTCAAATGGGTCTCTATGAAATGTACGTTCTT
>NZ_MRDI01000004.1:0-404145 GCF_002008205.1 Agrobacterium sp. YIC 4121 | reverse complement strand
AAAGTCGCCGTCGCCAGCAGCGCCGCCGCCCTCGTTCAGTGAGCGGACTTATAAATCTACCCAGCCAAACAAGTCAACACAGCAATATCAAAAAAAACAAGAAATGTGATATGTACCTGATTGTAAAAGGGAATTTGAAAATTATCGTATAAATTAACGAGTTTTAACGGTTTTCCCGTCGGTGTCCGTCAAGCTTGATGGGCCGTCCCCTATATAGGGTCTCCATATCGCAATAACAGGGGCGAAGGCCTTGCGGATGTCAGTCGGAAGACGGGCTGAAGCGGGCGACCAGCGCATGCGCATTGCCGGGATAGGCGAAGCGCACATAGGTGACAGCGCCCGAATTGCTCCAGGTACGGCGCTCCACGACAAGACACGCCTGCCTGTCCGAAATACCGAGCAGGCGCGCGATCTCCTTCGACGGTGTTTCGGCGCTGATCCGGTGTTCGGCAGTGCTCCAGGGAACATGGCCGAGCAGCCAGGGGCCGGGCGCAACTTCGGTGAAGTCGGTTTCAGCCGCGTCCGGCACTGCCGTCAGACTGATGAGGCGCTGTTCGACACAGAATTCGCGTGCACCGGCGAAATGGATGCAGAGAATGTCGAGCAAGGGTGTCCCGACGGAAACGTCGAGCCGCTCACGATCAGCGCTTTTCGCGCTACGCCTTTCGCGCTTCAGTATTTTGAAGCCATAGTCGAGGCCAAGGGATTCGACCTCCGCCCCGATATCGTGAATTTGAAGAACGGCGGACTGGATCTGCGGCTGGCGAACGAAACTGCCGGATTTCTTGCGGCGTTCGATCAAACCGGCCTTGGCGAGCTGGCCCATGACCTTGTTCACGGTCATGCGCGAACAGTGATATTGATCGGCTAGGTCGACCTCGAAAGGCAACCGGTGGCCCGGCGGCCATTCTCCCGAAACGATCCGGCCCTCGATCTCAGTGAGGATACGCTGGTGCAGGGTCTGCCCGGCTGATGCTTTCGTCACGTCCGCAATGCCCTTCCCCGCTGGCCTTTTCCTGTTTCCGCCGAGCCCATATCAGCTATCGAGAAGTTCAGCCATGACCTTGTTGAAACGATCGGATATTTCGCGGCGGTGGATATGCCGGCCGGCCTGCACGCGCTTTTCGCCGCGCACCCAAACGGAATCGACAGAAATGCCGCCCGCGAATATCCACTGATCGAGAATCTGGGATGTCGGAAGATAAGAAACGGCCGAAACATCAAGAGAGACGAAATCGGCGCTTTTTCCATTTTCCAGACCATTTCGCGACGCCAGAGCCCTGCCGCCGCCCTCAAGAGCCTGCCGGAAGAGTTTTTCGCCCGTGGAATGGCCGGCATCGGCAATGACATTGCGTGCCCGATGCGAGAGGCGTTGCGAATATTCGAGCGTTCGCAATTCTTCCGGCACGGAAATCAGAATGTTGGAATCCGATCCGACGCCATAATGGCCGTTTTCAGCGAGAAACGCCGGAGCCGGAAAGATGCCGTCGCCGAGATTGGCTTCCGTGATAGGGCAAAGACCGGCAACAGCACCGCTTTTTGCCATGCCTCGCGTTTCGGTTTCCGTCATGTGCGTCGCATGAATAAGGCACCAGCGGCCATCGACCGGCGCGTTTTCAAGCAGCCATTCCACCGGTCTCGCACCGGAAAAGGCGAGCGAATCTTCCACTTCTTTCGTCTGTTCCGCCACATGAATATGGATCGGCCCGCCCTTTGCCAGCGGCTCGATGGCTGCCAGCTCGTCGCCGGTCACCGCACGCAGGCTGTGCGGCGCGATCCCGAGCGTGGCGCCCGGCAGCCTGTCCACCACGGCCTGCGCACCCTGCATCAGCTTTCCGTAACTGTCGAGCGAATGGATGAAACGCTTCTGCCCGTCGATTGGCGCCTGGCCGCCGAAACCGGAATGGGCATAAAAGACCGGCAGCAATGTGAGGCCGATACCCGTCTGCGAGGCGGCCGCGCCGATCCGTTCGGCCATTTCGGCGATATTGCCGTAATGCGAGCCATCCCTGTCATTATGCAGATAGTGAAATTCTCCAACCCGCCCGAAACCAGCCTCGAGCATTTCCATATAAAGCTGGGCAGCAACGGCCTCGACATGGTCAGGCGTCATGGAGAGCGCGAATTTATACATGACGGTGCGCCAGCTCCAGAAACTGTCATCGCCGGGACCACGGATTTCGGCAAGCCCGGCCATGGCGCGCTGAAAGGCGTGGCTGTGAAGATTTGGCATGGCCGGGACGATGACGGCATGTCGCTCATCCTGCGGCTGCGGGGAAACACCGGTTTCCACGGATAAAATAGCACCTTCGTCGCAGACGATGCGAACATCCTTCGCCCATCCATCCACCAGAAGCGCTGCGCCCGCGTGAATTGCCGTCATGCCACCCTCTCCTTTGGTTCTGTCCGGCAAGGCCATTTCAAACACGAAATTGCAGCTTGCCAAGCCGGTTATTATGTATATACATTTAACTCACAAAGGAAAGGCGAAAAGCAAATGCCAGGGAACAAATCTGCAAACGGAACGGCGACGGGGAACGCCACGGCTTTGTGGCGCAACGCCCGGCTGGCAACCTTCAATCCCGCCATGGAAGGCATCGGCGCCGTCGAAAACGCCGTCATTGCCGTGCGTAACGGCCGCATCGCCTTTGCCGGCCCTGAAGGCGATCTGCCCGCCGATCTGTCAACGGCCGATGAGACCCACGATTGCGGCGGCCGCTGGATCACCCCTGCCCTGATCGACTGCCACACCCATCTTGTCTTCGGCGGCAACCGCGCCATGGAATTCGAGATGCGGCTGAATGGGGCAACCTATGAAGAGATCGCCAAAGCGGGCGGCGGCATTGTTTCTTCGGTGCGCGACACGCGCGCGCTTTCGGAAGATGCTCTGGTGGCGCAGGCTTTGCCGCGCCTCGACACGCTTCTTTCCGAAGGCGTTTCCACGGTCGAAATCAAATCCGGTTACGGTCTCGACATTGAAACCGAGCTGAAAATGCTGCGCGTCGCCCGCAGGCTCGAGACATTGCGGCCGGTGCGCATCGTCACCAGCTATCTCGCCGCGCATGCGACACCTGCAGACTATAAGGGGCGCAACGCCGATTATATTGGCGATGTCGTTCTGCCTGGGCTGGAAAAAGCCCATGCGGACGGACTGGCGGATGCGGTTGACGGTTTTTGCGAAGGCATCGCCTTTTCCGTCGAGGAGATCGATCGGGTTTTCAAGGCTGCAAAACAGTATGGCCTTCCGGTCAAACTGCATGCCGAGCAGCTTTCCAACCTTGGCGGTTCCGAGCTTGCGGCATCCTATAACGCCCTTTCGGCCGATCATCTGGAATATCTTGATGAGGCCGGTGCGAAGGCGCTGGCGAAAGCAGGAACCGTGGCCGTGCTTCTTCCCGGCGCTTTCTACGCGCTCAGGGAAAAACAATTGCCGCCGGTGCAGGCCCTGCGCGATGCCGGGGCCGACATTGCGCTGGCAACGGACTGCAACCCCGGCACTTCACCGCTCACCTCCCTGCTGCTGACCATGAATATGGGCGCAACGCTTTTCCGCATGACCGTGGAAGAGTGCCTGACGGCGACGACACGCAACGCGGCAAAGGCGCTCGGCCTGCTTAGCGAAACCGGCACGCTGGAGGCTGGAAAATCCGCGGATTTTGCCATCTGGGACATCGAGCGTCCGGCAGAACTCGTCTACCGCATCGGTTTCAATCCGCTCCACGCCCGCATTTTCAAGGGACAGAAGGTTTGCCCATGACCATGAAGACCATCACGCTTCACCCCGGCAATGTGACCTTGGCCGATCTCGCCGCGATATACTGGGAGAACGGCAGCGCCAAACTCGACCGCAGCTTCGATAAAGGCATTGAAAAGGCGGCGGCCCGCATTGCGGAGATCGCTGCCGGCAATGCGCCGGTCTATGGCATCAATACCGGTTTCGGCAAGCTCGCTTCCATCAAGATCGACGCGGCCGATGTGGCGACGCTGCAGCGCAATCTCATCCTGTCGCATTGCTGCGGGGTCGGCGCACCGCTTCCTGAAAATGTCGTGCGGCTGATCATGGCGCTGAAGCTGGTTTCGCTCGGTCGCGGCGCATCCGGCGTGCGGCTGCAACTTGTGCGGCTGATCGAAGCCATGCTGGAGAAGGGCGTCATCCCCGTCATTCCAGAAAAGGGTTCGGTTGGGGCTTCCGGCGATCTCGCGCCGCTTGCCCATATGGCGGCGGTGATGATGGGCGAAGGCGAGGCCTTTTATGCGGGCGCGCTTCTGCCGGCCGGCGAAGCGCTTGCGAAAGCCGGACTGTCCCCGGTGGTGCTTGCCGCCAAGGAAGGACTGGCGCTGATCAACGGCACGCAGACTTCGACGGCGCTGGCGCTCGCCGGTCTTTTCCGAGCCCACCGCGCAGCACAGGCGGCACTTATTACCGGTGCGCTTTCCACCGATGCCGCCATGGGCTCATCTGCACCTTTCCATCCCGATATTCACAGCCTGCGGGGTCATAAGGGCCAGATCGACGCGGGAGCTGCGCTTCGTAATCTGCTGGAGGGTTCGGAAATCCGCGTCAGCCATATCGAGGGCGATGAGCGGGTGCAGGATCCCTATTGCATTCGCTGCCAGCCGCAGGTGGATGGCGCCTGCCTCGATCTTCTGCGGCAGGTGGCCCGCACGCTGGAAATCGAAGCCAATGCCGTGACCGACAATCCGCTGGTGCTTTCAGACAATTCCGTCGTCTCCGGCGGCAATTTCCACGCCGAACCGGTGGCCTTTGCCGCCGACCAGACGGCGCTCGCCATTTGCGAGATCGGCGCAATCGCCCAGCGACGCGTGGCGCTGCTGGTCGATCCGGCCCTCTCCTATGGTCTGCCGGCCTTTCTTTCCAGGAAGCCCGGGCTGAATTCCGGCCTGATGATCGCGGAAGTCACCTCCGCCGCGCTGATGAGCGAGAACAAGCAGATGGCGCATCCGGCGTCGGTGGATTCCACGCCGACCTCCGCCAATCAGGAAGACCATGTCTCCATGGCCTGCCATGGCGCGCGCCGCCTGCTGCCGATGACGGACAATCTCTTCGCCATTCTCGGCATCGAGGCGCTTTCGGCCGTGCAGGGCGTGGAACTGCGCGGGCCGCTGAAAACGAGCCCCGAACTGCAAAAGGCGATTGCGGCGTTGCGCGCGGCGGTCCCTTCGCTGGAGGAAGACCGCTATATGGCGCCGGACCTGAAGGCTGCGGCGGAATTGATTGCCTCCGGCGCGCTGGTCGCGACGATTTCGGACGGCATTCTGCCGAAGCTGGAGGTTTGAGATGCGTGTCTTCGACGTCAAGGAAGGTTCATCGCCGATCATTCTCGGCTTGCCCCACACCGGCACGGATGTCCCGGCGGATATCTGGCAACGCCTGAACGATAACGGCAAGATTCTCGCCGATACGGACTGGCATATCCATGAGCTCTATGCCAGCCTTCTCGAAAGCGCGACAACCGTAAGGGCGACCTTCCATCGTTATGTGATCGACGCCAACCGCGATCCGGCCGGGGTAAGCCTTTATCCGGGCCAGAACACAACCGGGCTTGTTCCGGAGACCGATTTCGACGGCGAGCCGATCTGGAATGAAGGACAGGAACCCGCAGCGGACGATATCGCCTACCGTCTGGAAAACTTCCACGCGCCCTATCACGCGGCCCTTGCGGCGGAAATCGAGCGGGTCAAATCCATCCACGGCATCGCGATTCTCTATGATTGCCATTCGATCCGTTCGCATATTCCCTTCCTGTTCGAAGGCAAGCTGCCGGATTTCAACATCGGCACGGATATGGGCAAGACCTGCGATCCGACCATCGAGAAGATCGCCGTCGAGGTGACCGCCGCAGCGGACGGCTACGACAGCATTCTGAACGGTCGTTTCAAGGGCGGCTGGACGACGCGCCATTACGGAAAACCGCAGAGCGGCGTGCACGCCATTCAGATGGAGCTGGCGCAATCCACCCATCTTCAAAGCGAGACGCCGCCTTTTGCCTATGACACGGGCAAGGCCGAACGGCTTCGCTCTCATCTCAAAACCATTCTCACGCGCATGGAAAAATTTGCGCTCGACACGAAACGATAAGGGGAAAACACATGAACAATCCACGCCACAATATTCGCGATGTCCGCTCGCCGCAGGGCACTGACCTCAATGCCAAAAGCTGGATGACGGAAGCGCCGCTGCGCATGCTGATGAACAATCTCGACCCTGACGTGGCCGAGCGCCCGCATGAGCTGGTGGTTTATGGCGGTATCGGCCGCGCCGCCCGCACCTGGGACGATTTCGACCGTATCGTCGCGACGCTGAAGGATCTGAACGAGGATGAAACCCTCGTCGTGCAGTCCGGCAAGCCGGTCGGCGTGTTCCGCACCCATAAGGACGCGCCGCGCGTCCTGATCGCCAATTCCAACCTTGTGCCGCATTGGGCGAACTGGGATCATTTCAACGAGCTGGATAAGAAGGGCCTTGCCATGTACGGCCAGATGACGGCCGGTTCGTGGATCTACATCGGTACGCAGGGCATCGTGCAGGGTACCTATGAAACCTTCGTCGAGGCCGGCCGCCAGCATTATGACGGCAACCTGAAGGGCAAGTGGATTCTCACCGGCGGTCTCGGCGGCATGGGCGGCGCACAGCCGCTCGCTGCCGTCATGGCCGGCGCCTGCTGCCTCGCCGTCGAATGCGATGAAACCCGCGTCGATTTCCGCCTGCGCACCCGTTATGTCGATGCGAAGGCGCATACACTCGATGAGGCACTGGCCCTGATCGACCAATGGACCAAGGCGGGCGAGGCGAAATCCGTCGGCTTGATCGGCAATGCGGCGGAAATCTTCCCGGAACTCGTCCGTCGCGGCGTTCGTCCCGATATCGTTACCGACCAGACCTCGGCGCACGATCCCGTCCATGGGTACCTTCCGGCCGGATGGACCGTTGCCGAATGGCGCGCCAAGCAGGAAAGCGACCCAAAGGCCGTTGCGGCTGCCGCCCGCGCCTCGATGAAGGTGCATGTGCAGGCCATGGTCGATTTCTGGAACGCCGGCGTTCCCACGCTCGATTACGGCAACAATATCCGCCAGGTCGCAAAGGATGAGGGCCTCGAAAACGCCTTCGCCTTTCCGGGCTTCGTGCCGGCCTATATCCGCCCGCTGTTTTGCCGCGGCATCGGCCCGTTCCGCTGGGCCGCCCTTTCCGGCGATCCGGAAGACATCTACAAGACCGACGCCAAGGTGAAGGAACTGCTGCCAGACAACAAGCACCTGCACAACTGGCTGGACATGGCGCGCGAGCGCATCGCTTTTCAGGGCCTGCCGGCGCGTATTTGCTGGGTCGGCCTTGGCGACCGCCACCGTCTCGGCCTCGCCTTCAACGAAATGGTGAGGAACGGTGAGCTGAAGGCGCCGATCGTCATCGGACGCGACCATCTGGATTCCGGCTCTGTCGCCTCGCCCAACCGCGAGACCGAGGCCATGAAGGATGGCTCGGACGCCGTTTCCGACTGGCCGCTCCTGAACGCGCTGCTCAACACCGCATCCGGCGCGACCTGGGTGTCGTTGCACCACGGCGGCGGCGTCGGCATGGGCTTCTCGCAACATTCCGGCATGGTCATCTGCGCCGATGGCACCGACGATGCCGCTCGCCGGCTGGAGCGCGTGCTTTGGAATGACCCGGCAACCGGCGTCATGCGCCATGCCGATGCCGGTTACGACATCGCCGTGGAATGCGCCAAGGAACAGGGCCTGCGCCTGCCCGGCATTCTCGGCAATTGATCCTCTTTCGGCCGGAAAGAGAAACACCTTTCCGGCCGATCCCTCTCAAAAGTGGAAAACCATGACCCTGCTGCGCGCAAGCGATTACAAGCGAATGCCCTGGAAAAACGGCGGCGGCGAAACGGTGGAAATCGCCATCTTTCCACCCGCCTCTTCCGTCGAGAATTTCGACTGGCGCATCAGCATGGCGACAGTGGCGAGCGACGGGCCGTTTTCGATCTTCCCCGGCATAGACCGCACCCTCTCCATTCTTGAGGGAAACGGCATGGCTCTGGCAATTGCGGCCGGCGATCCGCTGTTGCTGACAATGGAAAGCCCACCCCTGCCCTTTCCGGCCGATGTTCCCGTGAATGCGACCCTGCCCGATGGCGCGATCACCGATCTGAACGTCATGACTCGCCGCTCGCGCTTTCGTCATGTCGTTAAAAGGCATTCCGGCCCGTTTTCGGGAAAAGCCGCCGGAAACACGACGCTTGTGCTGGCACTCGACCCGCTGGCGGTTTTAACCGGTGAAGGCGAGAACCGATTGGGGAAGCTGGACGGTCTGCTGATCGAAGGCGGTTTACCGTTCACCGTCGAAGGAGATCGAAACGAAAGCGCGTTTTTCCTGATCACCCTCGAGCGTCTCTGAAGCCTTCGGGAAAAGGCTTCACAAATTTTGTCCAGATAACGCCCAAACCGCTGCCGCCTCAGTCCAGCCCCAGCGGATCGGCCACCCGTGGCCAAAGCTCAAGGCTCGCCTTGCGATAGGGCGTTTTCGCCGGATCGGTCGGATAGGATGTCGGGGCCGCTATGTAAACGATCTCGGAGGCTACAGGCGCAAACCCCGCATGGAAATGGTTGGTGGACTTGACCAGCAGCACGTCTTTTTTCGCGAAATCGACGCCGAGATTGGAAAAGATATCCGGCTCATAAGTTTGTGTGCGGCTGGTGATGAGGATGATATCGATCTGCGTACCGAGCGGCCGAACGACAGCGGCACGGCCGAGCGTGACGCGGCTGTTGCAGAAACTCTGCCAGCCGGCCTCGGTCGTGCGCATCACCTTTATGCGGAAATCGAGCGGCTCGCCGCCTTCCGGGCTGGATTTGCCGCCGATGCGCAGATCTATCTCCGCGCCCTCGCCCGCCGCGTGACAGAAGGAAACCGCAATCGGGTCCCAGATCGTCGCGACGGCGATATTGTCCATGCCGCGCTCCACCATGCGCCGCAGAATATGGGTGGCGTCACCGGCGACACCGCCGCCTGGATTGTCCCAGATATCCGATACGACGACCGGCCTGTCCGGATTGTTGCTGCGAATGGCAAGAACCTGGTCGAGACCGGATTCCGTATCCAGCATCGGCATGGCGGTCAGTTTCCGCATGACATAAAGCTCATGGCCGAGCTTTTCGGCCAGCGCATCGCCCTTTGCCCTGTCATTATCGGTCACGACAACGATGCGCGTTCCCATATCCGGCACATCGCCCGCCATAAAACCGTGAATGACGGAAATCGACAGGATGCCATCCTTGCCTTCCATCGCCTTCAACCGGTCGACGTAAGAGCGCATCGGCTCACGGCTGGTGGGATAAATGGTGATCATACGGCAATCGAAAGTGGAGATGACCGGCTTGATCTCCCCCCGAAGCGTGCGCAGCGCCATTTCCACGACATGCTCGCCGCGCTCTTCGAAATCCGTATGCGGAAACTCCAGAAACGTTGCCATAATATCGAGATTTTTGACCCGAAGCGCGGTCAGATGGCTGTGCGGATCGAATTCCGCCGCGACCAGTACATCCGGTCCAACCAATGCGCGGACGCGTGACAGGAAATCCCCCTCCGGATCGTCATAACCCTGCGCCACCATCGCGCCGTGCAGACCGAGCACCACGGCATCGACCGGCAGGGCAGCATGGAGTTCGGCAAGAATGGTGTCCCGCAGCGTTTCATAGGTCTGGCGCTGGATAAGGCCCGCCGGTTCCGCCCAGCAGGAAGTTCCTTCTATTACCGTAAACCCTTCCGCCTTACCGCGATGACGCAAGATCGGCACTGGCGATGAGCAGAGCGTCGGCGTTTCTGGATGTTCCCCCGGCCCGGCATAAAAAGCCGCGCGAAAGGCGTCCATATCCGTCGGGACGGGTGAAAACGTGTTGGTTTCGGTGGCGAGTGACGCCGTGAAGATGCGCATGTCTCTAGATTCTCGTTACCGCAGTCTGCCCTTCGGCAGCTTTATTTCAGAATTTAATTAGCCGGGTAATTTTACCAGACCGTACCGCGGGCCGCGACCTGCTCAACCCGCGTCACGACACCGTTTCGATGGAAAACCATCCTATCGAAAAGATTGCTGACAACGCAGGTGTGGTTCGGAACGACCTTGACCACATCGCCGATTTCAGGCCGGCCCGAGGCACAGCGGGATAGATCGACAACCGCATGTTCTTCCGAAAGCGAGATGATTTTCGCTCCTTCATAGCCTTCGAGCAGCCCGTAATCGCTGAAACCCAGAAGATCCGAGGTCAGGGCCTTGGAGCCGCAATCCAGCACCGCCCGATCGGCTGTCGGTCGCGATACGACGGTGGCAAGAACATGCATGGCGAGATCGTCCGCCGTGCAATGTCCGGCGCGCAGCATGGCGCGATCATTATAGACATAGGTGCCGGCCCGATGTTCGGTGGCGCAAGGAACGAGATGGGCGGCGTAAAAATCCGGAGAACCGCCGCTGGATCGCACCGGGCAATCCATGCCCTTTGCCGCCAGCAATGCCATGGTCTCGCGAAGGAAGTTCTCCACCGTCGCGGCGCCTCCCGGTGCCGGGTAGGTCAAAATGCCCTTGAATGTGAGGCCCGGTGCCGCCGCGATCTTTTCCGCAAGCGCCAGTGCCGCTTCCGGCGTCTGCACACCACAGCGCTTGCCGCCCGTGTCGCATTCGACCAGTACGGCAAGCGGCCTTGCCGCATCGAATGTATCGGCAAGGCCGGCAATCGTGACCACGCTATCGGCAACCACGCTCAACCGGCCGATGCGCGCATTCAGCGCCTTCAGCCGCGACAGCTTTGCTGCACCGAGAATATTATAGGTAATCAGAATGTCATCAAAACCGGCATCCGCAAAAACCTCCGCCTCACTGACTTTCTGGCAATTAATGCCGATGGCGCCGGCCTGAAGCTGCTGCTTTGCGACGGCGGGTATCTTGTGCGTCTTGATATGCGGCCGAAAGGCCTTGCCGTGGTCATCCAGATAAGATTGCGCCCTGAGGATATTGGCGGCGAGCCTGTCCTCGTCGATGACAGGCATCGGCGTCGAAATCGCATTGAGGGGTGTGCCCGCATCAGGCCAGGGATAGGTCATCATCTACTCTCAAACATCGGCAAATTGGGCTTCAGGTCAGCGGCTTATAGGCGATAACGTCCATTTCCACCTTGGCATCGACCATCAACGGAGATTGCACGGTGGAGCGTGCGGGCGGATGATCGATGAAATATTTCTGGAAGACAGCGTTAAAGCTCGAAAAATCCCGGGCATCGTCCAGCCAGACATTGACCTTGACCACATCCGCAAGCGTACAATCGGCAAGCGCCAGAACATCCTTGATATTCGCAACCACCTGCTCGGTCTGCGCCACGATTCCGCCGGTCACCACCTCGCCATCGACGGTCGGCACCTGCCCGGAAACATAAACGAAATCGCCGGCCCGGACGGCCTTGGCAAATGGTCGCCGCTGTCCACCAGCCTGATTGTCCGCCGCCTCATATCGTATCAGTTTCGGCTTTTGCATAAGTCCTCGCAAATTATTTTCATAATTTCAGAAATTTTCGCGATTTGTAGCCGATTTCATGGCGCATTTCCATAAGCAATGTAAATTATTTAGCAATCGGGCACATTACGTGCGAAATCCGCCGCCACGCTTTCTGCTGTTGATTACAGGGAAATATACGGCTTATGGTCGATATATGCCATGATTCAAGTAAGAACAGCGCGCTTATCCTGCGGTTCCCATCGGCATTCGCGCTGCGTTCCACTCGCCAATTGGGCATCCATGGAATTTCCAGCACATTATTCAGAGAACAAGTTTGCCGCGGCTAACCTCTTAGGACAGGTACTAGGCACGTCTGACTGCGGCCGGCCCTTCACCAGCTCATCCCCGTGCGGAAAGCCGATCGCTCGCTGTCACTCTGTCCGTGATCTCTTGCGCGATCTTCTGCGCCTGCACACGAATATCCGGAACGGCGGTAATTTCCCAGAAGCGGCCCGCCGTCAACGCACCGGCGGCGAAAAGACCGGGCCAGCTTCGTCCGTCAGTCCGCAGCAAACGAGACTGGCGATCGACTTCTACACCGAGCCCGAAGGGATCGAGCAAAATAACACCGTCCCCGCGCATCGTTTCAAGAAGCCGCGAATGGCCGATGCCGGCCCGCTCCATTCCCGTGCAATTGATGACCCAATCGACCTGCAGTTCCTTCAATATCTGCGTATGCCTGCGGCGGTAACGCACGGCGATCCCCTCCTCCCCTTCTTTTATGGAGCGAAGGTAACCCGCATGAATTTCAAGAACACCATCTGAAAGCAACTTCCCGAAAGCGCCAGACACTTCAGGCGCGATACGGTGCCGATGGATGTTCCACCACGGCAAGGCATGCCGAAGAAACCGGCTGCGCTGCGGAGGTGTAAGACGTTGCCAAAGCGATTGGGTTTGCGGCCGCAAGCCATCCATGACGGTGCGCCACGGCGCCCCATCGCGCACCTGCTTGCGCAGAGAGTGCAGCAACCAGCTAATCTCCGTCGAGCCTTCGGGTAAATTCGGCTCCACGGGCGGTGACGGTGGGCTGACATGCGGATGCGGCACCAGACCACGGCGGGACAGAACATGGATTGGCCCTTGATGTCCTTTTCCCCTCAGAGTCAAAACCTGATCGATCATCGTCAGGCCCGACCCCAGAATACAAATGCGATCTCCGGCTCTAATTTTGGACAACCATCCCGGCTGCCAGCAGTGGCCGATGACACGTTGCGGGCCCTCTTCTTCCCTTGCGACAGTTTGCACCGGCAAACTCGCCGCGCCGACACCCAGACACAGAACGACATTCTGCGCGCGCAGCTGCTCACCATTTTCCAGCGCAAAAGAAAACCCGCCTGCACCATCCGGCCGACAGGCAGAAGCCTTGGCCCGAACGAAGTCCACCCGGGCCCGTTGCTCCCTGCTTCTGAGCAGGCCGGCCAACCTGTCGCGAAGATAAAGACCGTAATCACCGCGCGAGGCGAACAGCAGGGGATTGTCCGCGATCCCGTTTTCCGCCAACCAGTCGACAAAGTCATCAGGCTTGTCAGGGAAGACACTCATTCGCCCGGCCGGCACATTCAGACGATGATAGGGCAGCTCCGTGCGATAGGCGGTGCCGCGCCCGAAATCCGACTCATCGCCGACGATAGCGATAGAGGCTTCCGCGGGCAGTGACGATAGAAGATGGGCAGCGGTACAGATTGCCGAAAAACCCGACCCGACGAGAGCGACATCATAGGACATTCATTCCTCCAACCTGCGACAGCTTGAACAGCCAGACGACGGGTGCCGAACCCAATGATACTCTAGTCAACGAGTAGAGATTAAACAGATGCGAATGTCCACCCTTCACTTTCTGGCGCCGGGATTATCGGAGGCATAGAAGATCAAACCCAAAAGTTAGCCGCGGCAAACTTCCGCACGGGGGCGGATATTCGGGCACCAAACGACGCGACAATGCCCTTCTTTATGATCAACAACGAGAAGTTAGCCGCGGCTAACCGTCAAACGGTCACAAAAAGCAAATGTGATTCTTCCACAATGCTTTAGCGGCACTTTCCAACCTGAGAAAAAAGCCTATTGCGCCAAAAAGAGAATCGGCGCTTATATCTCAGTTGCGGAAAAAACCGCCTTTTTCGAAAAAAACCGCTACTGCAATTTCGAGCGAAAGAAGACCGATGACACAGAGTGCCGATTTAAGACGTGCCGCAGGAGCACCCGACCTGACGAGTCTTATACAACAGCATTCGGCTGCGTTGTCAGCCCAATTGCAGGCTCATAATGCAAATACATTTTCACCGCACACCGAAAAGAGCATGCGCCATTTTTCACCGGCGGAAACCGCACGGTTGATCGGCATCGGCGAAGCCTATCTTCGCCAGATCGCCGCCGAGCGTCCGGAGCTCGATGCGGCGCAGGCTTCCGGCCGTCGTTCCTATTCCGTCGAGGATATGGACGAGATCAGAAAATTCCTCGATCAGGGCGCGCGTGGCACACGCCGTTATCTGCCGCATCGCCGTGACGGTGAAGAGTTGCAGGTCATTGCGGTCATGAACTTCAAGGGCGGTTCGGGCAAAACCACGACATCTGCGCATCTGGCGCAATATCTGGCGCTGCGCGGTTACCGGGTACTTGCCATCGATCTCGATCCGCAGGCCAGTCTGTCCGCTCTCTTCGGTCATCAGCCGGAGATCGATGTCGGTCCGAATGAAACGCTTTACGGCGCGATCCGCTACGACGATGAACGCCGACCGATCGCGGAGATCGTTCGTGGTACCTATATTCCCAATCTCCATATCGTTCCGGGCAATCTGGAACTTATGGAATTCGAACACGACACGCCCCGCGCGCTGATGCGTCGCGCACCGGGAGATACCTTGTTTTTTGCCCGCATCGGCCAGGCAATAGCCCAGGCGCAGAACTTCTATGACGTTGTGGTCATCGATTGCCCGCCACAGCTCGGTTATCTGACACTTTCGGCGCTGACGGCTGCCACATCGGTTCTTGTCACCGTTCATCCGCAAATGCTCGATGTGATGTCGATGAACCAGTTCCTTGCCATGACCGGCGATCTTCTCGCTGAAATCGGCAGGGCGGGCGCGCGTTCTGACTACAACTGGATGCGTTACCTGATCACCCGTTTTGAACCGAGCGATGGGCCGCAAAACCAGATGGTCGCGTTCCTGCGCTCGATTTTCGGTGAAAACGTCCTCATCCACCCGATGCTGAAGAGCACGGCCGTCTCGGATGCCGGACTGACCAACCAGACACTTTTTGAAGTGGAAAGAACCCAGTTCACCCGGTCCACCTATGACCGCGCACTGGAAGCCATGAACAACGTAAACGCTGAAATCGAAGGACTGATTAAAAAAGCGTGGGGTAGGGCAGCATGAGCAGAAAACAGATTTTCGCCAATCTCGGTACGCCGGGCGCCGACAGCAACGAGGCTGCCACCGAGCGGTCGCGTCCGCGTATCCGGCCCATCCTCGGTTCTCCTGAACTCGTGACGGATGTTCTGAATTCCCCGGTCGGCATGATCGGCCAGTCGCTCAACGAAGTATCGGAACGCGCCAAGCGGGCAGAAGAGATCGAAAAGCAGCTCGCCGAAGGTCTTACGATCGTTTCGCTCAACCCTGCCGACATCGATCCCTCTTTCATACCGGATCGCATGCCAGCCTCGGAAGAGGCGGATGCTGGCCTGATAGAGGCCATTCGTGAACAGGGCCAGCAGGTTCCCATTCTGGTGCGCCCGCATCCCGAATTCCCCGGCCGTTATCAGGTCGCCTTCGGCCATCGTCGCCTGCGCGCCGTTTCCAGCCTCGGTATTCCGGTCAAGGCGGTCGTTCGTGATCTCAGCGACGAGCAGCTTGTCGTTGCCCAGGGACAGGAAAACAACGAGCGCCGCGACCTCACCTATATCGAAAAGGCGCGTTTTGCCCAGAAACTGCAAATGCGGTTTCCTCGCGATACGATCATGGCCGCCATGTCGCTGCACAAGGGCGATCTCTCCAACATGCTTTCGGTTGTCGGCCGTATTCCCGAAGATTTGGTCGATCTGATTGGCCCGGCCCCGACTGTCGGCCGTCGTAACTGGATGGATCTTGCCGATCAGCTTTCCTCCTCTCAGGTCAAGGAAGCAGCCCGCGCCTATGTCAAGGACGCATCGGTTGCCGCCCTGCCATCGGAAGAACGTTTCAAGTCGCTTCTGGATTTTCTGAAGCCCAAGGCGCAGGCGAAAAAAACCGGCGTCTGGTCATCGCAAACCGGCGGTCGACTGGCAAAGGTGGTCGAAAGCGACCGCAAGCTGGATATCTCCATCGACAAGAACGAAGCCCCGGAATTTGCCGAGTTCGTTCTCGAACATCTTCAGACGCTGTTTGCCGAATACCGGTCCAAGCAGTGATTTTTAACTCGAACGACTAACAGGAGACGCATCACAAAAGAAAAAAGCCCCCGAACGTTGCCGCGCGGAAGCCTTTCTTTGATTTAAGCACCCGAAGAATCTCATTTCCGCGAATCATAGTCAAGAGTCTTGGCATCGAATTTTTCGGTGAGCGATTTTCTTTTGCCTTGTGAAAGGTGAAAGACATGGACAGCACATGTGTAACGACGCCCTTTGGGCGGCGAGCGATGTCGTTTGGCGTCCTCGCAACCCAGTTTGCCGCGCAGAAAAACAAGAAAATCGAAGCGGTCGATAAATGGAAACTCTATCGTTCGGTCTGCGAAGCCAGGCCATTGCTCCGCGTGACTGATCGCTCGCTCGCGGTTCTGAACGCGCTTTTGAGTTTTTATCCGAAGAACGAGCTTTCCAGCGAAGCCGGATTGGTCGTCTTCCCGTCGAATACGCAATTGTCACTCAGGGCCCATGGCATGGCCGAGCAGACGTTGCGGCGGCATCTCTCGGCTCTTGTCGAGGCCGGTCTTATCATTCGCAAGGACAGCCCGAACGGAAAACGATACGCCCGCAAGCATAGGGGAGGGGAAATCAGCGAGGCTTACGGTTTTTCGCTGGCGCCGCTTCTTGCCCGCAAAGCGGAAATCGAGGAACTGGCCGAACGCATCGTCAGCGAGCGGCTCGATCTTCAGCGGCTTCGTGAAAACATCAGCCTATGCCGCCGCGATATCCAGAAACTCTGCGAGATGATTGCCGCGAGCGGAGAAGTCGAAACCTTCGAAGGGTTTCAGACCCGCTACAATTCCATTGCCCGCTCTCTCGGCCGCAATTCCAAGCCGGCGGAGCTTCGAGAAATCGCCGGATTTTTGGCCTCGTTGCGCGCGGAAGTGACCAACTATCTGGAAAATATTGAAAAATCGGAAAAAACGGGCGGCAATGACTGCCAAAATGAGCGCCTCATAAAGAATTCAGAATCCGAATCCATATCTGAACGGCAAGATTTGTGCGAACCGGCAACCGTTGCACCTGCCAGCACGGCAAGCACCCAGCCGGCATATGTGGCACCCGTAAGTGCAAAAGCTTCGCCGCAGTCAGCAAAGCCTGTTCTTCATAAGCATTTTTTTGTTCCTGATATTGTTTTGGTTTTGAAGGCTTGCCCGGATATCTCGCTCTATGCCCCAGGCGGAGCGGTTACCGGATGGCGCGATCTTGAAGTGGCGACATCCGTCATCAAAACCATGTTCAACATCAGCCAGTCGGCGTATCAGGATGCCCTCCTCACATTCGGCCGACAGGGAACGGCAGCCATTCTCGCATGCCTTTTGCAGAAAGCGGACCAGATAAGCTCGCTCGGCGGATATCTGCGTAATCTGACCCGTAAGGCGCAGGAAGGCGGCTTCGATGTGCAGACAATGCTTCTGGCGCAGTTGCGAGGGCGTAAGGACACCATGGAGGCGAACATGCTTTCGTGAGTTCTCACGGGCCGCGCGAAATGGTCATCGCTTGCGGAAAAAGCAGACGGAAGTTACATTAACGCCGTTTCCGCAAGTAGAAAGAGATTCGCATGAGGGTGCTGTAGCAACAGTGCAGCCTGTGGATTTCTATGGTTAATGCAAAGTAATGAAAACTAAGTTCTGTTTAGCTTTCGTTTGCGTTTTTCCGTGATTGGTTTCAATCGCTTGAGTCGAGGGTGTTTTTCGTCGAAATTGCGACGAGAGGAGCGGAAAGCGCAATTTGTCTGCGCAGAGCACCTGGCAAAACAGGCGTGTGGTACTGAATAGAAGTGCATACGCGGGCGCCACAAAACCACGATATGGCCCGTCGGAAGTAAATGCACTGTCGACAGACAAAGCCCCGCGCCGAGGGCGGCGAAGTTGAACTTTCTGCAAGGTCCTGCGTTTGGGCTTGATTGCTTGAACGGATGGCTGAGCTGATGAATTTTCCGGATGACATGGAACTGGCCGTCGCCCTCTACATGGCGGATAACGCCTTGCCGCGGGAAAGGGCTATCGAAAAGCTCCTGAGAGCGGAGCTCGAAAACACTGGCCATCTGCCCGGTGGCGAAGGTCGACCGCCGGAGATTGTCGGTGGGCAACCAAGCGCCGACTATGTTCAATATAGCTCCTACCTTGATGGGGATCGCTGACGAGCGGCGGAACCAAAGCGGGCGAGGGCTGTTTATGGCGCAACTAATTGTGCCAGGATATGCGTCCCATGTTTCCAAGATCATTTATTCTCTCAGCCGCACTCACCGCAATGACGAGCCTGCCTGCAATTGCCCAGCCTCTCGAGGTCAGCACGCTTACGGTTTCCAGCGCCGACAGCATTCCACTTTCGCCCAAGGCTGCGACCCCGAACTACATTACCGACGTCTCTGGGAAGAAAGTCCGTCTGGTTGGGCCGCGCTTTTATCCCGACAATGCGCGGGCGCTGGAGCTTCCCGGCCGAAGGTCGAACCCGGTTGCATCGGGGAGCGAAGAGGCTTTGTCGCAACGGTGAGGGGGCGTGGTGAGAAGACCGGTCGAAATCTTGCGGCGGAGGTGGAATGAGAACCGGGGGTGAGCGTCAACGACGCAAAGCGGATGCGGAAAGCTGGATAAGGCAGGAGGGCCAGGACGCCGGCAAGGCCAGCTTCCCCGAACTGTTCTTCGATCTGGTCTTTGTTTTCGCGCTGATCCAACTCTCCCACGCTCTGGCCAAGGATTTTGGGCCGACGGCTGCGCTTGAGGCTGGCATCCTGATATTGTCGCTCTGGTGGCTATGGATACACACCACCTGGATCACAAACCTGCTGAACACGGAAAAGGAGCCAGTCAGGATCCTGCTGTTCGTGCTGATGTTCGGCGGCGTTCTGCTGGCGATCGCGCTGCCGGAGGCTTTTTCGGAACAGGGCCTTGTCTTCGCCCTGATCTACAGCGTGATGCAAGTCGGTCGAAGCCTGTTCGCCCTCTATGCGTTCAGGGGTGAAGACCGGCAGTCTTATCTGGTCTTCGTGCGCGTGACGATCTGGCTCGTGGTATCGAGCCTGTTCTGGCTGGCCGGTGGGCTCGTCGATCTGGCCGATCGCATTCTCCTGTGGGGCATCGCACTTGCAATTGAATATGCCGGCCCCGCCTGCCGTTATGTCGTGCCGGGCGTAGCCTCGAGCGACGAGGACAGGCTGCATCTTTCCGGCGAGCATCTGGCGGAGCGATGTGCGCTCTTCGTCATCATCTGCCTTGGCGAAACGATCCTGACCACGGGACGCACGGCCACCGAATATATGAATTCGGGCCTGACATTCATCGTCTTCTGCTCCGCTTTCGTCAGTACCGTGGCGATGTGGTGGATTTATTTCCATCACGGGCAGGAGGAGGCGTCGAGAAAAGCGGAGAATGCCGAAGAAAAGGCGAAGATCGCCCATAATCTTTTTAACTACGGGCATTTGCCCATCGTGGCCGGTATCATCCTGACGGCGGTGGGGGAGGATTTCAGCCTCTCCCATGCGCGGGATGGCGCAACGATGCGCGAGGCGCTCGCCATTCTCGGCGGTCCGGTTCTGTTTCTGGTCGGCAATATCGGCGTCAAGATCGCCGTCGCCTATCAGCGACCGGTTTCGCATTTTGCCGGCGTGGCGGCGCTCTGCCTGCTTTTGCCGGTGCCGGGTATTCCGCTTTTCGTGCTGCAACTGGTGAGCACGGCAATTCTTCTGCTTGTCGCCCTTTGGGAATATCTGGCGCTGAAAAGGGCCGTCGCCAATGCCTGATCGCTGATCAGGCGTTGACGAGATTGCGCGCCCTGTCGTTCCAGAGCCGAAGGCTGCGGGCATAGGCTTCCTCAAAGGGCAGAGCCATATCGTTGACCAGCATCAGCGCGATGGCTGCCGTCGAGATGATAATGGTTTCTGCCCTTTCGTCCCTTGCGGCACCCGTCCATACCGCCCGCCAATATTCGAAGGTTGTGAACATGGTCGGCATTTCGGCGGGCGGCGTTTCGCGTGCGGGAACGATAAATTCCACATCCCTGCCCTTTGAAAGACCGAAAATCCGGGTGCTGCGAAACGGCGTGAATTGCGCGAAATCCCGCGTATTGCCGAGAATGGCGAGGTTTTCCACCGAAAGCAGTCGCGCGGTGTCCCGATGAAGTTCCTGATAGGACGGGCGGGCGACGCCGATGATCGTGCTTCTGGCGCGAAGCGGATTGAGAAGATGCACGACCGTGTTGAGCGGCAGGCGCATCTCCAGAATGCCGTACAGGCCGAGCAGGCTTTGAAACTGCTGGGACAGACCACCGATCGGCAGGTAGGCGATGCGTTCCGAGGCTGTGGCTTTCGCCGCCTGCGAAAGCGAGTGGCAAAGGGGAATGCCGCAGGCCTGTGCTGCAAGTTCAAGCTTGCCGCCGTTTTCTCCCTGCCCCACATGCCCGTGCAGCAGGACGCTGTATCCCGCCATGGCGACAAGACGCGCGGAATGGAGGAACCACGGCGCATCGCGATGTTTCGGCGACATATAAGCGGGCCAGTCGAGATCCGCCGATGCAGGAGCTTGCTGGTCCCTCTCTATATGTCGCCACATGGCTTCGATGAAACCGGCAAGCTCCGCCGCGGTCACTCCGCGATAATTCATGGTGGCGAGCAGCGCGCCTATCTGTATAGGGTCGGCATCGCCGTCGAGAATGATCGAGAGCGCATCCATCGCTTCCACCTGGCTGAGCGGGCGGCTGTTGCCGATGCCCATCGCGCAGGTTGCGATATATTTGGCAAGCCTCTGCTGCGGATCGGCATTGTGGCCGATGCGCGCAAGACGGTCGGCGATGTTTTCCGGTGTTGGCTGACCTTCCAGAAGAACGCTGGGGCGAAGCGAAAGCGGCGGCGCCTTCATCAGCACGGGCCGCTCCCAGCCGCTTGCACTGGCGTTGGCCGGGGCGGCGGGTTTTTCCTGCGAATAGTCGATAAGGTTCTCGGCCTCCGCCGCCAGCGAACGAATGCGCAGCCGCATGTTTTCGGCAAAGGGGGTGGGACGCAGGCCCTGGCCGGTGCGCAGAAAAAGCTGATCGCCATATCTTTCGCGCAGCTGCTGCAAGATGCGGCTCATGGAAGATGTCGGCAGTCCCATGCCCGCCGCCGCGCGGCTGACGCTGCCTTCCCGCAACAACGCATCGAAAGCGACAAGTAGTTTCAGCTGCCCAAGCCTGTCGGGCCTTGTCGTGGAAGCTGGTTCATCTTTTCTCTTGCCGGTTGTCATCTTGCGATTTTTTTACTCCACCGCTTGTCCGGGGAGCCCTTTTTGCAATTTCTGGAATTTAGAACTGTTCGAAAACAAACGCGTTGCGCCCGCACTCCCTCCTAAATAAGTGGGGTTAAATTCTCAAGTTAAATGCGGGGGCATAACATGGAATTGAAGTACCGCGGCCGCGAAAAGTCCGCGACGGTAATAAAGGCCGGTCTTTCGGCAGCAATGGCGGGAACGGCCCTTAGCATTGCTCTGCCCGTTTTTGCGCAGCAGGCGTCTGAGGGGAACACGGTTCTTCAGCAGATCGTCGTCACCGCATCCGGTTTCGAGCAGAATGTGAAGGACGCTCCGGCCAGCATCACGGTTGTGACGCGGGAAGATCTGGAAAAGGGGTCCTATCGCGATCTGACCGATGCCCTGCGGGAAGTTCAGGGCGTATCCGTCACCGGCATTGCTAATGAAAAGGATATTTTCATTCGCGGTCTGCCCGGTGCTTACACGCTGGTTCTGGTTGACGGCAAGCGGCAGAGCACGCGCGATGCCCGCACCAACGGCAATTCCGGTTTCGAACAGAGTTTCGTGCCGCCGGTTTCGGCGATCGAGCGCATCGAAGTGGTGCGCGGGCCGATGTCCTCGCTTTATGGTTCGGATGCCATGGGCGGTGTCATCAACATCATCACCCGCAAGGTCGGCGATGTCTGGTCAGGTTCCGTCACCACCGAAGGCACGGTTCAGCAGCATTCCAAATTCGGCAATAGCGGCCAGGTCTCCTGGTACGCTAACGGACCGATCCTGAAGGACCAGCTCGGTCTGCAGCTCTGGGGCAGGGGTTTCACACGCGGCGAAGACCGTATTCTGAGCGGCACCACGGGCGCCAAGGAATATGATTTCAACGGTCGTCTGACGTTTACGCCGAACGAGGATCACGACATCTATCTCGAAGGCGGCAAGACGCGGCTGCGCCGCAGCGCCGAGCCCGGCGACACGCTGGCGGCAACCGACGCCAACGGCACCTACAATACCAATACGCGCGACCATTGGTCATTGTCGCATACCGGCCGCTGGGGGCCGACCACATCCGAATTCTCGTTCCAGCAGGAATGGGCGGAGCGTACCAACTTCACCAGAAATATCCGCACCGGCCGCGTGACTGAAAACCCGCGCTCGCCGGAAGTGCGTAACACCGTTCTCGATGGCAAGTTCACGACGCCGTTCGAATTGTTCGGCAACCACACGCTGGTCACGGGCGGACAATATTTCGAGGCGCGGCTGACCGACCAGAACCCGGGACGCCGCACCGGCCGCGATGAGACATTTTCGGCGACGCAATGGGCGCTCTTCCTTGAGGATGAATGGCGCATTGTCGATAATTTCGCGCTGACGGGCGGTCTTCGTCTCGATAATCACGAGAAATACGGCAATCATTTCAGCCCGCGCCTTTATGGCGTCTGGAGCGCGACCGAGGAACTGACCATCAAAGGCGGCATCTCTACCGGTTTCCGTGCCCCGGAAATCCGCCAGATCGCACCGGGTTATGCCTATACGACGGGCGGCGGCGGTTGCACCTATGGCCCGAGCGGCACCTGCGGCGTGATCATCGGCGATCCTAGCCTCGAAGCGGAAAAGAGCTCGAGCTATGAAGTGGCTGCGCTTTGGGACAATGGCGACGTCGCTCTCGGCGCTACCTATTTCTATACCGATTTCAAGGACAAGATTTCCAACGCGCTGGTGCTCAATCCGGATGGAACGCCTGCCCGCTGGAGCGAAGACCGCAACTATCGTCTCTGGTACAATTACAACATCGATGATGCGGTCATTCAGGGCGTGGAACTGACGGCGACATGGTATGCGACGCCGGACCTGACGCTGCGCGGCAACTATACCTATACCCATTCCGAACAGAAAACCGGCGATTATGAAGGCTTCCCGCTGGCGCGCACGCCGGAGCATATGGCCAATCTGCGCGGCGACTGGGTGACCCCAATCGACGGTCTGGAAGCCTGGGCCTCGCTGAACTACCACGGGTCGGAAATCAATGCCGGCCCGCGCATCGGCACCAACGGCACGCCTGTGACGATCAACGGCAAGGCCGGGCGTAAATATGACGCCTACACGACCCTCGATATCGGCGCGAAATATGCGGTTGCCGAAAATGTCGACCTCAATGCCGCCATTTACAATGTCTTCGACAAGGATGTCGGCACCGACGATTTCAACACCGTCATGGAAGGCCGCCGTTTCTGGATCAGCATGACAGCGAAGTTCTGATCCGTGGCCACATTCACGAAATTTGGAGGCGCCTTTGGGCGCCTCTTTTTTTTGGGCTATCGCCTATTGACCTCAACTATGGTTGAGGAATTATACCGGCTGCTCTTTACTATGTTTCCGCGTTTCCGAGCGGAAATCGTGACGGAAGCAGGAGCCAGAATGGAAAGTACCGTATTCAAGCACAGCCTGACGGTTGGGGAGGTTGCCCGCCGCAGCGGCATCGCCGTGTCCACCATCCATTTTTACGAGGCGAAGGGGCTGATTGAAGGTTGGCGAACCGCCGGTAACCAGCGTCGTTATCATCGCGCCGTCCTGCGGCGTATCGCCATCATCCGCATCGCGCAGCGGGCGGGTATACAGCTCAGCATCATCAGGGATGCGATGGCCGATCTGCCGCAGGATCGGGTGGCAACGACGGCCGATTGGCGCAGGTTTTCCCAATCCTGGCGGGAAATGCTGCAGCTTCGCATCAACAGCCTTATCATGCTGCGCGATCAGCTTACCGGCTGCATCGGTTGCGGGTGTCTTTCGCTGGATGATTGTCCGTTGCGCAATCCGAACGATGTTCTGGCCGATGACGGCGCAGGTCCGCGCCGCCTCGTTTCTGCGGAATGAACGGGATTTCCGAACCGGAACGCTTGTTTCTCACTCGGAATCGGCGGCAACCCAGACGCTGACGCTGCCGCCATTGGTGGGAAAGACGCCCTTGCCGCTCTCATCGAGGGTAATCCGTTCTTCACGGTGCCCGAGAAAGTCATGCCAGACCGCCCCGGCGTGATCGGGACCGAGATCGATCTGCTTTTCTGCGGGCTCGCCATTCGACATCACCACCACGCAGCCCGGCGCATCGGCGGCGCCGTGGCGAATAAAGGCGATGCAGCTTGCATCGTCGAGAATATCCGTCTGGGCTCCGTTGGCGAAACGGCTGCGGGCCTCGATGAGTTTCGGCAGGCATTCAATGGCGGGCATATCGATTTTATATTCGTTGCCGTCATTGCCGGTGTCGGTATAGCTCGTGCCGAACAGATCGGGATAAAAGACGCAGGGCACACCCTCTTCGCGCAGCAGAATGATTGCATAGGCCAGAGGCTTGAACCAGGGCTCCACCGGCGCTTCCAGCGATTGAAGCGGCTGCGTGTCGTGATTGTCGACCAGCGTGACGGCATGGTCTGGAACGGCGGACACAAGCGAACCATCGAAGATGCTGCGCATATCGAAATCGCCGCCCTGTTTCGAGGCGTCGTGGAAGCTGTGATGAAGCGCGACATCGAAAAGCATCAGCTGCTTGTCGACGAGTTCGAGATAGCTTTTCAGCGCCTCGAGATCGGGGTGCCAATATTCCGCCACGACGAAAAGATCGGGATCGACCGTTTCGCGCATATGGCCGACCCAGTCGCGGAAGAACCAGGCCGGAATATGTTTGGCGGCATCGAGGCGGAAGCCATCGACCTGCACCTGCTCGGAGAGCCAGCGGCCCCAATATTTGAGCTCTTCGTAAACCGCCCGGTTCCTGAACTCGACATCGGCACCCATCAGATAATCGAAATTGCCGTTTTCCTGATCGACTTCCTCATTCCATTCCCCGTCGCCATACTCATTGACGAGGCGGAATATACCGTCTTCGGTCGGCTCTTCGATGTGATCGACACCGCTGAAGCACTTCAGGTCCCAGATGAATTTGGAGTGTTTGCCGTTGCGGCCGGGAAAGGTGAAGCGGGTAAAAGCCAGCGCCTGAAAGTCTTCATCGTCGATTTCGGTACGGTCTTCGGGATTGACGCGGCGAACCCGTACCTTTTCCTTTTCATCCGCACCCATCTTGTGATTGAGAACCACGTCATGAATAACGCGGATGCCGTTTTCCTTCAGCGCCCGGCCCGCATGTTCGAGGGCGGCGCGATCGCCATATTTGGTGGCGACGGTGCCCTTCTGGTCGAATTCACCGAGATCGAAAAGATCGTAGGTATCGTAACCGACCGAATAACCGCCGGCAGCACCCTTATAGGCGGGTGGCAGCCAGATATCGGTGATGCCCATTTTCGCAAGGCTTTCGGCCTTTTCGGCTACCTCGCTCCATAATTTCCCTCCGTCCGGATAATACCAATGGAAGAACTGAAGCAAGGTGCGTCCGGCCATATTTCCCTCACAGTCGTTAGCAGGTCGCGCCATAAACGGCCCGGCGGCGAAAGGGTTCCGCCGCCGGCCATGCGCGATCTGCAATTGTGAGGCCGCTGGCCTGTCCGTATATTAGCCGGCTATCTCGAGAAGGGCTGCGCCCGCCTGCAGATAGTCGCCTTCCTTGACAATGAGGCGGACTTTGCCCGCCTTGGTGGCGACAATCTGCGTCTCCATCTTCATGGCTTCCATGACGGCCAGAAGATCGCCTTGCGACACCGCATCACCGTCTTTTACTTTGAAGGATTGCAGGGTGCCGGAAACCGGGGCGGTGATTTCGCCTTCCTTTTCCTTGGGGGCGGCGGTGCCGGGAACGGCCCCGCTGTTGCCGCTAACCGCACCGAGGCTGGAGAGCAGCAGGCTGGGCAGACCTACCGATACACGCTTGCCGTCGATTTCCAGAAAAGTGCGGGTGACGGAAGGGTCGTCGGCCGGTGCCGGGCGCTCCATGGCATCCGGCATGGCGGCGAAATCGGTCTCGATCCAGCGGGTGTGAACCTTGAAACCGTCAGTTCCGACGAAGTCTTCGGTTTCGATTGCGGCCCGATGGAACGGCAGGACGGTGGCGATGCCTTCGATGCGGAATTCTTTGAGCGCGCGGCGGGCGCGGCGCAGAACCTGATCGCGGTCGGCGCCGGTGACGATCAGCTTCGCCATAAGCGAGTCGAATACGCCCGGCACGCTGGAGCCGCTGACGACGCCGCTATCCACGCGAATGCCGGGACCGGAGGGGGCGTTGAAAACCGAGATCGACCCGGGGGTCGGCAGGAAGCCCCGGCCGGGATCTTCGGCATTGATGCGGAATTCCATCGAATGGCCACGCGGTTCCGGCGTTTCGAGAACCCGCAGCTTTTGGCCTTCAGCAATACGGAACTGCTCGATGACGAGATCGATACCGGTGGTTTCTTCGGTAACGGGATGTTCCACCTGCAGGCGCGTATTGACCTCGAGGAAAGAAATCGTGCCATCGACGCCGAGCAGGAATTCGACCGTGCCGGCGCCGGAATAACCGGCAGCGGCGCAGATAGCTTTTGCAGCCGCATGGATTTTCTGCCGCTGTTCGGCGGAGAGGAACGGGGCGGGAGCCTCTTCGATCAGCTTCTGGTTCCGGCGCTGCAGCGAACAATCGCGGGTGCCAAGGACGAGCACATTGCCATGCTTGTCGGCCAGAACCTGCGCCTCGATATGGCGGGGCCGGTCAAGGAAGCGCTCAAGGAAACACTCGCCGCGGCCAAAGGCGGCCGTTGCCTCGCGCACGGCGGATTCGTAGAGATCGGCGATCTCTTCCATCTTCCACGCAACCTTCAGACCGCGACCGCCGCCGCCATGGGCCGCCTTGATGGCGACGGGCAGGCCGTGTTCTTCGGCGAAGGCCGTGACTTCGGCAGCGGAAGAAACCGGGCCGTCACTGCCGGCGACCAGCGGTGCGCCGACGCCGGTGGCAATGCGCCGTGCCTCTACCTTGTCGCCCAGTGCCTCGATGACGTGCGGGTCGGGGCCGATCCAGATGAGGCCGGCATCGAAAACGGCACGCGCAAATTCGGCGCGTTCGGACAGGAAACCGTAACCGGGATGAATGGCATCCGCGCCGGCGCGTTTGGCAATCGCAATCAGCTTGGCGATATCGAGATAGGTCTCGGCGGGACGCACGCCCTCCAGCGCATAGGCCTCATCCGCGAGCCGGACGAAGAGCGCATCCTGATCGGGATCGGCATAAACGGCGACCGATTGCAGGCCGTAATCGCGACATGCGCGGATGATGCGGACCGCGATCTCGCCGCGATTGGCAATCAGCACTTTTTTCATCGCTCTTCTCCTCGGAATTCTGTGTTCTTGGCCGCGATTTCGGCGAAGGGGCCGATTGGGCGGAATTTGATTTTGGCGTTGACGGGGATTTGTCCCGCAAGATCGAGATGATATTCGGCGACAGCGCCGATGACGGGATAACCGCCGGTTAGCGGATGGTCGGCAAGGAAGAGAACCGGCTGGCCGCTATGGGGAATCTGGATCGCCCCTGTCGCCGTGCCTTCGCTCGGCAATTCGGCGCTGTCCTTGCGCTCCACCGGCACGTCGCCGGCAAGGCGGATGCCAACGCGGTTCGATTGCGGCGTGACCTGCCAGAGCTGGCCGGTCAGCGTCTCGACGCCCTTTTGCGTGAACCAGTCGGTGCGGGGGCCGAGAACGACGTCCAGCGTGACGACCTCGCCCATTGCCGGCGCTTCGAAGGCCGGAACCTCGTCGATCGATACGCTGGAAAGGCCGGTCTTTTCGCCTTTGAGGGAAAGGATGGCGCCTGTACCCACCGGCTCTGGGCCGACGACAGCCAGCGTATCCGTTGCGAAACTGCCGAGCACCGGCTCGACATCGAAGCCGCCGCGCACCGCAAGATAACAGCGCATGCCCTTTGGCGGCTGGCCGAAAGTGACCACATCACCGGGTTCGAGCGGCACCGGGCCAAGGGTCTTTGCCGCGAAGCTGCGATCTGCCGTGGTGATCGTGACGGGGCAGGGGGCGCCTGCAATGCCGATGACGACGCGGCTTGTGCTTTTAAAGGAAAATCCGCCGAGCGTCAGTTCGAGACAGGGCGTGTTGACCGGATTGCCGACGATGCGGTTTGCGGCATTAAACGCGCCGCGATCCAGCGCGCCGGAGGCGGAGACACCCTGCCCGGTCTGGCCGAAACGGCCGAGATCCTGAAAGATGGCAGGCATCGGCGCGGCCAGCACCTCGAAATGCGGGCCATCCTTTCTTGGTACTTTCCTGGCCGGTGCCGGAGCTGGGATATCGACCGTTCGGCCGGTCCTGTCCATGTCGAAGAAACGCACACGGTAGCCCGGCTGGAAAAGCGCGCCGGGATCGCGGTCTATATCCCACATCTTCACCGGCGTGGTGCCGATGATCTGCCAGCCGCCGGGGCTGTTTTGCGGGTAGACGCCGCTGAAGGCGCCGGCCAGCGCCACCGAACCTGCCGGAATGCGGGTGCGCGGGCTTTGCCGGCGTGGCACATGCAGCGCCGGATCGCCGCCGACCAAATAACCGAAGCCGGGAGCGAAGCCGCAAAAGGCCACGGTGAATTCGCTTTCGGTGTGGCGGCGGATGACCTCTTCGATGCTCATGCCGGTCAGTTCGGCAACATCGGCGAGATCCTCACCATTATAGTGGACGGGGATTTCCACGAGATTGTCCGAAGGCGCGATTTTTGCCGAGAGATCGCGGCTTGCCAGTCGCGCGGCCAGCGCTTCGGCATCGATCTTCTCAGGGCGAAAGCGGATCATCAGGGTGCGGGCAGCCGGCACCGTCTCTTCGATACCTTCGACCGGATCGTTCTGAAGCGAGGCGAAAAGCGCCAGCGTTTCATCGAGATCGGCGAGTTCGACAAGAATGGTGGTGAGGCTGACGGGGAGAAAACGCATCATGTCCTCACGCGTGATAGGCTGAATCGGGAATGTCGGTGATGAACATGTGCCCCGGCGCATGGGTGATCGCAAAGGGCACGCCCGACGCCATCACGGCGGCCTGGGGTGTGACGCCGCAGGCCCAGAACACCGGAACTTCGCCCGGCTCGATTCGCACCGCATCGCCGAAATCAGGTTTCGAAAGATCGGTAATGCCGATCTCTTCCGGTGCGCCGACATGCACGGGCGACCCGTGTACGGCCGGAAAACGTCCCGAAATGGTCGCAGCATCGGCGACCCGCGAGGCCGGGATCGGCCGCATGGAAACGACCATATTGCCCTTCAGCCGACCGGCCGGGCGGCAGGGCCGGTTGGTGAGATACATCGGCACATTGCTCTTGTCGGTCATATGGCGGATTTCGATGCCCGCTTCCACCATCGGCGTTTCGAAGGTGAAGCTGCAGCCGATCAGGAAGGCGACGAGATCGTCACGCTCCGCCCAGGCGGCGGTTGCATCCGCTGTTTCCTCGACGAGCTTGCCGTCCCGCCAGATGCGGTAGAGCGGCAGGTCGGTTCTCAGATCTGCGCCGGGCGCGAGCAGTGTTGTCGGCGAACCGGGATCGGAGACATCCAGCACCGGGCAGGGTTTGGGATTGCGCTGCGCGTAAAGCAGGAAATCGAAGGCCCAGTCGCGCGGCAGCACAATCATGTTCGCCTGCGTGAAGCCGGGCGCAATGCCGGAAGTTGGGGCGACGAGGCCGTCGCGATAGGTCGCACGGGCCTTTCGTGCGGCGTCCGCGTCGGTGTGGTTGAGATAGGATGTCGGTATCGTCATCGGCTATCCTTTCAACGATTGGATGCGAAAGAGCGGATGTCGATACCATCAGCCTCGAAACGGCGACGGATTTCCTGGGCGATGGCGACGGCACCGGGGCTGTCTCCGTGCACGCAGATGGATTGCGCTTCGATTTTTATGATGCTGCCATCGATGGCCTCCAGCGTGCCTTCGCGGGCAAGCTGCACCATGCGGTCGGCGATTTTGGCCGCGTCATGCAGCACGGCACCGGCTTCGCGGCGGGAGACGAGTTGGCCCTGAGGCGTATAGGCGCGATCCGCGAAAGCTTCTGCGACGACGGCAAGACCTGCCTTGCGGGCAAGATCGAGGATGGGCGCGTTCGCAAGACCCATCAGCACCAGCGAAGGATCGACGGCCTTGATGCCGTCAATGACGGCCTGCCCCTGTTTCGCATCGTTGGCGATGCGGTTGTAAAGCGCGCCATGCGGCTTGACGTAACGCACCGTTGTGCCGGCAGCGGCGGCGACGCCTTTCAGTGCGCCGATCTGGTAGATGACATCGGCGATCAGTTCTTCCGAGGTCGCGTCCAGATCGCGGCGGCCGAAGCCGACGCGGTCCGGATAGGAGACATGGGCCCCAACGACCACGCCTTTTTCGGCGGCGGCCTTGACGGTGCGGTAGATACCGGCCGGATCGCCGGCATGAAATCCGCAGGCGATGTTGGCGCTTGAAACGATAGCGAGCATCGCTTCGTCGTCTCCCATGCGCCATGCGCCGTAACTTTCGCCAAGATCGCTGTTGAGATCGATAGCGGCCATGTTTGCCTCCCTTCAGAGCATTTCCAGCAAAAGTGCGTAGCGGTTTTGCGTCCGGAAAATGCGTAAAACACTAGTTTATTACAGGCCGAGCAGGCCGAAGATGGTGCCGGCGGACTTGTAGCCCATGTACCATGTCAATGCGCAGGTCAGGACGCCAAGCACAAGCAGGATGCGTGGGTAACGATAGCCGCCCATCAGGTCTTCGCGTTTCCATGCGGCGAACAGGAAGATGCTGAGGCCGATGGGCAGGATGAGGCCGTTCAGGCCGCCGACGAAGACCAGCATGGCGGCGGGCGGCGTGGTGATCAGCAGGTAGCAGACAAGCGAGACGGCGATGAAAACGACCGTCGCCATGTTGCGGGCACGTTCGGTCATGTCCTGCTTGAAGACGGGCAGGAATGAAACCGAGGTATAGGCCGCGCCGATGACGCTGGTGATGGCCGCTGCCCAGAAGATGATGCCGAAGAGCCGGAAGCCGAGATCGCCCGCGGCCGAACGGAAGGCCTGTGCGGCCGGATTGGCGGCCTGGCCCGACGTATCGATGATGACGCCGCTGGCGACGACGCCGAGAATGGCGAGGAACAGCACATAGCGCATGACGCCGGTGACGGCGATGCCGGTCAGCGCCGCGCGGTTGACGGCAGGCAGGTTTTCGATGCCGACCATGCCCCGGTCCAGCAGCCGGTGTGCGCCGGAATAGGTGATGTAGCCGCCGACGGTGCCGCCGACGATGGTGGTGATGGTTGCGAAATTGATCGTATCCGGCAGGAAGGTCTGGCGGAAGGCGTCACTCACCGGCGGTGCGGAAACGAAGGCCACATAAAGCGTCAGCACGATCATCAGGATGCCGGCGAAGATGATGAACCGGTCGACGGCAAGGCCTGCGCGTTTGGAAACGAAGATGGCAATGGAAAAGACCGCGCTGATGGCGCCGCCGATTTTCGGGTCCAGCCCGAAAATGGCGTTCAGGCCAAGGCCGGTGCCGCCAATATTACCGATGTTGAAGAACAGGCCGCCGATAATGACGAGAATGGCCAGAAGATAACCGGAACCGGGAATGGCGGCATTGGCGATGTCGGATGCGCGCATGCGCGTCAGTGTAACGATACGCCAGATGTTGAGCTGGACGACGAAGTCGATGAGGATGGAGGCGAGGATGCCGAAGGCGAAGGCGGCACCGAGCTGGGTCGTGAATGTCGCCGTCTGCGTGATGAAGCCGGGACCGATGGCGGATGTCGCCATCAGGAAGATCGCCCCCATCAGGGATGCGCGTTTTGACATTTTCATATCGGCAGTCGGGGTGAGCTTTTTCTGCTCCATGGATTTTCTCCGCTCCTGTCGCAATCCGCCCCTCGCGGATGCTTTATGCGGACGATCTTGTCCTGTTCTGCGAAATTGTCAACTTTGTTCAACAATATAAAGTTATCGTTCTTTCATTTTGTCCATTTGTTGGACGTAATGAGCAGGATTTAATCACGTTTTTTTCGTGCTTTGCTAATGCTTTGTGCTATGGGCAATCATGCCGTGTCCGAACATGCCTGTCACGGAATTCCCGATGCTGCATTGCTCTTAAGGAAAGGAGCGCCATGACCGAAACGATAGAGGGTCTGCCGCTTGCGGATCGATTGGCCAAGGGTATTCGCACCCTGCTGATCTCCGGCGAGTTGATGCCGGGACAGCGCCTATCAGAGGCAGCCTTCAGTGAACGTTTCGACGTCTCGCGCAATTCGCTGCGCGAAGCTTTCCGGCTGCTGACCAAGGACGGGCTTCTGCGCCACGAGGCAAATCGCGGCGTGTTCGTCGCCGTTCCCACCATATCCTCGGTCATCGATATTTACCGGGTGCGACGCATGGTGGAATGCGGCGCACTTCGCCAGGCCTGGCACAAGCATCCCGCAATCAAGACGATGCGGGCAGCGGTCGAGGACGCCAAGGTCAAGCGTGAAGATGCAGACTGGCTGGGTGTGGGCAGCGCCAACATGAAATTTCACGCCGCCGTCGTCGATCTTCTCGACAGCGCTCGCCTCAGCGATTTTTACGAGCGTATCGCCGCTGAACTCAGGCTTTGTTTCGGCTTGCTGAAAGATCCCGAACAGCTTCATTCCCCCTTCGTGGACATGAACAGCAAGATCCTGTCGCTGATGGAAGAGGGCAAGGCGCAAGAGGCCGGCGACGAGATGGAAATCTATCTCAATCTGTCCGAGCGGACGGTTCTGAAGGCGCTTGAACGCGCCGTCGAACACGCTTCCTGACATGACGGGCGGCAGGGTAGGAAACGACCCTTGCCGCTCCCGCCATTTTTTGCATCCGCAACCGATTGCCAAGTTTGCTGCGCTGCGTCATCAATGCTGACATGACGCTTCGCGACCTGACCATTCTCGTTATCGACGAAAACGCGATCCGCGCCTCCATCATCGAGGAGGGGCTGCGCGAGGCCGGCTATCATCGCGTCACGGTCATCCATGAGGTGAACGGGGTGGCGCGCACCATCGAGACGCTGCAGCCCGATGTCATCTTCATCGATCTTGAAAATCCCAATCGTGACATGATGGAGCATTTGTTCCAGCTTACCCGCACGGTCGGCCGGCCGATCGCCATGTTTGTCGATCGCTCCGATACCGCGTCCATCGAGGCGGCCGTCGAGGCGGGCGTTTCCGCCTATGTGGTGGACGGGCTGAAGAAGGAGCGGGTCAAACCCATTCTCGATATGGCGGTCAGCCGCTTCAATGCCTTCAGCCGTTTGCAGCGGGAACTTGCCGAAGCGAAATCGGCGCTTGAGGAACGTAAGGTCATCGAGCGTGCCAAGGGCATTTTGATGAAGATGCGCGGCCTTTCCGAAGAGGAGGCCTTTGCGCTTTTGCGGCAAACGGCGATGAACGAGAAGAAGAAGATTTCCGAGATCGCGCAAAGCGTGGTCACCGCGGCCGGTCTGTTGATGTGACGAACCGCCGGTCGGACAGTGTGGAGTGAATGATATGGCGGCACCGGAAAAAACGGCCGGATCAGACAGCGGCGTAACGCAAGCACCGGCAATCGTCGGCAGCGACCGGCAGAAAATCCTGCGCGCCGGCTTTATTCCGCTTGTCGACGCATCCGTCCTGATTGCTGCGGCCGAATTCGGTTTCGCGGAACGCGAAGGCCTTTCGCTCGATCTCGTCAAGGATGTTTCCTGGGCGAATGTGCGCGACCGGCTGGCGTTTCGGCAATTCGATATCGCCCACATGCTGTCGCCGATGCCCGTCGCCTCCATGCTCGGGCTTGGCTCAAATCCGTCGCCGACGATCACGCCCTTTTCACTCGGGCGCGGCGGCAATGCGATCACGCTTTCGACCCGGCTGTTTGCACGGATGAAGGCTTTGACCGGGCTTTCCGAAACGGCCGGAGCGCTCGAAAATGCCGAGGCGTTGAAGCGGGTGCTCGATGATATGCGCGCCCGCGGCGAACCGACTCCGACGCTCGGCATGACCTATCCGTTTTCATCGCACAATTACGAGTTCCGCTACTGGCTTGCCGCCGGCGGCATTCACCCCGATCACGATGTCAAGCTTGTGGTCGTGCCGCCGCCATTGACCTCGGATGCGCTTGCCGCAGGGGCCATTGACGGTTTCTGCGTCGGAGCGCCGTGGAACATCGTCGCCGCCGAGCGCGGTGTCGGCCGGATCGTTGCGGCCAAGCAGGATTTGTGGCCTTCCGCACCGGAAAAAGTCATCGGCATGCGACCCGAATGGGCGGAAAACCAGCAGGAAACGGTCGGACGGTTGCTGAAGGCGCTCGATGCCGCCGCGCGCTGGTGCGACCTAGCCGAAAATCACGATGATCTCAGCGCTGCCCTTGCCGATCCCCGTTATATCGGCGCACCGGAAGGTATCATTCGCCGTGTGCTTGCCGGTGAATTCAGTATCGATAGCCAGGGCAACCGCCGGGTGATCGACAATTATTTCATCTTCCACGGTGGTCACGCCAATTATCCGCGCCAGAGCCAGGCATTGTGGATCTACAGCCAGATGATCCGCTGGGGGCAGGCCGAGTTTTCACCGGCCGGTGTGGAGGCCGCCCTGTCTGCCTACCGGCCGGATATTTATCGGGCGGCGCTGGGCGACGCCAATGCACCTGACGATGCCGATATCCGCATCGAGGGGCAGGAAGAGCAGGACCGTTTCGTTGATGGCCTCGTATTCGATCCCGCCGACATTGCAGGCTACGTGAACGCCTTTTCCGTGCGCACCGCCGCACCGTTTTCTCCGACTTCAGGCGAGACGTAAGCGGCGTCATGCCTTGCGGGCTGCGCAAATTTCAAGCGCAGGATTCTGCTCTTTGCACAAATGGAAGACACAAAATGCGCTGGTTAAAATTTAATCAGTAGATAGATTTTTAAAAATACTCTTTTATTTTCAATAATATAATCTGGTCTTTATAAACTGGCACGCCTCTTGCTTCTTGTTTTTTGCACCGGTCAACGGCGATCGGGGCAAAGCAAGGCGCGGCATAGGCGCTTTCAGAAGACACAGACGTCGCAAGGTTTTGCTGCCCGGAACACCTCCCGTTCCGCAGGCGCAAACACCGAGCGGCGTTTTTTTATTTTCAGGTTTTTTCGCAAGCGAAAGCGTCACCCGCAGAGGTGGGCCAATAAGGGGAACATGCGAATGAAAAAGATATTCTCCGGCGATGTCAGCCGCCGCACGATACTGAAGACGACAGCCACCGCCGCCCTTGTCAGCGCCGTGCGCGTGGCCTTTCCGTGCGGTGCTTTCGCAGCCACCGCTGAGCCCGAGGTGAAAGGCGCGAAAATCGGCTTCATCGCGCTCACCGATGCCGCCCCGCTCATCATTGCGGCGGAAAAGGGCCTGTTCGCCAAACACGGCATGCCGGATGTCGAGGTTCTGAAACAGGCCTCCTGGGGCGCGACGCGCGACAATCTCGTGCTCGGCGGCGCATCGAACGGCATCGACGGTGCGCATATTCTGACGCCCATGCCCTATCTCATGCATACCGGCAAGGTGACCCAGAACAATGTGCCGGTGCCGATGGCCATCCTCGCCCGCCTCAACCTCGACAGCCAGGGCATTTCCGTTGCCAAGGAATATGCCGAAACCGGCGTTCAGCTGGATGCCTCCAAGCTGAAGGCGGCTTTCGAGAAAAAGAAGGCCGAGGGCAAGGAAATCAAGGCCGCCATGACCTTCCCCGGCGGCACGCATGATCTCTGGATCCGCTACTGGCTGGCCGCCGGCGGCATCGATCCGGACAAGGACGTCTCGACCATCGTTGTTCCGCCGCCGCAGATGGTCGCCAATATGAAGGTGGGCAATATGGACGTCTTCTGTGTGGGCGAACCCTGGAACGAACAGCTCGTCAATCAGGGCATCGGTTTCACCGCCTGTACCACCGGCGAACTCTGGAAGGGCCATCCGGAAAAGGCGCTCGGCATGCGCGCCGACTGGGTGGAAAAGAACCCCAATGCCACCAAGGCGCTGCTGATGGCGGTGATGGAAGCGCAGCAATGGTGCGACGAGATGGCGAACAAGGAGGAAATGTCCACCATCCTCGGCAAACGCCAATGGTTCAACGTGCCGCCGAAGGATGTGCTTGGCCGCCTGAAGGGCAATATCAATTACGGCAACGGCCGCGTGCTCGAAAATACCGGCCTGCAGATGAAGTTCTGGCAGGACCATGCCTCCTATCCCTTCCGCAGCCACGACAGCTGGTTCATCGCGGAAAACATCCGCTGGGGCAAATTCGCACCCGATACGGATGTGAAAGCGCTGGTGGAGAAGGTGAACCGTGAAGATATCTGGCGCGCGGCGGCCAAGGATCTCGGCGTTGCCGATCTTCCCGCCTCCACCTCGCGCGGCAAGGAAACCTTCTTCGACGGCAAGGTCTTCGACCCGGAAAATCCGTCGGCCTATCTCGAAAGCCTGTCCATCAAGGCGGCCTCCTGAGGAGGAGACCCGGGGTATCGCCCCTCATCCGCCAGATGCGCTGCCCAACCGGCGCGACTGAAGACCGGATGAGGGGCGAGCCCCAGACCGCAACCGAAATCAAGAGGAAACGCCCATGTCCGCATTGGCCCGAAAATTCAACGAAGAGCCGCAGCAGCCGGTAGCGCAGAAGGCAAACGTCGTGTCGCTTGCGCCGAAACAGTCGCCGCGGATCGATCTGCGCAAATGGGGTGCGGCCGCTGCCCGCAACATTGTACCGCCGTTCATCGTCCTCGCCATTCTGCTGGGCGTCTGGCAATTGCTCTGTTCCGCCCCCGGCTCATCGCTGCCGCCCCCGAGCCAGGTTTTCGAGGAGAGCTACGATCTCATCGTATCGCCGTTCTTCCATAATGGTTCGCAGGATATCGGCCTTGGCTGGCGCGTGCTGGTCTCGCTGGAGCGTGTGGCTTACGGTTTCGGCCTCGCCGCTATTGCCGGTATCATTCTCGGCGCTGTCGTCGGTCAGTCGGTCTGGGCCATGCGCGGTCTCGATCCGATCTTCCAGGTGCTGCGCACCGTGCCGCCGCTTGCCTGGCTGCCGCTTTCGCTGGCCGCCTTTCAGGACAGCAATCCTTCGGCCATTTTCGTGATCTTCATCACCTCCATCTGGCCGGTCATCATCAATACCGCAGTCGGCGTGCGCAATATTCCGCAGGACTACCGCAACGTGGCGCAGGTACTGCGACTCAACCAGCTGGAATTCTTCTTCAAGATCATGCTGCCTTCGGCGGCACCCTACATCTTCACCGGCCTGCGTATCGGTGTCGGCCTTTCGTGGCTCGCAATCGTCGCGGCGGAAATGCTGACCGGCGGCGTCGGCATCGGTTTCTTCATCTGGGATGCGTGGAATTCCTCGCGCCTGCCCGACATCATCGTGGCGCTCGTCTACATCGGCGTCGTCGGCTTCGTGCTCGACAAGCTGGTGGCGGCGCTTGGCAAGGTCATCACCCGCGGCGCTGCGGCAAATTAAGAGGGCGACGATCATGAACGCTTATCTGAAGCTCGATCACATCGACAAATATTTCGACAAGGGCGGTTCGCGCGCCGAGGTGCTGAAAGGCATCAATCTCACCATCGAAAAAGGCGAATTCGTCTCCGTCATCGGCCATTCCGGTTGCGGCAAATCCACCATGCTCAATCTCATCGCCGGACTGACGAAAGTGTCTGCCGGCGCCGTTCTGCTCGAAAACCGCGAGGTCAACGAGCCCGGCCCGGAACGCGCCGTCGTGTTCCAGAACCACAGCCTGCTGCCATGGCTTTCGGTTTATGAAAACGTCAATCTTGCCGTGGAAAAGGTCTTCCGCAACACCAAGACCCGGGCCGAGCGGCATGACTGGGTCATGCGCAATCTCGATCTCGTGCAGATGGCCCATGCCAGAGATAAGAAACCCTCTGAAATTTCCGGCGGCATGAAACAGCGCGTCGGAATTGCCCGCGCGCTCGCCATGGAGCCCAAGATCCTGCTGCTCGACGAGCCTTTCGGTGCGCTGGACGCGCTGACCCGCGCCCATCTCCAGGACGCGGTGATGGAAATCCACGCCCGGCTTGGCAACACCATGGTCATGATCACTCATGATGTCGACGAGGCGGTGCTGCTTTCCGACCGTATCGTAATGATGACCAACGGTCCGGCAGCCCACATCGGCGAAGTGCTGGAGGTGCCGCTGGCACGCCCGCGCAACCGCATCGAGCTCGCATCCGACAAAACCTACCTCAAATGCCGCGAGGCCGTGCTGAAGTTCCTTTACGAACGTCACCGCTTCGTCGAAGCTGCGGAGTAACGCCCATGACGCAAAAACTCGTCATCATCGGCAATGGCATGGCGCCGGGACGCATGCTGGAAAACCTGTTCGAAACCGCTCCCGGCCTCTACGACGTCACCATTTTCAACGCCGAGCCGCGCGTCAATTACGACCGCATCATGCTCTCGCCGGTGCTTTCTGGCGAAAAGAGCTATGAAGACATCGTCATCCACAATGACGAATGGTATGCGGCTAACAATGTCACGCTGCATAAGGGCGCGAAGGTCACCGGCATCGACCGCGACAGGAAGACCGTGTCCAGCGAAAACGGCATCACGGTTTCCTACGACAAGCTGGTGATCGCCACCGGTTCGTTGCCCTTCATCATTCCCGTCCCCGGCCATCAATTACCGGGCGTGCTCGCCTACCGCGATCTCGACGATGTGACGAAGATGCTGGAAATCGCCGAGGGCAAGGGCCGCGCCATCGTCATCGGCGCTGGTCTTCTCGGACTCGAAGCCGCTTATGGCCTCAAGCGTCAGGGCATGGATGTCACCGTCATCCACCTGATGCCGACGATCATGGAGCGCCAGCTCGATCCGGCAGCGGCCTATCTTCTCGAAAAGGCGCTCAATGAGCGCGGCATCGACATCATCACCAAGGCCAATACCAAATGCATTCTTGGTGAGGAGAAGGTCGAAGGCATCGAGCTGGAAGACGGCCGGGTCATCAAGGGCGACATGGTGGTGATGGCGGTCGGCATCCGTCCTGCCTCGGGTCTCGCCAAGGAGGCGGGTATAGCCGTCAATCGCGGCATTGTGGTGGATGACGGCATGATGACGTCCGACGCTTCGATCTATGCGCTTGGCGAATGCGCCGAGCATCGTGGCATGTGTTATGGCCTCGTTGCGCCGCTTTATGAATCGGCACGGGTGCTGGCGGACCGGCTGTGTGGCGGCTCGGCCGAATATCACGGCTCTGTCACCAATACCAAGCTGAAGGTCACCGGCATCAACCTGTTTTCCGCCGGTGATTTTGCAGAAGGCGACGACCGCGAGGAAATCGTGCTGCGCGATGCCACCGCCGGTGTCTATAAGCGCCTGATTCTCAAGGAAAACCGCATCATCGGCGCGGTGCTTTACGGCGAGACGGCGGACGGCTCGTGGTTCTTCGATCTGATGAAGAAATCGACCGATATTTCCGCCATGCGCGAAACCCTGATTTTCGGCCAGGCCTATCAGGGAGGGTCGCCGCTGGACCCTATGGCGGCCGTTGCAGCCTTGCCGGATGATGCGGAAATCTGCGGCTGCAACGGCGTCTGCAAGGGCAAGATCACATCGGCCATCACCTCCAAGGGGCTGACATCGCTGGACGATGTGCGCGCCCACACCAAGGCGTCCGCCTCCTGCGGCAATTGCACCGGCCTCGTCGAGCAGCTCATGACGATAACGCTCGGCGACAGCTACAATCCCGCTGCCGTGCAGCCCATGTGCAAATGCACCGATCTCGGCCATGACGATGTGCGCCGTCTCATCAAGGCCAAGGGGCTGAAGACCATCCCGGCCGTGATGCAGGAGCTGGAATGGAAGACCTCCTGCGGCTGCGCCAAATGCCGACCGGCGCTTAATTATTACCTCGTCTGCGACTGGCCGGATGAATATGCCGACGATTACCAGTCGCGTTTCATCAATGAGCGCGTCCACGCCAATATCCAGAAGGACGGCACCTATTCCGTCGTGCCCCGCATGTGGGGCGGCGTCACCTCTTCCTCCGAACTGAGGGCGATTGCGGATGTGGTCGACAAGTTCGAAATCCCGATGGTGAAGGTGACGGGCGGCCAGCGCATCGATCTTCTCGGCATCGAGAAAGAGGATTTGCCGGCGGTCTGGGCCGATCTCGGCAAGGCCGGCTTCATTTCCGGCCAGGCCTACGCCAAAGGTTTGCGCACGGTCAAAACCTGCGTCGGCCAGCAATGGTGCCGCTTCGGCACGCAGGATTCCACCGGACTTGGCATCCGCATCGAAAAATTCATGTGGGGTTCGTGGACGCCCGCCAAGCTGAAGCTTGCCGTTTCCGGCTGTCCGCGCAACTGCGCGGAGGCCACCTGCAAGGATATCGGCGTCATCTGCGTCGATTCCGGTTTCGAGATCCATTTCGCCGGTGCCGCCGGTCTCGATATCAAGGGCACGGAAGTTCTGGGTCTCGTCAAAACCGAGGATGAGGCGCTGGAACATATCGTGGCGCTGACGCAGATGTATCGCGAACAGGCGCGCTATCTCGAGCGCATCTACAAATGGGCCAAGCGCATCGGTTACGACGAAATCCGCCGCCAGATCATGGACGATGCGGAAAAGCGCAAGGCCTATTTCGATCGCTTCGTCTTCAGCCAAAAATTCGCGCAGGTCGATCCCTGGTCGGAACGCGTATCCGGCCACGACAAGCACGAGTTCAGGCCCATGGCGGCGATCGGTTTCAATCAGGCGGCGGAGTGAGAACGATGGACAGCAACTGGATCGATATTGGCGATATCTCCGACATTCCCCTGCGCGGCGCGCGTTGCGTCAAAACGCCGATGGGCAAGATCGCCGTGTTCCGCACGGCGGAAAATCAGGTCTTCGCCATCGAGGACCACTGCCCGCACAAGGGCGGGCCGCTGAGCCAGGGCATCGTGCATGGCGCTTCGGTGACATGTCCTTTGCATAATTGGGTCATTTCGCTGGAAACTGGCAAGGCGCTGGGGGCGGATGAGGGCGAGGTGCGGACCATTCCAGTGCGTAATCTGGATGGGAGGCTTTCGATAGCGCTCGAAACCCTGATGATTGCGGCGGAGTGAATTGCGATGGCGGTGGCATTACCCCCCTCTGTCCTGCCGGACATCTCCCCCTCAAGGAGGGAGATCACTCGCGGCACAAACTTCCATTCACAACTGGCGTCGTTGCCGGTGGAGAGGGAACGGGGAGCCATCCGCTTTTCGATCTCCCCCCTTGAGGGGGAGATGCCCGGCAGGGCAGAGGGGGGTAACCGCCACGCACTGAGGCGGGGTAAGCGCCACCCACTGAGGGGGCAAACCCATGCCCGTTGAAACAAAAACCACCTGTCCCTATTGCGGCGTTGGCTGCGGCGTCATCGCCACCGTCAACGACGATGGCGCGGTATCCGTCAGAGGCGATCGGGACCACCCCGCCAATTTCGGAAGACTGTGTTCCAAAGGTTCGGCTCTGGCCGAAACCATCGACCTCGACGGTCGCCTGCTCCACCCGGAAATCGCCGGCAGGCGGGCGTCATGGGACGAAGCCCTTGACCTCGTCGCTTCCCGGTTTTCTCAAGCCATCGCCGAACACGGCCCGGACTCTGTTGCCTTTTACGTCTCCGGCCAATTGCTGACAGAAGATTATTACCTCGCCAACAAGCTGATGAAGGGTTTCATCGGCTCGGCCAATATCGATACCAATTCAAGGCTGTGCATGTCGTCTTCCGTCGCCGGCCATCGCCGTGCCTTCGGTGCCGATACGGTGCCGGGCACCTATGAGGATATGGAGCTTGCCGATCTGGTGATCCTCACCGGTTCCAATCTCGCCTGGTGCCATCCAGTGCTTTACCAAAGGCTTGCGGCGGCAAAGGCGGCGCGGCCGGAAATGAAAGTCGTCGTTATCGATCCGCGCCGGACGATGAGCGCCGATATTGCCGACATGCACCTCGCCATCCGCCCGGATGGAGATGTGGCGCTGTTTACCGGTTTGCTGGCGCATCTTTCAGATAGTCCTGCAGTCGATCGCGGTTATGTGGAAAATCACACGGTCGGTTTTGATGCAGCGATGCAGGCAGCAAACGAGCATAGCCTGCCGGAGATCGCCGAAGCCACCGGCCTGACGATTGCCGAACTGATTTCCTTTTACGAATTGTTCGAACGCACCGAAAAAACCGTCACCTGCTACAGTCAGGGTGTCAACCAGTCTGAAAGCGGCACCGACAAGGTCAACGCGATCATCAATTGCCACCTTGCCACCGGCCGCATCGGCAGGCCGGGCATGGGTCCCTTTTCGCTCACCGGCCAGCCGAACGCCATGGGTGGGCGTGAGGTCGGCGGGCTCGCCAACATGCTGGCCGCCCATATGGCCATCGAAAATGCCGAGGATCGCGACCGTGTGCGGCGCTTCTGGGCCTCGCCCGCCATTGCGGAAAAACCCGGACTGAAGGCGGTGGACATGTTCAGGGCCGTGGCCGATGGCCGCATCAAGGCGCTGTGGATCATGGCGACCAACCCGGTGGTTTCCATGCCGGATGCCGGTGCCGTCGAGGCGGCCATCAAGGCGTGTCCTTTCGTCGTGGTGTCCGATGTCATGGCGAGTACCGATACGGCCCGCCATGCGCATGTGCTTCTGCCATCGCGTGGCTGGGGTGAAAAGGACGGCACCGTCACCAATTCCGAGCGGCGCATTTCCCGCCAGCGCGGTTTTCTCGATGCGCCCGGTGAAGCGAAATCGGACTGGTGGCAAATGGCGGAAGTGGGCCGGCGCATGGGTTTCGGCACGGCCTTCGCCTACGGCCAGCCATCGGATATTTTTGCCGAACATGCCGCTCTTTCAGGTTTCGAGAATGCCGGCAGTCGCGATTTCGATATCAGCGGCGTCGAGCGGAATTCCTATGATGCGATGACGCCGTTTCAATGGCCGAAGGCCGGGCAGGGCGATGCCGTCGTTACCCGCTTTTTTTCGGATGGGCGGTTTTACCATGCCGATGGCAAGGCGCGGTTCATCGCCACCGCTTTGCCGGAGACAGGCAGGACATCGGCGGATTACCCGCTGACACTGAATACCGGCCGTATCCGCGATCAATGGCACACCATGACCCGCACCGGCAAAAGTGCGCGCCTGACCGCCCATATCGCCGAGCCCTTCGCCGAGCTTCATCCGCGCGATGCGCAGGCGCTGGGAATCGAAAGTGCCGATCTGGTGGAACTGGAAAGCCCTCATGGCAAGGTTCTGCTGCGGGCGCTGGTGAGCGAAAGGCAGGCGCGCGGCTCGGTGTTTGCGCCGATGCACTGGAACGACCAGTTCGCCTCGCAGGCGCGCATCGATGTTGTGGTTGCGCCGGTGACGGACCCCTATTCCGGCCAGCCCGCCTCGAAAAACGTGGCAGTAAGGGCAAGGCGCTTCGAAGCTAAAGCCTATGGTTTCGCCATCTCCCGCATCCGGCCGGATGCGCCGGATTGTGCGTACTGGGCCACGGCCAAAGCGGATGGCGGCTATCGCATGGAGCTTGCCTTTGCCGAGGAGCCGCAGGACTGGACACTCTGGGCGCGACAGGTCTTCGGCATCGAGGCCAGGGTCGAGCCGCTGGGTTATAGTGACCGGCAGACGGGTGACCTGCGCCTCGCCTTCTTCGACCGCGATATCCTGCTGGCGGCGCTGTTCGTCGCCAGGCAGCCGGTGGCCGTTGCCCGCAACTGGGCCATCTCGCAACTTGCCGAGCGTCATGAGGATCTGCGCATGCGTTTTGCGCTGGTCGCTGGTCGCCCCGGTGCCGGCCGCGCCGATCCGGGCGCCACCGTCTGCTCCTGCTTTAACGTCGGAGTGAACCAGATTACCGCGGCCATCCGCGAAGGCTGCCGCAGCGTCGAAGCCATCGGCAAGGCGTTGAATGCCGGAACCAATTGCGGCTCCTGCCGCGCCGAAATCAGGGGGATCATCGATGGATGCCTTAAAACCGCAGCGGAATGAACCGGCCCGCATGGAAAGATTAGCCAAGTTGCCGGTCTTCTGGGGGCTTGAGGGCAAGCGCGTGGTGCTGGCGGGCGGATCGGACGGGGCCGCCTGGAAGGCGGAACTGCTGCTGGCCTGCGGGGCGGAATTGCATCTTTATTGCGAGGCAAGCGAGCTTTCGGAAAGCTTTGCAGTGCTTGTCGCAAAAAGCCAGATGCTGAGATGGCATGACCGTCCGTGGGGTTCGGATATCTTCGGCGGCGCGGAACTGGCGCTGGCGGATTGCGAAACCGATGCGGAAGCCGCGAGCTTCTACGCTGCCGCGCGCGCGGCCGGCGTTCCCGTCAATGTCATCGACAAGCCGAAATTCTGCCAGTTCCAGTTTGGCTCCATCGTCAATCGCTCGCCCGTGGTGGTGTCGATCTCTACCGATGGCGCAGCACCCATTCTGGCGCAGGCTATCCGCCGGCGCATTGAGACATTGCTGCCGCTTTCGCTGAGGGATTGGGGCGCGCTTGCCCAGACAATCCGCGAGCGCGTCAATCTGCGGCTCGCTCCCGGTGCGTCGCGGCGCTCTTTCTGGGAAAAATTCGTCGATCGGGCTTTTACCGAAAGGCTGGATGAGGGCAGCGAGGAACGGCTGCTTGCGGATATCGGAATGCAGGCTGCGCGGGCAGGATCGGGGCGAGGCCTTGTGACGCTTGTGGGCGCCGGACCGGGCGATGCCGAACTGCTGACACTGAAAGCGGTGCGCGCTTTGCAGGCGGCCGATGTCATCCTGTTCGACGATCTCGTCTCGGCGGAAGTGCTGGAACTGGCGCGGCGGGAGGCGAAACGCATGCTGGTCGGAAAGCGTGGCGGCCGGGAAAGCTGCAGGCAGGAAGATATCAATGACATGATGATCCGTCTCGCCAAGGCCGGCAAACGGGTGGTGCGGTTGAAATCCGGCGATCCAATGATTTTCGGGCGCGCCGGCGAGGAAATCGCTGCGCTTGAGGCTGAAAATATCCCGGTCGAGATCGTTCCCGGCATCACTGCCGCAAGCGCCATGGCCTCGCGTCTGGGTGTGTCCCTGACCCATCGCGACCATGCCCAGTCGGTACGCTTCATCACCGGCCATTCCCGGCAGGGAAGGCTGCCGGAGAATATCGACTGGAAATCGCTGTCTGACCCTTCCGTAACCACGGTCTTTTACATGGGTGGGCGCACCGCAGCCGAGATCGAAGCTGTCCTGCTTGCCCATGGCATGCCTGCCTTGACGCCCGTTGCCATCATGATTTCCGTCAGTCGCTCAAACGAACAGCGTTGGTGCGGTTCGCTTACGCAACTGGCTGCGGCCGTTGAGAGGCTGGGTGTAAACGAACCGGTGCTAATCGGCATCGGCGATGCATTTGGTGCCGCGTCCTCGGCGATGTCCCGTTCCAGCCCGCTCATTCAGAAAGTCGGCTAAATAATATCGTCAAATGGCGTCGTGGGGTTCACGACCTGTTTTCATCCCGCCACTATCGCTGCTGCAAAACCGTCCCTTGACATTGGTTTTTCGTTCGCTCTTCAATAAAACGAAAAAATTGAAAGAGGAGGGAGGGTGAAATGCTGCTCACACCGCGTCAGGATGAAATCGTTGCGCTGGCGAAAGCGAACGGGCGGGTGCTGGTCGACGAGCTGGCGGCGCGGTTCTCCGTCACTCCCCAGACGATCCGTAAGGATCTGAACGATCTCTGCGATACGCGGGTTTTGACCCGCATCCACGGCGGCGCGCTTTTTCCAAGCGGCAATGAAAACGTCAAATACGAGGCGCGTCGGGCGATAGCCTCTTCCGAAAAGCAGGCGATAGGCGCCGCCGCCGCCGCCCTTATCCCGAACAACTCGTCACTCTTCATCAATATCGGCACGACGACCGAAGCCGTGGGCGAAGCGCTGGCGGATCATCACGAGTTGATGGTCATTACCAACAACATCAATGTTGCCAACAGGTTGCGTGTCTTCCCCGGTATCGAGGTGGTGATTGCCGGCGGTGTCGTGCGCGGTTCCGATGGCGGTATCGTCGGCGAGGCGGCGGTGGATTTCATTCGCCAGTTCAAGGTGGATTTTGCGGTCATCGGCGTTTCGGCCATCGATGAGGATGGCGCTTTGCTGGATTTCGACTTTCGTGAGGTCAAGGTCGCGCAGGCAATCATCTCCAATGCACGCCATGTCATTCTGGTGTCGGATTCGCTCAAATTCGAGCGCACGGCTCCGGTTCGTATCGGCCATCTTTCCCAGGTGCATACTTTCATCACCGATCATTGTCCGGTGGATTCGATCCGGGCCATCTGTGCCGATCATGACGTCCGGTTGATCGAAACCGAGATGGTCGAGTCCTGATCGGGATAGCCCATGAATTTCGTTTGACATTCGTTTTGTCTTCGAATTAGATGTCCGTGCTTTCAGTATATCGATGAGGAGAGCGTCGATGAAAGCGCGGGAGGGTCCATGTCTGACGAGGCAATCCACGATATTTTCGTGATCGGCGGCGGTATCAATGGCTGCGGCATCGCGCGTGACGCCGTGGGCAGGGGCTATTCCGTCGCGCTTGCGGAAATGAACGATTTCGCCTCCGGCACCTCTTCCGCCGCTACCAAGCTTATCCATGGCGGTTTGCGTTATCTCGAACATTACGAGTTTCGTCTGGTGCGCGAAGCGCTGATGGAACGTGAGGTGCTGTGGGCCATGGCGCCGCACATCATCTGGCCCATGCGCTTCGTATTGCCGTTCCAGAAAGGTGGCGTGCGCCCGGCCTGGCTCGTGCGTCTCGGGCTGTTTCTGTACGACCATCTCGGCGGCCGCAAGCTTCTGCCCGCGACCCGCTCGCTCGATCTGCGCCGCGATCCCGCCGGGAAACCTTTGAAACCGATTTTTGCCCGCGCCTTCGAATATTCGGATGGCTGGGTGGATGATGCCCGCCTGGTGGTGCTGAATGCCCGCGACGCTGCCAATCGCGGCGCGCTCATCCTCAACCGCACGCAGGTGGTTTCGGCCCGACGCGAAGGCACCTTCTGGCATGTCGAAACGAAAAATGCGGCCGGAGAGGCCAAAACCTACCGGGCGCGCATGCTGGTGAATGCCGCGGGTCCCTGGGTGGACAAGGTGCTGTCCTCGGCGTTCGGCAAAAACAATGTCCATAATGTCCGCCTGGTGCAGGGCAGCCACATCATCGTGCGCAAGAAATTTTCCGATCCGCGTGCCTATTTTTTCCAGAATCCGGACGGGCGGATCATCTTCGCCATTCCCTATGAACAGGACTTTACGCTGATCGGCACGACGGATCGCGACTATACCGCCGACCCCCGGGCTGTTAAGATCAGCGACGAGGAGATCAGCTATCTTTGCAATGCGGCGAGCGAATATTTCGCTGAACCGGTGGAGCCGGCGGATATCGTCTGGACCTATTCCGGCGTGCGCCCGCTGTTCGATGACGGAGCATCGAAAGCGCAGGAAGCGACCCGCGATTATGTGCTGAAAACCGAAGGGGCGGAAGGTGAAGCGCCGCTTCTCAATATTTTCGGCGGCAAGCTCACCACCTATCGGCGGCTTGCCGAACATGCTCTTGAAAAAATCGGCGATGCGCTGGGTGAAAAGGGTGCGCCATGGACGGCGGGCTCGCATTTGCCGGGTGGAAATTTCGGCGCCGAGGCCTACACCGCGGAAGTTTCGGCGCTGCGGTCGCGTTACCCCTTTCTTGAAGAGCGTCATGCGGAGCGGCTTGTGCGCTGCTACGGAACGGATGCGGCGGTGCTGATCGGCAATGCCACGGAGGCGGCGGCGCTCGGGCGGTATTTCGGCGGTACGCTGTACGAGGCTGAGGTTCGCTGGCTGATGGCGCGGGAATGGGCGCTGACGGCGGAGGATATTCTGTGGCGTCGCACCAAGCAGGGGCTCTTTTTTACCCCGGAAGAGGTGCGTGAGCTGGAGGATTATGTCGAAGACATTGCAGGTGGGCGCTTAAGGGCAATCTGACGATCCGGATAAAAGCGGAGGAGGCTTTGGATCACCATGCTTGAATTGCGAAACGTCTCTAAGATGGTTGGCGGTGAATATCATATTCACCCGACCGATCTGACGTTGCAGCGCGGAAGCCTGAACGTCCTGCTTGGACCGACACTTTCGGGCAAGACGACGCTAATGCGGCTGATGGCCGGGCTGGACAAGCCGAGCGCCGGCTCGATCTTTTTCAATGGCGAAGATGTGACGGGATGGCCGGTGCAGAAGCGCAACGTCGCCATGGTCTATCAGCAGTTCATCAACTATCCGGCGCTCAGCGTTTACGAAAACATCGCTTCGCCCATGCGCGTTGCGGGCAAGGACCAGGCGACCATCGACAGGGAAGTGAGGAAAGCCGCCGAGCTTCTGAAGCTGACGCCCTATCTCGACCGTACGCCGCTCAATCTTTCCGGTGGCCAGCAGCAGCGCACAGCACTTGCCCGCGCCATCGTCAAGAACGCCAATCTGGTGCTGCTCGATGAGCCGCTGGCCAATCTGGATTACAAGCTGCGCGAAGAGCTGCGCGAAGAACTGCCGCGCATTTTCGCCGAATCCGGCGCCATCTTCGTTTATGCCACCACCGAACCTTCCGAGGCGCTGCTTTTGGGCGGCAATACCGCAACGCTCAACGAGGGCAGGGTAACGCAGTTCAGCCGTACCATCGAGGTTTACCGGCGTCCGGTGGATATCGTCACCGCGGAAATTTTTGCAGACCCGCCGCTCAACACCATCGAGGTCATCAAGGCGGGCGGTGCATTCACCCGTGCCGACCAGGCGGTGATTGCGGTGCCGGCGCATCTTGCCGCCGTGCCGGATGGACCTTTGACCATTGCGTTCCAACCGCATCATCTTTTCCCGCAGGCGAAGGGCGAGGCCCGGCAGTCGATCCGGGCGCGGACGCTGATTTCGGAAATCGCCGGATCGGAAAGCTTCGTGCATGTGGAATTTTCGGGCCGGCGCTGGGTCATGCTCGCGCATGGCATTCACGACATCGAGCCGGACAGGGACATAGAGCTGTTTCTCGATACAAAACACCTGATGGCCTTTGACGCGAATGGCCGCGCCATCGGCGAAGCGGCTTGAGGGAGATCGGTCATGGCACGCATCACGCTCGATCACATCCGCCACGCCTATAACGCAAAGGCGCAGGCTGCCGGCGACTATGCGCTGAAGGAAGTCCACCATGAATGGGAGGACGGCGGCGCCTATGCGCTGCTCGGCCCTTCCGGCTGCGGCAAGACAACGCTGCTCAACATCATTTCCGGGCTGCTGCGCCCCTCCGAAGGCCGCATCGCCTTTGATGGAACCGACGTGACGGATTTCGCCACGGAAGACCGCAATATTGCGCAGGTATTCCAGTTCCCGGTCGTCTACGACACGATGACGGTCTATGACAATCTGGCCTTTCCGCTGCGCAACCGGCATGTGCCGGAGGCCGAGGTGGACCGTCGGGTGCGGGAAATTCTCGAAATGACCGATCTTTCCGGCATGGCCAAACGCCATGCGCGTGGTCTGACGGCGGATCAGAAACAGAAGATTTCGCTGGCGCGCGGGCTGGTGCGGTCCGATGTCAACGCCATCCTCTTCGACGAGCCGCTGACGGTGATCGATCCGCATATGAAATGGGTGCTGCGCTCGCAGCTGAAACGGCTGCATCGCCAGTCCGGTTTCACCATGGTCTATGTGACCCATGACCAGACCGAAGCGCTGACCTTCGCCGATAAGGTTGTGGTCATGTACGACGGGCAGATCGTCCAGATTGGCACGCCGGCTGAGCTTTTCGAACGGCCGGGACATACCTTCGTCGGTTATTTCATCGGGTCGCCCGGCATGAACGTGCTGCCCGCCAGTATCGACGGCGCGACCGCAATGGTCGGCGGGCTTGGTGTGCCGCTCGCCGGTGCGCCAAAGGTTGAAGGAGCGCAACGCATCGAGATCGGCATCCGCCCGGAATTCGTCCGGCTGGAACGGGGCGGCATGCCCATAACTGTCGACAAGGTCGAGGATATCGGCCGGCAGAAGATCGTGCGCGCCCGGTTCGCCGGCCAGAAACTCGCGATCGTCGTTGCCGAAGACGAGGAAATCCCGGCGGAAGCGGGTGTTCGCTTCGATCCGGCCGCCATCGGCGTCTTCGCCGACTCGTGGCGTGTAAAGATGGGGGCCTGACCATGGAAAAGAGCTGGAACAACAAGGCATGGTTCATGGTGCTGCCGGTGCTGGTGCTGGTCGCCTTTTCCGCCGTCATTCCGCTGATGACCGTCGTGAATTATTCGGTGCAGGATACGTTCGGCAATAACCAGTTCTTCTGGGCTGGAACGCAATGGTTCGAGGAAATTCTGGCCTCGGACCGTTTCTGGGATGCGCTGGGGCGCAACCTGCTGTTCTCCGGCATTATCCTGGCAATTGAAATTCCGCTCGGCATCTTCATCGCGCTCAAGATGCCGAAATCCGGCATCGGCGTGCCGGTCTGCCTCGTCACCATGGCGCTGCCGCTGCTGGTGCCGTGGAATGTCGTCGGCACCATCTGGCAGGTTTTCGGCCGCAGCGATATCGGGCTGCTCGGTTATTATGCCAATCAGCTCGGGCTCGACTACAACTATGTCAACGATCCCGTCGATGCATGGATCACCGTCGTTATCATGGATGTGTGGCACTGGACGAGCCTTGTCGTCCTTCTGTGTTATGCCAGCCTCGTTTCCATTCCGGATGCCTATTATCAGGCGGCAAGGATCGACGGCGCCTCGCGTTTCGCGGTGTTCCGGTTCATCCAGCTGCCGAAGATGAAGCGGGTGCTGCTGATCGCCTTCCTCCTGCGCTTCATGGATAGTTTCATGATCTACACCGAGCCTTTCGTCGTTACCGGCGGCGGGCCAGGTAATTCCACAACATTCCTGTCCATCGATCTCGTGAAGATGGCGCTCGGCCAGTTCGACCTCGGGCCGGCGGCGGCCATGTCGCTGATCTACTTCCTCATCATCCTGCTGCTGTCCTGGGTGTTCTACACCGTCATGACCAGCCACGACGCGGAGACTTGAGACATGAGCGCCTCGAATGTCACCACAAGCGTGGAGCGCAACGGCATCGGCAGTTCGCCGGTGAGAGCCACTGCGACGGGACGATCCGGCCTTGCCGTCAATGCGCGGCGTCGCCACCATGGGCCGTCGCGTTTTTCCTGGCTGGTGCCGACGATCTATATCCTGCTGCTGCTGGTTCCGATCTACTGGCTCGTCAATATGAGCTTCAAGACGAACACGGAAATCGTCTCCTCCATGACGCTTTATCCGCATCAGCCGACGTTGCAGAACTACCGGACGATCTTCACGGATTCATCCTGGTATTCGGGCTATATCAATTCGATCATCTATGTCTTCATGAACATGGTGATCTCGGTCGCGGTGGCGTTGCCGGCGGCTTACGCCTTCTCGCGCTATCGTTTTCTGGGCGACAAGCACCTGTTCTTCTGGCTTTTGACCAACCGCATGGCCCCGCCCGCCGTCTTCGCGCTGCCGTTCTTCCAGCTTTATTCGGCTTTTGGCCTGATCGACACGCATATCGCCGTGGCGCTGGCGCATTGCCTGTTCAACGTGCCGCTGGCGGTGTGGATCCTCGAAGGTTTCATGTCGGGCGTGCCGAAGGAAATCGACGAGACAGCCTATATTGACGGCTATTCCTTCCCGAAATTCTTCGTGAAGATTTTCATGCCGCTCATCGCTTCCGGCATCGGTGTCGCCTGCTTCTTCAGCTTCATGTTCTCGTGGGTCGAGCTTCTGATCGCCCGCACGCTGACGACGACGGACGCCAAGCCGATTGCCGCGACGATGACGCGCACCGTTTCTGCCGCCGGCATGGATTGGGGCCTGCTTGCCGCCGCCGGCGTGCTGACACTGATCCCCGGCGCGCTGGTGATCTGGTTCGTGCGCAATTACATCGCCAAGGGCTTTGCGCTCGGGAGGGTTTGACCATGACGAAGATGCCCGATTTTACCTGGATGGCATGGACTTGGCAGACGGCGGCCTTTTTTGGCGCCATCGCCCTGCTGCTCGTCGGCATGTGGTTTTGGGAATATCTCTCGCCCGGCGGTAATCCCCGCTTCGGCCTTTTGCGCTTCGAGACCACGCGCGGTGACAGGCTGTTCATCTCGCTGCTCGGCAGCGCCTTCATTCATCTCGCATGGCTCGGGCTGGTCGGCCCGAACCTGTGGTGGGCTCTCGCTCTATCCTTGGTTTACGCCATCGGCGTTTTCCGTTTTGTCTAGAGCAGGAAAACGGTGCGGCGGAGGAAAACCGCACCCGCAGACTTCATGCAATCGCAAACCCCTGGGAGGACTGATATGCGACGGCATCTGATGACGACGACGGCGGCCATGCTGCTGGCAATGACGGGTTCCGCTTTCGCCGGAATGGAGGAAGCAAAGCAGTTTCTGGACAAGGAAATCGGCGATCTTTCGTCGCTTTCGCGTGGCGATCAGGAAAAGGAGCTGCAATGGTTTGTCGATGCCGCGAAACCCTTCGCGGGCATGGAAATCAAGGTCGTTTCCGAATCTCTGACGACCCATGAATATGAATCCAAGGTTCTGGCTCCGGCCTTCACCGCCATTACCGGCATCAAGGTCACGCACGACCTGATCCAGGAAGGCGACGTCGTCGAAAAAATCCAGACCCAGATGCAGACCGGCCAGAACCTTTATGACGGCTGGGTCAACGACAGCGACCTTATCGGCACGCATTGGCGCTACCAGCAGGTGCGCAACCTGACCGACTTCATGGCCAATGAAGGCAAGGACGTCACCAATCCCGGCCTCGACCTCAAGGACTTCATCGGCAGCGCCTTTACGACGGCGCCGGACAAGAAGCTCTACCAGCTTCCCGACCAGCAGTTCGCGAACCTCTACTGGTTCCGTTACGACTGGTTCAACAACGAAAAGAACAAGGCCGATTTCAAGGCCAAATATGGTTATGACCTCGGCGTGCCGGTCAACTGGTCGGCCTATGAGGATATTGCCGAATTCTTCACCGGCCGCGATGTCGACGGCAAGAAGGTCTTCGGTCATATGGATTACGGCAAGAAGGATCCGTCGCTCGGCTGGCGCTTCACCGATGCCTGGCTCTCCATGGCCGGCAACGGCGACAAGGGCCTGCCGAACGGTTTGCCGGTCGATGAATGGGGCATCAAGGTCAACGACAAGTCACAGCCGGTCGGCTCCTGCGTGGCGCGCGGCGGCGATACCAACGGTCCGGCGTCGGTCTATTCCATCGAGAAATACCTCGAATGGCTGAAGAAATATGCGCCGCCGGAAGCGCAGGGCATGACCTTCTCCGAATCCGGTCCGGTGCCGGCGCAGGGCAACATCGCCCAGCAGATCTTCTGGTACACGGCGTTTACCGCCGATATGGCCAAGCCCGGCCTGCCAGTCGTGAACGAGGACGGTTCGCCGAAATGGCGCGTCGCACCTTCGCCGCACGGCGTCTACTGGAAGGACGGTATGAAGCTCGGTTATCAGGACGTGGGTTCGTGGACGCTGATGAAATCCACCCCCGACGACCGCGCCAAGGCCGCCTGGCTCTATGCGCAGTTCGTGACCTCCAAGACCGTGGATGTGAAGAAGAGCCATGTGGGCCTGACCTTCATTCGCGACACCACCATCCACCACAAGAGCTTCACGGACCGGGCGTCCAAACTCGGCGGTCTCATCGAGTTCTATCGTTCGCCGGCCCGCGTGCAGTGGTCGCCGACCGGCACCAACGTTCCGGATTATCCGAAGCTGGCGCAGCTTTGGTGGCAGGCGATCGGCGATGCTTCGTCGGGTGCGAAAACCGCCCAAGCGGCGATGGACTCTCTCTGCGCCGAGCAGGAAAAGGTCATGAGCCGTCTGGAACGCGCTGGCGTGCAGGGCTATATCGGCCCGAAACTGGCGGAAGAGCACGATATCGAATACTGGAACAAGGATGCCGTTTCGAAGGGCAATCTGGCGCCGCAGCTGAAGATTGCCAACGAAAAGGAAAAGCCGGTCACCGTCAATTACGACGAACTGGTCAAAAGCTGGCAGAAGTAATGTCTGCGTAAAATCTGAAACCGGGGCGGCTTGCCGCCCCGGTCATTGCGTCTGAAAGGGAGTAGCATGATGGGCGGTTATATTCTGGCGATCGATCAGGGAACGACATCGACACGGTCGATGGTCTTTGATCGCGACATGCGGGTCATCGGTGTCGGACAGCGAGAATTTCCGCAGCATTTTCCGGCCTCCGGCTGGGTCGAACACGATGCCGAGGATATCTGGAAAAGCGTGCTCGAAACCATCCGGCTGGCGCTTGCCGATGCCGGCATCGCCGCCTCCGATATCGAGGCCATCGGCATTACCAACCAGCGCGAAACGACCGTGCTGTGGGACCGGAACACGGGCGAGGCCGTGCATCGGGCCGTGGTTTGGCAGGATCGACGCGCTGCTCCCGTCTGCGAGGAGCTGAAAAGAAGGGGGCTGGAGCCGCTTTTTTCGAAAAAGACCGGTCTGCTGCTCGATCCCTATTTTTCCGGCACGAAGCTGAAATGGCTTCTCGATAGTGTCAGCGGCCTTCGCGAAAAAGCCGTCAAGGGCGAAATCTGCTTCGGCACGGTCGACAGTTTCCTGATCTACCGTCTCACCGGCGGCCGCCGCCATGTGACCGACGCCACCAATGCCTCTCGAACGCTGATCTACAATATCGAAGACAATGCATGGGACGATGAACTCCTGTCGATCCTCGATATCCCCCGCGCCATGCTGCCGGAAGTGCTGGATTGCGCCGCCGATTTCGGCGTGACGGATAAATCGCTTCTGGGCGCGGAAATTCCGATCCTTGGTGTCGCCGGCGATCAGCAGGCAGCCGTGATCGGCAATGCCTGCTTCGAGCCGGGCATGATGAAATCCACCTACGGCACGGGCTGCTTTGCATTGCTCAACACCGGCACGGATCGCGTCGCCTCCACCAACCGGCTGCTGACGACCATCGCTTACCGTCTCGACGGCGTCACCACCTATGCGCTGGAAGGCTCCATCTTCATTGCCGGTGCCGCCGTGCAATGGCTGCGCGATGAGCTTGGTTTCATCTCGGTCGCTTCCGAGGTCAGCGCGCTTGCGGAAAAGGCCGACGCCAATCAGCGTGTTTATCTGGTTCCGGCCTTCACCGGCCTTGGTGCACCCTACTGGGACGCGGAGGCGCGTGGCGCTATTTTCGGGCTGACGCGTGGCACCGGTCCGGCGGAATTCGCCCGCGCGGCGCTGGAAAGCGTCGCCTATCAGACCTTCGACCTGCTGGACGCCATGCGCAAGGACTGGGCGGGTGACAATGGCAAGACGGTGCTCCGGGTCGATGGTGGCATGGTCGCTTCCGATTGGACCATGCAACGGCTGGCGGATATTCTTGCGGCGCCGGTCGACCGGCCGGTCTTCCTGGAAACGACCATTCTCGGAGCGGCCTGGCTTGCCGCCTCACGCGCCGGCATCTGGCCGGATCGCAAGGCCTTTGCTGAACATTGGCGGCGTGACCGCCGTTTCAGCCCCGCAATGGAAGAGGCTAAACGGAAAGACGCCATTGCCGGCTGGCGTGACAGCGTCGGCCGCTGCCTGTCGCGGCGGGAGAATTGAACAGGCTATACGAAACTGCCGGGTGCGATGCTCTTGCTGGAAACGAGATCGGAAAGGGCGCGCACCAGCTTCGCATCCGCGCCCTTGCTCGGCTGAAGCACAAATTCCACGTCCTCCAGCGGTGGTAGCACGCCTGCGGCAATCTCCTTCAGACCTGCCGGCACCATGCTGCGCGGCTGCACCAGAATGCCCATGCCCGCTCTTGCCGCAGCGGTCAGTCCGCTGAGACTGCCGCAGGTGCAGACGATCCGCCAGGCGAGGCCGGCCCGGTCTAGCGCCTCCTGCGCCGCCTTTCGGGTGATGCTCGGCGGCGGAAAGGCAATCAGGGGCAGGGCGTCCGGCTGGTTCAGCATTCGCTCCGGGTCGCGCGCTAGCCACACGAGCGGTTCGCGGTAGAGAAAGTGCCCGAGCTTGTCGCCGAGACGGCGTTTGGCAAGCACCACATCCAGTTCGCCATTGTCCTGCATCTGGTAAAGCACGCCGCTCAACGAAACCGTCAGTTCCAGATCGACGAGGGGATAAAGGCGGATGAACTCTTCCAGAATGGCGGTCAGCCGGCTGGCGACGAAATCTTCCGAAACGCCAAGCCTCAGCCGTCCGCGCAGACGGTTCTCGCTGAATAGCGATGACACCTTGCTGTCGATTTCCAGCATGTTGCGGGCGTAACCCAGCAGCGCCTCACCTTCGCCCGTCAGTTTCACCTGATGGGTGCTGCGGGCAATCAGCCGGCGGCCAAGTGCGGCCTCAAGCCTTTGAATATGCTGGCTGACAGTGGACTGGCCAATCCCCAGCCGTTCGGCCGCCAGCGTGAAGCTGCCGGTTTGCTGAAGCATCACGAAGCTCGCAAGATGTTGAAGGTTCAGCATTATCCTGAATCACGATAACTGTTAATCTTTGCATCGGAATTCATGATGAGCGATAGTAGCGCGCGTTTCAAGCAAAACCGATGCCGGAAAGATCTCCCATGACCCGCTTCCTACCTGATCGCTTCACCATGATGCTGGTCGCCACCGTGATTTTGGCCTCCATTTTGCCGATCAGCGGTGAGCCGGCGGAGTATTTCGGGCTTGCGACAAAACTCGCGATAGCGTTGTTGTTTTTCCTCCACGGCGCGCGGCTTTCCCGGGATGTGGTGATTGCAGGTATTCTGCACTGGCGCCTGCATCTGGCGATCCTTCTCGTGACCTTCGGCCTGTTCCCGCTGCTTGGTGTGGCAATCGGCTTCATTCCCGAGAATATTCTGCCTGCGCCGCTTTATATGGGCGTGTTGTTCCTCTGCGTCCTGCCATCCACCGTGCAGTCCTCCATTGCCTTCACCTCCATGGCGGGCGGAAACGTGCCGGCTGCGATCTGTTCGGCCTCCGCTTCGAATATTTTCGGCATGTTCCTGACCCCGCTGCTGGTCGGCCTTCTGTTTACGGTGGGAGGCCATGGCGGTGGATTTTCGCTGGATGCGTTCCTGCAGATATTCCTGCAGCTGCTTTTGCCCTTCATCGTCGGTCAGGTGCTGCAGCCGTGGATCGGCGACTGGATCAGGGCGCGCAAGAAACTGCTGGCTCCGGTCGATCGCGGCTCCATCCTGATGGTCGTTTATCTGGCTTTTTCCGATGCGGTCATCGAAGGCATCTGGCACACGTTTTCGCTCAGGGATATCGGTGTGGTCATCGTCATCAATATCCTGCTGCTGGCGCTTGTCCTGTGTGTGACGATGTTCGGCAGCCGTTTGCTGGGTTTCGACAAGGCCGATGAAATCACCATCACCTTCTGCGGCTCGAAAAAGAGCCTCGCCAGTGGCGTGCCCATGGCGGGCGCGATTTTCGCCGGCCAAAGCATTGGTGCAATCGTCCTGCCGATCATGCTTTTCCACCAGATCCAGCTGATGGTCTGCGCGGTGCTGGCCCAACGTTATGCCAGAAAGGCCCATGAAAAAGCGGCCATATCGGAAGCCGCTGCCGCAGAAGGTGCGGTAGTCTCCACCCGCTGAAGAGCGAATTTTCATCAAACAAAAAACGGCCCCTTTACGGGGCCGTTCGTTTGAGGTCCGGATCGGTTTAGTTGACCTGAGCCGGCGAAATCTGGGCTTCGATGGTCTTCGGCGCATCGGCGCTGTCGGACGAGATCGCAATGCGGCGCGGTTTCATCGCTTCGGGAATATTGCGGACAAGATCGATGTGGAGCAGGCCGTTCTTCAGGGAAGCGGTCTGGACCTCGACATGGTCGGCAAGCTGGAAGCGGCGCTCGAAAGCGCGGGTGGCAATGCCGCGATACAGGAACTCACCTTCGGATGACTTCTCATCTGCGGCCTTCTCGGCCTTCACCGTCAGCGTATTCGCGCGGGATTCGATGCTGAGTTCAGTTTCATCGAAACCGGCAACGGCCATGGTGATGCGATAGGTGTTTTCGCCGGTCCGCTCGATATTGTAGGGCGGATAGGACTGGGCCTGTTCAGGCTGGCCGAGGCCGTCAAGCATCGAAAAAAGACGGTCGAAGCCGACGGTGGAACGATAGAGGGGGGAAAAATCAACGTGACGCATGGTGTCCTCCTTAAGAAGCGACTGTTTGCGGTTAAGCCCGGCGTCCCGTTCTGGCAACGGCCGGACATGTGGCGCGGTCCCGTTCTGGCGACCGCATGAATGAGATGGGAATGGCCTGCCGCTGCGTCAAGGGGCGCGTGAAAAGGCGAAAGAAACATGAACCATGGCTGAACGTCAGGTTCCGGCATCGTTCAGTTTGAGAGCCATAAAACATCGGTCATCGGAGACATTCTCCGTGGACAGAAGCAATAACGTCCCTTCTTCTTCTGTCTTATTCGCCGGAACCGCGACTGCTTTAACCGACGGTTCCGGCAATTTTTTCTTTGACCTTCCCGCGCCGCCGACCTATCCCGAAAAGGCAGAAAAGCCGGAAAAGACCGATGATCGAAGCCACATTGCGCGCCAGCGAAGACAACCCGGTTCCCGGCAACCATACCGTCGGTTATTTTACCGGCGATCGCGGCAAACAGCTTCGCTACGCGATCTTTCGCGCCAGCCGCCAGGTGGCTCGCGGAACCGTGGTTCTGCTGCATGGCAGGAACGAATGTATCGAGAAATATTTCGAAACGGTCGGCGATCTCACCGCCATGGGTTTCTGGGTTGCGACCTTCGATACGCGCGGGCAGGGCGGTTCCGAAAGATTGCTGAAAAAACCGGGTGCCGGGCATGTGCGGCGGTTCTCCGACTATCAGCGTGATATCGGCCTTTTTCTCGAACAGGTGGTGTTGCCGGATACGCGGCTGCCATTCTTCATGATCGCGCATTCCACCGGCGCGCTTGCAGCGCTTGCCGCTGCACCCGGCCTGTCGAACCGGATCGACCGTCTGGCGCTTTGTTCGCCTTTCATCGAGCTGGACAGCCAGCAATCCGTCCCCTCATCCGTCATTCGGGCGGTGGCGACGGCTTTAAGTCTCGTTGGCCTTGGGCGGGTGCAGCTCGGCAAGGATCAGCGCGAGCGGGATTTCGACGGCAATCCGCTCACCTCGGACCCCAGACGTTTTAAAAGAAATCTCTCGCTGCACAGGCAGTTTCCGGAACTTTTTATCGGTGCGCCGACGGCGCGCTGGGTGTATGAGGCGCTGAAGACCATGGGACGGGTGGTCCGTCAGGATCATCTGACGAATATCACCATTCCGACCCTTATTCTGGCGCCGATGCTGGATACCATCACGCCCTATAAGGCGCAGGAGGAACTCTCACGCAATTTCCGGGCAGCGCAGCTTCTTCCGATCACCGGTGCGCGCCACGAATTGCTGCATGAGCGTGACGTTTTCCGCAAACAGGCGCTGGCGGCCATCGACGCGTTTTTCGCGCCGGAGTGATGGCCGCTTAAGCGCGCTGCCTCAGAGTTTTGAGAGAATGGCGAGCGCCTGTTCGTGCACTGCCTTTGAGCCGGCTGCGAGAATGCGGCCGCCATTTTCCGGACGCCCGCCATCCCAGGTCGTCATAATGCCGCCGGCCTGCTCGATGACAGGGATCAACGCGCCGACATCATAGGGCTTCAGGCCGGATTCGATCACCAGATCGACGTGGCCGGCTGCAAGCAGGCAATAGGCGTAACAATCCACGCCGTAGCGGAAAAGGCGAACCTGATCCTGTACCTTTTCATAGAAGGGCTTTTCTTCCGCAGTGAAGATATGCGGGGTAGTGGTGAACAGCACCGCATCCGACAAAGACGCGCAATCACGCGTCCGGAGTTTCTTTTCGCCGTCGGGTCCGAAATACCAGGCTGTCTCGCCATCGGCGAAATAGCGCTCTTTCGTGAAAGGCTGGTCCATGATGCCCATGGAGGCGCGGCCGGCCGACTGGAAACCGATCAGCGTGCCCCAGACCGGCACGCCGGAAATGAAGGCGCGGGTGCCATCGATCGGGTCGATGACCCAGATATGCTCGCGGTCGAGACCGATATTGCCGTGTTCTTCGCCCAGAATGCCATGCTGTGGAAACCGGGCCTCGATCAGGGCGCGAATGGCTGTTTCTGCGGCCTGATCGCCTTCCGTCACCGGATCGTAGCCGCCATCCTCTTTGTTGGCGACGGCAATGCCCGTGCGGAAGCGGGGAAGCGTTTCAGCGCTGGCGGCATCGGCAAGTTTGAAGAAGAAATCCCGGTCGGGCAGCATGCGAAACCTCATTGCCTGAATATTGGGTCTGAATTCTATTGCGGCAATGCATAGACCGGAATCGCATCCGCCGTCCACTCATACGAATGACGGCGCCGGTGTTTCCATATTTTCAGCACAAGCCCAAAAAATATGCATAAAATAAAATGATTGACAATTGTGCAATTACTGCGTAGCGTGATCCTACAGTCTTTGACTGTAAATACCCTCCTTGGGTGTTTCCTCCCTAGACTTGACCGCGCCAAGGCGCGGTTTTTTTTGTCCGGCGGGCTGCCAGACGATCCGGGATAAAAGATTGAGATAGCGGATGATTTGAACTGCTATTCAGCGGCGAGCGACGTTTCTATCGCGTATTCGGAAACGAAGGCGCCGAGCTGGCGCATGAAGATTTCAAGCGACGCCTGAATGGCAGGAAAATCGGCTTTTTTCAAAAGCGTCTTTTCATCCACGTAAAGCGCCCGGTTGACTTCGATCTGCAGCGCATGGAGAGAGCGGATGGGCCGGCCATAATGTTCGGTGATGAAGCCGCCGGCATAGGGTTTGTTGCAGACCGCGACGAAACCCAGTTCCTCAAGGAAATGCAGCGCGGCGCGGGAGACTTCCTGGGATGCGCTGGTGCCGTAGCGATCGCCGATGATTACATCCGGCCTGAGATTCGAGCCGGCAACGCGGATATTGCCCGGCATGGAATGGCAGTCGATCAGTACCGCCATTCCGAAATTGGCGTGGGTGCGAGACAGCAGGCGGCGCAGGCAGGCATGATAGGGCTTGTAGATCGTCTCGATCCGCGAAAGCGCCTCGTCGACCGGCAGGCGGTGGGCATAGATATCCATATTCTCGGCGACGATGCGTGGCACCGTTCCCAGGCCACCTGCGACCCGCATGGAGCCGATATTGGCATAAGGCGGAAGCGTGCCTTCGAACATGCGGGGATCGAGCTCGTAGGGCTCGCGATTGACGTCCAGATAGGCGCGCGGGAAATTCGCTTTGAGAAGCGGCGCGCCGATCTCCGGTGCCGCCGCGAACAGCTCATCGACGAAATGATCTTCGGAGCGGCGGATCTCATGCGAATCGAGCCTTGCCGATTCCAGGAAGGAGATGGGGTAGCAGCGGCCGCTATGGGGGGAATTATAGACGAATGGCAGGGTTTGAACGGCAGGTTCCGTTACTTCAAACAGCTCATATTCACCCGTTATCCAGTCCATTCAGGGTCATTTACCATGTCGCAAAACTATCAGGATGTTCATGTTGCCAGTTACGGCGCGGCAAGTCCATACTATCGCCCAATCAGCGCTATACCGATTCACGCGTTCACAGGATATTTACCGTGAAAATCCTATAATCGGGCTAGGGTATTCCAAACATTGAGTAGTTACGGTCACTTATGATGAATCAGAAAATTCTTCTCGCTGAAGACGACAACGATATGCGCCGCTTCCTCGTCAAGGCGCTGGAAAAAGCCGGTTACAAGGTTTCTTCCTTCGACAATGGCGCCAGCGCCTATGACCGGCTTCGCGAAGAGCCCTTTTCGCTTCTGCTGACCGATATCGTCATGCCCGAGATGGACGGCATCGAGCTTGCGCGGCGCGCGACCGAACTCGACCCGGACCTGAAAGTCATGTTCATTACCGGCTTTGCAGCCGTTGCGCTGAATGCCGATTCGAAGGCTCCGAAGGACGCCAAGGTGCTTTCCAAGCCGTTCCATCTGCGCGATCTGGTGGATGAGGTCAACAAACTCCTTGTGGCATAAGGCCTCTCAAAAAACCTTCACAAAACCGAAAAAAAGCAGTTGACGCATGAACCGGTTTTGTGGTCTATCCGCCGCCACGGAGGGCGTGTAGCTCAGCGGGAGAGCACTACGTTGACATCGTAGGGGTCACAGGTTCAATCCCTGTCACGCCCACCATCCGAATTCTTAAGTATCAAGGCCTTGCGAGAGATCGCAGGGCCTTTTTACATAGTGGCCCCAGCAAGTGACACTTGCGTCTGCCTTACTGTCTTCGACGCCACGCGATTAGGAGATAAGGTTCGTATCGCGCAGGTCTTTCACGACAGAGCAACCCCCGGGTTGCGATTGTGGCGCCTCGGGTATTAAGAACAATTGTCCACAGTCCTGGCATTAAAAGAGCACCGACGAGGTCAAGGCTTCCCATCAACTCACAATTTATTGTTGTTGCGCTTCGGAGCAATATCGCCTTGTTTGTAGACTCAAAAATCTTCACGGGGAGAGAAACGATGTCGATAAAAACAACAACTCGCGCCACTCTGCTGGTAGGATCGCTTCTGATTGGGGCGAGTTCTGCACTTGCAGAAACAGTTCTACACCGCGGCAATGCCGGGGAACCGCAGACGCTCGATCAGGCGCAGACCTCCATCAACATCGAAGCCTTTATCCTGAAAGACCTTTATGAAGGTCTCACCATTTACGATGCCGCCGGCAAGATCGTTCCCGGTACGGCGGAAAGCTGGACACTGTCTGAGGATGGCACCGTCTACACGTTCAAACTGCGTGCGGATGCGAAGTGGTCGGATGGCACACCTGTAACGGCCGGAGATTTTGTGTTCTCCTACCAGCGCGTCGAAGATCCAAAGACTGCAGCAAAATATGCAAATATTCTTTACCCGATCAAGAACGCCGAAAAGATCAACAAGGGCGATGTTCCGGTTGACCAGCTTGGCGTCAAGGCGGTGGATGACAAGACCCTTGAGATCACACTCGAGCGCCCGACACCTTTCTTCCTTGAACTCCTTTCTCACCAGGCGGCTCTGCCAATCTCCAAGGCAAGCTACGAAAAGAATGGCACCGACTTCGTAAAGCCCGGCGTCATGGTCTCGAACGGCGCCTATAAACTCGAAGCGCATGTTCCCAATGACAGCTTGACGGTCGTCAAGAACACCAGTTTCTGGGATGCATCCAACACCAAGATCGACAAGGTCATCTTCTACCCGATCGACGATCAGGCCGCATCCGTCCGTCGTTTCGAAGCAAAGGAAATGGACCTCGCCTACAACTTTTCCGCGGATCAGATCGACCGTCTGCGCAAGGCCTACGGCGAACAGGTTCACGTTTCGCCGACGCTTGCCACCTATTACTACACCTTCGATACCCGCGAAGCGCCGTATAACGATGTCCGTGTCCGCCAGGCGCTCTCCATGGCAGTGGACCGTGATTTCCTCGCCAAGGAAATCTATAGCGGTTCTCAGATTCCGGCCTACTCCATGGTTCCTCCGGGCATGGATTCCTACAAAGAGCCGGCAAAGGCCGACTTTGCCACGCTGTCTCAGCTTGATCGCGAAGACGAAGCCCTCAAGCTCATGAAGGACGCTGGTTACGGTGAGGGCGGCAAGCCGCTTTCCATCGAAATCCGTTACAACACCAACCCGAACCATGAACGCGTCGCGACGGCTATCGCTGATATGTGGAAGAACACCTTCGGCGCGAAGGTGTCGCTGGTGAATCTCGACGTCGCCTCGCACTATGGCTACCTTCAGGAAGGCGGCAAATTCAACGTGGCGCGTGCCGGTTGGGTTGCCGACTATGCGGATGCCGAAAACTTCCTCGCGCTTTCGGTATCTTCCAACAAGACCTTCAACTATTCCAAGTTCAACAACGCCGAATATGACGCGCTGATGCAGAAGTCCTACGACGAGAAGGATCCTGCCGCTCGCTCCAAGCTCCTGCATGAGGCAGAAACCATCCTCATGAAGGAACAGCCGGTTGTTCCGCTTCTGACGCAGGCCGATCTCTGGCTGGTTTCCAACCGCGTCAAGGGTTGGGTCGACAACGCTGCCAACGCACACCTCAGCCGCTTCCTGAGCGTTTCCGAATAAGCAGCGTCGGCACGGTGGCTCACACCACCGTGCCATGCCGGAGCCCGAAAAAGCATGATCTCGTTTATCCTGCGCCGTTTGGCGAGTGCGGTGCCGACGTTGTTTATCGTCGTCACGATTTCGTTTTTCCTGATGCGTTTCGCACCGGGCGGTCCGTTCAATCTTGAACGTCCCCTGCCGCCGCAGACGATGGAAAACCTGATGAGAACCTATCATCTGGATGAACCATTGTGGCGCCAGTATCTCATCTATCTCGGCAATGCCGTCACCGGCGATTTCGGTCCGAGCTACGTCTACAAGGACAATACCGTCGCGCAGTTGATCGGCAAGGGTCTGCCCTATTCGCTGGAACTCGGCAGCTATGCTCTTTTGCTTGCGCTGGTCGGCGGCGTTCTTGCTGGTACCCTGGCCGCGCTCAGGCAGAATAGTGCCTTCGATTTCTCGATCATGTCGATTTCGACGGTTGGCGTTACCGTGCCGAACTTCGTTGTCGCACCCGTTCTCACGCTTGTCTTTGCCGTCATACTCGGGCTTCTGCCCGCCGGCAGCTGGGGCGACGGATCGCTGCGATATCTCATCCTTCCGATGATCGCGCTCGCTTTGCCGCAGCTTGCGGTCATCGCGCGTCTGACACGCGGCGCAATGATCGAGGCTTTGCGAATGGACCACATCCGCACCGCCAAGGCTTACGGCCTTCCAGCGCGCAACGTGGTGGTATTCCACGCCATGCGCGCGGCGATGCTTCCGGTCGTTTCCTATCTGGCTCCGTGCGCCGCAGCACTGCTGACGGGTTCGGCCGTCATCGAGACGATCTTCACTATTCCGGGTGTGGGCCGCTACTTCGTTCTTGGTGCGATCAATCGTGACTATACCTTGGTGATGGGAACCGTCGTTCTCGTCGCCATTTTTGTCATCCTTTTCAATCTCGTGGTCGATATTCTCTACGGCCTGCTGGATCCGAGGGTCAGACATGACTGATATCCCCGGCAATATTGCCCCTCAACCATCGGTGAAAAGCCGAAGCCTGTTCCAGCTGGCAGCCCTGCGTTTCAAACGAAACAAGGCCGCCATGGCAGGTTCCGTCATGCTGCTGCTGATCACGCTTTTCTCGTTCATCGGCCCGCATTTCCTCACGAACACCTACGATCAGGTGTTCTCGTCCTATGTCTCCGTCCCGCCGAGCCTTGAGCCACGCCCGGATGTGAACAACCTGCAAGACGTGATGGAGGGCGTTGCCAGCCGGGCGCGCGTCGAGCTGAAGGAATTCTCCGTCGAAGGGCAGGCCTTCACGGCAACCGTCACCTCCAGCAGCACGATTGACCCGCGCACCACACGCTATTTCGACCGCGCCAACGAATTCGAAAATACGAAGGTCGTCGCCACCGAAGATGAGGGGCGAACGCTGAAGCTGGAAGGCGACGTCAACCGCGAATACTTCTTCTTTGGCACGGATTCCAACGGTCGCGACATGCTGGCGCGCGTGATGCTGGGTGGGCAAATCTCGATCGCCGTCGGCGTTCTCGCCAGCCTCGTTTCGCTCGGAATCGGCGTTCTTTACGGCGCAACCGCGGGATATATCGGTGGGCGTGTCGACAATGTGATGATGCGTTTCGTCGAAATTCTCTATTCGCTGCCCTTCGTCTTTCTGGTGGTCGTGCTGGTGGTGTTTTTCGGCCGCAGCTTCATCCTGATCTTCCTGGTCATCGGTGCGGTGGAATGGCTGGACATGGCGCGTATCGTCCGCGGTCAGACGCTTGCCCTGAAACGGCGGGAATTTGTGGGCGCCGCACAGGCCTTGGGTTTGAGCGACTGGCAGATCATCCGCCGTCACATCATCCCGAATACGATCGGGCCCGTCGTCGTGTTCGTTACGGTCGTCGTACCCAAGGTCATTCTTCTGGAAAGCTTCCTCTCCTTCCTCGGTCTTGGCGTGCAGGCGCCGCTGACGAGCTGGGGTGCGCTGATTTCCGAAGGTGCCAACAATATCCAATCGGCCCCATGGCTACTGATATTTCCGGCGATCTTCTTCGTACTGACCCTGTTTTCGCTGAATTTCGTGGGTGACGGGTTGCGTGATGCACTCGATCCCAAGGATCGTTGACATGAATACGACATCTGAAACCATTCTGACCGTCCGTAATCTCAAGGTCGATTTCACGACGCCGGACGGCACGGTGAAAGCCGTCAAGGGCATCGATCTTGACGTCAAGCAGGGTGAAACGCTTGCCGTTGTCGGAGAATCCGGTTCCGGCAAAAGCCAGACCATGATGGCCATCATGGGGCTGCTGGCATCCAACGGCGTTATTGAAGGCTCGGCAAAATATCGCGGACGCGAGCTGATCGGTCTGCCGGTCGGCGAGCTGAACGATATCCGGGGTGCGAAAATCACCATGATTTTCCAGGAGCCGATGACCTCGCTCGATCCTCTCTACCGGATCGGCGCGCAAATCGCCGAACCTATCCTGCACCACAGGGGCGGCAGTAAAAAAGAGGCGCGCGCCCGCGTTCTCGAACTGCTGAAGCTCGTGGGAATTCCCGAGCCGGAGCGGCGCATAGACAGCTATCCCCATGAACTTTCCGGTGGCCAGCGCCAGCGCGTCATGATCGCCATGGCTCTCGCGAATGAACCGGATATTCTGATTGCGGATGAGCCGACCACTGCGCTGGACGTGACGATCCAGGCGCAAATCCTCGACCTCCTGAAGTCGTTGCAACAACGCTTCGGCATGGCCATCGTCCTGATCACGCATGATCTTGGCGTGGTCCGCCATTTTGCCAATCGTGTGGCTGTCATGCGCCGTGGTGAGATTGTCGAGTCCGGTACGACGGAAGATATCTTCGATCGCCCGCAGGCGGATTACACCAGGATGCTTCTCGACGCCGAACCCAAGGGACACAAGCCGGCAATTAGTACAGAGGCGCCGGTCGTGCTCTCCGGCCAGGGCGTGACGATCGATTATACAATTCCTGGTGGCTTCTTGTCGAAGTCTCGCAGGTTCCGAGCCGTAGACGGCGTCAATGTCAACCTTCACCAGGGACAGACCATAGGCATCGTCGGTGAGTCCGGATCAGGCAAGTCCACGCTCGGTCGTGCGCTTCTGCGTCTAATTGTGGCAGATGGCCGTATCTTCTTCGACGGGAGGGAAATTACCGGACTTGATCGGAAGGCAATGCGGCCATTGCGGCGGCGTCTGCAGCTTGTGTTCCAGGACCCCTATGGCTCGCTTTCGCCAAGACAGACGGTCGGAGAGATCATCACGGAAGGCCTGTTTGTGCATGAGCAACGGCTGAGCCGAGCGGAACGGGACAAGCGGGCAATAGAAGCACTGAAAGAAGTCGGCCTCGATCCCGCCGCTCGCAACCGTTACCCTCACGAGTTTTCAGGCGGACAACGTCAGCGTATCGCAATCGCCCGCGCGATCATCCTCAAACCGGATGTCGTCATTCTCGACGAACCGACATCCGCACTGGACCGATCCGTTCAGGGACAAGTTATCGATCTGCTGCGTGATTTGCAGAAGACGCATGGCCTTTCTTACATCTTCATCAGCCACGACCTTTCTGTCATCAAGGCGATTTCGGATTACGTCATCGTCATGAGAAACGGGAAGATTGTGGAGGAAGGAGAAACGGATGTGATATTCAACAATCCGACGGCTGAATATACCGAAACACTCATCAAATCTGCTTTTTCAGTGGAGGCGGCACCATAGATTATCGCACGGCCGTGGCAGGCCTTCTCTGGCCCTGCGCCGCGATTTCCGCGACGGTTCTATACGCACGCTTCCGGTTTTCATCGACGCTAGTTGAGGCGTTGACTGGTTCTGGCATCGAACAGGTGGATCGATGCCAGATCCGGCTGAACCTGGATGGTCGCGCCCGGCTGCGCTTGTACGCGCTCGCGGAAGACACCAATGACCTGGTGATCGCCGATCATCATTGTGACCTGCGTTTCCGACCCCATCGGCTCCACCAATAAAACGGTTGCGGCGAGGCCATGGTTGACCAGTTCGAAATGTTCCGGGCGGATGCCGTAGATCGCTTCGCCTGTGGCATGGCTGGGCGGGAGGGGCAGGACGACGCCGTCAGCCTCGAAACCATCGGCGGTCAATCGCCCATTGATGAAATTCATTGCCGGGGAACCGATGAAACCGGCGACGAAGGGATTGGCGGGCCGGTCATAAAGCTCGAGCGGCGCTCCGCATTGCTCGACCCGTCCGGCATTCATCACCACGATCTTGTCGGCCATGGTCATGGCTTCCACCTGATCATGCGTGACATAAACGGTCGTGACCCCCAGACGCTGATGCAACGCCTTGATTTCACCGCGCATCACCACACGCAGCTTGGCATCGAGATTGCTGAGCGGTTCGTCGAACAGAAAAACCTGAGGATTGCGGACGATTGCGCGGCCCATGGCGACACGCTGCCGTTGCCCGCCGGAAAGCTGGCGGGGGAAGCGTTCGAGCAATGGCGTCAGCCCCAATATCTCCGCTGCCCAGCTCACCCGCTCGGCGATCTCGGCCTTGCTGCCGCCGCGATGCTCCAGCGAAAAAGCCATGTTTTTCGCCACGCTCATGTGCGGATACAGCGCGTAGTTCTGGAAGACCATGGCGATGTCGCGGTCTTTCGGCTCGATCTCGTTGACGACACGGCTGCTGATCGAGATATCACCGCTGGTCACGGTTTCAAGCCCCGCGATCATCCGCAGTAAAGTGGATTTGCCGCAGCCCGAAGGGCCGACGAGGACAACGAATTCGCCATCGGCAATATCGATATCGACGCCGTGGATGGTGGCGAATGCGCCATAGCTTTTCTTGACGGATCTAAGGGTAACGGGTGCCATGGGTCAGCCTTTCGATTAGCCTTTAAGCCCGGTATGGGCGAGGCCTTCGACGAATTGTTTCTGCGCAACGATGAAGACGATGAGTACGGGGATGGCGGTCATCGTCGCGGCGGCAAGCTGGATGTTCCACATCGGTCCGCCGTAGGCGTCGGTAAATTGTGTCAGCGCCTGGGGCAGGGTGAACTTGTCGGGGCTGGAAAGAAAGACGATGGGTTCGAGATAAAGGTTCCAGCTGCCGAGAAATGTGAAGATTGCAACGGCGGCCAGCGCCGGACGGGCAAGCGGCAGGGCGATGGTCCAGAATATCTTTAGCCGGCCGAGGCCATCGACCCGTGCGGCTTCTTCCAGTTCCACGGGCAGGGAGATGAAGAACTGGCGCATGATGAAGGTGGCGAAGACCGCCGGCGCACCGAAGATCGGCACCAGGATCAGCGGCCAATGCGTGTTGATCATGCCCCATTTGAGAAACATCCGGAACAACGGAACCAGCGTCACTTCGGATGGGATCAGCAACCCCACCAGAACCACCATGAAGATGGCGTTGGCAAAGGGGAACCTGATACGCGCAAAGGCATATCCGGCCATCGACGCCACTGCCATGGTGCCGATGGTGACGATCGCCGCGATATAGGCGGAGTTCCAGTATTGCAGCGCGAAGGGCTGTATTCTGAAGACGTCGGAATAGGAGGAAAAATCGAAGGCGCGCGGCCAGATATCCGGCGGAAAGGCAAATATCTGGCTGACGGGTTTGACCGACGACGTGACCATCCACCAGGTCGGGAAGACGAAGGGGACAAGCAGCACGCAGAGTATGAAATAGATCAGCGCCTGCGCGCGTGGGCTGAGTTCAGTTTTCATAGAATACGAACTTTCTGCGCAGGTGCCATTGGATGAAGGTGAGAGCGCCGACAATGACCAGCAGAATGATGGAGAGTGTCGAACCGTAACCGAAGAGGTAGAACTGGAAGGCCTGCTGATAGAGGTAATAAACGAGAACCGTCGTGGAAAAGCCCGGCCCGCCCTGCGTGAGGATCATGATCTGCGCAAAGACCTGCAACGCGCCGACGATGGTGACGATGGAGGCGAGCAGGATCGTCGGGCTGATCATCGGGAGGGTAATGCGATAGAACTGCTTGAAGCGCGGCACACCGTCGACGCGTGCGGCTTCGAACAGTTCCCGCGGCACGCCCTGCAGTGCTGCGAGAAACAGGATCATGTTGAGGCCGAGATTCTTGAGCGCCTGCACGACGATGACCGAGATCATCGCGGTCGTTGGGTGGCGCAGCCAGTTGGGACCCTCGACGCCGATCATTTGCAGGAGGCCGTTGATACCGCCATTGTTCTGCAACAGGAAACTCCAGACGATTGTCCAGGCGACCAGCGACACCACCACCGGCGAAAAGAACAGTGTGCGGAACACGGTCATGAAGGCCAGCTTCTGGTTTAAGAGCAACGCAAGCCCCAGCGCCAGGCTCATATTGAGCAGGGCAAGTCCGGCCGAGAACACGGCGGTCACGGCCAGTACTTCGCCTATGGCCGGGTCGCTGAGCAGCTTCTGGTAATTGGCGACGCCGGTGAACCGGAACGATCCCGCCAGCACGTTCCACTCATGCAGCGAATACCAGAAGACCAGCACCAGCGGCACGAGCACGAAGACAACGATACCGATGAGTTGCGGCGCGATGAACAGATAACCGGTGGCGGCGTCACGCCGCGCCATGGTCCAGAAACCGCGCCGGGCCTGTGTTTGCGCTGTTTGGAGGGCAAGCGTCATGGCTCTTCTTCCTTCTGCCTTTCGCATCCACCGGATGACTGCGAAGCGTCAATTGGCCGCCAGCAATGGGTCAAGACGGCTGCAAAGCGCTTGCAGGACAGCCGCGACATCGGCATCTGGTCGCCAGAGACCATCGAGGCCAGCGCGAACGGTCTGTTGCAGCCGGGCAAAATTGAGAACCTGCTGCGTCGATTGACCGGTGGCGACGCCGCGAATGACCACGGCCTCTATCTGCTCGCGCGACAGCAATGGGTTGGCGGCCGCAAGCACATCGGCGGTCAGCAGGCTCTTCCGTGCTGGCGGGAAAAACCGCGCGAGCTTGGCTACATTAGGCTTCGAGGAGAAAAACGCCAGGAATTCCGCTGCGAGCTTGGGATTTTTGCCGCTGGCCATGACGCCAATGCCTGCTCGACCTGTAACGGCATAATCGCCGGCAGGCCCCGTGGGCAACGGCACGAGATCCCAGTCGAAGGCCTTGTCGCCTTTCGGCAGCAGCGATGCGCGGCTGATCTGGGTGGTCGTCATCGCCGCATCCCCGGCAAAGAAATCGGCCGAAACGCCAGGCCCCGGCATGGCTTTCTTCACGAAGATCGCATCGTGGATGAAGCGCATGGCCTCAACCATCTCCGGGCTGGCAAAAGCGCAGGATTTTGTATCTTTCGACCAGGGATAAGCATTCCAGCCGGTATAGATTTCGGCAAGATTCTCCCACGCCTTGTATTCGAAATCACGAATGATCAATCCCTGTTTGCCGGTCGTCGCGACTTTTGCGGCCGTCGCAATGGCATTGTCCCAGTTCCATTCGCCGGCAGTGATCATCTCGGCGGGCGTCTTTGCGCCCGCCGCCCGGATCATGTCGTTGTTAACAAAGACGCCGAAGGGCGATGTCGAGAACGGATAGAGATATTGTACCCCTTCATACGACCAGGCGGTGAGCGTTGCCGGGGGGAAGTCGCCCATGTCGTAACCTTCGGTATTGGCAAAGGTTTCGGTGAGGGGATAAAGCGCTCCGGCCGCCATGAAGTCAGGCGCGGTCGTGTCGAACAGCCAGGCCAGATCGGGGGGATTACCGCCGGCGATCTGGGTTGTCAGAGTGGTGGCATAGCCTTCGTAGGCAAGCGAATCGTAGGTGATCTTGACGCCGGGATGGCTCGCCTCGAACTCATCGGCGATTTCGTTGAACAGAGCCAGATGGGCTTCGTTGGCGCTCCATATGGCCATCCGCAATTCCTGCGACAAAGCCGGCGAAACCAGCCCGGATGTGACCAAAAAACCGGCCACTGCAATTTTCACTATACTCCTGCGCATGAATAATCCTCCCAGATTATACGTATTAGCTAGTAGCCGCGAATATCAGGCCAATGGCGCTCCACCCCTTGGCGTTCGATGTGGGTGTGAAACTCCGCCAGGCGCTTTTCATTGGCATGGACGCCATGCGGGGTCTCGCCCCTGTCGAGGCAGTAGGCGGCCAGCATGCCGGCCACTTCGCCAATGTTCCATTCGACCGGATGCAGCCTGTAACAACCATTGGTGATATGCGTGGTGCCGATATTCTTGGATGCCGCCAGCAGGTTCGTTTTATGGCGGGGAATAAGGGCACCCAGCGGAATTTCGAAAGGGCAGGCCCCCACATCGATATAATTATCACCACCCGTCGAGGGGTGCAGGTCGATGCGATACATGCCGATACCGATGCTATCAGGGTAATGCACCGCGCCGCGATCGCCGCGCACCGCAAGCGACAAATCCTGTTCCACCACCGTGGTCAGGGCGCGAATGCGGCGGCTTTCACGGATATAGGGCGCCATGGCCAAGCCGTGCTCCGTGCCGGTAATGTCGCCGCGCAGACGCAGACCCGGAAAGCCCTGACCACCATCCGGGCGAGGCGCCTCGGTCTGCATCCAGTAGAACATGGAATAGGACAGGCTTGCCGCGTCGGCCAGCCGCTCGGCATATTGTTCTAGGGTAACATCAATGATCGGCGCCTCGAAATAATCGATCATCGGCCAGTTAACGAGGCAGATATCGCTGGCATAGGCGCCGGGTCGAAATGTATGGCGGGCGGCAATACGGCGGAATATCCACAGGCTCATATCGCCGGCGCTGTGACGCTGGTCGGCAACGTCGCGTGTTGCGTTGTCGGCTGGGTTGGGATCGAAGAACCGGCGGCTGCGCTCCAGTGTGCGCGGATTGGGCGAGTCCCAGCTCAATAGCGGGCCGCCCCAAAATTCGGGGGCAACCTGACGCCAGTGGTCGTACCGGGCAGGTTTGTCGATGACATGATTGCCGTCAACCTGATCGATGGCGAAGCAGATAGAGACGGCTTGCTGATTGTCCGGTTGCGCCTCCGCCGGCGCGCTCGGCTCGCCGGTTTCGGATTGGGCTTCGAAGCCCGTGACATAGTCAGTTGCGGTCAGCGGCAGCAGATCGCCCAATTCGGTCGCGTCGATGATATAGCGGGCCGAGCAGGAAATGAGGTCGCCGGTATTGCAATGGCGTAGCGTCACGGCCCGCACGGTGTCGCCGTCGACCTCCGCTGATATCGGCTCATAGGGCTTGAGGACGGTCAGCTTGCCGCCGGCGGCGTAAGGCGCAAGCATTGCCTCCATCACCGCCAGCGAAACGCGTGGTTCATGGCACAGGCGAGACACGTTGCCGTCTCCGGGGTTGAGCGTCAGATCGGCCCGCGCGGCGTCCGTCAGCGGATAGTGGTCACGGTAATATTGCCGCACACCCGTGCGCAGGGCGCGATAGCTGGCGGTGATCCCGAATTGTTCGACCCAGCTGTGCTCGTCGGGCGGCACGGCCTGGCTGGTCAACTGGCCGCCAATCCACTCGAATGCTTCGGTCAGGATAACGCTGCGGCCATTGCGCAGGGCCCCAAGCGCCGCCGCCACGCCACCAAGGCCACCGCCAACCACAAGAATATCTGCATTGTATTCTCTCACGTCAGGTTCTCTTTCCTTAAGTTGGGCCTTGATTTGGGGAGGCGAGCGTTTCGCCCGCCACGATGTCGCAGCCCAGCAGTATCTGCCGTACAGGGCCGGGGGGGCTGGTAAGGGTTTCGACCAGCATGGAGGTCGCCTGCCTGCCCATCTCTTCGCGGGGGATGGCATAGGAGGTGAAGACGCGTTGCGACCGGAGCGTATGCGTGCGTGTGCCGCTGCCCAGCACCACGATGGAAAGATCGCCGGGGACGCTCACCTCCTGGGCGCGGGCCTGATTGTCGAAGACCACCGCTTCGGCTACTTCGGCAAAAAAAACGACGCTCGCTCCGCTGGCGCGAACGGCGGCCAGTTGCTCGGCCGGATCGCCATTTTCGCTTTCGTGGGAATAGACCAGCGCCGCCGCGCCCTCGATTGCGGCGCGAAAACCACGCCAGCGGTCGCTGATGGATTCCGCCGGACCCGTCGCGCCGATAAAGGCGAAGCGGCGATGGCCCGCGGCAAGTGCCTCTCGTACAAGAGCATGCGTGGCTGTCACATAGTCCGCGCCAACATAACGCACCGGCCCGCCGGCATCGTCACGACGACCGACTGCGACGTAAGGGTAGTCGCCGGCAACCAGCTGGGCCAATTCATCGCGGTCGAACTGGCTGCCCAGAATGAGGCATCCGTCAGCTAGTCGAAGCCGACCTGTTTCTCCGAAGATGCGCTTGCGGCCGTTATCGTCGCGCGCCGCAGCCGTCATCAGCAGAAGGTCGTAGCTCAGCCTCTCCGCTTCCTCTTCTATCCCCATCAGAAAAGGCGTGTAGAAATCTGCCTGCGCAATCGGGAAAGCCGGCTGATAGGTGAAAACACCCAGAATCCGATTAGCGCCTTTGACCATGCTGCGCGCGATGGGGTCCGCCACATAACCCGTGTCCCGAATGGCCTTCAGCACACGCTCTCGCGTTTCAGGCGGGATACGACCCTCAGCGGATTTCGCCTCGTTGAGCACGAGCGAAACCGTCGCCTGGCTGACCCCCGCGAAGATCGCAATGTCCCGTTGCGTCAAGCGCCTAACCATCGAAACCTCGTTTCCTGTCGACTGCTAATTCGTATTAGCTGCTTATGCGTATAAACAAGGTTTGCGAGAGGATGTCAAGAGTGAGGTACTCCGCGACGATGTGTTGGTTCCGGTACGGAGCGTGGTGCCGCTAAACGGTTTCCGGCACATACGATCCAGCGTCCGCGCGGCCCCTCACCGAGACAGTCTTTCCCAGATATTTCGCTTAGGGCCGGATGAAGCATGACTATCCATGTCACCGGAGTGCGCCTGCGAGCCGGATACAATTCATGAAAGCCGGAAAAGTTCCGAGACAGAGAGCGGTCTAAAAGCCGGTTACGGGCAACAATAAATTACAAAATCTTCATTGCAGGTCACTCATTCCGAAGCTTAGATTTTATCGGGGGGAGAAATGAGAGAGCAATGTCGAACCTGGGTAGCCCCATATCCCTTTTTGTCTTCGCGATGGACTTTTTCGCCTTCTATCGATGGACGTCGGACGACATCGGCACGGAGAACAGGACGTCGGAATCGAGATGGTGAGTTTTTCGGTCCCGACAGACACTGCAGTGTCCGAGATAAGAAACCGGGTGGCAAAAATCATCGGCGAGCAGCTCGGAATAGCTGATGATAAAATCGTCGATACAGCTGATTTTTCCGAAGATCTGAATGCGGATTCGCTTGAGGTCGTTCAGATCGTCATGGAGATCGAAGAGGAATTTGGCATAGAAATTCCCGATGCTGCCGCAGACAGTCTTTCCACTGTCGGTGATGCCATTCGCTTCATTCAGTTGGCAACCACTTAGTCGATCTGGAAAGGGCGCGTTTGATATGGCGATAATCAATCCATTCATGCACTTTCTTCCCGCCGTTGTCGGCGCCTATGTCCTCTACAAATTCATCCTCTATTTGCTCGGCGCCGATTAGGCGCTGGCCATCGCTTCCGTGCCTTGCGGCTGAACTGAAATAAATTTCACATCATAAAATAAAATTCAAACGGCATTGACGGCCGCGAGGTTTCCGGCTATCCCAATTCCTATGCAATAAATTACATCGAATAAAATTTATTGCGGACTAAGTCATTGTCCTTGGGAGGGGAATATGTTGGCTTTTCTGAAATCGACCGCTGCCGCGGGTGTTTTAGCCGTGGCGATTGCCGCTGGTGCCGGTTCGCAGGCCGCCGCCGCGGGCAAGTTTGCCTGCGAGCCGGGTGAGACCTATGTGATGAACGTCATGGTTTCCAGCCACCCCTATTGGGTGCCGGTCTTCGAGGGGTTCAAGCAGGCCGCAAAGGCGCTCGGCTGCGAAGCCGTTTTCACCGGCACCCCGGAATATGACATCACCAAGCAGATCGCATCTTTCGAGCAGGAACTGGTGAAGAAGCCGAAGGGCATTCTGCTGCATCCGATGCAGGCCGATCCCTTTATCGAACCGATCAACAAGGCGATCGGCTCCGGCGTTTCGGTGACGACTTTTGCGGCGGATTCCCCGAAGTCGAAACGCACCGCCTATATCACTTCGGACAATGTCGCCGAGGCGAAATTTGCGGCGGATGAAATCGTCAAGAAACTTGGCGAAAAAGGCGAATATGCCGTTCTGGAAAATCCGGGACAGAGCAATCACGATCTGCGCGTCACGGCCCTCATCGACTATATGGGGCGCACCTATCCGCAGATGAAGCTGGTCGGTCGCCAGGCGACCAATCAGGATTCGAACCTTGCCTACCAGGCCGTTGGCGCATTGTTGCAGGCCAATCCCAATCTGGGTGCCCTGTGGATTCCCGAAGCCGGTTCGGCCGAAGGCGCGACGGCTGCGGTCCTTGAGGCGAAGAAGAAGGTCCTGATCCTGCATGCGGATATCACCCCCGCCACGCTGGAACATATCAAGCAGGGCAATATCTACATGTCCATCAATCCCAATCAGGGTGTGCAGGGCTTCATGGGTTTCATGAACACGTTTCTGGGCGCCCATTCGGACCTTATCGACCCGTTCAACGACTACAAGGTTTCCGGCTTCAATCCGATGCAGGTTCCTTCGATGGACAATGGTTTCGCTGTCATCACCAAGGCGAACGCCGCTTCCTTCGATCTCAACGACTATATGAAGGGGCGCTGACGCGTCGCTCTGGACCCGGCGGGGTTTGCACCTCGCCGGCCACAAGGGGAAGCAGGTTCGGGAGGGCGTTATGGGTGAGGTCATCCTCAGCATGACGAATATTCACAAGGCGTTCGGCCCCGTGCGGGCGCTGCGCAATGCGGCACTCGAGTTGCGGCGCGGCGAAATCCATGCGCTGGCCGGTGAAAACGGCGCCGGCAAGTCGACGCTGATGCATATCATCGACGGCATTCTGCAGCCGGATGGCGGGGAAATCGTGCTGGATGGCAAACCGGTCAAGATATCCTCGCCCAATGCGGCGAACCGGCTTGGCATCGGTTTCGTGCATCAGGAAATCGCGCTCTGCCCGGAGATTTCGGTCGCCGAGAACATGTTTATGTCGCAGACGGGCCAAAGCCGCTCCTGGTTCATGAACTATCGCGATCTCGAAAAGCGGGCGGCAATTGTGCTGCGGGAAATCGGTGATATCGATCCCAGCCGCCGCGCCGGCGACCTTTCGATTTCGCAACAGCAGATCGTCGAAATCGCCAAGGCGCTGACACTCGATTGCCGCATCCTGATCCTCGACGAGCCGACGGCGGCTCTGACCGAAACCGAAGCGCAGACGCTTTTCAGGATCATGCACCGGCTGGCGGAACGGGGCATTGCCATCGTTTATATCTCGCATCGTATGGCGGAGATTTTCGAACATTGCGACCGCATCACTGTGATGCGCGACGGCTGCCATATCAGGACGGAGAATATTGCCGATATTTCCCCCGAGGAAGTCGTCAACAGCATGGTGGGACGGGTGCTCGACAAGCTCTACCCGCCAAAGCTTTCGGAGGATGAAAAATCGGATGACGTCATTCTCTCTGTGCGGGGCCTGAACGAACGAAAGCGGGTTTTCGATGTCGATTTCGATCTGCGCCGCGGCGAAATCCTGGGGCTTGCCGGGCTGATTGGTGCGGGAAGAAGCGAGATCGCCCGGGCGGTCTGCCGGCTGGAGGGGAAGCCGAGAGGCGAGGTTACGCTGCGCGGCCGGCCATTAAGGCTCAAGGATTATCGCGACAGCATCCGCGAGGGGCTGGTCTATCTGTCCGAGGATCGCAAGGGGGACGGGCTTTTCCTCAACATGTCCATCGCCTCAAATGTCTCTGCGCTCGATATCGGCAGGGTATCGAACGGCATGGGCTTCATCGAACGGCGCAAGGAAATGAAGCGTGCCGATGAGCTGGGACGCCGGCTGAAATTGCGGGCGAACAGCATCGGCGATGCGGTATCGACCCTGAGCGGCGGCAACCAGCAGAAGGTGGCGCTGGCGAAGATGCTCTCGGTGGAGCCGGAGGTCATCTTTCTGGATGAGCCAACACGCGGGGTAGATGTGGGCGCGAAGGCCGAAATCCACCGCCAGATCCGGGAACTGGCGCGTGAGGGCGTCGGTGTGGTCGTCATCTCTTCGGAACTGCCGGAACTTATCGGCGTCAGCGACCGCGTGCTGGTCGTGCGCGAGGGTCGGATTACGGGTGAGGTCGAGGGCGACGACATGACGGAGGAAAAGATCATGCAGCTCGCATCGATCAATATTGTGCATAGCCCGGAAAGGGCCTGAGGGAGCGGGAAAATGGCAACATCGGAAACACCTTCGGGCATAGCTGAGACGGCGGTTCGCCGCACCGCCTGGTGGGAGCCGGCGCTCAAGGCGCGGGAAACCGGGCTGATCGTCATCATCCTCGCGCTTTTTGCGGTGATGTCCTTCATATCTCCGTATTTCCTGACCGTGGACAATCTGCGGGCCATGGCCATGGTCTTCGCCATCGAAAGCATCGTCGTGGTGGGCATGACGATCCTGCTGATTTCTGGCGGCATCGATCTTTCGGTCGGCTCCGTCACTGCACTTGCGATGGTGGCGGCTGGCTGGCTGTTCCTCAATGGCGTCGATCCATGGGTGGCGGCGGGGCTGGCAATCTGCCTTACGACCTTGATTGGCATGGCCATGGGATTCCTGACGACGGTGATCGGGCTGCATCATTTCATCGTGTCGCTGGGTGTCATGGTGATTGCGCGCGGTGTGTGCCTGCTGGCGACGGGCGGGCGGCCGCTTGGGCTCTATTCCCTGCCGCCGGAATTCAAGTTCATCGGTCAGGGCGCGCTTGGCGGCATTCCGCTGGTGCTGATTATCTTCGCGGTGGTGGTTGTCGTTTTCGATCTGCTGCTGCGGCGCACGACCGCCTTCCGCAAGGTGTTCTATACCGGCAGCAATCCGAAAGCCGCGGCCTATTCCGGTATCCGCGTCGGCCGGGTGGTGTTTGCCACCACCACGCTTTGTTCGATGTTGTGCGGTGTTGCAGGCGTTATCTATATGGCCCGTTTCGGCTCTGCCCAGCCAAGCTTCGGCGTCGGCATGGAACTTAACGTGATTGCGGCGGCGGTCATCGGCGGCGCGAGCCTTTCGGGCGGCTCGGGCACCATTCTCGGCGCGATCCTTGGGGCGATCCTTCTTTCGGTGGTTTCCAGTTCGCTTGCCTTGCTCAATGTGTCTGTCTACTGGCAGGACATCATCAGGGGCAGCATATTGCTGACTGCGGTCCTGTTCGACCACTATCTGGTCAGGCGCCGCCGTTGAGCGCCCTTCGCTCGCCCGAGGGTAACTGGAGAAATACGACCATGCTGGATATCAAGGACGATTTCGATCAACAGAGGCAGATGTATTCCGTCCTGGTGCTGCATTTCATCGAGGGTGTGAAGCAGTCGGAAATCGCCGAGCGGCTCAATCTTTCCCACACCAAGGTCAACCGCATGATTGCGGCCGGCCGCAAGGCGGGCATGGTGAAGATCACCATCGCCAGTCCCTATCAGAGGCTGGTGGACCTCGAAAACGAGATTACCCGCCGTTTCGGCCTCAGGCAGTCGGTGGTGACGCCGACGGTCTCCGATAATCCGGAAACCGCCTTGCAGATGGTGGGTCGGGTGGCCGCCAACCATTTGCTGGAGACCATTCGTGACGGCGATGTGATCGCGATTACCGGCGGCAAGGCGGTGAGTGCCGTTGTCGACAATCTTGAGGCGGAGCGTCGTTTCGATGTGCGGGTGGTGCCGCTGACCGGCGGCGTGCAGGGCAAGCACTATACGGATGTCAATCATCTCGCCACGCAACTGGCGGAGAAGCTCGGCGGCAGCGCATCGCTCGTTCATGCGCCGCTGTTTGCCGAGGATGAGGAACAGCGCGATCTGCTGATGAATGTCGCATCGATCCGTGAGGTCTTCGATCTGGCCCGGCAGGCGCAGGTGGCGCTGGTCGGCATCGGCTCCGTGGAGGCTCCTGGCTCCGGCTATTACGATCTTCTGCCGGATGCGGCCCGTGGCGGGCAGGCGCTGGTGGATGCGGGCATTGCCGGCGAGTTTCTCGCCCATCTTACCATGGCGGACGGGCAGCTGGCGCGCATCGATCTCAACTCGCGCGTGGTGGCGCTGGACCCCGGGCAGCTTGCCCGGTGCCCGAATATCATCGGTGTGGCGGCAGGCGCCATCAAGGCCGGACCGGTGGCGGCCACGCTTGCCGGCCGCTATCTGACCTCGCTCGTCGTGGACGAGGCGATAGCCGGCTATTTACTGGATCACGAAGGAGGGGAAACCGCGTGACGGACAATGCAATATTGACCCGGACGATCGGCAGAAGCGGCATCGGCGCATCCGCCGTGGGGCTCGGCACCTGGGCCATCGGCGGCTGGATGTGGGGCGGCACCGACGAGCGGCAATCCATCGCCGCCATCCAGGCCTCCATCGATGCGGGTATTTCCCTGATCGACACCGCACCGGCCTATGGCATGGGGCTTGCGGAAACCATCGTTGGCAAGGCAATTGCCGGCAGGCGCGAGGAGGTGGTGCTGGTTACCAAATGCGGGCTGGTCTGGCATGTGAATGAGGGTGCTTATTTCTTCCATCAGGATGGCAAGCCCGTTCATCGTTATCTCGGTCCTGCCTCTATCCGTTTCGAGGTCGAAGAAAGTCTGAAACGGCTCGGAACCGATTATATCGATCACTACGTGACCCATTGGCAGGACGCCACGACGCCTATTGCCGAAACGGTCGGGGCTTTGGTGCGGCTGAAAGAGGAGGGGAAGATCCGCTCCATCGGCGCAAGCAACGTCTCGCCCGGCGATCTTGAGGCTTATATCGCCACCGGCGCGCTGGATGCCATTCAGGAAGAATATTCCATGGTGAAGCGCGATATCGAGACGACGCTGCTGCCGCTTTGCCAAAAGAACGATGTCTCGGTTCTCAGCTATTCGTCGCTGGCGCTCGGTCTCCTCTCGGGCAAGGTCGGGCCTGAACGGGTCTTTGCGGACGACGACCAGCGCCACGGCAACCCGCGCTTCAGCCAGGCGAACCGTCAGAAAATCGCGCGATTGATGGGCGTGCTGGAACCGGTGGCGGCCGCCCACAGGGCTTCGGTCGCGCAGGTGGTGATCGCCTGGACGATTGCCCAGCCGGGCATAACATTCTCGCTCTGCGGCGCGCGCGATCCGGCTCAGGCGGTTGAAAACGCTGCCGCGGCACGTCTTCGCCTCACGGAGAGTGAGCTGGCGCACATCAGCGCCGGTGTCGCGGAGCATCTTGTGGGGCTCGATACCTGATTATGTAGGCTGAGACGGGACTTCAGGCGAACAGCGCATCATTTTCGTTCCGTCTCTCACGTCGCTTTAAACGGTCAACAACATTGGGACGCTGGTCATCCGCCAGCGAACGGTATTTCTATGCCCAATTTTCGCGAGGACGCTCTGCGCCGCATCCGGCTCGATGGTGATTTCGATGCCGTCGTGATCGGCGGCGGCATCAACGGAATTGCCGCCTATCGCGATCTCGCCTTGCAGGGGCTGCGGGTGCTGCTGGTGGAGCGCAACGATTTCTCCTCCGGTTGCAGCGCCGCACCCTCACGCATGATCCATGGCGGCCTGCGTTATCTCGAAAACGGTGAATTCGGCCTCGTGGCAGAATCGTTGCGGGAGCGGGATGCACTTCTCAGGCTCGCGCCGCATATGGTTCGTCCGCTGCCGACCACGATTCCGATCTTTTCGACTTTCAGCGGCCTGTTCAACGCGGCGGCAACCTTTGCCGGTTCCGGCGGAAAACCCGCAAGCCGTGGCGCTCTCGCCATCAAGGCGGGTCTGATGCTCTATGATTTCGTCACCCGCAAAAACCGCATCCTGCCCCGTCATGCGTTTCGCGGTGCGTCCGGGACTTTGCAGCATTGGCCAGATCTGACGCCGGAAATCAGATATTCGGCTACCTATTACGATGCGTGGATAAGCCAGCCCGAACGGCTTGCACTGGAGCTTCTGATCGACACCCATGCCGATGCGCCGCAAAGCATTGCGCTCAACTATGCGGAGCTTGTCCGTCTCGGCGACGCGTATCGTCTTCGGCTGGAGGGTATGGATGAAGCCCTGCCTATCCGCCCAAGGATCATTGTTAATGCGACCGGCGCCTGGATCGACGAGACGATTGACACGCTGGCTGCACCCCCGGCGGCGGAGACAGCAAAACCGACCGTCTCCGGAACCAAGGGATCGCATCTGATTATCGCTAACGAGGCGCTTTTGAAGGCCCTGAACGGCCATATGATCTTCTTCGAGAATGACGATAATCGCGTCTGTATCCTCTTTCCCTATCTCGGCCGGGTTCTCGCAGGCTCGACCGATATCAAGGTGGATCGTCCCGAGCGGGTGCGCTGCGAGCCCGAGGAACGGGATTATATTCTGGATGCGATCCGGCAGGTCTTTCCGCAGATTGCCATTACCCATTCCGACATCGTTTTCAGTTTCAGCGGCATCCGTCCGCTGCCGCGCAGCGATGCCGCCTTTACCGGAAGAATTTCCCGCAGCCATTTCATCCATCGCGTTGCGGGCGATCCGCCGCAGCTCTGCATGATCGGCGGCAAGTGGACCACTTTCAGGGCTTTTGGCGAACAGGTGACCGACGAGGTTCTGGCCTTTCTTGGACGCCGACGGCTGACCGGCACCCTGGACCGCCCGATCGGCGGCGGCAGGAATTTTCCAACCGGTGCCAGCAGCCTGCCCGCCTTGCTGTCGGAGGAATTTTCGATTGCCGGAGAGCGGGCGGAGCATCTGGCTCTGGCTTACGGCTCCCGTGCCTTCGATCTGATGGGCTTTTGCCGGGGCCGTGCGGATGATGTGCGGCTTTCGGAAAAATCGCCGATCACGGCCGCGGAGGTGGTCTGGCTGATCCGCTTCGAACACGTGCGCCACCTGACCGATCTCGCCCTGCGGCGCACGACGCTCGCCATCACCGGCGTCATCGATGCCGATCTGATCGACGAGATCCTCGCCGTTACGGCCCGCGAGCTTGGCTGGCCGGCCACCCAGGCGGCGGCGGAACGGCAGCGGCTTATCCATGAGCTGGAGACTTTTTATGGAGTCACGCCGGCAATGCTTCAACACAGATGCAAGGAGAATGCATGATGATGCGGATTTCGAAAAAGGCGCGCATGAACCGGCTGTTCCGCAATGGCGGTTGCCTGGATGTGGCCATCGATCACGGGGTTTGCAACGAACCGAGCTTCCTCGTTGGGCTGGAGGATATGGCGCAGACCGTGGACAGGCTGGCCGAGGCCGGTCCCGATGCCATCCAGATGGCCTATGGGCAGGCGGATCTGCTGCAGCAGAGGCCGGAGCGCGACAAGCCGGCCCTCGTCATGCGTATCGACATGGGCAACCCTTACAATTCCACGCGCCACAGAACCATGTGGTCGCAGCTCCAGAACCATCACGATCCGATCATCGGTGCGCTGGAAATGGACGCCGCCTGCGTCGTCGTGAACCTGTTCATGCTGCCGGATGAGCCGGAGCTGTTTCGTCAATGCGTCGAAAACATCAGCCGTGTGCGGGCAGATTGCCATCGTTTCGGCATGCCGCTGATGATCGAGCCGCTGGTGATGCTGCCGAATGATGTGCGCGGCGGTTATCAGGTGGATGGCGACGCCGAAAAGATCGTCACGCTGGTGCGCCTTGCCTCGGAAATGGGAGCCGATATCATCAAGGCCGATCCGACCAGCGATCCGCGCGATTTTCACAAGGTGATCGAAGCCGCGCGGTGCCCGGTGCTGGTGCGGGGCGGGGGGCGTGAGGACTTGCGTAACGTGCTTACGAAATCGGCGGCTCTTGTGGCCGAAGGTGCGAACGGGATGGTCTATGGGCGCAATATTTACCAGCACGACAATCCCAAGGCCGTCGTTGCGGCTTTGATGGCCATCATCCATCAGGGTGCGGGCGGTGAGGAAGCATGGGATATCTATAATCGTGGCTGACAAAAATTACATATTGGGTCTCGATGTCGGCAACACGGTCATCAAGGCCGTGCTGTTCGACACGGAAGGCCGGCAGGTTGCGCAACATGCCATCGACGGACAGTCGACATTTCCTGAGCCCGGCTATGTCGAGCGCGATCTCGAGGAATTGTGGCGGAACGGCTGCGAGGCAATCCGCCAGCTTCTGGTGAAATCGTCCGCCGATCCCCGCAGCATCCTGGCAGTGGGCTGCGCCGGCCACGGCAATGGCCTGTATCTTCTGGACAAGGACCGGCAGCCCCTGATCGGCATCCAGTCGCTCGACAGCCGTGCTGCCGATGTGGCGGCCGAGCTTGACCGGAAAAGCGGAGCACAATTGCAGGCCCGTTGCCTGCAGCGGCCATGGCCTGCGCAAACACCCAGCCTTCTCGCTTGGGTGAAGCGACATGCACCCGATCTTTATGCCCGGACCGGCACGGTCCTGTTCTGCAAGGATTTTGTCAATTTCCGCCTGACGGGGTGCCTTGCCAATGATATTTCCGATCTCAGCGGCGCTGGGCTACTAGCCTTGCCGGAAGCGCGGCTCGACCGCGAGCTTCTGTCGCTTTACGATCTTGAGGACGCGTTCGCGTTTTTCCCCCGTTGCGTGGAATCGGCTGACATCGTCGGCCAGGTGACGGGCGAGGCTGCGGCTATGACGGGCCTGTCCGAAGGCACACCCGTGATCGGCGGTTTCTTCGATGTGGTCTCCAGCGCCATGGGGTCCGGGGTCATCAATGCCGGGGAAGCTTCCATCATCGCCGGCACCTGGAGCATCAACCAGGTTTTCGCGGACAAGCCGGTCATCAGTCCCGATGTCTTCATGGTCACCACCTTCGGCCGTGACCGTTATGTCAATATCGAATCCAGCGCCACCTCCGCCGCCAACCTCGAATGGTACGTGCACCGCGTTCGCGGCGATCATGGCGACCACGCGTTCGAGCGATGCAACGAATTGGTCGGCTCCGTCTCACCCCGCGCCGACGATCCGTTCTTCCATCCGTTCATTTTCGGCTCGCGGCTGGGTGCGGAATTTCGCGGCGGCTTTTACGGCCTCGCGGGATGGCACGGCGAAGGTCACATGTTGCGGGCCCTATTCGAAGGGGTGTGTTTCGAACATCGCCGCCATATCGGCGTTCTGCGCGAAGCGGGACTGCCGGTGGAAAGCGCCGTGATGTCCGGCGGCGGTTCCCGCAGCCAGCATTGGCCGCAGATCATGGCGGATGTTCTGGAAATTCCGCTACGTGTCGCGGAGGCCCGCGAGACGGGCGCGCTCGGCGCGGCCATTGGCGCGGCCGTGGCGATCGGGCTTTATCCTGATTATGAGGAGGCGGTTGCGGCGATGACACGGGTTGCGAATGCTTACCGGCCCGATGCTGCGCAAGTCTCGCACTATGGGCGGCGCTACGGTCTCTATGCAGAATTAACCGCGCAGTTGCGTGGCTTCTGGAACGCTTTGCGGTTACCGCAATAGTCTCCGGTTTCTGCAGGGCGCAATCGCGCGCCCGCATCGAGCAGAGCCCCTTCGCAGAGCAAAAGTATCTGTGCAGGGGTGAAGATTATCTCGCAATAGTTTGTATATACTTCAATATTGCAACTTTATAAAGTATTGATGTTTTGATGTGGCGCTTTAAAAATAGAATTGAAAGTAAATTTTAAACATAAATTCTTAAGCTCACCCTCCAGCCCGGTCGCCAACAGTTGCGCACGCACCCGTAACTCTCGCCACCGTCGCAGCATAGTTTTGGGGGATGGGACATGCTTTTTAAATCGACAACGGGTCGGAATATTTTTGCGGTCGCCGCATGCGGCGTCTTTGCGACGATCGCGGCCTCGGCCGTGCTGTTTTATCGGTCCATTGAGGATACCAGGGCCAACAATCTCGAGCGTATGCGGCAGATCGCCCACAGCGAAGCCCTGGCGACCGAAAAGAATATCGGCGGCACGATCCATATCGTCAACAGCCTCGTCTCGGTTCTGGAATCGATGAAACAGTCAGGCGATGCCGACCGGGGTAAGGTCGATCAGATCATTCACCAGATGCTGGCCAATAACACCGACATCCTTGGCCTCTGGACCGGATGGGAGCCAAATGCGTTTGACGGCAAGGATGCGGAATTCGCCAACAGGGAGGGGCATGACGCGACCGGCCGGTACATACCCTATTGGGTGCGCAGCGGCGGCAAAATAAGCAATACCGCTTTGACGGACTATGCCACCGCAGGTCCGGGCGATTATTATCAATTGCCCTTCACCCTGAAGAAAACGGTCGTCGTCGAGCCCTATTCCTATGCAATCGACGGCAAGGAGGTCCTGATTACCTCGATCGCCAAGCCGGTTATGGTCGATGGCAAACCTCAGGGGGTCGCTGGCCTCGACCTGTCGCTCGATGAAACGAGCAAGGCGCTTTCGACGGTGCGGCCCATGGGAACGGGGTTCGTCAGTCTGGTCAGCGGCGGCGGCAAGATCATCAGTCATCCGGATGCGGCGATCATGGGAAAAAGCCTCGCGGACGGCGGTGCGAAGACCGCCGGTTGGGACCAGTTGATTGCAAATCCCGGTGCGGAGCGCGAGATCACCGCACAGGATGGAACGGCGTCCTTCGCCATCGCCTTGCCGGTCATGCTTACCCAGGACATGAAATGGTACGCAATCATCTCGGTGCCGGAAGAAACGGTGTTTGCGCAGCTGCATGCCATGATGCGTGACACCGCTTTGACCATAGTGACGGCCACCGTCCTGCTGGCGCTGGCGGGATGGTTCATCGCGCGGCGGTTCATCGGGCGCATCGCAAACATCATCGATGAGACCGCCCAGATTGCACAGGGAAATCTTCATCTGACACTGAAGGATATCGGGACAAGGGACGAAATTGGCGATCTTGCCCGCTCTCTCGATGTTCTGCGCGAAAACAACCGGCAGAAGGCCTCGCTGGAACAGGAGGCCGAGACCAACCGCACGCTTGGTGAAGAAGAGCGTGCGGCCCGGGAACGCAGGGCCGCCGATGAGGCGGGCAGCATCCGCTTTGCCGTCGACAGCCTGGCTTATGCGCTGGCGAAGCTCGCTGACGGAGACCTGTCCTGCCGTATCGACAATCCCTTTGTCGAGCAGCTCGACGCGGTGCGTGGCGATTTCAACGGCTCGGCCGGGAAATTGCAGGACGCGCTTCTGCGGGTATCGGAAAATGCTTCCGGCATCGACGTCGGCGCCAATGAAATCAAGGCGGCGTCCGATGATCTGGCGCGGCGAACGGAGCAGCAGGCGGCGGCCGTTGAAGAAACCGCTGCCGCCCTTGAAGAGATTACGACAACGGTAAAAGACGCCGCGAACCGTGCGCATGAGGCGGGCCGGCTGGTTTCCCGCACGCGCATCGGCGCGGAACGGTCGGGTGAAGTCGTGCGTCAGGCCGTGATGGCGATGGAGCGGATCGAAAAATCGTCGAACGAAATTTCCAGCATCATCGGCGTGATCGACGAGATCGCCTTCCAGACGAATTTGCTGGCGCTGAATGCCGGGGTGGAAGCGGCACGTGCCGGTGAGGCGGGCAAGGGTTTTGCCGTGGTGGCGCAGGAAGTGCGGGAGCTTGCCCAACGCTCCGCCGCTGCGGCGAAAGAAATCAAGTCGCTGATCACCAAGTCGAACCAGCAGGTCGAAGAGGGCGTGCATCTTGTCGGCGATACCGGCAAGGCGCTCGATGTCATCGTTGCCGAAGTGCAGGAAATCAACCAGCACGTCGCCGCGATCGTGGAATCCGCGCAGGAGCAGTCATCCGGCCTCCAGCAGATCAACGTCGCCGTCAACCAGATGGACCAGGAGACGCAGAAAAATGCCGCGATGGTCGAGGAGATGACCGCCGCAAGCCACACGCTGGCAACGGAGGTCGATGCGCTAAACCGGCTGCTCGGCCAGTTCGAACTCGGTTCGGGAGCGGACGCTTATCGGGGGTCTCTGAAGGCGGCCTGACTGGACGCCCTGAGCGGCCGTGTCCATCGGCTCCGATGGACACGGCGAGGAAATGGAAGATGGACTTTGTCTGCAAATTGAGCATCTTATTTCTTGCAAGCAAGTAATGGGATGATCAACAGCAGATGGATATCAGGCGCCTGAAATCGTTTATCACGATTGTCGACATGGGGAGCATAACAAGAGCGGCCGATGTGCTGCATATTGCCCAGCCGGCGCTCAGCCAGCAGCTGGCAAGCATCGAGGAGCATTTCCGCCAGAAACTGCTGACCCGAAGCCAGCAGGGTGTGGTCATGACCGATGCCGGCAAGGTTGTCTACAGGCATGCGCAGGTCATTTTGCGGCAGATGGAGCAGGCGCAGGCGGAGGCGCTGGAAGCGGGGGCTGTGCTTTCCGGCAAGGTGTCGGTGGGCCTTGCGCCCTTCAGCAGCGCCGCCACGCTTTCGCTGCGTCTGATGGAGGAAACCAAGCGGCTTCATCCCGGCATTCTGCTGCACATCACGGAAAGCGTCAGCCAGCCCTATAGCCAGATGATCATGAACGGCCGTCTGGAAATGGGTTTGATCCACGGCGTCGGGCCGATCCGGGGTGTCAAGTTCACGCCGCTGTTCCGTGAGGAATTCGTCCTCGTCGTGCATCGCAGCTTTGGCGTGGAACCGGGCGATGCGCCGATCACGGTCGCCGATCTGGCGTTTTTGCCCTTTCTTCTGCCGCCGACCTATAATTTCGTGCGCCGCGCCATCAATCTCGCCTTCACCCGCAGCCGCAAGGATCTGATCGTGATGGCGGAGCTGGAATCGGTGAGGACTATCGCGCGCGGCGTGGATGCCGGGCTTGGCGCGACCATAACGCCCAAGGCCATTGCCGACCGCATCGTCGCAGAATCCAATGAGGACATCGTCGTGAGGCAGATCGCCAGCCCGATGATCGAGGAAACGCTGTCCTTCTGCGTATCGGACAATACGCCGCTCTCCGAGCCCGCGCTTGCCGTGAAGGAGATATTGCTGCAACTGGCGGAGACCCTGAAATAAAAGGGTCCGGCCGGTTCTAAAGCCACGCGCGGCACCGTTTCCCGGTGCCGCGCATGGAAAAGATCAAAGCATTGCTTCCTTGCGGCAGTTCACCAGCAATTCTGCCACCGAAAGATTGTTCGGCAGGCGAAGCAGGGTTTCGACCATTTCGGCGAGATCGTCCGGCTGGGTCATATCCTCGCGGCTGACTTCCGTTTCGCCGACCGTCATATCGGTTGCGATATAGCCAGGGCAAAGCGCGGTGGCGCGCACGCCGCTGTCCCACAATTCCTGCCGGATGCCGTGGGTGAGGGCGACAACGGCGAATTTCGTCATGGCATAACCCACATTTGACCCCACGCGGCGTCCCGCCAGCGAAGCGACATTGATAACCCTGCCCTGTCCGGTTTTTACGAGATGGGGAATGGCGGCGCGGGTTACCCTCAGCGGACCCTTGACGTTGATACGCCACATCTGGTCGAGGCTTTCTTCGCCCGCATCCATGACCCGGACTTTGGGGTTGATGCCGGCGCAATTCACCAGCCCGTCGATCCGGCCATATCTGGCGGCAACGGCCTCAACCCAGGCCTCCGCCGAACCAGCCTCTTCCGCATCGTAGCGATCGGCCGAAAGCCGGTCCTTCACCGCAACGGCGGCCGGATTTCGCGCTCCCGCCGCCACCGTGAAACCCGCTTCGTGAAGCCTTTTGGCGATCGCAAGGCCGAGACCCCGCGATGCGCCGGAAACCATGATGACACGGCCACTTCCTCCCAACATGCTGTTCTCCCTATTTCATTCCATTGCAGAATTCGGCGATGCGGGCGCAGCCTTCGGCAAGGTTTTCCATGCTGGTGGCATAGGAAAGCCGGAAGAAGGGGCTGAGGCCATAGGCCGCGCCCTGCACTGTCGCAACGTGATGTTCGGCGAGAAGCGCCATGACGAAATCGGTATCGTTCTCGATCTTCGTGCCGCCCTTCGTCGTCTTGCCGATCAGCGCGGCAATATTCGGGAAGATATAGAAGGCGCCTTCCGGCTTGTGGCAGCGAAGCCCCTCGATTTCCGAAAGCTTGCCGAGCACGAAGTCGCGGCGCGTCTTGTAGATATCGGCGCGCTCCTTCAGCAGATCCTGCGGGCCGTCGAGAACCGCGACGGCGGCAGCCTGCACGATGGTCGCGACACCGCCGCTGTTCTGGGTATTGACGTTGCTGATGGCCTTGATGAGATCCTTCGGGCCGCCGCAGAAACCGAGACGCCAGCCGGTCATGGCATAGGCTTTCGATGCGCCGTTGACGGTCAGGACCCGGTCATAGAGGCGGGGTTCGACTTCGGCGATGGTGCAGAATTCGAAATCGTCATAGATCAGGTGCTCATACATATCGTCGGTCATGATCCAGACATGCGGATGCCGCAGCATGACCTCGGCGATTTCCTTCATTTCCGCGCGGGAGCAGGCGGCGCCCGTCGGGTTGTTGGGGAAGTTGAAAAGCAGCCACTTGGTCTTCGGGGTAATCGCGGCTTCGAGATCTTCGGCGCGCAGGCGGAAACCGTTATTCTCCGGGCAAACCACCGGCACGGGCACGCCGCCCGCGAACTTCACGATATCGGCATAGCTGATCCAGGACGGCGCGGGAATGACGACTTCATCGCCCGGGTCGCAGGTAGCCATGATGGCGTTGAAGATGATCTGCTTGCCGCCGCCCGCCACCAGAATCTGGCTCGGATCGTAGTCGAGATTATTGTCGCGTTTGAACTTCCGCTGGATCGCGGCCCGCAGCGCCGGGGTTCCGTCGGCTGGCGGATATTTCGTGTCGCCGGCAAGGGCCGCCGCATGCGCCGCCTCGACCGCGTGGGCAGGCGTCGGGAAATCCGGCTCGCCGGACGACAGGCTGATGACCTTGATGCCCTGAGCGGCGAGATCGCGCGCTTTCTGGGTCATGGCGAGCGAAGCTGACACGGTGACGTTGTTAAGGCGTTGGGCGATAGTGGGCATGGATTATTTCCGATTGTAACGGTGAAGGCAGGCATCGTCGCGACGCCAGTGCATGACAAAGAGGTTACGGGAATTTTCCGCTATTTCCCCAATACGACTTCGATGTGACGTCATACGGGATTTTGATGCATCGCCGCCAAAATGGGGTGAGCAGTCCATATGCGTATGCGATGACCTCAGAGGAATAAAATATTATGCAGCCCGTCGGCTTAGCCCCTAAGCTCGGCTTAACAACAAGGGAACGACGCGTCGGGCAATGTTACCCAGAGAGGTAACCGGCGCGAAAATGCAGACATATGCGACAGGCGCCGGCAAAAGACCGGATGCCTCGACAGGGAGCACACCCAGCAAATTCTAGTCATAGGGTCTGGACAATCTCGTTCGGCTCAAAGCGATGCCTCGTGCCGTATTCAACGCGACGGGAGTATAGATGTCGGATATTGCGATCATGGAACCACATGCCCCGCCACGCCATGGAGTTTCCGGCTGGAAGGCCCTCGAGCGTCGGCTGTTTTCGCCCGGCATCCTCATCCTGCCACTGCTGATCTTTCTGCTGATCTTTTTCTTCTGGCCGGCGGTTCGGCTGATGAGTTTCAGCGTCATGACCCAGAATTCGCAGGGGCTGATCGGCTCCCCCTTCACGCTTGCCCATTATGTCAGGTTTTTTGAGGTCGATCTTTACCAGAAGGTGCTCTGGGCGACGATCCGCATCAGCCTGATCACCTCAATTCTTGCGGCGATACTGGCCTATCCGGTCGCGACCGTTCTCGTGCGCGGCAATATCGTCACGACCCGTATCATCACGCTGATCGTGATTGCGCCGCTGGCCGTCAGCGTCGTGGTGCGCGCCTATGGCTGGCAGCTCATTCTCGGCAACGGTCCGACCGGCCTTCTGAACTACGTATTGATGAATCTGGGCATCATAGACAGTCCGATGACGCTGCTGTTTTCGGATGCCGCCGTCATTATCGGTTCGCTGCACATTTTCTTCCCGATGATGGTGCTGCCGCTGTCCTCCGCGCTTGGCAAGATCGATCCGAACCTGCAGCAGGCCGCCCGCACGCTCGGCGCGCCGGCATGGAAAGTGTTCCTGCGGATCACCTTCCCGCTCAGCCTTCCCGGTCTGCTAGCGGGTTTCACGTTGGTGTTTTCGCTCGCTTCCGCATCCTACGTCATTCCCGCTCTGATCGGCGGTCCCGGCTCGCAGATGCTTGGCAACATGGTCGAACAGCAGGTTCTCGCGGTCTATGACTGGCCGTTCGGCGCCACCATCGCCACCATCCTCGTTTTCATCGTCATTCTGATCAACGCCGTCTCGATGCGGCTGCTCGGCGGGCGTCGTATCAAGGCAAGCGCGTCATGAACAACAAGCTGACTGGCACTTCCGCCATCGTCTTTTACGCGATCACCGCCGCCATGATGGTCTTCATCCTGGCACCGATCATTCTCGTCGTCGCCATCTCGTTCTCCGACAGTTATTTCGTCACCTTCCCGCCACAGGGTTTCACCTTCCGCTGGTATGCAGCGGTAATGCAGAACGAGGAATTCACCGCTGGTCTCACCTTCAGTGCGGCGCTGGCGGTGGCGACCACCATCCTTTCACTGGCGCTCGGCGTTCCGGCAGCCTTCGCACTCTCCCGCGGAAAATTCATCGGCCGCTCGTTGATGAAGGGACTGCTGCTTTCGCCGCTGATCTTTCCCGTGCTGGTGACCGGCCTGGCATTGCTGCAGCTTTTCTCCGGCTATGGCTGGATGGATACCAAGCTGAAGCTTCTCATCGCCCACACCGTCGTGACGTCGCCCTATGTGATCCGCACGGTGCTGACCAGCCTTCAGCTCGTCAATGTCAGCCTTGAGGAAGCGGCGCGCACGCTTGGCGCCACGCGCTGGAAAACCTTCACGCGGGTGATCTTTCCGCAGATCGCGCCCGGCGTCGCCTCCGGCTCGATCTTCTGCTTCATGGTTTCTTTCGACAATTATCCCGTTTCGATGTGGCTGGCGGATTCCGCGAACCTGCCCGTGCCCATCGTTCTTTATCGCCAGATCGGCACGGTCTTTGATCCTTCGGTCGCGACCATGTCCACCATCATCATCCTTCTGGCGGTGACCGTCGTGCTCGTCCTCGACAGGCTGGTGGGTCTGCGCCGGGCAATGGCTATGTAAATCAACAACAAGAGGGGTACCGGAAATGACAGACAAGACCATCATCATGAAACGGCGCAGTTTCCTGACAGTCACCGCAGGCGCGCTCGCCACACCCTATTTCTACACCGCGGCTTCCGCACAGGACCGCACCATGTATGTCGGCGTCTATAATTCGGCGCAGGGCGGGCTGATCAAGAAGGAAGTGATCCCGGCTTTCGAGAAGGAATATAAGTGCCGGGTGCTGACGACCGAAGGCGCAACGCTCGCCAATATCGCCACGCTGCGCGCCACCCGCGAAAATCCGCAATATAGCGTGATGTCGATGGACGATGTCGGCGTGCCGCAGGCCAAGGAGGAAGGCCTGATCGAGCAATTGCCGGCGGACGAAATCCCCAACCTCAAGAACGTCTATTCTCGCTATCTTTTCGAAGACAATTTCGGCGTCGGTTTTGCAATCTCGATTGCCGGCCTGTTCTATAATCCGACGACGGGCAAGCCGTTCGAAAGCTACGAACAGATGTTCGACAAGAAATATGCCCGCCGCATGCTTCTCAACACACCGAAGAACACCCAGAGCGTTCTGATGCTGATGGTGGCGGCCGCCCTTGCGACCGGCAAGCCGCTGAAGGAAGCGCAATATGATACGGATGCCGGCTGGGCGAAACTCGCCGAGCTGAAGCCGAACGTGCTCTCGATCTATGACGCGGAAGCGCAGACGATGATGGTGGCGCAGGGCCAGGCGGATTTCGGCGGTATCGAATACTCCAAGGCGGTTTATCCGCACACCAAGAAGGGCGTGCCGCTGGACATGACCTTCCCGAAGGAAGGGGCATTCACCGGCATCAATTCCATCGCCCTGGTAAAGGGCGGACCGCACCGCGATCTCGCGCTTGCCTATATCAACCGCATCCTCGATCCCGGTGTGCAGAAGATGCTTTCGGAAGCGACGCTGAGCGCGCCCTCCGTCAAGGGCATCGAGTTCGGCGCAGATACGGCGAAGTTCCTTGCCTACCCGGAAACGAAGATGGAATCGCTGAACCTGTTCACGCCGGACTGGAAATACATCATTCCGCGCCGCGCCCAATGGCTCGAAAAATACAACCAGACCTTTAACGGCTGAGGAACGCTGATGAAATCCGTAGAAGTCCGCCTGGAGAGACTGACCAAACATTACAGCGGTCAGGTCGTTGCCGTCGATGATGTTTCGCTTACCGTCAAGGCAGGGGAAATCCTGGCGCTTCTCGGCCCGAGCGGCTGCGGGAAAACGACCTGCCTGCGCATGATTGCGGGGCTTGTCGATCCTACCTCGGGTGAAATCGTGGTCGGCGGCAAGCCGACCACGCGCACCCCGGTTCACCGCCGCAATGTTGGCATGCTTTTCCAGAACTACGCCCTGTTTCCCCACATGACCGTTGCCGAAAACGTCGCCTTCGGGCTGGAGATGCGGGGCGTTTCCAAGGCTGACCGGGAAGGGCGCGTGAAGCAGGCGCTCGATCTCGTTCAGCTGCACGCCTTCGGCGACCGACTGCCGGTGCAGCTTTCCGGCGGCCAGCAGCAGCGTGTGGCGCTGGCGCGCGCGCTGGTGATCGAGCCTTCGATGCTGCTTCTGGACGAACCGCTCGGTGCGCTCGACAAGGGCCTGAGGGAAAGCATGCAGGTCGAAATCCGCAGCCTGCAGCAGCGGCTTGGCCTCACCACCATCATGGTGACGCATGATCAGGACGAGGCCCTGACCATGGCGGACCAGATCGCCGTGATGCGGGATGGCAATCTCGAGCAGATCGCACCGGCCGGCGAAATCTACCAGAAGCCGCTGACCCGCTTCGTCGCGGGTTTCATCGGCGCTTCGAACTTCTTCGAGGCGAGCGTGGCGGAGCGCAATAGTCGTTCCGCAAGGCTGGTCACCGGTTCCGGCGTCCGGCTCGATGTCGAGGATATGGGGGCGGTTCAGGGCGACAAGGTCGTCGTCACCGTTCGCCCCGAAGCGATCTCGGTCTCACCGCTTGCGGTGGACTCAGGTGAAAACACCGGCAATTCCACCACGGCGCGGGTGGAGCAGGTCGTCTATCGCGGCTTCATGCTGCATTATTACCTGCGTCTGGACAATGGCGAGCCGATGATCGCTTACCGGCAGACCCAGACCCAAGGTTTCACCAATGCCGTCAGCGCCGCTGGCGACCGGGTGAGACTGAGCTGGACGAGCGACAGCAATCACGTGATCCAGCTGAATTGATGATTTCGCGGCCGGGTCGCTCAGGCGGCCCGGCTGGCGACGGATCGAAATCCGGTCCGTATCCATAGCCGACAAAATTACGGCACCGCGCTCCTGACATAGAATGCGGTGCCGTGCTTTTTGTGCTTCAGGATATGAGGCGTATGCCGCTTCAGGCAACCACTTCGCGAGCCGGCACGACGCTGCCGCCACAGGCTTCCACTTCGCTGCGCACCGTGCGCGCAAGCTCCAGCGAGCCGGGCGTATCGCTGTGGACGAGGATCGATCTGGCACGAACGGTGATGGTTTCGCCCTCGATGGTCGTGACCGTGCCTTTTTCCAGAAACTGGCGCACGCGCGCACGAACTTTTCCCTCTTCCTTGATGACGGAATTGGGCAGCTTGCGTGGCACAAGTTGGCCCTTCACATCGTAGGCCCGGTCGGCAAGAAAGAGGTTGAGCACTTTCAGCCCGCAATCCAGAGCCGCCTTTTCGATCAGCATGTCCGGCATCGAAAAGACGATGAGATTGGGATCGACCGCTTTGATCTTTTTCATGATCCGTTCGGCAAGCGCCGCGTCGCGGTTGATCATGTTGCCCATGGCGGCATGGAAGCTGATATGGGAGAGGGAGACATCCTGCGCCCTGGCAATCGCCGAGAGCGCGCCGAGCTGGTAGAGAACCTGCTGTTCCATTTCTTCCGCATCGACGGGAATTTCGCGGCGGCCGAAGCCGAGACGGTCGGCGAGGCCTGGATGGGCGCCGACACCGACGCCGTTCTGTTTGGCGAGACGCACCATGCGCGCCATCATTTCCGGATCGCCGGCATGGAATCCGCAGGCGATATTCGCCGAAGAGACGACTTCCATAAGCTTCTCGTCGTCGCAGACCTTATAGACGCCGAAACCTTCGCCCATATCGGAATTAACATCGATCTTCATGGTTCCTCTCCGTATTTTTAAGGATTATCGTTTTGCGAGCGTGCCGAGTGCGGCGGCGACCAGCGGCAGGGTTTTGCGGATATCGGCGAAATAGGCGTCGATTGCCTGTTCGACCTCCAGCGCCTCGCGCACCGTTGCCTGCACGAAACGGATGCGACTGCCGATGCGCGCCTGGCCGAGCCGCCAAAGATCGCTGTCGATGATACCAGCCATCTTCGGATAACCGCCGGCCGTGTTGGCGTCGCTCATCTGGATGATCGGCTCGCCGCCCGGCGGCACCTGAACCACGCCCGGAATGACGCCATAGGAGCGCAACTCGACGGGAGCCGAAAGCATAAGTGGCGTGCCGGCAAGCCGGTAGCCGGTGCGGTCGCTCTGCGAGGTGATTTTCCAGGCTTCGGACCAGAAACGTTCCGCACCTTCGCCGAAAAGATCGTGTTCGGCGGCGGGAATGGCTCTCAGCAGCAATTCGCCCTTGTCCGATATCGGAAACATGTCCGGCATCGACTCGGCAAGCGGCATGACGCCGAGGCCGCTTGACGGCAGCGCCGATGGTTCGGATGGCAGAACGGACAGCCTGTCGCCGGTGGTGAGGTGGCGTCCCTCATGGCCGCCGAAGGAGCCGCGAAGTGAGGTGCTTCGTGATCCCATCACCACGGGAACGTCTATGCCGCCCTGAAGGCAGAGATAGGCGCGCGCATTCTTCAGCGGCGTCGAAAATTCGAGAATCTGACCCTTTTCTGCCCGCGCGCACCAGTAGGGCGGCAGATCAGCACCATTGAGCCGGGCGGCGCAATCCGCACCGGTTACGGCGAAGGTCAGCGCCTCTTCGAATTCGATGCGGAACGGAAAGGTCTGGATTTCAATCGCCGCGGCATCCTCGCCGTTGCCGACAAGAATATTGCCGACCCTGAGCGCGATGGGGTCCATCGCGCCCGTGGCGGTGATGCCGATATTGCGGTAACCGGCACGGCCGAGATCCTGCACGGTGTTCAGCGGTCCGCAGGCAAGAATATGGATCATAGTTCGATCCTTTCGGGAAGGAAACGAACGCGGTCACCGGGCGCCAGCACCGCCGGCTGCTCGGCGGTGGCGTCGAACATGGTGATTTCGGTGAAGCCCAGCGAATTCCAGCCATTCGGCCCGGTGAGAACCGAGATGCCGGATTGCATGCCGCCGATCGTCACCATGCCCTTCAACATGCGGAGCGACGGGACTTTCTTGCGCGGCATGAAAATGCGCGGATCGAGGCCGCCGAGATAACCGAAGCCCGGCGCGCTGCCGACGGCGAAAACCGTATAGGTCCGCTCGAAATGCAGGCGCACGACTTCCTTGTCCGGCAGGCCGGAATAATCGCAGATCGCCGCAAGGTCTATGGCGTGCTCGCCGCCATAGGTCGTGGGCACTTCGATGGTCTTGCCCAGAAGATCGAGTTCCGCCGTCCTTTGCCAGATGTCGAGAAGCTCATCCTGCAGATGCCCGGCATCTTCAGGCGTGCTGCGTAGCACGATCAGCAGGTTGGTCATGCCGGGTATCAGCTCCAGCACCTCGGGGCGGTCCTTCAATGCGCGCGTCAGCGCCCAGATACGCCGCTGGGCGGGCAAGTCCAGCTCGCCGGGCGCTTCGATCAGAAACGTCTTGTTGCCGATCATCGAGATTTTCGGCAGGCCCAGATGGGCGGGGGTGAGGTGGGGCGTTTTCAGCGGGAGGTTGCTCATCGACGTCACCATCATGTTTCGGTCTTGAGAAGGGTGGAGCCATAGCCGACAAGCGCACTCGTTTCCGTCACGATTTCGCTGACGGTGCCGGCTTTTTCGGCGATAACCGGAACAAGCACGGGGCCGGCTGCGACGAATGCGACGATCTCGCCTTTCGCTACGGATTGTCCTGCCCGAACCGCCCGCTCGGGGCGCTGCGGATGCGCGGGCGTGAAGATGCCGGCCATCGGTGCACGGGCAAGAATATCCGCCTTTACCGGCGCTTTGGCCGCTTCGATGGGCCGCTGCGCTGCGGGGGGCTGAGCGCCTGCCATGGCAACGATCTTCAATGATCCATCCGGCGTCTCTATTTCAATGGCGGAGACGTTGTTGCGCTCGAGATGAGCGGCAAGATCGGCAATCGTGCCGGGCTCGCTGTAGCGGGAAATGGAAACAGGCTGTCGCTTCACTTTGCACTCCGCGCTGCAAGCCAATGTTCGAGGTAATGAATATCCGTGCCGCCTTCGGAAAAGGCCGGGTCCTGCAATATTTCCCGGTGCAGCGGCAGGTTGGTGAAAACGCCTTCGATGCGCATTTCGTCAAGTGCGCGCCGCATGCGCAGGATTGCCTGCTCGCGGGTCGGGGCATGGACGATGAGCTTGGCGATCAGGGAATCGTAATGAGCCGAAACGCTGTAACCCGCCCTCACATGGGTATCGACCCTGACGCCGGGACCGCCCGGCAGGTGAAGCGCCGTGATAAGGCCGGGGCAGGGAATGAAGCTATAGGGGTCTTCAGCATTGATGCGGCACTCGATGGAGTGGCCTTCGCAGACGATATCCTCCTGCGAAATCTCAAGCGGATGGCCAAGAGCGACGAGAAGCTGCTGGCGCACCAGATCCACGCCCGAGGTCATTTCCGTGACCGGATGTTCGACCTGCAGGCGGGTATTCATCTCGATGAAATAAAATTCGCCATTCTCGTAAAGAAACTCGAAGGTGCCGACGCCGCGATAACCGATCTGGCGGCAGGCTTCGACACAGCGATTGCCGACGAAAGCCGCGACATCGGGCGGGATGCCGATGGCCGGGCCTTCTTCGACGACCTTCTGGTGGCGGCGCTGCATGGAACAATCGCGCAGGCCCACCCAGACCCCGTTGCCCTGACCATCGCAGAGAACCTGAATTTCGACATGGCGCGGATGTTCGAGGAATTTTTCGATATAGAGTTCCGGCGTTCCGAATGCCCGGCTTGCCTCCTCACGCGTGACGAGAACGGCATCCTGAAGGGCGGAGGCATCGTGCACCACACGCATGCCGCGCCCGCCGCCGCCGCCAGCCGCCTTGACGATGACGGGATAGCCGATTTCGGCGGCGATTTTCGAGACTTCGGCCATGTCATCCGGCAGGGCGGAATCGGGACCGGGAACGCAGGGCACGCCGGCCTCCATCATCGCCCGCTTCGCCGCTATCTTGTCACCCATGGTGCGGATGGCGTCGGCGCGCGGGCCGATGAAGACCGCCCCCGCCGCCTCCACGGCTTCCGAAAAAGACGCTCTTTCGGACAGGAAACCATAGCCGGGGTGAACCGCGCCAGCGCCGGTCAGCTCCATCGCAAGCAATATGGCCGGCACGTTGAGGTAGCTCTGGGCGGGAGAGGCCGGGCCGATGCAGATGGCGGTGTCGGCTGCCTTCAGATAGTCGGCATCCTTATCGGCTTCCGAATAGATCATGACGGTCTTCAGGCCGAGTTCACGGCAGGCGCGCTGTACCCGCAAGGCAATCTCGCCGCGATTGGCGATCAGGACGCTATCGAATGCTCTTGGCTCAGCCACTTTTGGGAGTGTCGCGTCCATCATTCGAACTCCAGCACCGGCTGTCCAAGTTCGACGTCTTCGCCGTCATTGGCGATAAATCTGGCGATCCTGCCGCTTCGTTCGGCCCTCACGGTGTTGAACACTTTCATCGCCTCTATGATGAAGAGTTCCTGTCCTTGCCTGACCTCGTCGCCGGCTTCGGCGAAAGGCGCCGCGCCCGGGCTCGGGGCGCGATGGAAAAGGCCGAATGAGGGTGCTGCGACGATGCCGGATGACGCCGGTGCGGCTGCGGCGGATGCCGACGCATGTTCTTCGGCACGGGGTGTCGCGGATGCCGTTTCGGCTACCGCAACGGGCCGGGGCTGCGATGATGGCGTCTGCGGCGAAACGGCATTGTTTTCGCGGATGATCCGGACCGTGGTTCCCTCCTGGCTCACGGTCAATTCGGATACTCGCGAAGAGCCAACGAACTCGATCAGTTTCTTGATCTTTTCCAGATCCATATTGGTTTCCAACGTCTTTTTTGTCCCCACGGCGGCAGGCGGGCGGAGCGGAATCCGCACCCTGTCCATCAGCAATAGCTACCATGGGGGCGGGATTGATGGGGTCAGACGAAGTTCCTATGGACATTGCTTTCCAGTTTGATATCCCGCCGCCGCGTGGTGAAACGGTTCGAAGACTCCGAAGGAACGAACCATGGATTCCCGCAAAGGCATTCTCCTCAAAATCTCCGCAGCGCTCGCTCTGGTGCTGATGGGCGCCTGCATCAGCGGCCTCAGGGGCGAAATACCCATCGGGCAGGTGGTCTTCTTCAGATCGGCTGTGGCCATGCTGCCGCTCTGTCTGTGGATGGCGGCGCAGGGCGGTTTTCGAAGGCAGGTGGCAACCAGCCATATTGGCGGCCATCTGGTGCGGAGTTTTTCCGGCACCGGCGGCATGGTCTTCAGCTATCTGGCGCTCGCCTATATTCCGCTGGCCGACGCGACGGCCATCAGTTATGCGACACCGCTCTTCACCGTCATTCTGGCGGTGTTGCTTTTGAAGGAAGTCGTCAGGATTTACCGCTGGACGGCGGTGGTCGTCGGGCTCTGCGGAATCGTGCTGATCCTGTCGCCGCATTTTTCCTTCGATGTTTCGGATGTCGCTTCCGGCTCTGGCGTCGCCATGCTCGGCGGTCTGTTCGGTCTGGCGGCTGCTTTTTTCTCCGCCATATCGATGATCCAAATCCGGCATTTGACGCAGACGGAAAATACCGGCGCAATCATCTTCTATTTCACCCTGCTCACCACCGTCATCGGCTTTGCCAGCATCGGCATGGGCTGGAAAATGCCGACCGCGTGGCAATGGACCCTGCTGATCGGCACCGGTCTTATTGGCGGTATCGCGCAGATATTGGTGACGCTCAGCCTGCGTTATGCCGAGGCCTCGCTGCTCGCGCCGTTCGACTATACGACGATGATCTGGGCGCTGTTGATCGGTTATGCCTTCATGGATCAGGTTCCGGCCCTGACGACCATTCTGGGGGCTTCTATCGTGGTTGCCGCCGGTTTGTTCACCCTGTGGCGGGAAAGGCGGCTGCACAAAAAGCGCGTTACGGAACAGTTGACGCTGTCGGCTCCCTGACAGCCCGTTTCGCCAGCCGGTTTTCGCGCCACATCGCAAAAAGCCCGGCGGCGATGACCGTCAAGGCGCCAATGATGGTCGCACCCGTCGGCACTTCGGCCATGAAGAGATAACCGAGGGCGATTGCCCATATCATGGTGGTGTAATCGAACGGCGCGAGCAGCGAGGCCTGGGCGTGGCGCAGGCTGAGCGTCATGGCGATCTGGCCGATGCCGCCGGCAAGGCCCCCGCCGGCGAGCAGCAGGAACTGGTGAAAATCCGGCATCTTCCATCCAAATCCGAGCGTGGCGAGGCCGGCCACCACACCCGTCAGCGTATAGATGAGCACGATGCGCGACGGCTTTTCGATGCTGTTCAGATGGCGGACGGCGATGGAGGAAAAGGCTGCGCAAAGCGCACCGGTGAGCGCCAGCGCGGTTCCGATCATTGCGACGCAGTCTGTTTGAGCGGGGCCTGAGGCGGCATCGAAGATCAGTTTCGGCGAGAGCGTGATGAAGACACCGATGAAACCGGTCAGTACGGCGGACCAGCGATATATCCGCACTTTTTCGCCAAGCAGCAGCGCCGCCAGCATGATGGTGAAAAGCGGTGTCGTGTAGCTCAGCACCGTCACATTCACCAGCGGCAGATAGGCGAGGGCGAGAAAGCCGAAGAACATGCCGCCAAGCCCGGCCGAGCTGCCCGCGAGCAGGCTGCCGATGTTCTTCGCGGCCGGCACGGTTATCCGCTCCGAGGAGGCGATGAACCAGAGACAGAGGGGAATGAGGGCAAAAAATCCCCGGCAGAAAACGACTTCGCCGACCGGGATCGCCCCGTCCAGGCCCTTCACGCAGGCGGACATGACTGTGAATGCCAGCATGGCCGCCAGCTTGAGCAAAATTCCGGTCTTAGGATTCATCCCGCTCCCCATCGCAGCCAGGACCGTGTCATGGGGAAGACGTCGAGAAAAGCCTTAGCCGGCTGTCATAAGAATCTTGTCTTACCCCATCACTTCCTTGAAGTCCGGCAGGACTAGTGGACGGCGCTTTTCCCCTAGGCCCCCGCGGTGATTTGATGTCATGATCGCATTTCTAACCGGCGGGAGGTTTAAGCGGGCATGTTGGATTTGCGCAGGCTGCGATATCTGGTCGCGATTGCCGATTGCGGCTCCATGTCGGCGGCGGCGCGGCAGTTGGGGATAGCCCAGCCGGCGCTCAGCCATCACATTACGGAACTGGAACGGCTGGTTGGTTTTCCAGTGCTGCACCGGCTGGCGCGCGGTGTGAAGGCGACGGAAAAGGGTGAAGTCCTGCTTTCCCATGCGCGCGAGATTACCGAGAAGGTTCGGCAGGCGGAAGCGGAAATCCGGGCCATGGCCTATCTGGATGAGAGGGTGATCCGGCTGAGCCTCATCCCCTCCTGGGCGACCGCCTTTGCGCCGAGCATCATCAGCGAAGTTGCCGCTTCGATGCCCAAGGTTTCGCTGCGGCTGATAGAGGCGCGCAATGACGAATCCCTGCGCCTTATTCGTCTCGGCAAGGTGGATATGGCCGTTGCGCTGGTGGGTGCGGAGGACAAGGCCGACGATCTTATCGTCAAGGAGAGCCTGTTTGCCGTTTCCTCAAGGCCTATCGGCCGGTCGATACCGCTTGAGGCTGCAGCAGGGCTCAACCTGATCCTGCCGCCGAAAGACAATCCACTGCGCATATCGATCGACGAGGCCGCCGCCCGCGCCGGAATAACACTGAACGTGACCATGGAGATCGACGGGCAGGACACGATCAAACGCGCCGTCAGCGCCGGTATCGGTGCGACGATCCTGTCATGGAATTCGGTGCAGCAGGAGCAGGAGGCCGGTCAGCTTCAGGCCGCCCATATCACCCAGCCCGTCATTTATCGCTCCATCCATCTGTTAAAGGGTAGGGAAGTGGATGAGCGAACGTTCAGGCTGTTCCGCGACCTTTTGCGGGCCGTCGCGAGACGCGAGCCGGCATTCAACCCATAAACGATCTGTATGGGTAAATTGAAAACTCGGTATTTGTATTGTTGATGGCTTCTTCCTAGCCTCCCCGGTGAAAGCGTATCGGGGAGGAAAAGATATGCGTTTGAAGACATCTCTGCTTGGTGTGCTGGCGGCTGCGGGAATCTTTGCTGCGGGAGGGGCGGCGGCGGAATATCCGGAGCGGCCGGTGACGCTGGTCATCGGTTATCCGGCCGGTGGCGGCACCGATATCCAGTCGCGGGCGCTGGTGCCCTATCTTGAAAAATATCTCGGCACATCGGTCGTGGTGGAAAACCGCGAAGGTGCCGGCGGGCTGATCGGCGCCACCTATATCGCCAATGCCAAGCCTGATGGCTACACCATCGGTGCGTTGAATTTTCCGTCCATGTATTCGCCGATCGTGCAGGGCAACGCCAGCTACAAGGAGGACGCCTTCACGCCGCTCGCAAACCAGATCGGCGGCGATATGGCGCTGACCGTCAACAAGGTGTCGCCGATCAAGACCGCCAGGGAATTCGTCGAAGCGGCCAAGGCGAACCCGGTCGTCGTCGGCGTGACCGGCATCGGTCATCCGAGCCAGATCACTGCGCTGCTGTTTGAAGATGCGGCGGGTGTGAAGCTTAACTTCGTACCCTTCAATGGCGGCGGACCGGCAAGGCTCGCCATGCTTGGCAACCACGTCACGCTCGGTTTCATGAACCTCAACGAGGTTTTTGCCGACAATCGTTCCGGCGCACTTCGTGTACTGGCCACATCAGGTACCGAGCGCTCCCCGCTCTCGCCTGACGTGCCGACTTTCAAGGAGGCGGGCTACGATGTTCAGTTCAGCCTGCTTGCCGGTTTCGGTGCGCCGAAAGGTCTGCCGGCGGATGTGGAGGCAAAGTTGGTGGATGCCTTCCAGAAGGCGCTGAAGGACCCGGATTATCTTGCCGACGCCAAGAAGCGCGAACTGACCACGCTGCCGCTGACCCAGGCCGAATTTGCCGAGGCGCTCAAGAAGGGCAACGCCAATCTGGCCGAGCTCTGGAAAAGCAAGCCCTGGACGAAATAAGCGGCCGGTACCGACCGCTTCTCTCACCCCTAATCAAAATGACGCTTGGGCCGCGTTTGGTCCGGGCATGACCCACTGTTGAAAGGAACCCGGCCAATGGCCCATGTCATCCGCAATTTCCAGCGCCCTTCCAAGGCCGATATCGAGGCGATCAGCAAATTCAGCCCCGCCACCATTCATGAGGCGCAGGGCAAGCTCGGCGCTCTCGATTATCGTATCAAGCCGATCAAACCCGGCCTGAAAATCTGCGGCCCGGCGATCACCGCGAAATGCCACATCGGCGATAATCTGATGATTTTCGAAGCCATCAATCTGGCGAAGCCCGGCGATGTGCTGGTCATCGATGGCGGTGACAATCCCAATCAGGGCGGCTTTGGCGATGTGCTGGCTGCCGCTTGCATCGGCAAGGGCATTGTCGGTTTCGTGGTCAGCGCCGCCGTGCGTGATGGCAAGGGGCTGCGCGAGATCGGTTTCCCGGTGTTCTCGCTCGGGCTTTGCATGAAGGGCACCTCAAAGGACACACTCGGCACCATCAACCATCCGGTCGTGGTCGGCGGTGAACTGATCAGCCCCGGCGATATCGTCTGCGGCGATGATGACGGCGTCGTCGTCGTTCGCGAGAAGGATATCCCGAAACTCGTCAAGGCCTGCCGGGAGCGCGACGATCACGAGAACCACATGATGGAACTGCACCGTCAGGGCAAGATGGATATCGAAGATCGCTACGACATGATGCGCTCGAAGGGATGTGTCTGGGCCGATTGAGCCAGTGATTAAACGTCGGATACGCCGTGTCGGGAGGCGCGGCGTATTTCCGATGAGGAGGGGAGATAATCATGGCCGAAAACGGCTCGAAACTGACCGCGAATATTCTGTCCGGGGCCTTCTTTCTGGCCGCCGCCGCAGGGCTTTATTATGGCGCGCGGCCGCTGAGCATGGGCACCAATTTCCAGCCCGGACCCGGCTATATGCCGACGGTCATCGCGGCTTTGATGTTCGCACTCGGCATCGCGCTGCTTTTGCAGGATTTGCTGGGAAAGACACCGTCCGAAGCCTGGGTGGCGCCGAAAATGCGTCCGTTTCTGGCGGTCGCCGGCATTGTCGGTTTTGCGCTGCTGATCGAGCCATTGGGCTTCATCGCCGCCGCTTTCGTGCTGATCGTGCTCGCCTGCATCGCCTATGGCAGGATCCGGCCGGTTGAAGTTCTGCTGCTTTCGGCGGTGCTCATCCTTGCCTGCATCCTCATTTTTGTTGTCGGCCTCGGACAGAGGATACCGCTGCTGCCATGACTGATCTTTTTTCTAATATCATCCTCGGGTTCGGTGTGGCCGTCACGCCAGTAAACCTTTTCTACTGCCTGCTTGGCGTCACGCTCGGCACGATGATCGGCATCCTGCCGGGCATCGGCCCTTCCGCCACCGTCGCGCTGCTTCTGCCCATCACCTATACGATGCCGGATACGGCCGCACTGATCATGCTGGCGGGCATTTTTTATGGCGCGCAATATGGCGGCTCGACAACGGCGATCCTCGTCAATCTGCCGGGCGAATCCTCGTCCGTCGTCACCTGCATCGATGGTTATGCCATGGCCCGGCAGGGCAGGGCGGGTGTGGCGCTGGCCACGGCGGCGCTCGGGTCGTTTTTTGCCGGCACGGTGGCGACCATCCTGATCGTCGTTGTCGCAAAGCCGCTTTCTGCCGTGGCACTGGCCTTCGGGCCGGCCGATTATTTCAGTCTGGTGATCTTCGGGTTGCTGTTTGCCGTGTTCCTGTCGAGCGGATCACCGGTCAAGGCGGTCGGCATGGTCGCCTTCGGCATTGCACTCAGCCTCGTCGGCATCGATCCGACATCGGGTGAGCAGCGCTTCACCTTCGGCATGGCGGAACTGTTCGACGGTATCGATTTCGTCGTTCTCGCCATCGGGCTTCTCGGCGTCAGCGAAATCCTCTTCAACCTGCAGCAGGGCGTGGAGCGCGATGCGGACACGGTAAAAACCGGATCGCTGATGCCGACCCGGCAGGATTTCAAGCAAGCCTTTCCGGCCGTGCTGCGCGGCACGGCGCTCGGCTCTTTCCTCGGCGTGCTGCCCGGCGGCGGTGCGATTATGAGTTCTTTCGCGAGCTACGCGCTGGAGCGCAAGATCGCCAAGGATCCATCCCGTTTCGGCAAGGGCGCAATCGAAGGGCTGGCGGGGCCGGAAAGCGCCAACAATGCCGGCGCGCAGACCTCCTTCATCCCGCTTCTGACGCTCGGTATTCCCGCCAACGGCCTGATGGCGCTGATGGTCGGGGCGATGATGATACAGGGCATTACACCGGGACCTGAAGTCATGCAGTCGCGGCCCGATCTCTTCTGGGGGCTTATCGCCAGCATGTGGGTGGGCAATCTTCTGCTCCTGGTGCTGAACCTGCCGCTCATCGGCATCTGGGTTCGCCTTCTCGGCATTCCCTACCGCTTCTTGTGCCCCGCCATTTTGATGTTCTGCGCCATCGGGGCTTACGGGCTTTCCTACAGCGTCGTCGACGTTCTGTTCTGCGCGGTTTTCGGCATTGTCGGCTTCTTCCTGCGCAAGATCGGCTGCGAGCCAGCACCGCTGGTGCTGGGCTTCGTTCTCGGTCCGCTTCTGGAGCAGAACATGCGTCTCGGGCTGCTGATTTCGCAGGGCAGTTTCTCGACATTCGTCACCCATCCGATCAGCGCCACCCTGCTCGCCTTGTCCGGCATGGTCGTCATCATGATGGCGATGCCGGCGATCATGCGCCGTCGCGAGGTGGTGTTTCAGGGTGATGACGACTGACGATCAATCGAGCCGGCGCGGCCGGCCAAAGTAAAGGTGAAGCATGCATATTCTGATAATCGGCGCGGCCGGAATGATCGGCCGCAAATTGACGCAACGTCTCGCTTCTGACGGAACGCTTGGCGGTGAGAAGATCACGGAAATGACGCTGACGGATGTTTTCGAGCCGGCCGCGCCGAAGGGCTTTGGCGGCAAGCTGACCATCGAGCGCAGCGATCTGTCGAATGCCGGCGTCGCCGAAAAGCTGATTGCCAAGCGACCGGATGTGATCTTCAACCTCGCCGCCGTGGTTTCGGGCGAGGCGGAGGCCGATTTCGAGAAAGGCTATCGCATCAATCTCGATGGCGGGCGTTCGCTGTTCGAGGCCATTCGTCTGGAGCATCAGAAGGATGGATACCGCCCGCGTGTGGTCTTCTGCTCGTCGCTCGCGGTTTTCGGGTCGCCTTTCCCCAAGGTAATTGGCGACGAGTTCCTGCCGGCGCCGCTGACCAGCTATGGCACGCAGAAGGCGATCGTGGAGCTGTTGCTTGCGGATTATAGCCGTCGCGGTTTCTTCGATGGCGTCAGCATCCGCCTGCCCACCATCTGTATCCGCCCCGGCAAGCCGAATGCGGCCGCCTCCGGCTTCTTCTCCAATATTCTGCGCGAACCGCTGGTGGGCCAAGAAGCGGTGTTGCCCGTTGCCGATACCGTGCGCCACTGGTTCGCCAGCCCGCGCTCGGCGGTCGCTTTCCTGCTGCGCGCCGCGAGCGTTGATCTCTCCGGGCTTGGCGTTCGCCGCAATCTCATCATGCCGGGGCTTTCGGCCACGGTGGCCGATGAAATCGAGGCCCTGCGCGCCTTTGCCGGGGAAAAGGCCGTGGCGCTTATCAAGCGTGTTCCCGATGAGCGTATCATCCGGATCGTCGACGGCTGGGCCGAGGATTACGATCCGCAACTGGCGCTGTCGCTTGGCTTCAGGGCGGAAACGTCCTTTGCCGAGATCATTCAGGCGCATGTGGAAGATGAGTTGGAGGGGAAAGCAGCATGAGTAATGGAAAGATCGCGCTCGTTACGGGCGGCGGAACAGGAGTTGGCAAGGCGATTGCCGAGGCGCTTCTGGAGGATGGTTACAGCGTCGCGATCACCGGGCGGCGGCGTGAGGTTCTGGATGCCGCCGTTGGCGAATGGCGCGAATATGGAGACCGTATTCTGACCGTCGCGGCCGATATTTCCGTTCCGGCCGATGTCGAACGGCTGTTTGCGGAGGTCACCGGCCGTTTTGGCCGCCTCGACCTTCTGGTCAACAATGCCGGCATGTCGGCGCCGGCTGTCCATATCGAAGATGTGCCATTCGAAACCTGGAACGCGGTGGTCGGGGCCAATCTCACGGGCGCCTTTCTCTGCACCCAGGCGGCATTTCGCCAGATGAAGGCGCAATCGCCGCAGGGCGGGCGCATCATCAATAATGGCTCGATTTCGGCCACCACGCCGCGGCCGCGTTCGGCGCCCTATACCGCGACCAAACACGCGATCACCGGCCTTACCAAGTCGGCCGCGCTGGATGGCCGGGCATTCAACATCGCCTGCGGGCAGATCGATATCGGCAATGCTAGCACGGAAATGACGCGCGCCATGGCAACCGGTGTGTTGCAGGCGGATGGCAGCACCGCCGTCGAACCGACCATCGATGCCAGCATCGTCGCCAAAGCCGTGGTGCATATGGCCTCGCTGCCGCTCGAGGCGAATGTGCTGACCATGACGGTGATGGCGAGCGGCATGCCTTTCGTCGGTCGCGGCTAAGGAGCGCGCATGAAGCCCGATCTTCTGCAAACCTACCCGCTTCAGCCACAGATAGAAGCCGAACTGCAAAAGCGCTTCCGGGTCCATCGCTGGCACGAAATATCCGACAAACAGACGTTTCTGCAGGCGGAGGCGGCGTCGATAAAGGCTGTCGTCACCGGCGGTCATATCGGCCTTGCCCCTGATCTCGCCGCCTGCCTGCCCGCTCTCGAAATCGTCGCCATTAACGGCGTCGGTTTCGACAAGGTTGATCTCGATCAGGCCCGCGCGCGCGGCTTCAGGGTCACGAACACGCCGGACGTGCTGACCGAGGATGTCGCCGATCTCGCCATTGGCCTTTCCATCATGCTGCTGCGCCAGCTCGTCAGCGCGGATCACCATGTCCGCTCGGGGGAGTGGAAAAAAGCCGAGATGCCGCTTGGCAACAAGGCCTCGCGGCGGCGTTACGGTATTTACGGGCTTGGCCGCATAGGCCGCGCCATCGCGGCGCGGCTGGAAGCCTTCGATGCGGAGATTTCCTATTTCAGCCGGCGGAAACAGGACGTGGCCTATGATTATCATTCAACGGCAGTGTCGCTCGCAAGCGCCTGCAATGTCCTGATCGTCGCGGCGGCGGCGACGCCGGAGACCAGACACGCGATCAACCGCGAGGTGCTGGAGGTGCTGGGGCCGGACGGCGTGCTCGTCAACGTCGCTAGAGGATCGCTGGTGGATGAAAAGGCGCTGGTCGATATTCTGATGGCAGGTGGGCTGAAGGGTGCGGCACTCGATGTTTTTGAGAACGAGCCGCATGTTCCCGAGGCGCTGATCGGCATGCGCAATGTCGTTCTCGCCCCGCATATCGGCGCTGCGACCCATGAGACGCGGCTTCAGATGGGCGCTCTGGTTCTCGCCAATCTGGATGCGCATTTCGCAGGACAGGACCTGCCGACGGCGGTGGTCTAGAATGTACCTGTGGCCGGCACGGGGAACATATGCCCTGCCGGCCGGATTGCCGCATCGCTTAAAGTGGTGCAATCGCCATCCATACAAGTTGCTTATTACTCCAAAAAAAATCGGTCTTAGGCAAGCGATGAAAGCTTCACTAATGTTTGCTCAACGATAGGGGACAAACATGCCATTCTCAGACTACAAGACCGCACTCGTAACCGGCGCATCTTCCGGAATTGGCGCCGCCGTCGTCGAGCGCCTTTGCCGCGAAGGGCTGGAAGTGCATGCGGTTGCCAGAAGCGCGGACGCTCTCAACAAGCTGGCGAAGCGCACGGGCTGCTTCGCACATGCCATCGATGTGACGGACCGGCCGGCGCTTGCAAAGCTGACGAGCGAAGTTGCGTTCGATGTCCTCGTGAACAATGCCGGCGTCGACCGCCCGAAGAAGTTTCTCGAAGCGGATGAGAGCGATATCGATCTCCTGATCGACGTCAACCTGCGCGCCGTGCTGCATCTGTGCCGCATGGTGGTGCCGGGCATGGTGGCGCGCGATCGCGGCCACGTCATCAACATCTCCTCCATTGCCGGCAATTATAATTTCGGCGGCAATTCCACCTATCATGCCAGCAAGGCCGGCGTGGCGATGCTGTCCAACCAGCTGCGCATCGATGCTTTCGGCAAACGCGTGCGGGTGACGGAAATCTGCCCCGGCCGCGTCGCGACCGATATTTTCAACCATGTGCATGGCGATGATCCGAGCATTCGCGAACGTTTCATCGATGGTTTCGAATTGCCGCAGGCATCCGATATCGCCGATGCGATTGCGTTTGCCATCGCCGCACCCGTGGCCATGAATATCGGCCACATGGAAATTACCCCGACGCTTCAGGTCATGGGCGGGCTGCAGACGGCCAAGCCCCAAACGGTTGAAAATCGGCCGGCTGAAAAGGTCGCGGCGGGCGGAGCCGGAGGAAAAGTCGCGTGAGCGGTTTTGACCTCGGCGCAATTTTGAACAATGCGGACTACGTCTCGATGCTTTTGCATGGCATCCAGATGACGTTCATCATCTATGCCGGCTCGTGGCTGCTCGCCATGTCGCTCGCCATCGTGCTTCTCGCCATCCGCCTCTCGCCCTTCCGCTTCGGCGATCCGCTGGTGGCGGCCTATGTGTCCTATCACCGCAATGTGCCGACGCTCGTGCAGCTGATGCTCTGGTATTTCGGCGTCTTCACGCTGCTGCCGAGCGGGCTGGCCAGCTGGCTTTCCAGCCATAATGCGGAAGCGATCTTCGCCATTATCGGCCTCGGTCTCTGTCAGGCCGCCTATTTCAGCGAGGATCTGCGTTCGGGCGTTCGCTCCATCAATCCCGGCCAGATGGAGGCCGCACGTGCACTCGGGCATAGCTATGTCTCAGCCATGCGGTTCGTCATCATGCCGCAGGGCGTTCGCAACGCGCTGCCGCCGCTTATCAACCACAGCACCTCGCTTTTCAAGAACAGCAGTCTCGGCGTTCTGATCGGCGCACCGGAACTCACCCATGCGGTTAAGGAAGTCGAAAATCTGAGTTTCCGGACGTTTGAGGTCTATCTGGTCGCCACCGTGCTTTATCTGTTCTTCTCGCTGCTGATCATGGGTCTCGGAGCCTATATCTCCATGCGTGCCGATCCTCTGCGGAGGGCGCGGGCATGATCCACGACATGATCGCAATCATCCAGGATTACTGGCTGCTGCTCCTGATCGGCCAATATCCCAACGGTCCGCTCGGCGGCCTTGCCAACACGCTCATCCTGTCGGCTCTCAGCATTGCGCTTGCCTTCCCCGTCAGCATTCTGATGGCGCTGGCGCGGCTGTCGAAATGGCGGGCCCTGCGCTGGCCGGTGACCGCAGTGGTTTATTTCACCCGTGGAGTGCCGCTGCTGATGCTCATTCTCTGGAGCTATTTTCTCGTTCCGCTCTGGACCGGCGCCGATGTGCCGAGCTTCGTGACGATGCTCACCACGCTCGTCATCTATCAGGGCGCTTTCATGAGCGAAGTCGTCCGCGCCGGCATCGTATCGCTGGGCACGGGGCAGATGGATGCGGCACGGGCGCTCGGCCACGGTTATTTCGGCGCGATGCGCTATGTCATCCTGCCGCAGGCGCTCTACAACATGATCCCGAGCCTGATCTCGACTTTCGTGTCCACCATAAAGGATACGACGCTCGGTTATGTCATCAATGTGCCTGATCTGACCTTTGCGGCAAACCAGGTGAACAACCAGCTCCTGACCCAGCCCTTCCAGGTCTTCCTCATTCTGGCGCTGGTTTATTACATCATCTGCTGGTCGCTCACCCATGTCGCCAATCTTCTCGAGCGGCGTATCGCCCGCCGCCGGGCCGGCCCGCGTGGCAAGCTTGCCGCAGACACGGCACCGGCCCCCGCCAATATCGCTACGGAGCAGCTATGACCGCGCCAGTTTCCGCCACTCAGGACTACACCATCACGCTTTCGCAGGTCTGCAAAAGCTATGGCGATTATCAGGTGCTCAAGGATGTCAACGAAAACGTCACCCGTGGCGAGGTCGTGGTCATCTGCGGGCCGTCGGGCTCCGGCAAATCCACCCTCATCCGCACGATCAACCGTCTGGAAGAGATCAGCAGCGGCTCGATCATGCTGGATGGCAGGAACATCCATGCCCAGATGCGCGCAAAGGAGCTGAACGCACTGCGCAGCCGTGTGGGCTTCGTCTTCCAGAGCTTCAACCTCTTCCCGCATCTGTCGGTGGTGGAGAATGTCTCCATGTCGCCGGTCCGGGTGAAGGGCGTTTCTCCGGCCGTCGCCCATGACAAGGCGCTGAAGCTTCTCGACCGCGTCGGTCTAGCCGACAAAGCCAGTTCCTATCCCGCGCAGCTTTCCGGCGGTCAGCAGCAGCGCGTCGCCATCGCGCGGGCGCTCGCCATGGAGCCGCCGGTCATGCTGTTCGACGAGCCGACCTCAGCGCTCGATCCGGAAATGGTTGGCGAAGTGCTCGCCGTCATGAAGAGCCTCGCCGCCGAAGGCATGACCATGCTCTGCGTCACCCATGAAATGGGCTTTGCCCGGGAAGTGGCCGACCGCATCTGGTTCATCGATGCCGGGCGCATTCTCGAAACGGCAAAACCGGACGAGTTTTTCAAAAATCCGCAACATCCGCGTGCCCAGCGGTTTCTTGCCGATTTGAGACACTAGACCCAACCTCTATATAATAACGGGAGAACTGAAATGAACTGGAAGTGCATTACTCTTACCGCCATATTGGCAACCTCGGCTGCTGTCCTGCCGGCCAAGGCCGACCAGCTCGACACGATCATGGCGAACAAGACGCTGCGTTGCGCGACATTCGCTGATGTGCCGCCTTTCGCCTCACCGGACCCGAAGACGCGCGAAATGGCAGGCTTCGACGTCGATCTGTGCGGCGCTATCGCCAAGGAATTGGGCGTCAAGGCCGAGATCAAGCCAGTGTCGGTCGAAGCGCGCGTTCCCGAAGTCAAGCTCGGCCGCGTCGACCTCTCGGTCGCCAACCTCGCTTACACCCAGAGCCGCGCCGAGCAGATCCAGTTCAGCGACCCATATTACTTGGCGAAGGAAATGCTGATCGTTCCGGTCGATGACCCCGGCACCAAGAAGTCCGATTTCGTCGGCCAGCGCATCGCGTCCAGCAAGGGCTCGACATCGGAACTCTCCGTCAAGCTCAACAAGTCCGAGCCGCTGACGTTCCAAGACACGGCATCCGCCTATCTCGCCGTGCAGCAGGGCAAGGCGCGCGGCATCGTCGGCAACACCATGACGATGACCAAGTTCGTCAATGAATCCAAGACCAAGGGCAAGCAGATGCGCATGATCGAAGAGCCGATGCTCTTCCAGCCCATCGGCATCGGCATGGCCAAGGACAACCCGGCGCTGACCGCGAAGATCAACGAAATCCTGCGCAAGCTCGATGCGGATGGTGAAATCAACCGCATCTGGGACAAGTGGCTTGGCCCGAACACCGAATACAAGATGACGCGGACCGACAAGGTCGTGCCTCTGTCCGAACTGAAGTTCGACCCGATCCCCTGAGCTTCGGCTCAGCCTCGGCCAATTTCCAACTCTTCAACACTATCGGTCGGCGAGACGCTCTCGCCGACAGCTTCAACGTGGGAGGTTTTCATGATCCACATTAAAGATATCGCGCAGCGTCCGGCCAAGGCGGATGTCGAAGCGCTTGCCAAATTCTCTCCCGCCACGATCCATGAGGCGCAGGGACGTCGCGGCGCATTGTCCTCGCGGCTGAAGCCGGTCGATTATCGCATGAAACTCTGCGGCCCGGCCTTCACGGTCAAATGCGCGCCGCGCGACAACATCATGCTGCAGCTTGCCATCAACTATGCCAAGCCGGGTGACATCATCGTCGTTTCCGCCGGCGAATATGAAGAAGCCGGCTCCTTCGGTGACGTGCTCGCCAATGCTTGCCTCGCAAAAGGCATCGGCGGCCTGGTAACGGATACCGGCGTGCGCGACACGCTGCAGCTGCGGGACCTCGGCTTTCCGGTCTTCTCGCTCAGCGTCTGCATCAAGGGTACGGTCAAGGAGACCATTGCGGCGGTCAACGATCAGGTGATCGTCGGCGGCGAGATCATCAATCCGGGCGATATCATCGTCGGCGACGCTGATGGCCTTGTGGTCGTCAGGCGCGAGGAGGCACAGGAAGCGGCCAGGCTTTCGCAGGCCCGCGAAGATGCCGAGGCCGGTTACATCGAAGCCTACAAGCAGGGCAAGTCGGTGATCGAGGTCAGCAAGCTCGAGCCGGTTCTGAAAGCCAAGGGCCTCGTGGTCGATATCTGAGACAGGTCCGGACAATGGGCAACGGCGGCGACTGCCGCCGTGTGAGCCTTATGGGAGGAGAGACTATGAAAGCGGTTGTCATCCACGCGGCGAAGGATCTGCGGATCGAGGAACGGGAGACCGGGCAGCCCGGTCCGGGACAGGTCGAGGTCGCCATCGAAGCGGGTGGCATCTGCGGCTCCGACCTGCATTATTACAATCATGGCGGCTTCGGCACCGTGCGCGTGCGGGAGCCGATGATCCTCGGCCATGAGGTCGCCGGCACCATCAAGGCTTTGGGAGAGGGTGTCTCCGGTCTCGCCGTTGGCGACCGTGTTGCCGTATCGCCGAGCCGGCCCTGCAACCATTGCGAATTCTGCCTGAAGGGTCAGCAGAATCAGTGCCTGAACATGCGCTTTTATGGCTCCGCCATGCCCATGCCGCATATTCAGGGCGCATTCCGTCAGCGTCTCGTCGCCGAGGCATATCAGTGCCACAAGGTGCGGGATGGCGTCTCCATTCATGAAGCGGCCATGGCCGAACCTTTCGCGGTAACGCTGCATGGGGTCAACCGCGCCGGTGCCTTAACCGACAAACGCGTTCTGGTCACCGGCTGCGGGCCGATCGGTGCGTTGGCGATCATTGCCGCCCGCGCCCACGGCGCCCGGGAAATCGTCGCGACTGATGTCATGGATGCGGTTCTGCAAAAGGCGCTCGCCATCGGCGCCGACCGTGTCATCAATGTCGCCGATGACCCGGATGCGCTCTCCGCCTATTCGGCAAACAAGGGTTATTTCGATGTGCAATTCGAGGCGTCCGGCAATGAGAGAGCCGTCCGTTCTGGTCTTGAAGCGCTGAAACCGCGTTCCACGGTGGTTCAGCTCGGTCTTGGCGGCGATGTGTCCATTCCGCAGAATATGGTGGTCGCCAAGGAAATCGAGATGAAGGGCACCTTCCGGTTCCATGAGGAGTTCGGGCTTGCCGTCGATTTCATCAACCAGCGCCGTGTCGACCTCAAGCCCCTTTTGACCGGAACCTTCCCGTTGGAGGAGGCAGTTGCAGCATTCGAAGCCGCCGGCGACCGAAGCAGGTCGATGAAGGTTCAACTCGCCTTTTAACGGGTGCCGGTACCTGATTTCGAAACGGCCGCAGGACGATTCCGATTGCGGCCGTTTGTGCGCGGTTGAAAGATCATTCGGGCCGTGACCGGACAAAGCGCTGTTCCAGAACCTCGCTTCCCCACTGGCTGCCCGGATGTTCCTCGACGCATGCGAAACCATGGGCTTGGTAAAGGTGCCGTGCGGCCAGGAGGCCGTTGAATGTCCAGAGATGGGTTTCGGCAAAGCCTTTTTCATCGACGAAGGCCAGTGCGGTTTCCAGCAGCCTGCGTCCGACACCGCCACCGCGCACGCCGTCATCAACGATGAACCAGCGCAGATGCGCAATATCCGCTCCAAGATCTTCGCCATCGATAGCGACGGAGCCAATGATCTCCTGTCCGCGCATTGCGACCCAGATCGCATTCTTCGGGCTTTCGAGCCGGTTGCAAAAAGCGGCAAGGCCTTCGGCCACGACGGATTCGAAGCGTTGGCCGAAGCCGGATGTCCGGGCGTAATAGAGCGCATGCATCTGCGTGATCCGGGCAATGATGCCCGGCCTGTATCCCTCCAGGATCTCCATGGAGGGAGCAACGGTATCGGTCCTATCCCCCAGCGCGTCGGCGTAAAGACGAAGTCCCTGGAGGATCGTGTCGGCATCCGCCCATGTAAGCTGCGTCAGGGCGCCGGAGACCTGCCGGTTCGCGAAGCCATGAATGGCGCTCACCTGTTCTTGTCCCTGACCCGTAAGACGCAGCCGCTTGATGCGGCTGTCTCCTTCATCCGTTTCTTCGCGAACATCGCCCGACAGGACGAGCTTGCGCAGCATGCGGCTGACACTCGATTTTTCAAGCCGCAGAAGTTTTCCCAAATCCCGCGCCGTGATGTCGGGGCGCGCCTCAATCTCGATCAGGGCATGCACGGCGGAGGGCGGCAGATCGGTGCCGGCAAAGTCTCCCCCCATGAAGCCGAGTTCGCGGACGAGCCGGCGGGAGGTGGAACGGATGTCGTTTATGGGGAATGGCTGTTGGGGCACGTTCAATCCATTATGGTTGCATCATGCAACCATAATCATATTCCGCCTGACTTGCCAAGATTGCTCCTGACGTAAAAGGCTGGCTTTCTCAGCAAAAGCGGGCAATCTGCTCTTCCGGTCGCCGACAATGGCGGCTAAACCGATATTATCGGCAAGATGGATATTCGCTGAGATCGCGCGGCGGGACCTTACCTGCGCGGTTTGCGGCAGTTGATTATCCGGCTATGGAGCAGGCATGCCCGACACGCCTCGATTTTTCCGTTACGCAGTTTTAGCGGCCATGTTTCCGGTGGCCGTCCTCGGCCTGGTGGCAACCCCGAATGAATATCGCGCCATCGGCGTCGAGGCCGTCGATTGCGATGGCCCCATATCCGTTCTGATTGCCGCGGTGCCGGCGCTTGCGGCCTACGCAATTATCGGCTGGATGTTTCTCTCCGGAGCCAAACGCCATCGCTCGCTGATTTCAGCCTGTTTTTGCGGACTTGTTTGCCTGGCGCTCGTGTGGAATATCGGCATGGCGCTTCAGGAACAGCGACGAAACGCGACTGAAACGGCATGCGGTTTCAGTAGTCGGTTGTGATCGCGCTCCGCCCCAGTTCTCCTCTAACGTCCTGCCTGTTCAACGGAACCGAAGGTTCCGGCGTGTGAGTTGATCGACGGAGGTGCAGCCCATCAGCTTCATGCCGCGCTCTATTTCGATACGCATCAGCTCAAGTGCCCGTTCGACGCCCGGTTGCCCGGCAGCAGCCAGGGGGAAAAGATAATAGCGGCCGAGCCCCACCGCTTTTGCGCCGAGAGACAGTGCTTTCAGAACATGGGTGCCGCGCTGTACGCCGCCATCCATCATCACGTCGATCCGGTCGCCGACCGCATCGACGATCTCGGCCAGCTGATCGAAGGCGCTGCGGGAGCCATCGAGTTGGCGGCCGCCGTGATTGGAAAGCACAATGCCGCTGCAGCCGATCTCCACGGCGCGTCTGGCGTCGTCCACCGACATGATGCCTTTAAGGCAGAACGGCCCGCCCCATTCGCGCACCATCTGTGCCACGTCGTCCCAGTTCATCGAAGGGTCGAGCATGTCGGTGAAATAGCGGCTGATGGAAAGAGCGCCGCCGTCCATTTTAATGTGGTCGTCGAGCTGCGGCAGGCTGAAGCGCTCATGCGTCAGGTAATTGATGCCCCAGGCCGGCTTGATGGCGAATTGCGCGATGCCGGAAAGATTGAGCTTGAACGGAATGGCAAAACCGGTGCGCTTGTCGCGCTCGCGGTTGCCGCCGGTAATACTGTCCACCGTCAGCATCATCGTCTCGACGCCGGCGCTCTTGGCGCGCGCCATCATATCGCGGTTGAGGCCGCGGTCCTTATGGAAATAGAACTGATAGACCTGCGGGCCGCCGCTGATCCGGCGCGCTTCTTCAAGGCTCGTGGTGCCGAGCGAGGAGACGCCGAACATCGTGCCGTATTTCCCCGCCGCTGCCGCAACCGCCCGTTCCCCCTGATGGTGGAAGAGGCGTTGCAGCGCCGTCGGCGAACAATAGACCGGCATGGAAAGCTTCTGCCCCATGACGGTGACCGACATATCCACATCCGCTACGCCCCGCAGCACATCGGGAACGAGATCGCATTTTTCAAAGGCGGCCGTGTTTCGCCGATACGTCACCTCGTCATCGGCGGCGCCGTCTATATAATTGAAGATCGGTCCGGGCAGACGCTGTTTGGCCATGCGGCGAAAATCGTGGAAATTATAGCAGTCTTTGAGTTGCATCTTTTACTCGACCGGTCCGGTTTGAAAGCTTTCAAAAGAGTGTCGGAAACCTATACCGGAGATTTAGAGCGGGCAATCAGGCCACGGACGATTTCCGCAGGCTCGAAGCGATGGATGCCGCGAGGTTGAAACGGCAGGAGATGTTCCGCATCGAGAAGCTTCGCTGAAAGCCAGAGAACCGACATCCACATTTCCGTGCCCTGCAGCCCGGCCGGATGTCCCTCGGCGAAGGCAAATCCCCTGTTTCTTTGCCAGCGTCCCTCATTTTGGCGCAGAATTTCGCGGGCGATTTCCTTCGCCTCGTCCTGCCGGTGATCCGTCTGTTTCAGGCACAGAAGAAGCGGATGGATCGTATCGAGCAGGTTGCAGGCATTAAAATCCTCGCCATGGAAACCGCCATAGGCACGATAATTGGCGATAACGGAGTCAATTGCTGCTTCCGGATGGGGAAGGGGCAGGCCGAACTGTGCGTAAGAGCCGCGGGTAAGCCGGTAAAAGCCGTTGACCGGTTGCAGCAGGCCCTGTGCGGCAGTCGGCTCACCCCAAAGCCCGGTGGTTTTATCCACATTCATCGCCAGCCAGCCGAAGAGAACGGTGAGGTTGTCGCCGGATGTGAAATAGCGCCTGTTGAAATAAAGCGCGGTGGCAATGGCGTCTATGGTGGCGCCGCAATGCCATGCACGGCTTTGCCACGGCAACTCTTCCAGCAGGAGGATGAGTTCGTCGGCGCGCAGACGCTCCACAAAAGCGATCGGCTGTTTTGGCGCAGCACCGAAACATTCAAGCGCATATCCGACAGCCAGAATATTATAGAGGACGGCAGGGTCCTTCTCGGGAGGCGTCGAGGGGCGGTGGTGACGGTTAAGAAACAGCCCCGTTTCCTGGTCCTGCAGGGCCTGAAGACTGGCGACGGTTTTTCCGGCATCGAAAGCGATCTTTTCCTGTCCGAAGGCTGCCGCAATCTCGACGGCATCGCACAGATGCCTGATGCTTTCGACCTCATGTCCGGATGCATCGGCGGAACGATGGATGCCATCCTCGCCATAGGAGCGGATGGCGGCAAGCCAGTCGTCGGCAATCTCCTTGCCGAGTTCTTGCAGCAGGCCATCAGGTTCCGTCAGCTTCGGCGCGGCCGCTTTTTCTCCGCGATATCGCAGAACCCGGGCGGGAACGCCGCCTGCAATGGCCATGGCGGGAATGTCCTTCGCCACCACCGCGCCTGCGGCAATAATTGCGCCGCGCCCTATCTTCACGCCATCCAGCACAACCGCATTGGCGCCGATCCAGACGTCGTCGCCGATCTCTATCCCCAGCGAGGTCAGCGGCTGGCGATAGATCGGAGTTTCAATGTCGTCGAAGCCATGGTTGAAGCCGACGATGCTGACATGTGAGGCGATGCGTACGCCATTGCCGATTGTCACCTTACCGGAAAGACAGGCATAGGGGTTGATCGAGACATTTTCGCCCAGTTCGATATCGCCGCGCACGATTGCGTAACCGGCGATCCACGACTGCGCACCCATTAATAGCCTGTCCGTATGCACCTCGGCCCTAGCGGCGATGTAGACGCCCTGCCCGAAAACGGCGTTTCCAGAGCGCTCAAGGTCATGCAGCCGCGCCTGATGGTCGGGGCTGTTGATATCCTCCCGTCTCCGCTCCCAGGTCAGGATGTTCAGCCGATCCGATCTTTGGGAAACACCCGGTGTGTCGTCGGTCATCTCCGTCAGCCTGCGCGGTTTTCATCGAGAGCATAGGCGGGAACGCGTCGCCCCTCCCGCCTGAACATCTCTTCCAGCCTCGGGAGATCGGGACTTTCGGGGAGGGCAGCCAATGCGGCCTCTGCCTCTTTGCCGGCCGGCAGTGCCAGGGCCGCCGTCACCAGCAGCGTTTCGCCGGAGGCGATGGCGCCGCGCAATTGCGGAACAAGGGTTCTGGCGCGAATGAGGTTGGTATTGGCGATTGCCTGATGGCACACGCCTTCGCGCCTTATATCTCCCGTAAGATCGACGATGAGGCTGGTGTCAGTCTGTCCGTAACAGACGGCGCGACCTTCAATCGCCTCGGTGCGGTCGCGGTTGAAGTCGGCGCGTTCTATGGCAAATCCGCCTTCTGATGTTTGCAAGGGGCGTGGGGTGCGGATGCGGTGCAGCCTTATGTGCCACGGGTTTTGCGGCACGAGCCAGGTCTCGATCTCGACATCTACCCATGGCCGCCAGCGGGAATAGAGGTAATCCTCGGCGATCAACGCCTCTTCCATCGTCTCGCGGGTGCGGAAGTGCACACCGTCGTCGGAAAGGCCGAGCATGCCATCGAAGCTCGCGGCGGCGAAATGCCGGTCATCCGCTTCGATATTGAAGGCATAGCGGGTGGAATAGACGAATTTCGAATATTTTTCCTGCGCGCCACGCATCCTGTCGTGCTGCTGCCCGGAGGACAGGACCACGATATTGCCCGGCGTATGAAAGGCCACCATGCCAGGCTCCGCGAGGGGAACCGGTTCGGCAAATTCCTGCGGTTCGGCCTCTTCCGCAGTCCAGAACGGGTGATCGGCGGGCAGCGCCAGCGGCAGGAAAAATTTGAGCGCCCAATAGGGAGAGCAGGGAGAATTGTAGCTCTCGCTCATCAGAAGGTTTGGATAGGCGTATCCGACCGACAGGACGCCGTCGCGGTCCGCGATCGGCCGCTTCGACCACCAGCGGATATGGCGCATGTAATAGCCCTTGATTTCCGGCCACGGCAGCGCTTCCAGACCGGAAAAGGCAAGAGCGCCCCAGAAACCGCCCGCCGCAAAACGGTAGGTCTGGCTGCGCCCGAAGGCGAGCGACGCCCCGTCAGGCCCGAACCAGTGGCGTATGTCACGCGCGAAAATGCGGGAGCGTTCGAGCAAGCGTGTCTTTCGCGTGTCGTCGCCTTTCGCCAGCACCGTATAGATCAGGCCGTAAAAATGCATGGCGAAGGGAATATAATGGTCGACCCGGCGCACCGGCCCGTCGCGATACCAGCCGTTGCCGATATCGAAAGCCTCGAGTTCATCGAGATAGGTTTGGGTCTTGGTCCGGTCGAATTCCACACCGACCCGCTCCAGCCCGAGATCGATCAGAACGCGGAAGAATTTCCAGTTATTGTCGACGAATTCCCGCTCGCGGGCGGCGAGAAGATAGGCGGCGACAACCTGCCTGTCCGTTTCGGCAAGCGGCTCCCAGATATGTTCGGGAACCATGGCAAGCGCAAATCCTATCGCCGCCAGTTCGACCAGCCGCTGGTGCCGATCAGCCGTATCGCCCCAATATTCGGGATGGGCGGGGTTGGCGCCATTGGCCAGTCCACGCCTGTAGAGATCCCAATGGGGAAAGTCATAACCGCCAGCGGCAAGCGGAACGATGCCCCATAATGGCCGGGCAAAACCCTCCAGCTCCGCCGCAGGAAAATCGAAAATTGCCCCCGTTGCTCCGAGCCGGACGCGCGCGCCGCCCGGTGTAAAACAGGCAAGCAGCGGGTTGAAGAGATCGATCACCGCCTTTGCGAGATCGTCCCTGCCGAGAAGCGGATTGTGAAAGAGCGGATTGGCTGTGGCGGTCTCGTGAGGCACGGTTACGAATGTCCGGATTCATGATCAAAGGAAAGGGCCGCAGGCTCATCGCCCGCGGCCCTGTGGCAATTATTTGATGGCCTTGACGCCGTCATTCATGTCCTTGATGCCGTCATCAATGGAGATATTGTCGGTCATCAGCGCGTCATGCACGCGGTTAAGAACGACTTCGATCTTGGCCGCATTCGGGTTGACCGCCATTTCCAGATAGGCCTTGCCGGCCTGCAGCGCGTCCTTGCTGTTCTGGTCCTGCGGGAAGCCCGGCAGCGCTGCGATCTTCTCGGCCACATCATCGGTTCTGAGTGCAGGGAAAGTGCCGGTGGAGGCGATGATCGCCGCACCTTCAGGTCCGGTAACGAAGTGGATGAAGTCCAGCGCCGCTTCCTTGTGGCCGGAATTGGCATTGACCGACAATCCGGCAATCTGCGCGGCCGTCGCGCCTGCCGCCACACCATCCGGATGGGGGAACTTCACGATGCCCCAGTTGACGCTTTTCGACTCGCCGGATTTCACCTTGGCGATCTGGGTGCCGACAAACCATGTGCCCATGGGCAGCATGCCGATCGTTCCGTTGAAAAACAGAGCGGAATAATGGGTGTTCGATGTTTTCAGCGAGGCATAGGACGGTATCGCGCCGCTTTTCTGCAGGGCAAGCGCACGCTCATACCAGGGTTTCAGGAATTCATAATTACCGTCCACCAGCGTGTGCTTGCCATCCTGAATACCGGGCAGCTGCACGGTCGAACGCCAGGTGTGCAGCAGTGCGCCATAGGTGCGGTTGGCGCCCATGCCGCCCTTCAGCTTGCCGGCGATCTCATCGAACTGCGCCCAGCTCATGTCATTGGTGGGGTAAGGCACGCCCGCCTTGTCGAAAATATCCTTGTTGTAATAGACCACCCAGAAATCCGAGCGGAACGGCAGGGCGTAAATCTTGCCGTCAATGGTCAGCTCCTCGATCAGGCCGCCATAGGGGGCCGTCTCGATCTTCTGGTCCTTGATGAAGCCGCTGAGATCGGTGATGTTGCCGGCGCGCACCAGATTGGCGTAGCCGGGCACATCCTTGATGGTGACGACATCGATATCCTTGGAGCCGCCGGTGAGCTGCGTGGATATCATCTGCGTATAATCCTGCGAGCCGAGGTCGACCACCTCGAACGTCACATTCGGATGCTTCTGCTTGTAGGCCTCCATCAAGGGCTTGAAATATGCGCCCTTGTCCAGATCCCACAGCGCCCATTTCAGCGTAACGGGCGCATCGCCCGCAGCGAACGCCGTTCCTCCCATGCTCATGGCAATGCCGAGACCGGCGGTTGCGAGAGCGAATGCACGTCTGGTTGTCTTAAACTCCATAGCCCGTTTCTCCTTCCCTGACTGATGTCGTTTTGATTCTGGTCTGCTTTAAGTGCCGCTCCCCGCCGGTTCGGGCATCCGCGCGCGTGTTTTTGCGGCGGCGTTTCTCGCTGCGAAACAGAGGGCGAACATGCCGAGCGAAAAATTGATGGTGGCCGGCATGAAAACCGACACCGGATAAAAGAGGATATGGGCGAGCCAGAGCGCTGCGACGAAGCCGAGCGCCGCAAGCATTGGCAATGGCCTGGTGAGCGCCAGAAACGCCGCCTGCCGCAGGGTCTCAGAAAGCGGCAGGTCCCGCTTGGCCAGAACAACACTGGCATAGGCGCTGAGGAGGATGAGAAACATCGTGACCGCCAGGCTGATCGCAAAAGGCAGGCTATAGACGAGCTGAAGCCGGGCGGCACCGGCATAGCTGACAGTCGCATAAGCACCGGCGCTCACCAGCAGCGCGCTTAAAACCACAAGCGCGGTGCTGCGCAGGGCGAATTTCCGCAAGGCCTCGAGAAAGTCGCGCAGCAGATAGGTATTCTCGTCATTTGCGATGGAAACAGAGATGCGGGCCATGGCCAGCATCGCCGCCGGCATCGTCACCACCGGCAGGCTGGCGATGATGAAGAGGAGGTTGAGCTTCACCATCTCCCACCATTCGCGCTTGATGATATCGAGGAAAAGGGCAAGGCCGGTCAGCGGCGGGGCGTTCTTGTCGATCCCGGCCCCTTCCTTCGTCCATAACCCTTCCAGCCATTGCATCGCGTTTCTCCCCGTCGCCTCAATAAAGGATCGATCGCTCGGTGGCGGGATCGAAAAGCTGTGCATTCGTCAGATCGGCCACCAGTTCGACGGGATCGCCGATCTTCGCCCTGAAACGCGGTGAGACGCGCGCAACAAGGTTTCTGCCGCCGGAGACGAGGTTGAGATGCACTTCCGATCCCATCGGCTCCGCCAGTTCCACCGTCGCCCGGAAGGGTGCGATATTGGCGGCATCGATATCCGCCGGGGCGAATTCGTGGAAATTTTCCGGGCGGATGCCGAGAACGATGTCCTTTCCTTCGTGGGGGAGCAGGCGTGTGGTATCGATGCCCGCCGGCAGAGGCAGCGGATTGCCGTCGAACAGGGCGATGAAGCGGTCGCCTTCGCGGCGCAGCGTCACGGGCAGCATGTTCATCTGCGGCGCGCCGATGAAACCCGCAACGAACATGTTTATCGGCCGGTCGTAAAGATTTTGGGGCGTATCCACCTGCTGGATATGGCCGTCCTTCATCACCACGATGCGGTCCGCCATGGTCATGGCTTCCACCTGATCGTGGGTAACGTAAATGAAGGTGGCGTCCAGCCGCTTGTGCAGCTTGGAGATTTCCGAACGCATGGTGCCGCGCAGCTTGGCGTCGAGATTGGAAAGTGGCTCATCGAGCAGGAAGACTTCCGGATTGCGCACCATGGCCCGGCCGAGCGCGACACGCTGGCGCTGGCCGCCGGAGAGCGCTTTCGGCTTGCGGTTCAAGAGATGGGTGATGTCGAGAATTTTCGCCGCATCCTTGACCTTGGTGTCGATGAGATCGCGCGGCGCCTTTCTGAGTTCCAGACCGAAGGCCATGTTCTTGTAGACCGTCATGTGCGGGTAAAGCGCATAGTTCTGGAACACCATGGCGATGTCGCGATCCTTCGAGGGGACATCGTTCATCACGTCCTCGCCGATGCGCAACTCGCCGCCGGAGATTTCCTCCAGCCCGGCGATCATCCTGAGCGTCGTGGATTTTCCGCATCCGGAAGGGCCGACCAGAATGATGAATTCCTTGTCGGCAATATCCAGATCGATATCGTGAACGACCTTGAGCGCGCCGAAGGTCTTGTTGAGTTTTTTCAGGGAAATGCTAGCCATCTGTTCCTCGCGCTCACCAATAGGAAGACCAGTTGCGCGAAAGCCGGATCAGCGCTTCCAGATAATAATAATCGCCCCAGGAGACGCACTCATCGACGCCTTCGCCCCGGCAGGTATTATGGGGCGTCTTCTTGGAATAGGTGCCGTGCAGAAGCTGCCCGTTGGAGATCGCGGGATCGCGAACCGAATAGATATCGGCGAGGCTTTTCACCATGCGCCTTGCCAGATCGCGATATTCCGCCGCCTTCTCCGGCGTCTCCAGTTCCGCCATTTCCAAGAGGCCGCAGGCGACGATGGCCGCTGCCGAGCTGTCGCGCGGTTCGCCATCGCCATCCGCAAAAATCAGATCCCAATAGGGTACGAGATCGTCGGGAAGGCGTTTGAGATAGAAGGCGAGAAGCCGCTCAAAGGTGTCGCGATAGGCGGGCAGGCGTTCATATCGATAGGAAATGGCCATGCCAGCAATGCCCCAGGCCTGTCCGCGGGCCCAGTAGCTCTCATCGCTGTAACCCTGTTTTGTGACGCCGCGCACCGGCGCGCCGGTCTCCGGGTCCATGTAAAATGTATGATAGGTGGAATCGTCCGGCCGGACGGAGTGGGCAAGCGTGGTGCGGGCATGGGCAAGCGCCACGGTGCGGTAGTCTTCCCGGCCTGTTTCGCGGCTCGCCCAATAAAGCAGCGGCAGGTTCAAGAGGCAGTCGATGATGTAGCGATATTCGTTGGGATTATCCCTGCGGCCCCAGGCCTGGATGAATTGCCCGACCGGCTGGAACCGCTCCATCAACTGGTCCGCTGCCATCAGCGCCGCACGTCTTCCATCCTCATCGCCCACCAGTTTCCATGCGGCGATGCAGGAGGGCGAGTAGAGAAAGCCCATATCGTGATGATCGGTCTCGATGCGGTTTTCGATACGATGCAGGAAACTCTGCACCTGAATTTGCGCCGCATGCTGAAAGGTCCTGTCGCCGGTATGTTCGAAGGCGAGCCATATCTGGCCCGGCCAAAAACCGGCGGTCCATTGGTCGTTGGCGACTGCCGGGTAAAAATTCTTCACGCTCGAATGGTTCTGCGCCGCATAGGTAAATTGCGGCAGGTTGCGCCTGACCTGCGCGACGGCCACGGCCAGCGCCGCATCGATTTCGGCGGCGGTGATCGGGGTTGTGAGGGACGTGGTCAAATCGAGCATGAAATCAACCCTTGAGGCCGGTGGAGGCGACGCCTTCGACGAAGAAGCGCTGCAATGCCAGGAAAACGACGAGAACCGGGACAAGCGCCACGACCGAGGCGGCCATGATCAATCCGTATTCCGCCGAATATTGCGAAATGAACATGCGCAGGCCGATCTGGATGGTCTTCAGCTCGGTCTTGGTGAGATAGATCATCGGACCCATGAAGTCGTTCCAGGTTGTGACGAAGGTGAAGATCGTCAAGGTGGAAAGCGCAGGTTTGGAAAGCGGCAGCATGATCTTCGCCCAGATCTGGTATTCGTTCATGCCGTCGATGCGCGCCGCCTCGCAGAGTTCGTTCGGGATCGACATGTAAAACTGCCGCATCAGGAAAACGCCGAAGGCGGTAAAGGCCTGCAGGAAAATCAGGGCGAGATGGGTGTTGTTGAGCCCGAATTCGCGCATCAACAGAAACTGCGGCACCATATAAACCTGCCAGGGCATGGCGATGGTGGCGATATAGCCGAGAAACAGCGTGTTCTTGTAGGGAAAATGCAGCTTGGCGAAGGCGTAGGCTGCAAAGCTTGAGGTCAGCAATTGCAGCAATGTGACGATGATCGTCAGCTTCGACGTGTTGTAGATGAACAGCGCCAGCGGGATTTTCGTCCAGATTTCCACATAGTTTTCCCACCGCGGCTGCGAGGGGATCCATTCGATCGGGAACGCGAAAACATCGCGGCTGAGCTTCAGCGACGCCGACAGCATCCATGCGAAGGGCAGAAGCATGACGATGGTGACGACGATCACCGTCAGATAGATGCCAACCGTGGCGGCGGGGATTTTGCGGCCCATGATGCGCATGGATCAATCCTCCCGCTGCCGTTTGAACTGGACGATGGTGACCATCAGGACGAGGAAGAAAAGGACGAGGGCGATCATGCTGGAATAGCCGAGATCCCAGGAGATGAAGGCTTCATTGTAGATGTGATAGACGAGAACCAGCGTCGAAGTGCCGGGACCGCCCTGCGTGATCATATAGACCTGATCGAAAACCTTGAAGGACTGGATCGTCAGCATGACGGTGACGAAAAAGGTCGTTGGAGCAAGCTGTGGCAGGGTGACGTGGATGAATTTCTGCCAGGCATTGGCGCCATCCAGCCCCGCGGCTTCGTAAAGCTCCGAATTGATGCCCTGCAGCCCGGCGAGATAGATGACCATGTAATAACCCATGCTCTTCCACACGCCGAAGAGAATGACCGTGACCATGGCCCAGTGCCGGTCCGCCGCCCATCCCGGCATGTCGGCGGGATCGAGGCCGAGCGTATAGAGCAGCATGTTGACCGGACCCATCTCCGGATTGAAAATCATATTCCAGACGACGGCCACGGCGACCAGCGATGCGACATAGGGAAAGAACATGGCCGTGCGGAAGAAATCGCGGCCGAGGATTTTCTGGTTGAGCAGGATCGCAAGCCCGAGTGCGCAGGCGAGCGTGGCCGGCACCGACGCGACGGTGTAGATGACCGTGTTCCAGAAGGCCGCGATGAAGGCCCTGTCCTCGAAAAGCCGCCAGAAATTATCGAGACCGGCAAAACGCATGGCATTGGAACCATCCCAATGCATGAAGGCCAGCGCAAAGGCAAAGAGGATCGGTCCGAGCGTGAAAATCGCAAAGCCGAGAAAATTGGGCGCAATGAAGGAATAGGCAACGAGCGCATTTTCTATTCTGCGCCGCCGTTTAGAGACGATGCGGAGTTTTTTCCTGCGATACGGAGTCGCCTGCTTGTCGGACATGGTCGCGGTTGCGATTGCCACAGCATATCTCCCATTGCCGCCGTTTCACTGTTTCATCGTGCCGGCTGCCTGCATTTTCCATTGCGGTCCGGGTCTTCGCCCCGCCGCCTCCCGCGCTCTGGATAACACAATATCAATATTGGTCAAACAACTTTGCATAAAGTCAGACAAATTTTCTGGTTTTTCAAGAATACGTATGATAGGAGGCCCATATCGGATTGCGGAACGCGCGGGAGGTTTGAGGGCGTGTTTGTCGAAATGGGGCGGCTTCTGCCAGAACGGTTCGCCGATTTCGGCGCGGAACTGACGGCGCAGAAAATACGGTCTTCAGCACCGGGCGCGGTTTCCCGTAGTCTCATCGAGGCGGCGGAGCAGACCCTTGACGAGCCCTGGTCCGTCATTCTGGCGGGCGACTACCGGGAATATAGCCGCACCGGCAATCGCGATCGTTTCGAGGCGCTTTATTTTTCCCGACGACTGAAGCTGAACGCGCTGGTTCTGGGAGAATGCGCCGAGGGGCAGGGCCGCTTTCTCCATGCCATCATCGATGGTCTTTGGCTGATATGCGAAGAGAGCGGCTGGCAATTGCCCGCCCATAATTCCCATATTCGCGGCGGCCCGCGAGATCCTCTGCCCGATCCGCAAAACCCGGTGATCGACCTGTTCGCTGCCGAAACGGGCGCCAATCTCGCTTTGTGCCTGCATTTGCTGGCACCGGAACTGGAAAGGGCAAATGCAAACCTCGTTTCCCGCGTCCGCGCCGAGATCGACCGGCGCATTACCACGCCTTATCTCACCCGGCATTTCTGGTGGATGGGGAATGGCGACGAGCGGATGAACAACTGGACGGCCTGGATTACCCAGAATGTCCTTCTCTCGACCCTGCTATTGCCCATAGACCAGTCGACGAGGCGTTCGGTCGTGGAAAAGGCGCTCAAGAGTCTCGATGCGTTTCAGAAGGATTATGCGGAAGACGGCGCCTGCGAAGAGGGCGTTCTTTATTATGGCCATGCGGCACTTTGCCTGTTCGGGGCGATGAGCATTCTCGAAGTCTCTGCGCCCGGCTCCATGGCGCCGCTCTTTCATGCGGCGAAGCTGCGCAGCATGGCCGAATTCATTCTCAACATGCACGTGGCGGAGGACCGGTTCTTCAACTTCGCCGATGCGCCGGCGAAGGTCGAGACATCCGGCGTGCGGGAATATCTTTTCGGCAAGGCCGTTTCTTCGCCACGGCTTCAGGCTTTCGCTGCCGCCTGCTGGAACCGCTCACCGGACCGGCTGATGTGCAAGGAGTGGAACCTCTGGTATCGGGTCCAGGCAGTGCTTGCCGTCCCGGAATTTTCCGCGCTTATTCCAGCGGAACCGGCAAAGACCGATATCGCCTATCCCGGTATCGGTCTTGCGATTGCCCGCGACGGGGTTTTCGATCTTGCCGTGAAGGCGGGCAATAATGGCGAGAGCCACAACCACAACGATGTCGGCAGTTTCACGCTTTATAAGAACGGCCGGCCGTTCATCATCGATGTCGGGGTGGAAACCTACACCGCAAAAACCTTCTCGCCGCAACGCTACGACATCTGGACGATGCAATCGGCCTTTCACAATCTGCCGACTTTCGGCGGCGTCATGCAGGCAGCCGGGGCAGAGTTTGCGGCGAGAGATCTTGTGACCGAATTCTCTGAAGATCAGGCGGAAGTCTCTTTCGATATAGCCGGGGCCTATCCCGCCGTGGCGCGTGTTGAGTACTATCGCCGCCGAGTCCGACTGCTGCGTGGCAGCCACGTGGAAGTCCTGGACGACTATCAGGGCGGGCAGGAGGCGGTTCTGTTGCTGATGGTCGCCGAGAAGCCCGCTGTCATGTCGGGTCGGCTGAACTTTGCGGGGCTGGGAGAGATAGCCTGCGAAGGGGCAGGAGAACCCGCCATCGAAGCCATAACAATCAACGATGCCCGCCTTCGCCAGTCCTGGCCACCCGTGATCTATCGCATTCTCATCCCCATCGCAGCCCAGCGTCTGTGCCTGACGATCAGTTAAGGAAGTGCCGATGAAACTTACACTCAAGGTCGTCAATGCGGCGGGTGATGTTCTGGCGGAGGCCGGAGCGGAGGACGAAGCTTTGCTCGTCTATCGCGCAGAATATTGCGAGGGTGACAGGCTTGTCGTCGAGGTTTCACAGCCCGGTCATATCTGGCTTGCGCTCGATGCTGGCATGCCGCCGACGCTGGTTTTCCTGCACGGAAACCAATTCATCCTGCCCGTTCCTTCTGCGGCAAAACGCAAATCCTATCCGCCGCAGGCTTTCAGCGGTAACCTTCACCGGATCGCCGCGCGCCGCACACTCGCCGGTGAAATTGGGGTTCGCAGGAATCTGGCCCTCAACCCGTTTGACGATCATGAAAACACCTCGCTGTTTCCGCACGTTTATGCGAGCACGGAAACGCGTGGGGAGGCGGCCTTCGCAGCCCGCAATGTCATCGATGGTGAAAAGGCGAGCGCGGGCCACGGCTTCTGGCCCTACACAAGCTGGGGCATCAACCGCGATCCCGAAGCTTCGCTGACCCTCGTATTCGGCCGCGCAGTCCTCATCGACCAGCTGACTTTTTACCTGCGGGCGGACTTTCCCCATGATGCCTGGTGGGAAAAAGCGAGCGTCACTTTTTCCGACGGCGAAAGCGCGAGCTTTTTCCTGCAAAAAACCGGGGCTGCCCAGAGTTTCCCGGTCGCGCCGCGCCAGGTGGAATGGATCCGTCTGCATGATCTTAAAAAAGCCGACGATCCTTCGCCCTTTCCCGCGCTGACGCAGATCGAGGTCTGGGGAGCGGATCTGCGGGAAGCGCCGTAGCGCCTGATCGCGGCTTTCTGAGCACAAAACGACGACCCGGTTTTACTGAAAACCCTTTAGCTGTGCGCGATGCCGCGCATGTCGCGCATCATGTCGCGGTAGCGGTGCTGGCTACCGCGCAGATGCGCCTGCATCGCCAGCTTCGCGGCCTGTTCGTTCCGGTCCGATATGGCGATGACGATGGCTTCATGTTCCTTGTGGATCAATCGCCGGTAAGCTGTCTGGTCGTTCTCGCCGGTTTCGGAAACCACGCGCGATTGTGGAATCACGGCCTGACCGTGCAGCTCCAGGAACTGTGTGAAAAGCGGATTGTTGGTGGCGGCCGCAATGGCAAGATGCAGCGCCAGATCCGCCTCGCGAATGGAGCGGTTCTCTTCGATACATTGCAGAAGCCGGGCGTGACAGTCGAAAATCGCTTCCTCCTGCGAAGGTGAACGGCGGAGGGCGGCGAGCCCTGCCGCTTCGATTTCGAGCGGTGTCCTGATTTCCAGTACCTCCAGATCGGAAGAGAGCCGGGCGCGGTCGATACCGGGTGTGGGTGACGCGTCTTTTTCACGTTTCAGCACGAAAATGCCCGCCCCCTGACGCACCTCCACCAGCCCGTCGCAGCGTAGCGCCGTCACCGCCTCGCGCACCACGGTGCGGCTGACGCCATGGGTTTCCGTCATCTCGATTTCGCTGGGCAGGCGGTCGCCGGGTCCATATTGCCCGGAGGCAATCGCTTTTCTCAGGCTGAGGCTAACTCTGCTGACCAGAGAACCGGAGGATTTGCTGCGCTGTTTTTCCTGTTCAGGCACGTCGGTCACCATGCATTGAAATCGAGGCAGGCGTGAAGCCTGTCAAATATGTATGATGAATTTCAGTAAAACTCAATGATCATACCAATTTTACCCGCTTTCATATAAAGGACGCGCGGAATGGTATTAAAAATCGTCCCGGAGACACTAGACCGGGCCGGCAAACTGTTCCGTGGAAACGGCATATAGCGCCCTGCCGGTCCCGAAAAAGCTCTCGATATTGCCGATCGTGGTGTCCGCAATGTTTCTAAGGGCCTCCTGCGTGAAGAAGCCCTGATGGCCGGTGACCAGAACATTGGGGAAGGTCAGCAGCCGCGCGAAAACATCGTCGCGCAGCACGTCGTTGGAAAGATCCTCGAAAAAGAGATCGGCCTCTTCTTCATAGACATCGATGCCGAGACTGCCGATTGTGCCGTCTTTCAGACCCGCAATTGCCGCCTGCGTGTCGATGATGGCGCCGCGGCTGGTATTGACGAGCATAACGCCCTTTTTCAAAAGCGGCAGCGTCTCCCGGCGAATGAGGTGACGGGTCTCCGGTGTAAGCGGGCACATCAGCGCCAGAATGTCCGATGTTCGAAACAGTTCCTCGCGCGTGACGTAGACCATGCCCAGTGCTTCGCAATCCGGATTTGGCCGTACGTCATGGCCAACGAGACGGCAGCCGAAGCCGGCCGCAATGCGCGCGAAAATCGCTCCGATCTTACCCGTGCCGACAATGCCGACCGTCTTGCCGTGAAGATCAAAGCCGAGAAGGCCATCGAGGGCGAAGTTTCCTTCGCGGACACGGTTATAGGCGCGATGGATCTTGCGGTTGAGCGACAGGATGAGCGCCATGGTGTGTTCGGCGACCGCATAGGGCGAATAGGCCGGCACGCGCGCAACGGTCAGGCCGAGCTTTTCGGCCGTGGCTAGATCGACCTGATTGAAACCGGCGCAGCGCAGGGCGATGAGCCGGATACCCATTTCCGCCAGCTTTTCGAGTACTGGCCGCGACAGGTCGTCATTAACGAAGGCGCAGATGGCCGCCGCTCCCTCCGCCAGCGCCACTGTCTCGAGAGACAGGCGTGCTTCGCAATATTGCATCCGCATGCCAGCGTGGGCGGCAGCGTCAAGGAACTGCCTGTCATAGGGTTTGGCGCTGTAGACCACGATCCGCATCTGTTTCTCCAGTCTCCAAACAAAAGCTGCCGTTACAGGGCGGTGCGTCCGGCAGGTGGCTTAGCTGCGAAGGCCCGGCGCTTCCTGTCCCGTGCTTTCCACATATTCGGTATAGCCGCCGCCATATTGGTGGATGCCATCGGGCGTCAGTTCCAGCACCCGGTTGGAAAGCGCGGCGAGGAAATGGCGGTCGTGCGAAACGAACAGCATCGTGCCCTCATAATCCGACAGGGCCTTGATCAGCATTTCCTTGGTGTCGAGATCGAGATGGTTGGTCGGCTCGTCCAGCACGAGGAAGTTCGGCGGATCGAACAGCATGGCGGCCATGACGAGACGGGCCTTTTCGCCGCCGGAAAGAACACGGCAGCGTTTTTCCACGTCGTCGCCGGAAAAGCCGAAACAGCCGGCAAGGGCGCGCAACGGCGCCTGCCCCGCCTTCGGAAAACGCTCCTCCAGCCATTCGAGAATGGTGCTGTCGCCATCCAGAACATCCATGGCGTGCTGGGCGAAATAGCCGAGCTTGACGCTGGCGCCGAGCGTGACATTGCCGGAATCCGGTTCCGTCGTGCCGGTCACCAGCTTCAGCAGCGTCGATTTTCCAGCGCCGTTGACGCCCATGATGCACCAGCGTTCCTTGCGCCGCACCATGAAATCGAGCTCGCCATAGATCGTGCGGCTGCCATAGGCCTTGTTCACCTTCTTTAGCGCCACGACATCCTCGCCTGACCGGGGCGCCGGCGCGAATTCGAAAGCCACCGTCTGACGCCGTTTTGGCGGCTCGACGCGGTCGATCTTCTCGAGTTTCTTCACGCGGCTCTGCACCTGCGAGGCGTGCGAAGCGCGGGCCTTGAAGCGTTCGATGAACTTGATTTCCTTGGCAAGCATGGCCTGCTGGCGTTCGAACTGCGCCTGCTGCTGCTTTTCGTTCTGCGCGCGCTGCTGTTCGTAAAAGCCGTAATCGCCGGAATAGGTGGTGAGATTGCCGGCATCGATTTCGATGATCTTGGTGACGATGCGGTTCATGAATTCGCGGTCATGCGACGTCATCAGCAAAGCGCCGTCGTAGTTTTTCAGGAAATCCTCGAGCCAGATCAGGCTTTCGAGATCGAGATGGTTCGACGGTTCGTCGAGGAGCATCACGTCCGGGCGCATCAACAGGATACGGGCGAGCGCCACGCGCATCTTCCAGCCGCCGGAAAGCTTGGAAACATCGCCATCCATCATCTCCTGGCTGAAGCTCAACCCGTCCAGCACTTCGCGCGCACGGCCTTCCAGCGCGTAGCCGTCCAGTTCCTCATAACGCGCCTGCACTTCGCCGTAACGTTCAATGATGGTGTCCATCTCGTCCATCCGGTCGGGATCGGACATGGCGGCTTCCAGTTCCCGAAGCTCCGCCGCCACTTCGCTGACGGGGCCTGCGCCTTCCATGACTTCCGCGACGGCCGAGCGGCCGGACATTTCACCGACATCCTGATCGAAATAACCGACCGTCATGCCTTTTTCGACGACGACCTGGCCCTCGTCGGGCTGCTCTTCGCCGGTGATCATCCGGAACAGCGTGGTCTTGCCGGCACCGTTCGGGCCGACAAGGCCGATCTTCTCGCCGCGATTGAGCGCGGCGGAGGCCTCGATATAGAGAATGCGGTGACTGTTCGACTTGCTGATGTTTTCGATGCGGATCATGACAGGGCCTGTGAATGGGAGCGGCCCTCCTATGCCACGGGCCGCCGCCGCTGTCACCTGCCGCGCATGTCTTGTCAGCCATGCAGCCGACAAGACGCTCCAGAAACAGATCAGTTGGTGAGCGTGGCTATGCTGCCGGCAGCCTTGCGGGCGATTTCGCCAAAGGCTGTGACGATCTGCTCCATATTTTCCGGCGCATAATAATTGTCGAGGCTGGATGCGCAATATTGCAACAGCGACTTGCCCTTGTCCGGCGCCATGAAGGCGACGCTGAAAATCTTGATCCCGTCTTTCTTGGCGGTCTCGCAGGTGGTGCGCACGGACTGGTCGATGCTGGAATTCCACGAGGCGCTGTTGCCCGTCATTTCACCGTCGGTCATGAGAACAATGTAGCGCTCGAAGGATTCACTGCCTTTGTCCTTGTGTGCTTTCGCTTCGTCAGTGTTGGATTTTTTAAGGGCGTTATAGGCGGCGGTCAGGCTGCTGCGGGCATCCGTGCCGCCGGAGGGAAATTCCGGGATTTGCTTGTCCACGTAGCTGACAACGCTACCAGTACCCCAGCTGATGGGCTGGGCAGCATATGTCTCGTGCGTATAAACCGAGGCACCCGTGCGGACGAGTTCTGAACCACCGTTAGCCGTATAGGTCGGATCAGCCTTGTTCAATGTTGCGACGAGGAACCCTACGGCAGTTTTGAGAGATATGGCTTTGTTGACATAGCAGGGCGATGTCTTGGCCAGATTGGGATATTTGTTCCAATTATCAGAGGTGTAGTTCTGGCACGATGTCTTTTTTGTATCGACCGTGTCCGTCTTGAATGACATCGAACCGGAGCGATCAAGCGCCAGATACATGGAGATCGGTGCGCCCTTGTTGACGGTGCTCTTTGCGGTGCCGGTTACCGAAAGATCGAGTGTTTTTGCGCCAATGAACCCGAGCAGCGGATTGAGCTGTACGCGGTGGTTGATCGTGGTCTCGACGGTGTAGGTTTTGCCGCGGGCATTTTCCGTCTTTGTGATATTGGTCGGAGAATTCTGCTCCAGTTCCTTTTTCTCTTCCTCGGTCAGGTTCTTTTCCATCTGGGCCGCGATGAAGTTCTTGGCGATTTCCTTGATCTGCTCGTCCGTCAGGTCGCCCATTTTCAAACGGGCTTCGGTGGCCGCCGCAAGGGCTGCCGAATCCGCGGTATTCTGCATATCCGCTTTCACCTGCATCACATTCGCCAACTCCATGCCGGCGCCGGCAAAACCCAGCAACACCGGCAGCAGAATGGCCGTCATCATGCCGAAATTCCCGCTGGTATCGGCAAGAAAACGGCGCTTCGGTTTTTGATGTGCAGAGGCGGTCATGACGGGCTCACGGATTAGAATATTCGACTGAGCACAGAGAAGCCGCAAACGATGTAAAATCCGCTAACGTGATCGGTTCAATTTTACGCAGCGATCAAATTGGAGCAGTTTTCGAAGTATTTTCAAGAATTGTTGGCGCGATGGCCGCAATAATACACATCGTGTCATTATTGGACGGGGATGACATCGACGGCCTGTTTTATCTGCTGGTTGCCATAGCTCTTCAAGACACCGATCACAGGGGCGACATCGGAATAATCCCGGCCGTAACCGACGACGATATGGTCGCTTCCGGCGATGATATCATTGGTGGGATCGAGTTCCAGATAACCGGCGGCTTCTCCGCACCAGACCCGAACCCAGGCATGCATTGCATCGGCGCCTTCAAGCCGTTCCTTGCCCGGTGGCGGAATGGTGCGCAGGAAACCGCTGACATAACCGGCGGGAATGCCGAGGCTGCGCAGCGCCATGATCATGATATGCGAAAAATCCTGGCACACGCCGCGCTTCAGCTTGAAGGCTTCCGATGGCGTCGTGTCGACGGTCGTCGCTTCGCCGTCATAGGTAAAGTCCTTATGGATGCGTTTGCACAGAGAGCGCGCGATTTCGCGAATGGTCATTCCCGGTTTCAGCAATTCCCGGGCATAGGCGGATATCGCCGCATCCATTCCGATCCTGGGGCTCGCGCCGATGAAGTGGTGCGGCGACTGGAAATCGAGCGACCAGACATCGGCCAGGTCCTGCGGCAGGCGGGAAAGCTCGGGGGAAAAATCTGCCGTCAGCGCCGGTGCCTCCACCATCACGCGGGCCTGCATGCGGATATCCAGCTTTTCATGCGGCGCGCGCAGATGCACTGATGTGGCCGATTGATGAAAGAAGTCCTCGAAGGTGGCACGTTCTTCCGGCACCGGCGAAACATCGATGGAGCCGGCGACAAGCCGCTGCCGGCCGGGGATGGAGAGCGGCAGGACACGGATGATGTGGCGCGCGCCGTGGGCCAGCGTGTCGTAGGTGTAACCCATATGCAGGGAAAGATCGTAAAGCATAGGATTATCCGAGATAGGTCCGGGCCAGAACATCGGAGAGATGTTCCATATCGGTTTCGAGCTGGCGATAGATCGCGCCGTTCATGTTTTCCGGCGTCATCACCGCAAGCCCGGAATGCAGGCGCATCGCCTCGCGGTAGAAGGGCGACATCTGGCCGTTCACGAAGGCGTTCGGAAGCTGCTCCACCTCTGTGCGGATTTCGTTCAGCTGAAACAGGATCGAGCGGGGATTGAGCGGGTCGAGCGCCAGAAGATCGGTCACGGTCAGGCCGGCCGTATTGACGTTGTAGCGGCGGCGATGGGTCATGACACTGTCGCCTATTTCGAGCAGCATGTCATAGGAGCCGTCAGGTGCGTCCGGGCCGGTCATATGGCCGAGAAGACGCGTCATATGCAGGCCGCGCTCCAGGTAGCGGCCGATCGACAGGAAACGCCAGCCGGTGAAGCGATACATGTTTTCGTGCACGAGACCGGCAAAGCCCGCAAGCTTGCGCAGCAGGATCGTCATGGCATGGGTAGCGTCGTCGCCGGGGGCCACTTTCGCGTGGAAACGGCGGGCGGTCTTGGCAAGGTCGTTCAGCGCCAGCCACCCGTCAGGCGAAAAGCGGTCGCGGATATTGCTGGCGGAATAAAGCGCGCTGTTGATGTTGTTCAGCAGGCTTTCCGGCACGGCATCGTTCATCTCCACATCGAGCGCTTCGAGATAGCGTGTCACATGCGCGAGCAGAGGCTGGCGCGGATCAGCGGATTCGGCATAACGCCCGTGCCAGGCGCGCAGGATGCGCAGGGCGCCTTCCGAACGCTCGATATAACGGCCGAGCCAGAAGAGATTGTCGGCTGCGCGGCTCGGCAGGCTGCCCGGCATATTGCGGGTAAAGCTTTCTTCCGCCGGCAGTAGCGTGGTGCGTTCCACCGGCTTGTCGCTGACGATCCATACATCCGCAGCGCTTCCGCCCGATTGCATGGCGATGGCGGAGACATCGTTGCTGCTGCCGATACGGGCAAAGCCGCCGGGCATGATCTGCCAGCCATCCTGGGTGCGCGCGGCAAAAACGCGAAGGCTCATCGGGCGCGGCACGAGCTTGTTGTCGATATAGGCCGGGGTTGTCGAAAGCGTCACCACTTCCTGTCCCACCAGCCTGTGGCCGTCGGAGGCAAGCCAGTCGCTGATCGATTCCTTCGCCGTTTCGCGCAGCGACGAGCCGAGCACGGATTGACCGTTATCGTCGAAGAAGGGAAGCCGGGAATAAGCCGGGCCGATGACCATGCCTTCGATATTGCCGGCGACATGGCGGCGTTCCGATTCCTGCCCGCACCACCAGGTGGCAATCGATGGCAGTTTCAGCTCCTCGCCCAGAATGTGGCGGCAGATGCGCGGCATGAAGGCGAGCAGCGCCCGCGTCTCGAGAATGCCGCTGCCGAGCGCATTGACGACGGTGAGCGCCTCATTGCGCAGCGCCTGCACCATGCCCGGCGTGCCGATATGGGATTGCTGGTTCAGTTCCAGCGGATCGGAATAGGAGGCGTCGAGACGCCGCCAGAGAACGCCAACCGGTTTCAGCCCCGCTACGGTTCTGACCATGACGCGGCCGTTGACGACAGTGAGGTCTTCGCCTTCCAGCAGCATGAAGCCGAGATAACGTGCGATATAGGCGTGTTCGAAATAGGTTTCGTTGGCGGGGCCGGGCGTCAACACGGCGATCCGGTCGTCGGGGTGCTTTCTTTGCGCCTGCAGCGTGTCGCGGAAAGCGCCGAAGAACGAGGCCAGACGGTGCACATGGGTTTCGGCATAGATATCGGAAAGTGCACGGGTGGTGGCCACCCGGTTTTCGAGTGCGAAACCCGCACCGGAAGGCGCCTGCGTCCGGTCGGCCAGCACCCACCAGTTGCCGTCAGGTCCGCGCCCGATCTCGAAGGAACAGAAATGCAGATAATGGCCGCTTGCCGGTTTCACGCCGACCATGGGCCGCAGATATTCCGGATTGGAGGCGATCAGGGCCGGGGGTACGAAACCTTCCTTGACCAGCCGGTTTTCGCCGTAAAAATCGGCGACCATGGCTTCCAGAAGATTGGCGCGCTGTTTCAGCCCCTCGGAAAGAACCGCCCACTCCCTGTCGTCGATCAGGACCGGAATATGGGAGATTGGCCAGTTTCTTTCACTGCTGCCCTTGCCGTAATCGCGGTAGAACACGCCGGCATCGCGCAGGTAGCGGTCGGTGCGGGCAAAGCGCTCGTGCAATTCCCGTTCCGACATGCGCGACAGGGCGTCGAGCAGGGTCTTCCAGACCGGCCTGACCTTGCCGTTGGTATCGAGCATTTCGTCGGCAACACCCGGCAAGGGGGAATATTCAAGCCCGCGCGGTTGCGCGCTCGTTTCCGTCTTGCGTTCCGTTGCCGGGGCTTTGGACAATTTACACTCCGTAAGGCCGACGCAGATCGAGCGTCAGCGGAAATTCTGGCGACATGGTTTCCGCCTGTAGCGGATATTGCCCTGCCGTATGTCCCCATGGTTCGAAACGGGCGAGGCGGCGTGCCTCGGCCTCATTGCCGTTGACGGGAAAGGTCTCGTAATTGCGCCCGCCCGGATGAGCAACATGGTAGATGCATCCGCCGATCGATCGCCTCGACCATGTATCATAAATGTCAAAGGTCAAGGGTGAATTGACGGGCAGAACGGGATGCAGGCCGGAAGCGGGCTGCCATGCCTTGAAGCGAACGCCGGCGACTGCGACGCTGCGGTTTTCGGTCGGGGTCAGCGGAACGGCGCGGCCGTTGCATGCCACCGCGTAACGGGCGGGGTTGGAGGTTTCCAGCCGCACCTGCAGGCGCTCGACGGAGCTGTCGACATAACGCACGGTTCCGCCGATGGCGCCCTGTTCGCCCATCACATGCCAGGGCTCCAGCGCCTGGCGCAATTCCAGCTTCGCGCCCTCATATTCCACTTCCCCGAAGAAGGGGAAACGGAATTCCTGCTGGGCGGTGAACCATTCTGGCTTGAGGTCGAAACCGTTTTCCCTGAGGTCGGCAAGCACGTCGAGGAAATCCGCCCAGATATAATGCGGCAGCATGAAGCGGTCGGCGAGCGCCGTACCCCAGCGCACGAATTTGCCGGCGGCCGGATTTTTCCAGAAGCGGGCGATGAGGGCGCGCACCAGCAATTGCTGGGCGAGCGACATGCGCGCATTTGGCGGCATTTCAAAGCCCCGGAACTCCACCAGCCCGAGGCGGCCGGTCGGCCCGTCAGGGGAAAACAGCTTGTCGATGCAGATTTCGGCGCGATGGGTATTGCCCGTCACATCCGTCAGAAGATTGCGGAACAGCCGGTCGACCAGCCATGGCAGGGGCGGCACGCCTTCTCCGGGGGCAGGCACCTGCGCAAGCGCGATCTCCAGCTCGTAGAGACTGTCGTGGCGGGCTTCGTCGATACGCGGCGCCTGGCTCGTCGGGCCGATGAAAAGGCCTGAGAAAAGGTAGGAGAGCGAGGGATGCCGCTGCCAGTGCAGAACGAGGCTTTTGAGAAGATCGGGCCGGCGCAGGAAGGGGCTGTCATTGGGGTTGGCGCCGCCCACGACCACATGGTTTCCGCCGCCGGTGCCGGTGTGGCGGCCGTCGATCATGAACTTGTCGGCGCCGAGACGCGACTGACGCGCTTCCTCATAAACAGCCGTGGTGATGTCGACGCAATCCTTCCAGCCCGCGGCGGGATGGATGTTGACCTCGATGACGCCGGGATCGGGTGCGACGCGGATGACATTGACGCGCTCGTCATGCGGCGGCGCATAACCCTCGATATGGACGGGCAAGCCAAGATCGGCGGCTGCCGCTTCCGCTGCTGCAATCAGTTCGAGATAGTCCTCGATGCGCTCGACCGGCGGCATGAAGACGCAGAGCCTTCCGTCACGCGGTTCTACCGACATGGCGGTGCGCACCGCGCCGCCGATTTCGCTGAGCGTCTGTTCGATGCGCTCCTGCCCTGCGGCCTCGCTGGCGTGGAAGGAGGCTTCGGGCATGGCGCGGCCCGATGGCGTCAGAACATCGGGAAGCGGACCGCGGGGGATCGAAGGATCGGCTTCATGAATATAGGGATAGGCGGATGATGGCACATAGGGAAGGGTGCCGAGCGGCAGGCGGTAACCCACCGGGCTGTCACCCGGAACCAGGAATATTTTACCGCGCCGCGTCTTCCATTTTTCGCTGATCCAGCGTTTGCCGGCGGCGCGCGCATTCCACGCCTGAACGGGAAGAATGTAACCGGTCGGTGTCGTCAGTCCCCGTTCGAAGACGCGGGCCATGCGGTTTCGCTCCTCCGGGTCTTTCAGCTTGGAATTGGACGGGTCGACATTGTCGGGAAGGCTGCCTTCCTTGATGATCCATTCGGCCGGATCCTCATAGGCCGGCAGCACCAGTTCCGGCTCGATGCCGAGATGGGAGGCTATACCGCCCAGCAGCTTTTGCGCATCTTCCGCCTTGACGCTTGTATTTGCGCCCTCGTCGGCGATCAGCGCCGGGTTCTGCCAGATCGGCAGGCCGTCCTTGCGCCAATAGAGCGAGAAGGTCCAGCGCGGCAGGCTTTCGCCCGGATACCATTTTCCCTGCCCGTAATGTAGAAAGCCGCCCGGTGCGAAACGTTCACGCAGGCGGCGGATCAGGGCATCGGCCTTTTCACGCTTTGTCGGTCCGACCGCGCCGGTGTTCCATTCGTCGGATTCGAAATCGTCGATGGAAACGAAGGTCGGTTCTCCGCCCATGGTCAGCCGGACATCATGGCTGTTCAGAACGTCATCGACCTCCTGACCGAGCGCGTTGAGTTCCTCCCAGCTTTCATCCGAAAAGGGTTTGGTGATGCGCGGCGTTTCGGCAACCCGCCGGACCTGCATGTCGAAGGCGAATTCCGTGTTGGCATGGCCGTAATAACCGCCTGAAATCGGCGCCGCATTGCGGTAATGCGGCGTTGCCGCCAGCGGAATATGGCTCTCTCCCGTCAGAAGTCCCGAGGTGGGGTCAAGGCCGATCCAGCCCGCGCCGGGCATATAGACTTCGGCCCAGGCATGCAGATCGGTAAAATCCACTTCGGTGCCGGATGGGCCATCCAGCGCTTTGAGATCGGGGGTGAGCTGAATGAGATATCCCGACACGAAACGGGCGGCGAGGCCAAGATGCCGCAGAACCTGCACGAGCAGCCAGCTGGTATCACGGCAGGACCCCTTGCCGGAAGCAAGCGTCTCCTCCGGCGTCTGGACGCCCGGTTCCATGCGGATGACGTAACCGATCTCCTGTTGCAGGCGGGCATTGAGGCCAACGACCATATCCACCGTCTGCTGCCCCGGCGTGCGGTCGACGGTGGCCATAAAGGCGGCAAGCAGCGGGCCTGTCGGCTCCGGCTTCATGTAGATGGAGAGATCGTCGCGCAATTCCTGCGGATAGTCGAAGGGCCACTTTGTCGCCTCTTCCTCCACAAAGAAATCGAACGGATTGTAAACCGTCATATCGGCGACAAGATCGACCTCGATCTTAAATTCCGTCGCGGGCTCGGGAAAAACGAAGCGGGCGAGGTAATTGCCGTAGGGATCCTGCTGAAGGTTCACGAAGTGATTGGAGGGCGAAACCTTGAGCGAATGGCTGATAACACGGGTTCTGGAGTGCGAGGCGGGCTTTAATCTTATGATCTGTGGTCCAAGGCGAACCGGATTGTCGTATTTATAATGCGTCAGATGATAGATGCTCGCTTTGATCGCCATTAATCTGCCTTGCCCGGTTTTCCGGCTTATGCGGTTTGTCCGCCCCTCTGAAATTATTCGGATTTTGTGCAATGCAGGAAAAGAAAGCAAGGATCATTTCCGGGGGCAACCGCATTGTTGGTCGAGGTCGCGATATTTGCCCGCGGTAAGAATTGTCCGGGCTTTTCAATCATCGCCGCTGAGATTTCGCCGGGATTGTGGACAAGGTCGAACGGCGTGTTATTGCTTGGCAACGAAAGGCGCAGAATCGCGACCCGCTTTCTTTGCCGACTGACGTTTCGGAATGGAATGAATGGCAACAACGGTGACCGACGATCAGCGCAAAAGCGCGGCTAATCTTTCGGGTTTCGATCTCGATTTCCCGGCGCAGCTGCGCATGATGGGGCGTGCCTTCTGGACCTCGCCGGTGCGCACCCGGCTGATCTTGCTGTCGATAGCGCTGCTCACGGTGATATTGCTCACCGCCTATGGGCAGATCAGGCTCAATGAATGGAACGCGCCGTTTTACAACGCGCTGGAGCGGCGCGATCTTGCCGCCTTCATTCACCAGCTGGAGGTCTTCGCCATCATCGCGGGGCTGTTGCTTCTCCTCAACGTCATCCAGACCTGGCTGAACCAGATGACGGCGCTGAACATGCGCGAGGGCCTTGCCAAGGATATGGTGGATCAATGGCTGAAACCGGGACGGGCCGCGCGTCTTGCCGGTTTCGGCACGATTGCGATCAACCCCGACCAGCGCCTGCATGACGATGTCCGCAATCTGGCTGAAAGCAGCACGGCGCTTTCCATCGGTCTCGTCAATGCGACGATCCTGCTCGTCAGCTTTATCGGCGTCCTCTGGTCTCTCTCGGCCGGCTTCGCCATCACCATCAACGGCGATACCTATGCGATCCCCGGCTATATGGTCTGGGCGGCGATCCTTTACGCCGGTTCGGCTTCCCTCCTCAGCAATCTCGTCGGTTATCGGCTTGTCGGGCTGAATGCCGAGCGTTATTCCAAAGAGGCGGAGCTTCGCTTCTCACTGATGCGGGCCAGCGAAAATCTCGCTGCCATTGCCCTTGCACGTGGAGAAAAGAACGAAAGGCGGCGGATAGGCATCGATATTGATGCGGTGCTCGGCGTCATTCGCGGGCTCGCCATGGCGCTGACGCATCTGACATGGGTTTCGGCAGGATATGGCTGGCTCGCGGTGGTGGCGCCGATCCTGATCGCGGCTCCGGTTTATTTCTCCGGCAACCTCACCTTCGGCGGGCTGATGATGGCTGTCGGTGCGTTCAACCAGGTCAATACGGCACTGCGCTGGTACATCGACAATTTCGGGCCAATCGCCAGCTGGAAGGCGACGTTGCAACGCGTTTCGGTGTTCCGTAACGCCCTTATCCAGATGGACAGCGTCGAACAGCACGGCCTGGCGATCGATCTGCAACGCAGTGCGGAGAATGAAAAAATCCGCCTCCAGTCGGTGGTGATCTGCCGCGATGCGGGTGGGCAGGATCTGGATCGCGGCTTCCAGCTGCGCGAGAGCGAAGTAGAGATCGGGCCGGGCGAACGGCTGATGATCAATGGCGAGCAGGGCGTGAACCGAAGGCTGCTGTTTGCGGCCATGGCGGGCCTGTGGCCCTGGGGGCAGGGCAGGATTGAGATGCCCGAGCAGTCCGACACGCTTTTCATCGCTCAGCACGGCTATCTGCCGGCGGGATCGCTGCGTGAAATCCTCGCCTATCCGCGCGCGCCCCAGCGTTTCGCCGATGCGGATTATGTCTCGGCGCTCACAGCCTGCGGGCTTGGCGAGATGGCATCCCGTCTCGAGGAAAACATTCGCTGGGATAAAAAACTGGATTCGGATGAGCAGGCCAGTATCCGGGTGGCCAATGCCCTGCTGCTGAAGCCGAAATTCGTCGTTATCGACGATTTGCTCGAAGGGCTGGAAAAACAGACGCAGGATACGCTGGCGGACGTTCTGAACGGGATCGAGGGTGCGGCGATCGTCTATATCGGCCGGTCGGAAACATTCCTGTCGGTGCTCGCCCCGGCTGTGGCGCATCTCGACCACACCGCGCAGAAGGAAAATATCTCCAGGGCCGGGAGCGCTCCGCAATAGGGCATTGGCTATCGGGCTGATCCGAGCGGACTAGAGCCGCAAATGCCATTTGTCCGAATCGAGCCGCTGCTGTTTGGCAAGGCTTATGGTGGTGTCCGGCTCTACCTGCGAACGCAGGGCAAGGGTGCCGGTCGCCAGGCTGATGGCGACGACGCTGGCGACCGCCAGGACGATACGGTCGTAGCGCTGCTGTATTGTGTTGTTTCCACTCCAGTCATAGGCCATTCGCACGCCCTCGCGTTTTTTGGAATCGTGCCTCATCATGGTTAACCGAAGCTTACGATGGCTCTGTGATTCCTTGCTGTTTTGGAAGGGCTGCCGCGACAAATCGGCTATTGGCGGATGGGGTGCGGTTGTTTAAGTCCGGCAGCGGGAGGCTTGTGAAAGGACTTTGAAATATGGACCAGCAACCGCCCGCCGATATGGAACTCACGCTCAGAACGCTTGCGATGCCCGCCGATGCCAACCCCGCCGGCGATATTTTCGGCGGCTGGGTCATGTCGCAGATGGACCTTGCCGCTTTCGTCCGCGCCAATGATGTAGCCGGCGGCCGCACTGTCACCGTCGCAGTCAATGAGATCGTCTTCAAGAAGCCGGTCAAGATCGGCGATACATTGTGTGTCTACACCAAAATCGAAAAGATCGGCCGCACCTCCGTCACGTTGAAGATCGAGGCCTGGACCCGCAGGCACTATCAGGATTCTCGCGAGAAGGTGACGGAGGCCGTTTTCATCATGGTCGCGGTGGACGACAACGGCGATCCGCGTCCTGTCCGCAAGGAGGCGTGAGGCGGCATCCTCATTTTCTTTTCAAAGCAATTCCGAAGCGCCTGCAAAAGATTAAAAGCATCGGCGTTTCGGATTTTTCGCAATTCGATGTCGGTCCGCTCAATACTTTAGAAATATCCAATTTATTTATCAATTTTTGCGATCAAGATATGGAATAGGACGGGGATCAGGCTTTGACCATTCCAGGTGTTGTTATTGTCGGCGGCGCTCACGGTACGCTCGCCCTTGCCCGAAGCCTCGGCGCCCTGAATGTGCCCGTTTATTACCTCACCCACGATTCTCCTTTGCCGGGTTGGTCGCGTTTCGTGCGGAAAACAATCCGCTGGGCCGGCCCGCATGATGCCGGGGCACTGCCGTTCCTGCGTCAAATGGCCGACAAGCATGGTTTGAAGGGCTGTCTGCTGCTGCCGTCCGGCGACGGAGAGGTCCAGCTCATTGCGCAGCATCGTGAGGAACTGTCCTCGCTCTACAAAATCATCCTGCCGGATTGGACCGCGCTGCAATGGCTCTGCGAAAAGCCGCTGCTTTACCAGCGCGCCGCAGAACTTGGCGTCAGTATTCCGCGAACCTATGCGCTGGCATCGGCCGCTGACATCGATACGCTGGACATATTGTTTCCCGTCATTCTCAAGCCGAATATGGGCGGTGGCGATACCACCATCGCGAGGGCGAAAGTCATTCGCGCCGATGACCGACATGCTCTGAAAACGGCTTTTGCCGATGCGAGTGGAGAGATCGGCGCTGGCAATGTCGTCGTACAGGAACTCATTCCGGGTGGGGGAGAAAGCCAGTTCTCCTACGCCGCGCTCTGGCTGAACGGAGAGCCGGTCGCGGAATTCACTGCCCGGCGCGCTCGGCAATATCCTGTCGATTTCGGCTATACCAGCACCAGCGTCGAGGTCGTCGACAACGGGCAGGCCGTGGATGCGGCCCGAAAAATACTGAAATCGGCCGGCCATAGCGGGCTGGTCGAGGCGGAATTCAAGCTCGACGGCCGGGACGGGAAACTGAAGCTTCTCGATGTCAATCCACGCCCATGGTCATGGTTTGGCCTTTGCTCTGCAGCGGGCATCGACCTTGGCGCCCTGCTATGGCGGGTCGCCAATGGCGAGCCGGTCAGCCGGCCCGGCAATGCGCGGCAGGGCGTTTCCTGGTCCTATCTTGTCCGCGACGCCGTTGCCGCCTTCACATTGGCCCGGAGAGGGCAGGCGAAAATCGGCGACTATTTCGCTTCTCTTCGCAATATCCGCAGTTGGGCCGCCTTTGCGCCGAACGATCCCTTGCCGGGTCTGATCGATCTGCCGTTGACGGTCTCGAGAGTCGTGAGAAAACGCCTTCTTCCCGGCCTGACATCAGGACAATCGGGGAGAATTTTCTTTCAGCCGATAAAACGCCTTGTGAAATATGGAGCCATAAGGGCGGGGCTGGAGGTGAGTTCTCTCCCGGCCGTCCGTTCGGCATTTCCGTCTTTCGCCGGTCGTGGTGTGATCTTCACGCTTCATCATGTGCGCCCCGGAGGGGCTGTTTCGGCTTTCGCACCCAATGTGCAATTGTCCGTCACGCCGCAATTTCTGGAAGAGGCGATACAGGCCGCACTCGAATGCGGTCTCGTTCCAGTCCATCTGCACGATCTGCCGGCTCTGCTTGCCGATAATCACGAGGGCCGGTCGTTCTGCGCCTTCACGCTTGATGACGGCTATCGAAACAATGCCGACTATGCCGCGCCGATCTTCCGTAAATATGCCGTTCCCTACACGATTTTCATCACGCCGGGTTTTGTGGAGCGGACACGCAGCCTCTGGTGGGAAACCGCTGCTGCCCTGACGCAGAAAGTCGCGTCGTTCGAATTCGATTTCGGGGCGGGGCCGGGGCATGTGGCATGCGCCAGCCCTTCGCAGAAAGCGGAGGCATTCACGCGGCTTGAAGATTTCGTCCAGAACTTTTCGGAAGATGAGGCGGTGGAAAGGATCGATCATGCCGCGAGGCAGCATGGCGTCGATCCCATCGCGATCGTGGACGAACTTGTCATGGATGAAGACGAGCTCAGGGCGCTGGCGCAGGACCCTCTGGTGCATTTCGGCGCGCATACCATGACGCATGTGAATATGCGTAAGGTGGATGCGGCACGTCTGGCTTATGAAATCGCGGAATCGACGCGCCGGGTGGAAGCTTATGCCGACCAAATGCCACGGTCCTTTTCCTATCCCTATGGCTGGGTAAAGGCCGTGGGGGAACGGGAAGCAAAAGCGGTTCAGGATGCAGGATTTTCCGCGGCAGTGACCACGCAGGCTGGCGTTATCGGTTCCCACAGCCTTGAAAAGCCGACGCAGTTGCCGCGTGTATCGCTGAATGGACGCTTTCAGAAAAAGCGCTTCGTCAAGGCGCTCATCTCGGGCCTGCCCTTCCGGTTCATCTAGCGACATTGTTCGTTCGCCATCTCTCGGCCGTCTCGCCATATATGGCTGCGGCCCGCGTTTGGCGTTCTCTTTGCCGTTTCCGATTTCCTTTTTCGTTCTTTGAGCCTCTTTGCTGCTGAATTGGCCAATCCGAAAGGCGGCGCCATAATTTTTGTTATTCACATCTATTTATCTATTGATTATAAATAAATTTATCGACGTAAAACATTACAACTTTTATGAAGGCCTCGCCCGTGCTGCTGATTTTTGCCGATGATCTGACCGGAGCGCTGGACGCCGCCGCCCCCTTTGCCGGGCGTGGGCTGGCGACCGAGGTTGCGATCGGGCTTGACGGTGTGCGTACGGCGCTGGCGGATGCGCCCGCCGTCCTTAGCGTCAATCTCGGCTGCCGCGATGGCGAGGCGGATGAAGCCAGGCGTCGCACGCAGGAACTGTTGGGGCTAATTCCGGCCGATACTGTCCTTTTCAAGAAGATCGATTCCCGCCTGAAAGGGCATATTGCGGCGGAAATGGATGCGATTTCCTATCGGCACGCGCTTGTCGCGCCCGCCATTCCGGATTTCGGACGTGTCCTTACTGGCGGAGCCGTTTCCGGCTTTGGCGTCGAAGCTGCCATTCCGGTTCATGAAAGGCTGGGCGGACATGCTGGCCGCTGCACGATACCCGACACGCGATCACAGGGCGATATCAGGGAAGCTCTCACCGCCGCGCAGGCGGAAGGGGCCGATCTTCTGGTTGGCGCGCGTGGGCTTGCCGAGGCGCTGGCTGAAGCGATGACGGCGCAGGCTGTTCCTGAAGCGGCGATCATTCCATCCGGCAGGGGGCTTTTTGTCATCGGGTCTCGCGATCCGATCACTGTGGAGCAGATCGACGTTCTCAAAAGCGTTGGGCCTGTCTCGATCATAGAGGCGCCGAATGGCGTCATGCCCCGCCACACCGATGACGGTGCCGCTCTGACGCTGGTTCAAGCGACGCAGGGTAAGGAAAATCTGTCGCCGCTTGCGGTTTCAGACCGGTTGGCGGAGGGCGTCGTGCCGCATCTTACCGCGAGCGCCGCCAGGCTGCTGTTATCGGGCGGAGCCACGGCAGAGGCCGTGCTGCGGGCCATGGGCGTTTCGCGCCTGCGTCTTGCCGGCGAATGCCTGCCGGGTCTCGGGGTCGGCTGGTCCGGCGATCAATGCATCATTGCGAAGTCCGGCGGTTTTGGGCAAGCTGACACGTTGAAACGGATCGCGAAAATGATGCTTGGCGACAACGATGCTGGAGAGAGCTGACCAGATGGGGCTGATGAAAGAAACGGCGCGCAAGGCACTTCCGGACATTATTTTCGAGAGAATGCACCGAGCGATCAAATCCGGGGCCTATAACCCGGATGAGCGGCTGCCGACAGAGCATGAACTCGCCATGGAATTCGAAGTGTCGCGACCTGTCGTGCGCGAGGCGTTGCGGCGGCTGCGCGAGCAGGGGTTCATTTATTCCCGCAGAGGCTCCGGCAGCTATGTCAGGGCTTTTGGCCTGCGCGAGCCGCTTGGCTTCGGGCAGCTTGAAAACGTTGCGGATCTTCTCAACTGTTACGAATTCAGGCTGACGCTGGAGCCGGCTGCGGCGGCCGCGGCAGCCTTGCGGCACGATGGCGAGAGGCTTGCTGCGATCCGGAAGGCGCTCGAACTGATGCGGGATGCGACCAATCGCCAGTCCCACCGCGAGGATGCCGATTATCAGTTCCACCTCGCCATCGCGCGGGCGGCGCGAAACAGCTATTTCTCCACCGCGATGGAAGCGCTCAAGGACCATATTGCAATGGGAATGAAGTTCCACGGCATGTCGGTGAAGCGGGAGGCATCCGGCCTGACGCGTGTTTTCGCCGAGCATGAGGCAATCGCAAAGGCGATTGCCGATGGGGACGCAGAGGCGGCGCGCCAGTTGATGCTCCAGCATCTGACCGGATCGCGCGACCGCCTATTCGAATCTTCGCACGCGGATTAAGCGGGTGGCCGAAGGCCGATGCGCGTTCGCGCACCGGATTTTTGCTCAGAAGGCGTGGCGGTAAATGCCGAGCACGTCCTCAACGCTCATGTCGACGGGGTTATTGTCCATCAGCCGGCGGATGGCATGCGCATCGTCGGCATATCGGGGAAGATCGGCCTCAGTCGCGCCATGCCGTGCGAGTGACATTTCGATGCCGAGCCCGGCGCAGAAATCCGTTGCCGCCTTGCGTAGATCATCAGGGGAAAGGTGCTCGCGAAGCCCGAGCGCTCCCGCCACTTCCGCCGTCTTCGCCGAAACCGCAGGCTGGTTGAAGGCGAGAACATGCGGAAAGACGATGGCATTTGCCAGCCCGTGCGGCAGGTTGAGAAGCGTGCCAAGCGGATAGGCGATGGCGTGGCCGGCCGCCGTGTTGACGGGGCCGAGGCAGATGCCGCCATAATAGGAGGCGAGCATCATGCCTTCCCGTGCTTCAGTATCCGCACCGTCGCGAACGGCGCGCGCCAGATATTTACCGACCAGTGCAAAGCCCATACGCGCGAAACCGTCGATCATCGGATGGGCCTTGCGGTTGGTGAAGGCTTCGACGCAATGGGCCATGGCATCCACCCCGGTCGCCGCCGTAACGGCTGATGGGACGGAATAGGTGAGTTCCGGATCGAGCACGGCGAAATCCGCGATCAGATGAGGGCTTTCGACCGCGATCTTGTTGCCTTTCACCGGGTCTGTGATGAGCGAACGGATGCCGGCTTCCGAGCCGGTGCCGGCAGTGGTGGCGATCTGCACCAGCCGTGTGTCGCGCCCGGCAACCCTGTTCGGCCCGGCCACGTCTTCAAGCGACTGGTTGGAATTCCAGAGAGCAGCGACCAGCTTCGCCACATCCATTACCGAACCGCCGCCGAGGCCGATGACGAGATCTGGCTTGGCAGCGCGTGCTGCGGCAAGGGCGGCTTCCAGCGTTGTCGTGTCGGGCTCGCCGGGAATGGCGTCGAAGATCGTGAAAGGGCCCTGCAATTGCAGCCGTTCGGCAAATTTCGCCGTCAGCGGTGTGGCGATAATCAGGGTCGATGCGGTTTTTCCCGCCCAGGTGCCGATCTGTGAAATGGTGCCGGCGCCGACGGCGAGCCGTCGTGGCTGGTGGAGGAGAATGGGAGCTGTCGACATGGTGCTCATTCCTTCCGTTCCTTGCCCGCCACCAGCTTGCGCGCATAGGCGATGGCCGCATTCATGTTGCCGTGATTGGCGATGCCCTTGCCGGCGATATCGAAAGCCGTGCCGTGATCGACGGAGGTACGGTCTATCGGCAGATCGACAGAGACATTGACGGCGGTGTCGAAGGCGACAAGCTTGATCGGGATATGGCCTTGATCGTGATATTGCGCGACGACGAGATCGAAAGCGCCGGAATAGGCCCGGTGGAACACGGTATCGGCGGAAATCGGCCCCTGCACCTCGATGCCTTCGGCGCGGGCGGCAGCGACCGCTGGCGCAATCCGGTCGTCATCTTCGGTGCCGAACAGGCCGTTTTCACCGCAATGCGGGTTGATGCCGGCAACCGCGATGCGCGGCCGCTCGTAGCCGATGCGCTTCAGATGCGCGTTGCCGGCTCGGATGGTTGCCAGCACCCGCTCCGTCGTCGCCCGGCGAATGGCCTCCTGCAGGGAAACATGGGTGGAAACGTGAATGACCTTCAACCGTTCGGAGGCGAGCAGCATATAGGCGGCCGAGGAGCCGGTGAGGCTTCGCAACATGCCGGTGTGCCCGTCATAATGATGACCGGCGAGGTTCAAGGCTTCCTTGTTGATCGGCGCGGTGACGATGCAGCCGATTGCGCCCGCTTCGGCATCGCGAACGGCCTTTTCGATGAAACGGAACGCGGAGTCTCCGGCCACTGGCGACAATGTACCCCAGGGCAGCGGCGCGCCTTCCACAGGCAGGTCGACCACATATTGAGTGAGATCGATATCAACACCGAGCGCATCCCGCGCCGCTTCCAGCGTGGCGAGGTTGCCGTAAATCCGCGTCGCCGCACGATCCGGGGCGGACATTTCGGCGAGCGCCCGCACCGTGATCTCGGGGCCGACGCCGCAGGGGTCGCCCATAGTGATGCCAATGATGTTGCTCATTTTTGTCTCCCGTCGTTCTCGTCAGCCCAGCCGGGCGCCAGCCGGACATATTTGATTGCGCGGCGATGATAGGTGTAGCTCGCATGCAGCGTACCGTCCGGCGCTTCCAGAAGCCACGGATAGGACATTTCCAGATTACGCCCATCGGTCGAATCGTTCGAAAGGCAGGTGCCCGGTCCGTCTTCGATCAGGATCCGGGTGGTAAAACTGCGCCCGTCATCGTCGGACAGGCAGATAGAAACCGGCGCGCGCGGCACGCCCCAGACCGGCACACAGCCACCGCTCGGATCGGCATCCGGCCTGTCGTCTTCCTCTCCCAGCTCGTCATAAAGCGAGGCGCGGCGGTCGCTGGACTGCGCGGCGTTGACGGGGTTGCAGATCATAGCCAGCCTGCCATCGTTGAGACTGATCACGGCAATGGAGGAATTATTGTTGGGCACATCGGTCGGCTGTGGCTTTGACCACGAGCGGCCGCCATCGGTGCTTTCGGTGCGATAAACGAAATCGGCCTGACGGCGGCGGAAGAAGGCGGCGTAGCGCCCATTCGTCACCGCGACCGGGCTCATATGCACGCAGCCGGTCGATTCCCCCAGCTCCTGCAATTGCCAAGTCGCGCCATTGTCCGTGGATATGCCGAGCGCTGCCGTATCGTGGCTGCCGTTCCATTTCTGGCCGGGGCGCTGGACGCAGCGGAAGATCGGCAGCAGCCAGGCGCCGTCATCGCGGATGCGCAGCGGTGCGCGGATGAAACAGCCCTGCGGGAGATCGAGAAAACGGCCTTCCTCGGAAATAAGCTTTTCCGGTGCAGTCGCGTCGCGGTGGATTCGCGCCATGCGAATGCGGCATTCATCCTGATTGCCGGAGGGCTGGGCTGTGTGAAACAGCCAGAGAACGCCATCTGGCGCAGTGAAGAGGACCGGGTTCTGTTCGGAATGAGCGGGGTCGTGGCTCAGGCGCTGCGGCGGTCCCCAGCGGGTTGCTCCCGCTGTCAGCACGGATGCGAAAATCGAAATATCCGATTTTCCTTCCAGCGTGCCGCCGAACCATGCGCAGAGCAGGGTGCCGTCATCCAGAAGGTGCAGGAAGCTCGCATGGTTCTGGATCATAGGTGACGGCAGGAACGCTTCCTGCCGGTCTTCCGACACGGCATGGATGGCTCCGGTCATGGCTTGAGCGATGTCATCAGGGGTCATCGTGGTCTCCTCTTGTTCCGATGAAAATGACATATTCAAAAAGTTGTCAAGTTTATTTGATAAAAAAAGAGGATCAATCGTTTTTGGTTTTATGAACTAAATCTTTGTTTTTAAACAAGAAAAATAATGGATTTGGTTTGAATAAAAATTGCCTTCGAAAAATAAATTGACAAAAAATGCGATAACGTCGATGCTCTGTTTACGGGTGGAGGAGACAATCATCCGCATGCCATGCTCCTCAATGCAGGAGACGGGGATTTTCAGATGCCCCTTGCGGCGCGCCGCCATGTTGCTGAATTTCTGAATCTGGGAGGAGAACGGAATGAAGAAGTCATTGATTGCGGGCGCCCTTGTCTTGGGTTCCCTCAGTGCCGCGGTTTCGCCGGCGCTCGCGGCATCGGGGCCGATCAAGATCGTGCTGGCGGAAGAGGCGGACCTGCTGGAGCCCTGCATGGCCACCCGCTCCAATATCGGCCGCATCATCATGGAAAATGTCAGCGAGACGCTGACCGAGCTCGATGTTCGCGGCAATAAGGGCGTTCAGCCGCGCCTCGCCGAGAAGTGGGAGCAGAATGCCGATGGAAGCTGGCGTTTCCACCTGCGTGAAGGCGTGAAGTTTTCCGACGGCACGGCATTCGATGCCAAGGACGTCAAGCACAGCTTCGAACGCATCATGAGCGACAAGAACGCCTGCGAGTCCCGCCGTTATTTCGGCGGCATGACGGTGACCCCGTCTATCGTCGATGACCACACGATAGACTTCAAGACCGAACCGGCGCAGCCCATTCTGCCGCTCCTCATGTCGCTCGTCACCATCGTGCCCGAAGAAACCAAGATGGAATTCATCCGCGAGCCTGTCGGCACCGGGCCTTACAAGCTGACCAACTGGACCCCGGGCCAGCAGATTGTCCTCACCGCACGCGACGACTATTGGGGCGCCAAGCCGCAGGTGACGGAAGCGACCTATCTTTTCCGCGCCGATCCTTCGGTTCGCGCCGCCATGGTGCAGACCGGCGAAGCCGATCTTTCGCCTTCCATTTCGCAGCTCGACGCTACCAATACGAAGACCGACTTTTCCTATCTCGACAGCGAGACGGTCTATATGCGTCTCGATCACAATATTGCGCCGCTGAACGATGTGCGGGTGCGCCGCGCACTCAACCTTGCCATCGACCGGCAGGCCTTCCTCGGCACGCTGGTTCCGGAAGGTGCCGTGCTGGCCACCGCTCTCGTTCCGCCGACCACGCTTGGCTGGAACCCCGACGTCAAGGTCTTCCCCTATGACCCCGAGGGCGCAAAAAAGCTGCTCGAGGAAGCCAAGGCTGCCGGTGTGAAGGTGGATACGCCGATCACCATCATCGCGCGTACCGCGAATTTCCCCAACGTCACCGAGATCATGGAAGCGATCCAGCAGCAATTGCAGGATGTCGGCTTCAAGATCGACCTGAAATTCGTGGAAGTGGCCGAGCACGAAAGCTATTACTCCAAGCCCTTCAAGGAAGGCCGCGGACCGCAGATCGTCGCCGCCATGCACGACAACTCAAAGGGCGACCCGTCCTTCACCATGTTCTTCAAATATGCCACCAAGGGCACGCAGTCCGGCTTCTCGGATAAGAAGGTGGACGATCTGATCGAACGTGCGTCCGCAGCCGTGGGTGACGAACGCGCCAAGCTCTGGTCGGAACTCATCGCTTATCTGCACGACGATGTGGTTGCGGACGTGCTGCTGTTCCACATGGTCGGCTTCTCCCGCGTCTCGGAGCGGCTGGACTTCAAGCCCACCATCGCCACCAACTCGATGCTGCAGCTTTCGGAAATCGGCATCAAATAAGACCCCGCGTCTTGTCAATTGAGAAGCGGCGGCGCGGCGAAAGCTTCGCCGTCGCATTGAAAAACCGGAGGCAACCATGCTGAGCTTCATCCGAAAACGTTCCGTTGCGAGCCTGATCTCCCTGATCGGCCTCATCGTCATGGTTTTCTTCCTGTCGCGCCTGACGGGGGACCCGGCCGCACTGTTTCTGCCGGTCGAGGCTTCGGAAGAGTTGAAGCAGCAGTTCCGGGCGTTGCATGGGCTGAATGATCCGCTGATGGTGCAGTTTTTGCGTTATGCGGGCGATGTAATGACGGGGGATCTCGGAGAATCGCTCAGAAAAGCCCGCCCAGCGCTGGATGTGGTGCTGGAGGCTTTCGTCTGGACGCTGTGGCTTGCGGTCATCACCATGTCGCTCGTTACCACCGCCGCCATCGTCATCGGTTCGCTTGCGGCTTTCCGCTCCGGCGGCTTCTTCGACCGCATGGCCTCGAGCATCTCGCTCATCGGTGCATCCGTGCCGGATTTCTGGCTGGCGATTGTCGCTATCGTCGTATTCTCGGTCAATCTCGCCTGGCTGCCCACGTCGGGAACGGGCTCCGTGCTGCACTGGATATTGCCGATTGCGGTCCTGTTCGTGCGCCCCTTCGGCATTATCGTGCAGGTGGTGCGCGGCTCGATGATCGGCGCTTTGTCCTCGGCCTATGTGAAGACAGCGCGCGCCAAGGGCGTGAAGTCGGGTCCGATCATCTTCATTCACGCTTTGCGAAACGCCATGCTGCCGGTCATCACCGTCATTGGCGACCAGGCAGCAAGCCTTCTCAATGGTGCTGTCATCGTCGAGACCATTTTCGGTTTTCCCGGTGTCGGCAAGCTGATGATCGATTCCATTCTGCAGCGCGATTTCAACGTCGTGCTCGCTGCCATTCTCGTGACCGCGCTGGCGATCTTCCTGATGAATCTTCTGATCGATATCGCCTATGCGCTCCTCGATCCGCGTATCCGGCACTGAGGAGGCCGTTCAGCCATGAGCCTTTCCAATGCCGACACCGAAATCATCGCCGAGCCGTCCTTCGCAACGCGTATGCTGCGCATGTTGTGGGCGGATAAATTCGCGCTCTGCGCCGCGATCTTCCTCATCATCGTTGTTATCCTCGCTTTTATCGGCCCTGCCTGGCTTGGCGATCTTGCGACGAAACAGAACCTGCGCGGGCGCAACCTCGCCCCGTTCGACTGGCAGCGCGAGTGGTATTTCTGGCTGGGAGCGGATGCGCTCGGCCGCTCGCTTCTCGCGCGCATTGTCGCCGCCACGCAAAACACGATGATGATCGCCGCCGGCGCGGTGCTTCTTTCCGCCATCACCGGCACCGTGCTCGGGTTGATCGCCGGTTTTTCCTCCAACCGTGTCGGCCAGATCATCATGCGGCTTGCGGATGTGATCATGTCGTTCCCGTCGCTCTTGATCGCGGTCATCGTGCTTTATCTGCTCGGTTCCTCCATCCTCAACCTGATGCTGGTTCTCGCCATCACCCGCATTCCCGTTTACATCCGCACCACGCGGGCAGAGGTGCTGGAGGTGCGCGAGCGCATGTTCGTGCAGGCGGCAAGGGTCATGGGCGCATCGGGCAAGCGCATCCTGTTCCGCCACATCCTGCCCGTCGTGTTGCCGACGCTGACGACGCTCGCCACGCTCGATTTCGCCTATGTGATGCTGGCGGAAAGCGCGCTGTCTTTCCTCGGCATCGGCATTCAGCCGCCGGAAATCACCTGGGGCCTGATGATTTCGCAGGGGCGGCAATATCTCACCAATGCCTGGTGGCTGTCCTTCTGGCCGGGGCTTGCCATCATCCTTACCACCCTGTCGCTCAACCTGCTTTCCAACTGGCTGCGCATCGCGCTTGATCCCGTGCAGCGCTGGCGGCTGGAAATGAAAGGCAGCAAGCATGGCTGACCATCTTCTCGACGTGCGCAACCTTTCCGTGGAGTTCCACACCGCAAGCGGTGTCGTCCATGCGGTAAAGGATGTCTCCTACCATCTCGACCGTGGCGAAACGCTTGCTATCCTCGGCGAAAGCGGCTCGGGCAAGTCGGTATCGTCCTCGGCCATCATGAACCTCATCGACATGCCGCCCGGACATATCAGCAGCGGCCAGATATTGCTTGACGGTCAGGACCTTCTGACCATGCCGGCCGAAGCGCGCCGCGAGATCAACGGCCGGCGTATCGCCATGATCTTTCAGGACCCGCTCAGCCATCTCAATCCGGTCTATACTGTCGGCTGGCAGATCCGTGAGGCGATGACCACCCACGGCATGGACAAGGCAAAGGCCGAAGCGGAGGCGAGGCGGCTTGTCGCCCGCGTCGGCATTCCCGACCCGGACGGGGCCTTGAAGAAATATCCGCATGAATTTTCCGGTGGCCAGCGCCAGCGCGTCATGATCGCCATGGCGCTTGCTCTTCGGCCTGATCTCCTGATCGCCGATGAGCCGACCACCGCGCTTGACGTGACGGTGCAGGCCGAGGTGCTTTCGCTGCTCAAGGAATTGCAGCGGGAAACCGGCATGGCCGTGCTCATCATCACCCATGATCTCGGCGTCGTCGCCGAAATCGCCGACCGGGTGGTGGTGATGGAAAAGGGTGTTCTGGTCGAGGCCGGCACGGTGCGCGAGGTTTATCGCAATCCGCAGCATCCCTATACCCGCAAGCTCATCAGTGCAGCACCCGGCAGGGGCGACATGCACGAGTCGCAGGCGACGGGCGAAGCGCTGCTCAGCGTGCGTGATGTGCGCAAGCGTTACGGCGCCTTCGAGGCGCTGAAGGGCATTTCCTTCGACCTCATGGAAGGCGAAACCATCGCGGTCGTCGGCGAAAGCGGTTCCGGCAAATCGACGCTGGCGCGTATTCTTTTGCGGCTAGACGAGCCGGATGCGGGCACCGCCTTGTGGAAGGGTCGCGACCTCTTCAAGCTTCCGCCTGCCGAACTCTTCGCGCTCCGGCGCGATTTGCAGATGGTGTTTCAGGATCCCACCCAGTCGCTCAATCCGCGCATGACGGTGTTTCAGCTGATTTCCGAGGCCTGGGGCATCCATCCTGAGATCTTGCCCAGAGCAAGATGGCGTGAGCGGGTTGCCGAATTGCTGCATCAGGTGGGTCTCTCGCCGGAGCATATGCGCCGTTATCCGCATCAGTTCTCCGGCGGTCAACGGCAGAGGATCGCGATTGCCCGCGCATTGGCGCTGGAACCGAAGCTCATCATCTGCGACGAGGCGGTCTCGGCGCTCGATGTTTCGGTTCAGGCGCAGGTTATCGCACTGCTGGACAAGCTGCGCCGCGAAATGGGCCTCTCCTTCATCTTCATCGCGCATGATTTGCCGGTGGTTCGGGATTTTGCCGATCACGTCATGGTCATGCAGCGGGGAGAGGTGGTGGAGTTCGGCACGGTCCGCCAGGTTTTCGAAGCGCCGCGCGAGGCCTATACCCGTGCCCTTTTATCCGCGAGCCTCGATCCCGACCCCGATATGCAATCTCAGCGTCATCCGGCCGGTGCCGGTGACGCCATCGGAAATTCAAGCGGAGTTCTTTCATGAGCAAGCAAGCTTTCGTCGCGCTCGTCACCTGTTTCAACGAGGACGAAACCATCAACTATGAGGCAACCCGTGCGCAGGTGCGCCGCCAGGTGGCGGCCGGCAACAACATCATGTGTGCCGGCACAAATGGCGATTTTACCGCGCTGACGCATGCGGAAAAAATCCGGCTGACGGAAGAGGTGGTGGACGAAGTTGCCGGCCGTGCCAAGGTGATCGTGAATGCGGGTATGCCCGCCACATTCGAAACCCTGCAACTTGCCAAAGCCTTCGACCGCATCGGCGTCGACGGTATCGCCGTCATCACGCCATTCTTCATCGCCTGCACGCAGGATGGCTTGATCCGCCATTTCTCGACGGTGGCTGACGCCGTTGAAACGCCGGTCTATCTCTATGACATTCCCGCCCGCACCCAGAACCACATAGAGCCGGAAACCGCCCGCAAACTCGCCACCCATGGCAATATCGCCGGCATCAAGGATTCCGGCGGCGCTCAGCAGACGCTCGAAGCCTATCTTCAGGTGGCAAAGGAGATGCCCGGCTTCGAGGTCTATTCCGGCCCGGATCACCTCGTTCTCTGGTCGTTGCAGAACGGTGCGGCAGGCTGCATTTCCGGCCTCGGCAACGCGCTGCCGGATGTACTTGCCGGCATTCTCAATGCTTTCAACGCCGGTGATATCACCGAGGCCGTACGCCAGCAGGCAATCTACGCCGACTTCCGCACCGATCTCTACGCCCTCGGCTTCGCACCGGCCATGGTTAAACGCTCACTTTATCTCCAGGACCCATCCGTCGGCGCCAGCCGCCAACCGGCCCTTCTGCCGGATAAAGAGCAGGATGAAAAAATCCTGGAAATCTTGCGGCGTTATCAACGGATCTGACGCTGCTATCGAATGTGACGCGCACCCTGCGGGTCGTGCGCGTTCCTTTAAAAATATCTACGAAAACGGCCAGAAGCCGATGCATTTCCCCAGCCTCACCCATGACGAATAATTTGTGACACAAACACGAAATTCCCCTTGTCAGCCCGGTCATTGATGTTTAAGAGGAGCGCGCAACGCAAGCGTTCGCGCATGCGGAGAGGTGGCAGAGTGGTCGAATGCACCGCACTCGAAATGCGGCATACCTGCAAGGGTATCGTGGGTTCGAATCCCACCCTCTCCGCCATGAAATCCCACTAGCGTGTTGTTTTTACATAACTTTATCGTCTAACGATTTACTTTTGGTACAATTATTGGTACAAAAAGTGGATGAACAAGGCTCGTCTCCCCGGCTTCGAAGCTCGATATTTGTATCTCCGTGGTGACGGCAATTTCGTCTATCGACGTCCTATCCCCGAACAGCTCCGGTTGCTCGCCGGGCGAAAGTCCGAATTCAAGGAATCGCTGAGGACCCGCGATCCGGTCAAGGCGACCGTCCGATACGGTGAGCTTCACAGCAAATACGAAAATATTCTGGAGCAGTTGAGAAACGGCATCCCCTTGTCGAGCCGGAAAATACCGTCGCTGGCCGAGCTGAAGGATAAGGCAAAGGAATTCAACCTCCCTTACAAGTCGGCTGATGACCTGATGGAAAAAGCTGACATGCGATCGATGATGACACGTCTCGCAAAATGGGAAACCCTTGGCCGACCGACAGGCGTGGAAATGAGTGCACTGTTCGGGTCGCTGCCGGATCTTGTGACCATTCAGAACGTCCTCGAATTCTACGAGGAACATACCCGAGTGGACATGATCGGAAAAACCAAGCGGGAGGCCAGCAAAAGCCAAAGCCCGGTCAAGGCTGCCGTCAAGCGGTTCCGGGATTTTGTCGGCTCTGACATCCCCCTTGAGGAAATCAAACGTTCGACCGCAAACGAATACAAGTCGCATCTGATCGGGATTGTTGAAAAAAGTAAGCTCACCGCCGAAAGTGCCAACAAGACGATCATGCACCTTCGCAAAATCATCACCTTTTATATCGAGAACATGGACCTCGAAATGAGCAATCCCTTCACTGGTATTCGGCTGAAGGGAAAGAAGAACTCGCGTCCTGTCTTTTCGCTGGAGTTCATCAAGCAGAACTGGCTGCGAGGTGATCCATTCGCGACGTTGAATGACGAAGCCAGAGGTGCACTCTTCGCCATGATCGATACCGGTTGCGGGCCGAAGGAAATTATCGGTCTGGACGCGACAGAAATCCGGCTAGATGCCGAAATTCCTCATATCGTCGTTCAGGCCAACAAGTACCGACAACTCAAAACCGATCATCGTGGCCGAACTATTCCCCTCATCGGCCACGCCCTCAAAGCGTTTCAGGCGAACCCGGAGGGCTTTCCGGCATATAGGAGACCAACAGGGGCCGACGCCCTGTCAGCCGTGTTGATGAAGCACTTGAAGACGAACAAGCTTCTCGAAACTGAAGATCACTCGGTTTACAGCCTCCGGCACATGTTCAAGGACCGAATGAGAAAGCACAAGATTCCTGAGGAACTGCAAAACTTCCTGATGGGTCACAAGAACCCGATGATCGGTGCGAGTTACGGTGCGGGATACGGGCTCGCCAGCACCCTTGAATACCTCAAAAATCTCGAATCCGACTGGAAATAACGGTTTACTTTTTTCAATAAATACAATATATTCAATCTGATGCTTAGGCATGACTGCCGTTATTTTAGAGAGTCTATACGGCTAGACAAAATCCTTAAAAATGAAATCAGATTTGGATGAGGATGAGCTCGAGTGGCTCACCCAAAGGTTGTGTTCGTTAGGAAATACGGCCCATAAAAATTCAGACCCGAATATTGTTCGTTTGGTCAACTTTTATTGGAAAAAGGCCCAGGAATTAAGGGAAAACACCCGGCCTTTATGGCTTGAGGCGGCCTGATCTCCCCCCTTTAAAATAACACGATAGACGGCACACGTTATGCGTGCAAAGGTAGTGTTTGGGTGACTTTGCCCTCGACTGGCTGTCTTATTGTGGCTATGAGATGGACTCGAGCGATGAGCCGAGCGGGTCCAATTGTTTATTATATTCTAAATATAGAATAACTTATAGGATATATTATAAAATCATATGGATAACTCTTCAAAATATAGTCTAGACTCTTCTTTCTCCCTCTTTATAGAACAAGTATTTAATGAGAAATACATGTTTGACCTTCAGGTCAAACATGTATGCCGTAAGGCATCCTTAAGTCATTTTTATAATCACCTATTCTTTATTACAGTCCATTTTAAACCCGATATCTGCAAGATCGCCAACGAAAAATCTCCTGTTCAAACCAAGGCGATTTTCGATGCCTATAGAAAATGGCACCTGAACGTCAGCAAGAAGCTGCTGGGTCCGAAATTCAACAAGAAACCTCTGCTACAGCCGTTCAGCATGGCCTTCCTTGATGTCGAAGGAAGTCGCTACAAGATGGCTCCAAAGGTGTTTCAGATACCGCATATCCATGCCTTGCTTCTCGTTCATCCTGACACTCAGGCGGAGTTTGAGAAGCTGAGGAAAAGCGGGGTTCTGAAAGAAGCCAACGACAGTCGCATTACCGGCATCGATATAATCAAGTTTGAGCCGCAACTAGGCTCTGTCACGCCGCTGATGACCTACGCTTCAAAATATCCCTGCCAGACGCTCAGAGAGGCGAGGATCGATAAGACGTTTTGGTCGTATCCTGATTTGGATGCGACGTCTTATCCATTCTACGGAGGCGATTGGCTACTCAACCGGTAACCAATCCATTGAGAATGCTTCTGGAAATTTAAAAGTTTATCTAAACCACCTTCTGCAATTCAAATTCTAGTCGATTGCGGATTGCACGTCTTAAGCCGGAAAGTTGGCGCGGAATTGGAGAACCTAGGTTTCCCATAACGCGCGAAGCTCTCTTCGCATACGTTGTGAAAGTCCAAAGACGATAATCCATGGCCTTAGAGCGGAAGTCTTTAACAGGGCCAAATGTTTGGATGAGCTTCTCCATATCTGTTAATTTTAAGATCTCATCAACCGACTTTCCCTTGTAACGTTTGACAAGTCGGATTGCCGTTGCATGGCATACAGACGCGATCTTCCGATGAAGATTGCTCATTGTCTTATCGCGTATGAAGACGCTTTTACCATCGTATCTAAAACCCAGATATTCAAACGGCTTATTTAAAGCAGTTCTTCCATCCTTGTCTGATGCCTTGATAACCGAGGCGACTTGAATTCCTGCGGTGCGCTCGAATTTGTGAATCGCGGATTTCTCTTCTTTGATCAAAAGGCCCCCTCCATATTTGCCGACAGCTGTTCGGATTTCCTGCTCAAGGCTGATAGCGTCGGTCTCAGAGATTGGTGCGACGATGAGTATATCGTCTGAATACCGAAAATACGATCCACCTTTTTCGTTGCAGATATTCTGAACATATTTATCGAATTCAAATAGGTACAGGTTTGCAAGTAGATCTGAGAGCGGCGCACCTTGTGGGACGCCCCTGCCAGTTTTATTTACCTCGATAATCGACGGTAGTGTGCCTTTTCCGGCAATTTTTTCACGAAACGTCTTTCCATCACAAAGCTGAACCGGAATTTCCTTTTTAGGTTTTAGATATCCCAATCGCACTTTACCGTATCGATCCGTTTTCTCACCGTAATAACCGAGCCGTTCATACGCCGATTTCACGTTGACGAAGGCATATTTGGTAATCGCCCGGAAGACAGTGAAATGATCTTGCGGTAAGCGTGATTCACCAATTAGTTCTTTCCAGACCTCCCTCAGTCGGTCGTGATCCAAAGACTCAAAAAAGCTGCTTATGTCCAACGCCACCGTGCAGCAGTTTCCGAACGATCGGATGCTTTGTACCGCGGTCAGAGCAAATTCGATATTACTCTGTCCACCACTCCCGCTGGATTTCAAAATGCGCCTGTATGCAATAACCGAACTGCCTAACCCCTCGGCCGCTAAGCGCTCTTCATAAAGTTTGCTGAGAACGCTTCGGTAATAAGAGAATATACAGCTGTCTAATCGAGCGGCGAATCTAATCGGACGGTCTTTACGTTTTCCGTGTTCACCTTTGCGGGCATAGGCTGTCCAACCCTCGTCATATTTCAAAAAGGGATAAAACTTGTGGGAGCTTACCTGCCTCGGGTCTAATGCTACCGCTTCCGCTTCCGCGGCGGAGATTACCGGATCAAAATGAGGATAACGCCGAATAGAGGCAGTCCACGATTTCACAAAACGACCTTCTGGGCGAGAGGGGGCAAGAGAACCGTGTGCTTCCGGTTAACCTCCTGCCCCCGACTGTTTAATGCGGGTCTATATCACCCTTTGGCACATATAATCGAGATTATGGACTATAGTAGCTGCGTGAAGATATTCTCTTCATGCGCCTTGATTGTCCAGTTTCGTGCGGAGGTCCGAATGGACATCTTTACAATACTGCTGGCAACCTTCGGGCTTGACAGCTTCAAGCTATTCTCCGCACCCCCAAGTTTCCCATCGTGAACGGATGGAAGCAATATCTGTTGCCATCCTCTTTATTTCAAGTGAGCGACTAAAAATTCTTCAGACTGTGGAAAACTTTGATTATACTTGATGTTTAAAGTCAATTTTCGGAAATTTCGGTCGAACCCCAATACGCGCTCTGATTTCGTTTTTCCGATTCGACTGTAAATTACCGCTTTTAAATAGCAAAATTCTACCTATATTTTCATCCTATGACGCACTCAACCTAAGGCGCGTCACTGTGGTCGGTGGCTTTCAAAGGAATGTAAATGTCTCTTGATAGTATTCATCTGCGAAAATTGCTTATGCTGATGTTCCTGTCCGATAAAAAGAGACAGAGCGCGCTTCGTAACGATATTCGCGATGAGATTGCAAAGGAATCAGGACGGGCATCTAATGGAGGTGATTTTTACGCTCCGTTTTGGGCCGATGCACGATCTCACATTTTTGGGTCGAGCGAATTGGATGTAACGGTCAAGGATCGCATAGAAGTCAACAAGCGCCGCCAAAATCTGTATCCGCAGCTAAAAGAGGGTTTTTTGCGCTGGTGGACGGAGAGGAGACGTTGGACAAATGAGCCTTTTCAGCCAGGACGACAACTCCGGGCACATTATGATTTCGTCGAACTGAGATCGACGGTTAAGATCGACAGCATTATTTCAGTTCGTGATGCCCAAGGGGTTGAACACTTTATATATCCATATTTTGCAAAAGACCCAATTCTAGGCAAGGAGGCTGCTCGCCTCGGTTTATGGCTGTTAACAACCGCCTTGAACGAGGTGCCATCCGACGAAATCCGAATTCTCGATGTCATAAGGGGTCAGACGTATTCTATTGACCGAAACCCGCTAATTGGAACCGAGAGACACGAATTTTTAGAACGCTACGGTAGCTTAATAAATGAGCGTGCTGTCCTGAAAGAGGAATACGAATAATCAATAGGAAGCTGCCGGCAATTCACGTTGCCTCAAGTTGAGGATCGCACCATGACTGCTTTTTGCAGCGTAAGGTGTTTTGATAAAGTCGTGAAACACTATAGATAATTCGGTTTCACAATTTAGCCATTTTCATATCCTGCGGCACCAAATAGTCAACCCCTGATTGGGTATTTCGAAACACCTCTTATAAGAAGTGTTTCGATCATCGAAGTGCGGCTTTCGACCTCTTCTTCGACAACTATTTCGGATTTTGCTCGCTCCAAGCATTCCTGAAACAAAATTATCTATTCGGTTTCAAAGGTGATGCTTTGAAGCAGGATTGGATGATGAACGAAAATAATATTGATCGAACAATATCAACAATCCTGCGAGTGCATTTTCCGTTGTCGTTCTTTTCGAGCGTGAAGAGTATCTAATTTAATTAGCGAAATCAGATATTTACACGATATCTCGTCTTGATAAAGTGTTTCAAGACGTAAAGGAATACCTCAGCAATGATCAATGATTGCAATGGAAAACGACTTTATCTCACCTCGTCAGAGCGGCAGGCTTTCTTGAAAGCCGCCATCAAACGACCGGGAGCGATCCGTTCTTTTTGCGAAACACTGCACTTCACTGGATGCCGTATTTCCGAAGCTCTAAACCTGACCGTTGACCGGATCGATCTGGAAAACGAGACGATCATTTTCGAAACCTTGAAAAAACGACGCTCCGGCGTGTTTCGAGCTGTGCCGGTCCCCTCACAACTGCTGAATACACTTGAGCTTGTCCATCAAGTTCGTCGGCCGGGAAAGCTGGACCGTCGCCTGTGGCCGTGGTCGAGAGCGACAGGGTGGAGATACGTCAAATCGGTGATGACAGACGCCGGAATAGCATCTGGCCCGCAATCGTCTCCCAAAGGTCTGAGGCACGGTTATGGCGTGAATGCCATCTCTTCCGGTGTTCCCTTGAACATGCTGTCAAAATGGATGGGCCACTCTGCGATTGAGATCACGTCAATCTATGCCAACGCCGTGGGCAGTGAACAAAAGCAGATCTCGGAAAGAATGTGGATCAACTCCTAGCGATCCTGTCGGTGCGTTCGCGTCGCAAAATTTGAAGCCAGAAACAGCACTTGGAATGAGCAATGCTGAAAAGAACGAAATACATTTACCCCTTTCTCGCCGCAATTGCCTTGTCCGGCTGCGATCAGAACGTAACAGCCACGCTATACACTAGCGACATTCAGGGAATGATTGAGACGCACGGAAAAAGCGTTCCGGTCGATATCACAATCGAAGTCCTCGAGTCCGGGATTGATAAGCAGTGCGCGAAGCCGGAAGGCAAAATGATCGTTGATGCCGTCGCATCGGTATTCGACGGCGCGAGCCTGATCGGATGTGAGGATATTTCCGGAAGCATCAATGACAGGATGCTGATCAAGGCAAGAACGGTCCTTGATGCCCCTGCCTCACCTGAGGTCGAGCCGGGGAAGTTCCTGCTGCATTTCAGTGCATTTAAAGAAGACAAATCAAACTTCATCGTCGCACGCTTCAACGCCGAAGCCTATTCAACGCTTCAGCAGCAGCTTCAAAAAATGAACAGGATGGCGCGGCCTAAATTCGAGGACGCGTCCATGACGATAACAATCGAAAACGATACGCGTGAACCTGTAGCGATTTACACCAGTACAGGTCTGTTCGTTGACGGTGCACCTGCCGATCAAAACGTGGAAGCGAAGCTTGCTCCCCGACAAAAAATGACCGTCAAGCTGGGTGACGTCAAACAATCGTTTCTAGGCAAAAACGGCTGGGCCGGTATCGCCAACATCGGCCATCGCCCTTCTTCAAACTAACTTGTCAGGATTTCAGACAATGCAAAAAGCAGGCGGAATTATCGCACTGATCGCAGGTATTTTCGGCATTCTTGCCGCAGCGATAACATTGTTCGTCGGTGGTATCGGGGCTGGACTGGAAGCCGACGGTGCATCTACCGTCGTCGGCCTCGGATGGGGCGGTATCCTCTTCTCGTTCCTCACGATTATCTTTGGCGCCGTTGCCATGGGAGCGACGAGCAAAACTCCCGGTGCCCTGCTTATCGTCAGTGCAATCCTTGGAGCGGTTCTGGGCGGAACCCTAGTCGCCATTTTCATGGCCCTCGCTTTAATCGGCGGTATCCTTGCTGTCTTTGGTGCAAAGAAAGCCACTGTCGCAGAAGCAAAATGAAGCTCTTCTGGAAATCACTGTTCTGGATTGTGATCGTTGGCCTTGGCTTGCCGGTTTTTGGAAGCCTTTTGGGTCTCATCCTTTCGTCATTCATCGGCGTTCAAGGTTCGGGCAACCCCGGTAAGGAGGTTTTGGATGACGCCCCGGTCAGCACCGCACCGCCTGACGATCTGGTAAATGCACTGTCATTCTTTTCAGGACTTACCGATGTCCAGAAGAGCGAGATCAAAGATTCCTACCGCGGCAAGCTCGTGGAATGGAAGCTGCCGGTCTGGGATGTTTCGCAGAGAAACGATGAATTTGTGATCCAGACTTCTCGTCAGGGCAAGATTGCGACGTTCTGTAAGATTCGACCGTCTGACGACAACGAGGCAAAAAAGATCAGGCAACTTGCCGCCGGCCACTTCGTCACCTGCAAAGGCGTCGTCAGTGGCTACACGTTAGGAAACGTGAATATCTCTCCCGCCAAACTGGCCGATTGATGGGCAGCATCTTCATCCATAATTCCAAAGAAAACGAACCCGTTTAGGAGAGGCATCGATGAAAAAAGCCACCGTTTATGCAGCCATTGTTCTTGGCTCGATAGCCACCTCAGTCAACGCGGCAGCGATTGAGCCTACGGTCTATGTTTGCTCTCCGACCGACGACGGCGAGGCAGAACTGGACAACATCGTTGAAATTGCCACCACGGCCGCACAGCAGAAAAAACTCTATTCGACGGCCAAGAAGGGGGTTCAAGAGGGATTTTACACGGACTGTCATCATGAGGGCGGTGCCAAGGGATATCCGGAGGTCAAGTCCGTTCAGGCCTGTAAGAAGCACGCCGATGAATGGTATGGTCAGACCGGAGGGGCATTGGTGATTATTTCCTGTGTAACAAACTAAACCCAAGTTGCTTTCATTCCTCAAAATAAATGACCGTCGAAATTCATGCAGTGCTCAACTGGCATGAGCTCGCTGTTGTATGCATGGATAATATTGCTGTGGATCGAGCCGAGGTGGTGTTATCAAGCTTGGCGACCTAAGGTAGAAATTTCGCATTTGAGGCGCAGGGGGATTGTTTATGGGTCGCAGGATCAAAGTATCAGTTGGTATCGTAAATATAAGATTGCATCCCCACTCACCCGAAATCTATTCGAACTTCATACATGACATTTACCGGCTGAAGCAGCCCATCAATATTCATGGCGACCGATATGCAATGATTTCAATGCTAGACAGATCAGGAGAGGATAGTAACGAGGTAGCAGGCATTCTAACTACGTTCACTCGAATCGAGACTGACGGCGCTTGGTTTGACGTATCGAACTTGCAAGAAGCTACAGACAATCAGGTATCTGAGATCAATATACCTGATAATTTATATCCCAATGCGGCTTCATTTTACTTTATGTTCGATACAAAAAGTCACAAGATTTACGTCCAGCAATATTCTAAAGGTAAGCAGATAACATCAAACTCTTTGCTAAAATATTTTCGAAATATTTCAGAAAATATCGATATCTTGCAGAAATATAAGTCAGCTAAAATATCTATCGTGCAAAGCACATCAGGTTTGGATGCCCTTTTTAGTTTGAAAAAAATCAACGAAATCAAGATCACTATTCTAAAACCTAACTCGGACATCTTTGCGGACGATTTCGAATCAAGGGTTGAGGCGCATTTAGCGGAGAGCCACGCACAGAAATTAGTTTTGACCTACGACGCCGAGCCGGGACAGTCGATTGTCCCAGGCAAAGATATCAGAGCCGTGAGCAACGCCGCCCTCGACAATGGAAGCGTTCAGGTTAAGGGACGCGACGAAACAGGTGCGGTCACACGCTCAACTGAAGAGTTCCCTAAAATACTCCAAGACACCTACGATCCCGATGAGATATCAGAGAAGGAGGCGTTTCGCCGTATAGTGGCAAACCAAGGGTAGTTAAGTTGGCTACATTCACCCAGTTCATTGCTTTTTGGAAAAGCATCCGTCGCTACTTTAAAGGCTACGGCGGATGGGCTGCGGTAATATGCTCACCAATCTTCATCTTCTCATTGATAGCAACCGGACTGAATTATACGAATTGGATCAACCCAAAATGGGTGGCTCGCTCATTTGACATGATCCCCAGCCTGCTGGGGTTCAGTCTTGGATCGTATACCATTCTTTTCAGTGTTATGACGGGACGCCTCAAGAAGGCCCTAAAAACCGTTAAAAATCCAAGGGGAATAAACTACCTTGAGGAGATAAATGCGACGTTCTTTCATTTTATATTTGTACAAATAGTTTGCCTAATGTGGGCATTTCTCTTTGATGGAACGTTTTTTTATGACTTAGTCAAATACGCTCTGACGGATTACAAGTACACTTCGCAGTTATTTCGTATAGCTATGCTGACAGGATCATTTGTAGGTCATCTTCTATTGATATACTCTTTTTTATTAATACTTGCGGCAGCTATCGCTGTTTACCGCATAGCGTCGATTGTCGATCCGGCCGACGGGTGATTGATTTTACGCGTGAGAATTTTTATTAAAATCAAGTATACTGCGAGGGGATTTTCGCACGGGGCCGGACAGGGACGTCAGAGTGAGTGAAACTCGATATCTTTACGACTATGTAAGCCATGAGCCCAAACTTTATCAACTGGGCTATTACATATATGCTTTGGACGGCCATACGCCTTTGCACTGGGTAGACGGTGCATATGGATACTCGTGCAGCGAGAATAAGCCGTCGCTATGGATTGATGGCAAGTTTCTATACCGCTACAGTGACGGCTTAGAGACCAATCCTCAACCCATGTATTATTACGGAGATTAAAATTTCATCACGATCGACCGCTTGATGAAACTTCCGCCGTGATGGCCGTTATTTGTCATTGGATAAATTTCATGAAATCCGTTTAAATTGGTACATTTATTGGTACATTTCCTTCATGGGAAAATCAAAATAATTGAGTAAAAACAATAAATTATTAAATTATCTCTACATCTATGACTTCCACCCTCTCCGCCATAAATTGCCTTGGGTGACAAGGTTTCTCTCTCAATGTTAGAATAGTTGTATTCACTTAATTTGTGACACGCCTCATTTCGAGCGGTAGGGCCACATTATCGGCACAGCGCCAATGATGCTGTAGGTTGGACTGAACATTGCAGGCCCGGCTAGGCATTCGAGATGAGCGCCCGCCGGTGTGCATTAGCGCTTTTGACTTACAACGGATAGGTTACCCTCTGTGGGCCGCACCAGAGAAGACCCGGTCAGCCCAAAAACAAGCGATTCGATCTCTTCCCATGGTAGATTAAGATCATTCGCAATATCGCGCTTCGTGAGGCCCTTGGACCAAAGCTTAGTGAAAACTTTTGCTATTAGTGTAGAGGTTTCGCGGTCAACTCCAAGCGGCTCAGTACGCGTGATCGACAATCAAAGTTTGAGATCACCATGGCGGCAATCAGAAAACTCAGAGGACGTTGGCAAGCACAGGTTCGTCGGCGCGGCATGAAGCCGTGCTCCGCCGCCATGAACTCGCCTACCGGACGATGATCGGCCTGAGCCAGCGGGACATTGCGTCGTTCCTGACGAGCGGCTTCAGCGTGTAGCTCCATCTAGTGCTGTCCGCGAACTTGCGATCCTTAGCCACGTCCTTAAGGTCGCAATCCGCGATTGGGGGCTGCCGCTTCCTGATCCGAGCCTTTACTCAGCTGCGTCGGTCTTACAAATCTTCCGGCTCTCCCATTCTTGCGGACTCAGCGTCTTGATATCGAACTGGTCGCGGGTGCGGGTATAGGTGTGGCCGCCCATGCGGCCAACGGCGTCCATCATTTGCTGATCGATATGCAGGTTGGATGTGTTGACTGCGTCGCTGCGCACGAAAACGCCGACGACTTCGCCGAGGATGATCTCGCGGGCGGGACCTACCTGCAAGGTGGTGTGGCGACGGCACTCAAGTGCTGCGGGTGCTGCGAGAATGCGTGGGCTGCACACCATCTCGCCCGGCACGGTTTCGAGACCCGCCTCTTCCATCTCGTTGATGCCAGGACCAAATTTGATGGCGCAGATCTCCATCTGGTCCACGAGTGCGTTGTCGCAGATATGGACGGTAAATTCACCGGTCTCGCGGATGTTGCGGGCCGTATCCTTGAAGCGCATGTCGGCGTAATTTTCCACGCCGATCGCAACGATTGCCGGATCATGGGTCAGCACATTGAAGAAGCTGAACGGCCCGGCATTGGGGCGACCGTCTCTGTCGACGGTTGTTACAAGCGCGATCGGGCGCGGGATAACGGTGCCGATCAGGATCTTGTAGCGCTCGCGCTCGGTGAGCCTGGAGAAATCGAAATGGGTGTGAGCTCGGGTCGTATCGGTCATCTCAGGCCTCGGCAGCAATGCGGTGGGTTTCAAGCGGAGTGTGGCGCGACAGGTTTTCGAACCCGTCCTTGGTCACGACATACATGTCACCGACATTGCAGCCGGCAGATAGTGGCTCAAGCCACTGTGTGTGGAGCACGAAGACCATGCCCTCCTCCATCCGATCGTAGTTGTGAGAGGATATGTTGAAGCTGTTCTGGCCGCCGGCCATGCCGACCGAATGGCCGAGATTGGGGTTATGCGGGCCATGTGTCGCCGGATAGACATGCATGAGCGTGCGGCCCTGCGCCTCCCAGTCGATGTTCTTGACATATTGGCGCGGGATAAGCCTCGCGCTGCCGTCATCCATCGGTGCCCAGTTGTAAGGCATGGTCCGGGCTTCCGGCGACGCCAGCATGCCGCGCTCGATCATGGGCTCGAAGGCCGCATTGTTCACGTCGCGCATCAGGGCACCGGGGCGGATCAGCTTTTCCGCCCGCTTGACACCTTCGGTACAGGCGGCGAGCACCTCTTCCTGGCGCTTGGTGATCTCGCCAACGGCGATCATCCTTGCAGTCTGAGCGGTGTAACCCCGATAGGTGACGTTGGAGACATAGAGATTGATCAGGTCTCCCGGTCGCACGACATGGCCATAGGGCTTGCCGCAATGGGTGCCAAATTCGTTGATGCCGATCTGGTAACCGTCACCGGTCTCACCGCCGAAGGAAAGCTGCGCCTGGGTGAAGGCCGCGTAGATCTCGTGGTCGGTCACGCCGGGTTTCGCTACGTGATAGGCCGCCTGAGTGGCGATGCTGACCAATTGGGCGGCCGCCCGAAACATCTCGATCTCGCGTGGCGAGCGGACCTTTTGCATGCGGTCGAGAATGGCATTGTCGGCAACGAATTTCACGCCCGGCATCAATGCGTCGAGGCCTGCCCAGAAGGTGAGCGAGGTGCGGTCGCCAATGCGGCCGATCTGCGCTTTCGATAGCCCCATGCCTGCCAGCAGTTCGGCACATTTTTCGGCGGTCTTGATGACGCTGTCGCCCGGACGGTCAGCATATTCCCGCCCAATCGGGCCAATCTGCCAGATGTCCTCAACAAGAACCGGCTCGCCTCCCGGTGGCAGGAGGACGGACTGGGTAAAGAAGGACAAAAGCACCATCGGTTTGTCGGCATCCGTCGGAATGATCAGCACGCCTTCGCGCATCCAGTCGCAGATATAGCGCAGATAGTGGTTCGACGTGTGAAACCAGCCCACACCACCCGTGTGGACAATCAGGGCGTCATGCCCAGCCTCCACCGCCTGGCGGCGGATACGCCGCAGACGTTCCTCGAATTCCTCGACGGGTAAGGGCAAGGGCGCTGCGAAATCGAAATCCGGCTGAAAGTCGGCGAGCAGCGAGCCGATGCGATAGGCTCCTGTTCTGGTGGCGGTCATGTTCATGGGCTATTCCTTCCAATATTGTTGTTGTTCGTCAGGCCTGTCGCGCAGGCGCCAGCACCCGCCTTGTCACCAGCATCACCACCAGTGTCAGGCCGATCAGCAGGCCGGACATTGCCGCAACGCGCACGTCGAGCGACTCCTCGATCAGCGCAAACATCCTGAGCGGCAGCACTGTCGTCTGTGCATCGGCAAGGAAAAGCGAGACGGAAACATTGTCGAGCGACTGGATGAAGACGAGAAATGCGCCGGCGAGAATGCCGGGTGTCAGCAAGGGCAGAATCACGCGCCTCAGCGTGGTGAACCACGTGGCTCCCATCACTGTCGAAGCTTCCGCCAGCGAGGGATTGATGCCCTGCGCGACGACCGAAGCGGCGCGGTACATCAAAGGCCCGAAGACCACCACATGGCCGACGACCGTCAGCCAGAGCGAAGGCTGCAAGCCAACGAAATTGGCGACGATCAGCGCAGCCAGACCATACACCAGACTCGGCAAGACCAGCGGGGCGAGAAGCAACGGCTCGATCGTGTTGACCGACCGACGCTGCAGCCGAGCCATGCCGATCGTGGCGGGCACGGCGAAGAGAAGCGAGCCGAGAACGGCAAGGCCTGCGATCTTCAGCGAGTTGCCGGCGGCAATATGCTCCGTCCCGGAGCGGATAGGATCGAGCAACGCCTCATACCAGCGCAGCGAGAACCCTTCCGGGGGGTATTTGAGCGTCTGCCCGGACGTGAACGACATGGTGATCGCGATGACGATCGGGGCTACAAGATAGATCAGGCTCAGGCCACCAAAACCGAAGACGAATGCCTTGTAGAGAATGGCGGGGACCGGGTTTTCGGATTTTCTACGCATGGCCGACAAGTCTCCGGTGACGGGAAATCATGGTCATGCCGACGAGAAGAATGCCGGTCGACATGAGGAGCACGACGGCGATCGCAGACGCCATCGGCCAGTCGAACAGCGTGCCGACCTCTCGATAGATCAATTGCGGCACATAGACGTTGCGCGCGCCGCCAATCACCGCCTGGGTGACAAAGGAAGCACTGGTGCTGGCAAAGACGAGAATCCAGCCCGCCAGAAGTCCAGGCAGCATCATCGGCAACAGGACCGTGACCAGGATGCGCCACGGCCCCGCGCCCGACACCTGCGCAGCCTCGGTATAGGTGACTGGGATGCGCGATAGGATCGCCACCAGCGGAAGGATGATCAGTGGCAGGTCGATCTGGCACATGGCCATCACCAAGCCGAGTTCCGTCGACATGAGCGTGAAGGGACGGTCAGTCAGCCCAAGCGCCACGAATGTCTCGCTGATCGGTCCCTGCCGCCCGAGAATGACGATCCAGGCAAAAGTCCGAACAACATTGCTCGTCAACATCGGGATCAGCGTCAGGAAAATGATGATCTGGCGTGCGGTCTTGCCGCTGTGCCAGTAGAATAGCGCGATCGGCACACCGAGCAGCGTCGTGGTGACGATGGTCTGTATCCCGAGCTTGGCGGTGTTGACGAGAACGCGATAGTTGAACGCATCGCCAAGAAAGCGCGCGTAATTGTGCAGGGACAGGCCGTCGGGTCCAATGAAGCTGAACCCGACAAGGACGGCGAGCGGCGTCGCGAAGAACGCCACCGACAGCAGAAGCATCGGGATAACGTAGGGGAAGCCGCTCGCTTTCATGGTGCTACCTCAACCGGCGACGAGGGCGTCGAACTGGCGGATCCATTCCGGCCGGTTCTTGTTGATGGCAGCCCAGTCCGGATAGACGAGAGAGGCAAGCTGCTCGCGCTTCACATAGGCCTCGATGCGCGGCGTCAGCTCGACCTGCCTGTTCGTCGGGAACATTTCCTGCGGCGGCATCTTCAGCTTGTCCTGTGCGGCCTTGGAAATCGCGGCATCCATATAGGCATAGGCCGCGTCGACGTTCTTGGCGCCCTTGGTCAGATGAATGTTGACTGGCGCTGCGGGCGAACCCGTTTCCGGCTGAACGAATTCGGCCTTCAGCCCCATCGCCTTCAACTTCGCGACATTGCCGGTCGAGCACATGAAGACTGCAATCTCACCCTGCTGGAACAGCGTCATCTGGTGGTTTGTGCTGGCCACCACGCCCTTGATATGCTCCGGGTGTTCCTTGAACAGCTTGAAGACGGCATCCATGTCGGTTGGACCCGAGCCGTAAATCTTGGCGATTTCGGTGTAGGCCATCACGCCCGTGTTGGAGGCGAAGCCGGTCCACGATACTAGCCCTTTGTAAGCCGGGTTTTCAAAGAGATCGCGGTAGCCCTTCGGCGCCGGGACAAGATCGGGATTATAGGCAATGCCGTTGACCTCGACCGTGACGGTTGGGCCATATTCGCCCTGGAAGGCCGGATCGAGCATTCCCCAATTTTTGAGCTTCGACGGGTCGATCTTCTGGATGAGGTCGTTCTCGACGGCGATGGCCATCTGACCGGGCGACATCAGAAGCGTGTCGTAAGGCGGGTTGCCGGGGCTTGCCATGACCTTGGCGAGTTGGTCCTGCGCCATTGCCGGGGCGACGGTCAGATCGAAACCGGCCTCCTTCACGAGCGGCGTCAGCACCGTGCGATAGCCGTCTTCCCAGTTGCCTGGGAAGGTCGCGGCAACCGCCGTGCCACCAGCCGCACGGGCGGCGAAAGGAACGGTTGCTGCAACAGCCGCACCGGCGGCAAGCAGTCCGAAACGGCGTCTTGTGATGTTGAAGTCTTGCATCTGTTCACCTCTGTTGTTTTTATTTACGGAATGCTTCCGGTTCGCTCGGAAAGGCGTGACACCTCATGGTGTCTATCTCGGCAAAGAGCTGTGCTCCCGGCTCGGGAATGAAGGTAGAAGGTCCGCGGACCTCCGAGGAACGAAGGTTTGTCCCGTCTTCGAGAAGGAGATCATGGACTAGGGTAGGCCCAAGCGGCACTGACACGGTCAGTCGCGCCGGCAGGGCAGATGCGCTCGGCGTGGCGGAGAGACGCATATCTTCGGGTCGGAAGGTGATCGTGACCTTGGAGCCGGTGGTGAAATTCAGACGACGCGGGAGAACGAGGACCCTGCCGTTCGCCAGCGAGATAGTGGTTGCTTCCGTCTCCACGCGGTCCACCGTTCCATGCAACACATTGGCCTGACCGATGAAGGTATTGACGAAGAGGGTCCTCGGCCGGTCATAAACGGCCATCGGCGTATCAATCTGCTCGACATTGCCTTTGTTCATCAGCACCAGGCGTCCAGCGAGGCTCTGCGCCTCCTCCTGGTCATGCGTGACGATCAGCGTGGTGATGCCAAGCGTTTTCTGCAGATGGAGAAGCTCGACCTGCAGGTCGAAACGCAGAGCGCGATCCAAGGCGCCGAACGGTTCGTCGAGGAGCAGAAGCGAAGGCCGTCCGGCAATGGCACGGGCCACCGCCACGCGTTGCTGCTGACCACCGGAGAGCTCACGCGGCAGCCTATGACCAAACCCTTTCAACTGTACGAGCGAGAGCATCTCCTCGACCCGCTCGCGCCGCTCGGAGCGCCCAATCTTCTGGCAAGCCAGCGGATAGGCGATGTTCTCGGCGACCGTCAGGTGTGGAAACAGCGCATAGTTCTGGAAGACCATGCCGATACCGCGCGCACGCGCCGCAACATTGGCAAGGTCCTCGCCACCGAGCTGGATCACGCCGCTTTTCGGCTGGATCAGACCCGCGATAGCGCGCAACACCGTGGACTTGCCGCAGCCGCTCGGCCCCAGTAGCGCAACGATCTCACCGGCTTCTATCTCGAAAGAGATGTTGCTGATCGCATTCTGTCCGCCGTAGCTATGGGTCAGGCCACGAACGCTAAGCTGCTTGCCTTCTGCTGCATTCGAGGTGTGCGACATGAATGTCCCCTTGGGTTGCGCCTGCATAGCCGAGGGCGTCGCGCTTGTCGGTCTCAGGCGGAGATGTGGTCGATCGGCAATTTTGAGTTCGCTTTGGGTCATGGAAACAGCAGTTGCAATTGGCGTGCCAACTGCGCCTTCCATATTCCGGATAAACTGTCAAAGTACTGATTATATTTATTTATTTTTGATTTATATATTTTCGCAAGTTCATAATCATGTCACAAAGAATTTTAATGTTAATTCATTAATTGTGCATTCGTGATCGGCGACGGTGATTTGTTGTGCAGGTTTCTGGGTTGCAAGCCATTGAGCCGCGTCAGTTTGCGGCCTTTCGCGAGGATGGCAGTAATGGGACACGCCTGATAGGCGATCTTATTATATCACTAGATCAATGATTTAATGATTTTCTTCGTGGACAAAATACTCAGGATTAATCGATGGATGATTTTTTCATCACAAACTTTCGAAACTTTATGCGAAAATAAAGCCGCATCGTTATGCGATATGAGCACTAAAAAAATAATCAATTAAAAACAGTCATATAGGGTCCCATACGTCAAACTGGCATGCTGATTGCTTCGTCCAATCTGAAAATTCACGACAACAGATAATGTGAAGAAGGGGTTCCGCATGCATAGTTTCAAGAAGACTCTCACAGCCGCCCTAGCAGGCGTCGCTCTAGCTCTCCTTGCCTCAACCGCGCAGGCTGCAGAGGGTACGCCCGTGAAGATGGTGCCAGAGGCGGATGTGGCCAAGCTTCCAGGCGTCGCCTTCAATCAGCAATTGGCAGATCGCTTGCCCGCCGCGATCAAGGAAAAGAAGGAGCTGAAGGTTGCGACGGATCTGACGCCGCCGATCAGCTTCCAGGACGAGGCCGGCAAGCTGATTGGCATCGATGCCGACCTCGCGGCAGCGCTCGGCGTCATTCTGGGCGTCGATGTGCAGATGACCAATGTCGGCGCGGGCGCAGCCATCGTTCCCGCTGTGCTCTCCAAGAGGTTCGACATGACGCTTTCCGGTATCAATGACGATGTGGAACTGGAAAAGCAGGTCGACGTGATCGACTACATGTATGACGCAACAACCATCATGACGGTCAAGGGCAATCCGCTCGGCATCAAGAACATGGAAGACCTCTGCGGCAAGAAGGTTGCCGTGCCGGTCGGAACCTTCCAGAACAGGCTCGTCGTTGCTGCCTCGGCAAAATGCAAGACCGCGCCCATCGAGATCATGTCCATCCCGAAAATGCCTGACGTCCTGCAGGCCGTGCGAACGGGCCGCGCCGATGCGACCGTCAATGGTTACGCAACGAGCGTCTACACCACCGAAAAGCAGACCGGCAAAGGCGTCGGCCTACAAGCCTTGCCCGATGTCCGCCTCGCCGTCGGTTATCTTGGCATGCTGGTCTCGAAGGATAATCCAGAGCTCCGGGATGTCGTGATCGCCTCGCTCCAGCACATGGTCGACAGCGGCGCCTATCAGGCCGTCATGGAGAAATGGAGCCTCGGCCCGCTTGCCGTGAAGACCGTCAAGTTCAACGATGCTGCCTCCATGCCGGTGGATTGAGCCATGGCACTCTTTGCTCAACCGATCAGCATGACCATCGTGCCTCCAGTCCGCAAGCCGATACGCTGGGGGCAGGTCGCAACCGGTAGTATTGCGATCCTTGTGCTGGCCCTCATGGTCCTGGCTGTCGGGCGAAATCAGAGCGTCCAATGGAGCGAGATCCCGCGCTACATGATCGACCCCGTCATTCTTGGCGGCGTCGCTCTGACCCTCGAATTGACGGCCGGCGCCATGGTCGCCGGCATCGTCATCGGATGCCTCATAGCCATTATGGCGACGAGCCAGAACATCGTTCTCAAGGTGATCGCCGTCGCCTTTGTCTGGTGGTTTCGCGGCGTACCGCTGATCGTCCAGATCTTCTTCTGGTTCAACATCGCGCTCTTCGTCCCCGAGATTGGATTCGGGTCCTGGTCGGTTTCGGTAAACGACATCGTGACGCCCGCCTTGGCCGGCTTCCTGGCGCTTGGTCTGCACGAGGCGGCGAACATGAGCGAGATCATTCGTAATGGCCTGATTGCCGTGGATCGGGGCCAGCGCGAAGCCGCATCGTCTCTGGGCCTCAGACCATTGCAGACTTTGCGAACGGTGGTCCTCCCTCAAGCAGTAAGGCTGATCGTCCCGCCGACCGGAAACCAGGCGATCGGCATGCTGAAGGCGAGTGCCATCGTTTCAGTCATCGGCATGCAGGATTTGTTGACACAGGCGCAGGCCATCTATGCCCGCAACTTCCTCGTCATCGAGCTCCTGTGCGTTGCCTCGCTCTGGTATCTCGGGATCACCACGATTGCGTCCATCGGCCAGCACTATCTGGAACGGAAGCTCGCGCCAAAAGGCCGCTCGAACAGCGGCAAAAATTAAGCATGGGGGCGCCAGCGCGCAGACAATGACGCCAGAAAATCAACCAACCAAGGGATCGTCACCGCAGCGAATCCCATCAGGAAACACCAAGGAGAGACTATTATGAGACTTGGTATCGATAGCCAGAAGCTTCCCGAGTTCGTGAAACGCGGGCCGCTCGCAAGCCTTGACCTTGTCAAGGAGCTTGGCCTTGCGGGCCTGTTCTTCCCGACAATTCTCGACATGAGCCCGACGCTCGACAAGGGAGCACTTCGCGACATCCGCGAGAAAGCCGATGAACTGGGGCTCTACCTCGAAAGTGGCGTCGGCAAGATCAATCCCTATTGCAGCGCCGAGGCTCCGGAGTTCCGGGCGATCGGCGATGGCGACGTCATTCTGGGCTTTACCCGAATGATCGAGGCAAGTGCTTCCATCGGCTGCCGCGAACTATGGATCTCGCCGGGCAATTTCAAATCGGAGTATCGTGGCAGGCTGGCAAATGACCGCTTCCGCACCGACGTCACCTGGGAAGAGCAGTTGCTGGCAATCGAGAAGGTCTTGCTGAAGCTTGCTCCCGTAGCGCGCGCCAATGGTGTCCATCTCAATATGGAAACCCATGACGAGATTACGTCCTTCGAAATCCTCAGGCTGATCGAAAAGGTCGGTGAGGATTGCATGGGCGTTGTCTTCGACACGGCGAACGGCCTGCAGCGCGGGGAACATCCGGTTTACGCCGCAAAACGCGTCGCGCCATACGTGCGCCAGACCCATATCAAGGACGCCTATGTGGGCCGCGCTCCGGGCGGCCTCGATTTCCAGACCCGCCCCGTCGGTCGCGGGATCGTGGATTTTGCCACGATCGTTCCAATCCTGGCCGCGGCGAACCCGGATCTCAATCTCTCATTGGAAGTTGCCGCCTCGGTCGAAGACAAGCCGCGCAAGGCCAATCCACGTCAGTGCATCGAGATCGACGACCGTGCCTGGCGCGCTGCCCACCCGGACCTCGATGCCGAAGAGCTCGACGCCTATCTTTCCCTCATCAGCGCCTTTGAAAAACGTGTTGCTGCCGGCGAGATCCCGGATTGGGAGACCTATGAGGCGACCAACTACGGCTATCCGTCCTATGAAAAGCAGGCCTATGGCTTCGACGCGGCCATCATCTTCATCCGAAATTCGGCCAGGCATATCGAGACAATCTGCGCCGATAATGGCATCGATCTTTCCCCATCCGTGGCGAAACGGCAGGCAGCCTGATTTCGACTTACGCGATGACGGTGGAGATCTCTGCCGTCATCGTCCAAAACCCAAGATCAAGTGGATTTCCATCGCGTATCAATGTACGCAACAATATGTGTATGGATGTGATCAGATCGAGCGACCGGCCGCTCGAATGCATGCGGAGCAGGACATGAAGAAGACCCGTCGGCAGACCCCAAAATCCGCCCCCAAGGCGCCGAGCGCCGCCGAAGCGGCAGAAAATGCCAATGACGACGTCTCTGAGCGCATTCGCACGACCCTTGCCACTGCCATCGGCGAAGGCGCGCTGAAACCCGGCACCAAAATCCTCGAAGATGCCATTGCCGACCATTTCGGCGTCAGCCGCACCGTTGTCCGTGGCGCTCTCGGCGTGCTGGAAAGCGATCATCTGCTTGAGCGCAAGCGCAACCGCGGCACCTTCGTCGCAGAGCCGGGCATCGAAGAAGCCAAGGCTTTGTTCGAGGCACGCCGCAAGATCGAACATGCGATCCTCGACCTCGTCATGTCCCGTGCCACCACCGAACAACTGGATGCGCTGGAAAAGTTGACCGACGAGGAAGAGCACATCCACCACCACGGCGACGAAAAGTCGAAGACGGTGCTTTCCGGAAAATTCCATATCGTCTTGGCGGAGCTTGGCGGCAATGCCGTCATGACCGAAATGCTATCCAAGATCGTCGCGCGCCTTTCCCTCGTCATGGCGCTCTATGAAGAAGACAAGAAGGACGACTGTGGCGCCGACCACCACCGCCTGATCGTTACGGCGCTGAAGGCGAAAGACCTGGCGAAGGCACAGGAGTTGATGGACCACCATCTCGCCGACATCGAGGGGCGCGTTAGGCTGACTGAAGGACAGGGCGATCGGCACACGTTCCTCGCCGTGTTGGAGAACTTTTCATGATGCGCCCAGATAAGAACAAGCCATAGGTATTTCGTTGCGCCCGCCGTGCGACGCGGCGTCAGAAGAGCGGAAATAATTTCCTGCGTGCAGGTGCAGCTCTCTCCGGAAGAGTGAGACGCTGGCTCTCGGGTAAACAAAAGCGTTTCCTGCCGAGAAGGCGTCATAAAAGCGATTCAGTTGCAAACGTCGTTTGCATAAGTTTGGTAATCAGGCACAGCAGATGACGCCATCTGTTTTAGTGGCACCATCGAGCAACGCCTGACCGACGCGATCACTGGAATTCGAGGCTCATCCGGGCAAGGTCGTCCCACAGGCTTTCGGCAAAGCCCCGCAGCACGATGACTTCGAAGACCTGTCCGTCGACGCGGGTGAGGTGGGCTGCGATGTGGCCGATCAGCGTCGCGGCGGAATGTCCCACCGGGAATGCTGCGAAAGACAGGTCGACCGCCGTGCCTTTGGCCAGAACCCGCTCGGCCATCTTGCCTTCGATGCGGATGCGAACGCGTCCCTGGCTCTGGTCGACACCCGTTGCCAAAGGCTCGAGCGCTGCAAGAAGCGCCTTCATATCAGCGTGAGACAGGGGGTGTTCACCGACGATGAACAATTGGCCCGGTGAGACCGCGCGTATATCGCCTGTGGCAAGGTCGCGAAGGCGGGCTTCCAAATCTGCTGCGCCGGGTGCGGCCAGAACGTGGATGATCGTGCCTTCCGGCAGGGGAGAGAGCTTGATGGCGGTGGAGGCAATCGCTCGCTTTGCGCCCAGCACCGGGCGGAGCGTCGGCCGGAAGTCAGACTGGAGATCAGACTTGAAATCAGACATGGAGTTTCTCGTTTTGAGGATCGACAAAAACCGGGTTGCAAAGGCGGGCTTGGGTAAATTCGTTGCGCAGACCGTTCCAGACCATGATTTCCTCGCCATGCCGCGCAGGGCCATTCTTGACGAGGGCGAGACCGATGGTCGAACCCAGATGCGGTGAGAAGGCGCTGGAGGTCACATAACCCTGATCGTTCTCCAGCGTTGCCGTGGCATTCTTCGCAAGAATATGCGAGCCGGTGCGGAAGGACTGTTTTGGATCAAGCGGCACGACGCCGACGAGGCTCGGGCGGTCGGTGTCGGAAAGCCCCTCGCGCTCCAGCATCCGTCGGCCAATGAAATCGGTCTTCGTGGTGGAGACCATTTTGCCGAAGCCGAGATCGGCGGGCACCACCGTGCCGTTGATTTCATTGTGAGTGACGTGGCCCTTTTCGATGCGCAGCACGCCAAGCGCCTCGACGCCATAGGGCATGATATTCTCCGGCTCGCCGGCTTCCATCAGCGCATCGGCGACGCTTTCACCGTAACCGGCCGGGACGGCAAGCTCGTAGGCCAGTTCGCCGGAGAAGGAAATCCGGAACAGGCGTCCATGCAGTTGCCCGCCAAACAAGGAGACTTCCCGGGCTGCAACGAAGGGAAAGGCCTCGTCGGAAATATCTTCATCGACGATCCTCTGAAGAATGGCGCGCGCCTTCGGCCCGGCAATCGCCATCTGCGCCCATTGATCGGTGACGGAGGCAAGCCGCACGTCGAGATCCGGCCAGAGCGCCTGCGCGCAGAATTCAAGATGGTTCATGACGCCCGCCGCATAGGCGGTGGTGGTCGTCATGAAGAAGCGGTTTTCCTCCAGCCGGCTGGTGGTGCCGTCGTCGTAGATCATGCCGTCCTCACGCAGCATCAGACCATAACGCGCCTTGCCGACCGGCAGTTTGAGGAAAGCGTTGCAATAGACCCGGTTCAGGAATTCCGCGGCGTCACTGCCACAGATTTCGATCTTGCCGAGCATCGATACATCGCAGAGCCCGGCATTCTTGCGCACATTTAGAACCTCACGGTCGATGCTTTCCCGCCAGCCGCTTTCGCCTTTGCGGGGAAACCAGGAGGAGCGATACCAGAGCCCCGTTTCGACGAACACGGCCCCGTTTTTCTCGGCCCAACCATGCAGCGGCGATTTGCGCACCGGTTGGAAATGCTGGCCATGATAGGCCCCAGTCAGTGCGCCGAAGGAGACGGGCGTATAAAACGGCCGGAACGTCGTGGTGCCGACATCCGCCGGGGAGACGCCGCGCGCTTCGGCCAACAGCCCGATGGCGTTGACATTCGAAAGCTTGCCCTGATCCGTCGCCATGCCGTTGGTGGTGTAACGTTTGGCGAGTTCGACATGGCCATAACCTTCACGGATGGCGAGGCCGAGATCCTTGCGGTGAACGTCGTTCTGGTAATCGACAAAGGCTTTCGCCTTGATGCCGGGGATGGACCAGAGCGGCTTTGCAGGCGGGGCTACGATATCGTTTTCCACCGTGCCGAATATCGGTGCGGTCGATGCAAAGCCGAGCTCTTGTGCCAGCGCTGCGCCCTTCCGCGCTCCATCCTCAAGGCAGGCGGCGATACCGTTGATCGCGGAAACCGCGCCGGCGAGTTCCAGCCCCTTGAGATTGCCGGGCGCCAGAAAAGCGGCATCGTCCTCCGACCAGACCGGCTTGCCGCCGCGATGGCAGGCGAGATGGATGATGGGGCTGAAGCCGCCCGACATGGCCAGCGCATCGACATTCAGCTTCTCCGCCCGGCCATTCGCATAAACTTCGATGGCGGAAAGCGCCTTGCCGCCTTTGGCATTAGAGACGACGCCACCCTTGATGACGCGCGCCTTGCCTTCGTAGCCCGGACTACCCTGCTCACGGCTGTCGATGATGGCGGCCAGAGCGACGCCCTGCGCCTCCAGATCGCGGGCAAGGGCATAACCGCTGTCATTGGTGGTGAAAATTGCCGTCGCCCTACCGGGGCTGACGGCATAGTGGTTGAGATAGCTGCGCATGGCGCCGGCCATCATCACGCCGGGAACATCGTTGCCGCCGAAGACCAGCGGCCGTTCTTCCGCACCGGTTGCAAGCAGCGCCCGCTTGGCGACGATGCGCCACAGGCGCTCCACGGGCACATGTGCTTTCGGATCGGGCAGATGTTTCTGCACCCGCTCCACCGCACCGAAGACATTGCCGTCATACCAGCCGAAAGCCGTGGTTCGCGTCAGTATCGTCACATTCGGCAGGGCTTCAAGTTCGGCAACGCATTGCGCCGCGAAATCCGCAGCGCTTTTACCGCCGATGGTGGCGGTTTCGGAAAGAAGCCAGCCGCCTGCCACGGAATGTTCATCGACAATGATGACGCGCGCGCCGGCGCGTCCTGCGGCAAGCGCTGCGGCCAGACCTGCCGCGCCGGCGCCGATCACCAGCAGGTCGCAATGCGCCCAGCATTTGTCATAGGTATCCGGATCCGCCTCGTAGCTCGCCTTGCCGAGGCCGGCGGCTTTGCGGATGAAGGGCTCGTAGACCTTTTCCCAGAAGGCGGCAGGCCACATGAAGGTCTTGTAGTAGAACCCCGCCCCGAGGAAGGGAGACAGAAGGCCGGTCAAGGCGCCGATATCGAAATCGAGAGAGGGCCAGCGGTTCTGGCTGCTGGCTTCCAGCCCGGCATAAAGCTCCTGCATGGTGGCGCGGGTGTTCGGCTCCGTGCGCCCGCCGCGGCCGATGGTCATCAGCGCATTCGGCTCGGCTGCACCCGCCGTCAATATGCCGCGCGGGCGGTGGTATTTGAAACTGCGACCGACGAGTTTCTGGCCGTTGGCGAGCAGGGCGGAGGCGAGGCTGTCGCCCTGAAAGCCTGACATCGGCTTGCCGTCGAAGGTGAAGGAAAGCGGTTTGGAACGGTCGATCAGACCGCCGGTCTTCAGGCGGTTGGCGCTCATGCGTTTGTCACTTTCGTCTCGTCGGCGGCGTCGCGGCAGGCGGATATCTCATGGGTGGCGGTATCGCGGGCGACGACCAGCCAGCGGCGGCAGCCGGATGTGTGGTGCCAATACTCCTCATAGGCGCCGCGCGGATTGTCGCGCAGATAGACATAATCGAACCATTCCTCCGCGCCGGCATCGGCGGCGGGCCTTTGAAGGGCTGCGCCCTTGATGGTGAATTCTTCCCTGGGTCTTGGCCCGCAATGCGGGCAGGGCACGAGACTTGCCATTTCAGATGTCCTTGATCCGCCAGATAGCGGGATGGCGAAAACTGTGAGCGATTTCCGCCTGAAATCCCGCTACAGATTTAGTGAAGGTTAGGCTGGGCGCCCTGGCCCTTTTCATCGATGAGATAACCGCGCCGGAAGCGATCCAGCCGGAAGGCCGTTGCCGTTTCCTGCGGTGCACCCCGCGCCAGAAGATGGGCGAAGCAGAAACCGGAAGCGGGCGTCGCCTTGAAGCCGCCATAACACCAGCCGGCATTGAGATAGAGATTGTCGATAGGGGTCTGGTCGATGATCGGCGAACCATCCATCGACATATCCATGATGCCGCCCCAGGAGCGCAGCACCCGGACGCGCGAGAGCGCCGGTATCATCGCCTTGCCTGCCTCCGCGACATGTTCGACCGTCGCCAGATTGCCGCGCTGGGCATAGGAATTGTAGCCGTCTATATCGCCGCCGAAGACGAGGCCGCCCTTGTCCGATTGCGAGACGTAAAAATGGCCGGCCCCGAAGGTGACCACGCCATCGATGAAGGGCTTCAGCCCCTCAGACACGAAAGCCTGCAGCACATGGCTTTCGATCGGCAGTTTCAGCCCGGCCATGGCGGCCACCTGCGAGGAATTGCCGGCTGCCGCGAGCGCCAGCTTGCCGCAGCCGATGAAGCCCTTGGCGGTTTCCACACCCACGACACTGCCGTTTTCGCGGCGAATGCCGGTTACCTCGCAGCCCTGAATGATATCGACGCCGCGGCTGTCCGCGCCGCGCGCATAACCCCAGGCGACGGCATCGTGACGCACGGTGCCGCCGCGTCTTTGCAGCAGGCCGCCCTGCACCGGAAAGCGGGCATTGTCGAAATCGAGGAACGGCAGCATGGCCTTGACTGCGGCGCGGTCCAGCAATTCGGCGTCGACGCCGTGCAGCCGCATGGCGTTGCCACGCCTTGTATAGGCGTCGCGCTGGGCATCCGAATGATAGAGGTTCAGCACGCCGCGCTGGGAAACCATGGCGTTGAAGTTGAAATCCTGCTCCAGCCCTTCCCACAGCTTCATCGAAAGCTCGTAGAAGGGATTGTTACCCGGCAGCAGATAATTGGAGCGAATGATCGTGGTGTTACGGCCGACATTACCGGAGCCGATGTAGTTTTTTTCCAGCACCGCGACATTGGTGACGCCGAATTCTTTCGCAAGATAATAGGCCGTCGCCAACCCGTGTCCGCCGCCGCCAACGATGATGACGTCATAATGCGGTTTCGGAGACACCTCCCGCCAGGCGGGTTTCCACGCCTTGTTGCCGAAAAGGCCGTTCTTGAAAATGGAAAAGGCGGAATAGCGCATCTGCGTACCTCGAACGATATCGCGCAAGCTTACCGGCGTCGTTCGAAAGGGAATTGCAAATAAGGGACATAATGATTTAAAAAAGAGACATGACGACCATCGAGCAGAAGAATGTCCAGCGCATTGGTTTCATCCTGGTTCCGAATTTCGCGCTGATGTCTTACGCCTCGGCGGCGGAGCCATTGCGCGCCGCCAATCTGATCGCCGGAACCGATCTTTACGATGTGGTTCCGCTTTCTTTCGATGGCGAGGCTGTCAGAAGTTCTTCCGGCATCATTGTCGGCTGCGAGGCACTCGCCACCGCAGGCGAGAGATGCCACACGATCTTCGTCTGCGCAGGGGGCGGGCCGCAGGACTGGACCGTTGCGGAAAATTCCTACGGCACGTTAAGGCGGCTGGCGCGGCAGGGTGTCCGGATCGGGGGCATTTCCAGCGGCGCTTATGTGCTGGCGGCGGCGGGATTGCTGGAAAACCGCGATTTCACCATTCACTGGGAGCATGCGCCGGTGCTGAAAGAGGCCTTCGACCATCTCACGCCCCGGCAGGCGCGGTTTGTTTTCGACGGGGATCGCATCACCTGCGCCGGCGGCGTCGCGCCACTCGACATGATGCATGCGATGATTTCGCAGAGAATGGGCGCTCATTTTGCGCGGCGTGTCAGCGACTGGTATCTGCATACGGCCGTGGCCGAACCCGGCGCGCCGCAACGGGGTTCCGCCGCCGAGCGCCATGGCACCAACCATCCGGCCCTGCTGGCCGTGCTGGAAAAAATGGAAACGACCATTGAAAGCCCGCTCGACCGGCAGACCATGGCGAAACTGGCGGGAACCAGCGCGCGCCACCTCGACCGGCTTTTCGCAACCCATCTGAAAACGACATTTCTGGAAACATACCGCGCGATCCGTCTCGATCACGCCCGGCGGCTGCTGGAGCAAAGCCCGCTCTCCATTGCCGAAGTGGCCTTCGCCACCGGCTTCTCAAGCGCCGGGCATTTTTCGGGAAGCTTCAAGGCCCGGTTCGGCCATACCCCAAATACAATGCGGCAAAGATTTCCTCCGAATTAAAATAGTTTTCCTGTAAGGAAGGGAAAACACGATAATGCCGGAGGATATCATGGTGAAGGATACCACCAAAACCGAAACTGCGCAGTTCCTGTCGCAGGATCCGCATGCCATCCGCGAGCCAAGGGTCAACAATCTGGAAATGGCGATTGGCCATGAGGTGCGCGCCTATCGCAAGAAACTCGGCATCACGGTCACCGATCTTGCATCGGCCACCGGCGTTTCCGTGGGCATGCTTTCCAAGATCGAAAACGGCAATATCTCGCCATCGCTCACGACGCTGCAGACGCTTTCAAAGGCGCTGGGCGTGCCGATCACGGCCTTCTTTCGCGGTTTCGAGGAGCCGCGCAGCGCCACCTTCGTCAAGGCGGGGCAGGGCGTGAATATCGAGCGCAGGGGCACTCGCGCCGGTCATCAATACAGCCTGCTCGGCCATATCGACAACAATACCAGCGGCGTCACCGTCGAGCCCTATCTCATCACGCTGACCAAGGATTCGGACGTGTTCCCGACCTTCCAGCATGAGGGAATGGAGTTTCTCTACATGCTGGAAGGCGAGGTGGTTTACCGCCACGGCGAGCAGCTTTTCACCATGCAGGCCGGCGACAGCCTGTTTTTCGACGCCGATGCGCCGCATGGGCCGGAGGAATTGGTGAAGCTTCCCGCCCGTTATCTGTCGATCATTTCCTATCCGCAAAGGCGGCTGGGCAATGATTGATAATTTGCCTTAGAAGAAAAAAATATTCCTGATAGTTGACGGAATGGAATTCCATATGTTAGCCCTTCATTCAGAAACGAATGGAGGTGCCTGTCGATGTGCGGCATTGTTGGACTATTCCTGAAAGACAAAAGCCTTGAACCGCAGCTGGGCGCGCTGCTTTCGGACATGCTCGTCACCATGACCGATCGCGGCCCGGATTCGGCCGGCATCGCGATCTACGGAAGCGCTGCCAATGGCCGGGCGAAAGTGACGATCCAGTCGGCCGATCCGACCGCCGATTTTTCCGGCCTCGCCGAAGCGCTGAAGGAAAGCGGCGTCGATGCCGTGGTCACGGTGAAAAGCACTCATGCTGTTCTCGATATTCCCGCCGAAAAACTGGATGGTATCCGTCCGGTTCTTTCCGCAATCCGCCCGAATGTGCGTGTGATGGGTTCCGGCGACAGCGTCGAAATCTACAAGGAAACCGGTCTTCCGAAGGATGTCGTCACCCGTTTTGACGTGCGCTCCATGGCGGGCACCCATGGCATCGGCCACACCCGCATGGCGACGGAATCGGCGGTGACGACGCTTGGCGCGCATCCCTTCTCCACCGGCGCAGACCAGTGCCTGGTGCATAATGGCTCGCTTTCCAACCATAATAATCTGCGCCGCGAACTGGTGAGCGAGGGCATGGTCTTCGAGACCCAGAACGACTCGGAAGTCGCCGCCGCCTATCTCACCGCGGAAATGGCCAAGGGCAAGGATCTGGGCGAGGCGCTGACCGGCGCGCTCGATGATCTCGATGGTTTCTTCACTTTCGTCGTCGGCACCAAATCCGGTTTCGGGGTGGTGCGTGATCCTATCGCCTGCAAGCCTGCTGTCATGGCCGAGACCGACCAATATGTCGCTTTCGGCTCTGAGTATCGCGCTCTGGTCAATCTGCCCGGCATTGAAAATGCCCGCGTCTGGGAGCCGGAACCGGCGACCGTCTATTTCTGGGACCATGAAAAGGCCGCCTGAGACCCGTCATCGGCGCCTGTTTTGAAAGTCATAATCCATGCCAGTTTTCGATCTCTCCCACACGCCGCTGCGTGAACTCAACAAGGCGCTCCACGGTCTTTCCTCGGGCGCAAACGACACCGAATTCGAGGTCGTCAATCCGCGCGGCCACCATGCCGTGGCGGTTGGCATCGACAGCCCCGTCACCGTCGATGTGCATGGTTCGGTCGGTTATTATTGCGCCGGCATGAATGATGGCGGCACCGTCACCGTGCACGGCTCGGCCGGGCCGGGTGTTGCTGAGAACATGATGTCCGGCACGGTCGTCATCGAGGGCGACGCCTCGCAATATGCCGGCGCCACCGGCCGCGGCGGGCTTCTGGTCATCAAGGGCAATGCCGCCTCCCGCTGCGGCATTTCCATGAAGGGCATCGATATCGTCGTGAAGGGCAATATCGGCCACATGTCGGCCTTCATGGGCCAGTCCGGCCACCTCGTCGTGTGCGGCGATGCGGGCGATGCGCTTGGCGATTCCCTTTATGAGGCGAAGCTTTTCGTGCGCGGTTCGGTGAAGAGCCTGGGTGCCGATTGCATCGAGAAGGAGATGCGGCCCGAACATCTCGAAAAGCTCGCTGAACTTCTCGACAAAGCCGGCGTCACGGATGTCAGCCCTGGCGAGTTCAAGCGCTACGGCTCGGCACGCACGCTCTACAATTTCAACATCGACAACGCCGACGCGTATTGAGGCGAGGGATATTCCGATGAGCTATCACAACCCCTTCACCCCGCCGCGCAAATCCGCAACTTTCGATGACCATACACTGGCGGAAATCCGCCGCGCGGCTGCGACCGGCATCTATGATATTCGCGGCGCGGGCACTAAGCGCAAGGTGCCGCATTTCGACGATCTCCTGTTTCTCGGCGCGTCCATCTCGCGTTATCCGCTCGAGGGTTATCGCGAGAAATGCGATACGACAGTTACACTCGGCACGCGCTTCGCGAAGAAGCCGATCACGTTGAAAACGCCGATCACCATTGCCGGCATGAGCTTCGGCGCTCTGTCAGGCAACGCCAAGGAAGCGCTCGGCCGGGGCGCGACAATCGCCGGCACCTCCACCACGACCGGCGATGGCGGCATGACGGATGAGGAGCGTGGCCACAGCCAGACGCTGGTTTATCAGTACCTGCCCTCCCGTTACGGCATGAACCCGAAGGATCTGCGCCGTGCGGACGCCATCGAGGTCGTCGTCGGTCAGGGCGCGAAACCGGGCGGCGGCGGCATGTTGCTCGGTCAGAAGATTTCCGATCGCGTCGCCAATATGCGCAACCTGCCGAAGGGCATCGATCAGCGTTCCGCCTGCCGTCACCCTGATTGGACCGGCCCGGATGATCTGGAAATCAAGATCCTCGAACTGCGCGAAATTACCGACTGGGAAAAGCCGATCTATATCAAGGTCGGCGGCGCGCGGCCCTATTACGACACGGCGCTGGCGGTGAAGGCCGGTGCGGATGTGGTGGTGCTGGATGGCATGCAGGGTGGCACGGCGGCCACGCAGGATGTCTTCATCGAAAATGTCGGCATGCCCACGCTTGCCTGCATTCGCCCCGCCGTGCAGGCGCTTCAGGATCTCGGCATGCACCGCAAGGTGCAGCTCATCGTCTCCGGCGGTATCCGTTCGGGTGCGGATGTCGCCAAGGCGCTGGCGCTGGGTGCCGATGCGGTCGCTATAGGCACTGCGGCGCTGGTGGCGCTGGGCGACAATGATCCGAAATGGGAAGACGAATACCAGAAACTCGGCACCACGGCCGGCGCTTACGATGACTGGCACGAGGGCAAAGACCCCGCCGGCATCACCACGCAGGATCCGGAGCTTGCCGCTCGCCTCGATCCCGTGGCCGCCGGCCGCCGTCTTGCCAATTACCTGAAGGTCATGACGCTCGAGGCGCAGACCATCGCGCGTGCCTGCGGGAAGAACCATCTCCACAATCTGGAGCCGGAAGATCTGGTGGCGCTGACGATGGAGGCTGCCGCCATGGCGCAGGTTCCGCTGGCGGGAACCAACTGGTTCCCGGGCAAAGGCAGCTTTTAAGCCATAAGAACGGACGGGCGCATTTGGGAGGATGTGCCCGTCTTTTTTCGATGAAGTGTCTGATATTCAAAAAAAGGGGAATGACGTGACACTGGACCTCTCCAAATTTGCTGCCGAAAAGGGCATCAAATATTTCATGATCAGTTATACCGATCTCTTCGGCGGCCAGCGCGCCAAGCTGGTTCCCGCAGAAGCGATTGCCGATATGCAGAAGGATGGCGCGGGTTTTGCGGGCTTTGCCACCTGGTTCGATCTGACGCCCGCCCATCCCGATCTTTTTGCCGTGCCCGACGCCTCCTCGGTCATCCAGCTTCCGTGGAAAAAGGATGTCGCCTGGGTCGCCGCCGATTGCGTGATGGAAGGCCAGCCGGTGGAGCAGGCGCCGCGCGTGGTGCTGAAAAAGCTCATCGCTGAGGCGGCGAGCGAAGGGCTCAGGGTCAAGACGGGCGTGGAGCCGGAATTTTTCCTGATTTCGCCGGATGGTGCGAAAATCTCCGACGAATACGACACGGCGGAAAAGCCCTGCTACGACCAGCAGGCGGTGATGCGCCGTTATGATGTCATTGCCGAGATTTGCGATTACATGCTGGAGCTGGGCTGGAAGCCCTACCAGAATGACCATGAGGACGCGAACGGCCAGTTCGAGATGAACTGGGAATATGACGACGCGCTGCAGACCGCAGACAAACATTCCTTCTTCAAATTCATGGTCAAATCCGTCGCCGAAAAGCACGGGCTGCGCGCCACCTTCATGCCGAAGCCGTTCAAGGGCCTGACCGGCAATGGCTGCCATGCCCATATTTCGGTCTGGGACCTCGACGGCAAGGTCAATGCCTTTGCCGACAGGGAAATGCCGTTCGGTCTGTCGGCCAAGGGCAAGACGTTTCTCGGCGGCATCATGAAACATGCGTCGGCGCTTGCGGCCGTCACCAATCCGACGGTCAATTCCTATAAACGTATCAACGCGCCGCGCACCATTTCCGGCGCGACCTGGGCGCCGAATACGGTGACCTGGACCGGCAATAACCGCACCCATATGGTGCGCGTGCCCGGGCCGGGGCGGTTCGAACTGCGCCTGCCGGATGGCGCCGTGAACCCCTATCTGCTGCAGGCCATCATCATCGCCGCCGGCCTTTCCGGTGTCCGCTCCAAGGCCGATCCCGGTCCGCACTACGATATCGATATGTATCGCGAGGGCCACAAGGTCACGGACGCACCGAAGCTGCCGCTCAACCTTCTCGATGCGCTGCGCGAATATGAGAAGGATGCGGAATTGCAGCAGGCGCTCGGTACTGAATTCTCGAAGGCCTATCTGAAGCTCAAGCAGGGCGAGTGGAACAGCTATTGCTCGCAATTCACCGCCTGGGAGCATCAGACCACCCTCGACGTCTGAGCCCGATTTTCCCCGCCGCCCTTGCGGCTTTTCCCCGCGCTGATCAAGAGCGCGGGGTTTTTCACTAAAGCGCGTCGCGTCCAATCTGGTTCATGCCCCGTGCTTTAGATCTTTGTTTTTAAGCATGTCCTGGTTCCAAAACCGCTGCACACTTTTGGGAGACATGCTTTATCGATGACAGAAAGAGTGCCAGATGACGAACTTCGTCCTGACCGTGACATGCAAATCCACCCGCGGCATTGTCGCCGCCCTTTCAGGCTTTCTCGCCGAGAAGGGATGCAACATCGTCGACAGTTCGCAATTCGACGATCTCGGCACCGGCCGTTTTTTCATACGCGTGGGTTTCATTTCCGAGGAGGGTGCGACACGCGACGCGTTGATGGCCGGGCTGGCGCCGATCTCGGAAAAATTCGGCATGGAGGTAGCGCTGCACGACCAGGCAGAGCGGATGAAGGTTCTTTTGATGGTGTCGCGCTTCGGCCATTGCCTCAATGACCTGCTCTACCGCTGGCGCATCGGGGCGCTGCCGATCGATATTGTCGGTGTGGTTTCCAACCATTTCGATTATCAGAAGGTCGTCGTCAATCACGACATTCCGTTCCACCACATTCCGGTGACGAAAGAGAACAAACCGCAGGCCGAAGCCCGGATCATGGAGATCGTGGAAAGCTCGGGTACGGAACTCATCGTGCTGGCGCGTTACATGCAAGTGCTTTCCGACAGGATGTGCGAGGCGATGTCGGGCAGGATCATCAATATCCACCACTCCTTCCTGCCCTCCTTCAAGGGGGCGAACCCTTACAAGCAGGCCTATCAGCGCGGTGTGAAGCTGATTGGCGCGACGGCGCATTATGTCACCGCCGATCTGGATGAGGGACCGATCATCGAGCAGGATACCGTGCGCATCACCCATGCCCAGTCGGCCGAGGATTACGTGTCGCTCGGCCGCGACGTGGAGGCGCAGGTGCTGGCGCGTGCCATACACGCCCATATTCACCGTCGTGTATTCCTGAACGGCAGCCGAACGGTGGTGTTTCCCCCCGGTCCCGGCTCTTACGCTTCGGAAAGAATGGGATGAGCATTCTGCGTGAGCCGTGCTGATGTTGCGTTAAGCAGAGCACGGCGCTAAATAAGCTGGTACGCCATAATACAAAAGCCATTTCCCGCTTTGTTCGTAACTGTGTTGCAACGAAACGGGAGGTGTCAAACGAGGTGATACCATGACAGATGCTTCGCACGGAACTGCCATTCGCGTTGAGCGCCCGACAAAGACGCTGAGGGAGCTCGCGCTCGACAAGGTCCGTGACGCCATCGTGAACGGTTATTTCCGCCCGGGCGACCGTCTGGTCGAGCGCGATCTCTGCGCCCAGCTCGGCGTTTCCCGCACCATCGTTCGTGAGGTCCTGCGGCATCTGGAATCCGAGGGGCTGGTGGCGAATTTGCCGAACAAGGGCCCGATGGTCGCGATGCTCGATCTCGATGAGGCGAAGCAGATTTATGAAATTCGCGGTGCGCTGGAAGGAATGGCGGCGCGCCTTTGTGCGGAGCGCCGCGATCCTGCCATCGTGGAAGCGCTTGAAGCGTCGCTCAGTCATATCCGCGAAAGCTATGTCGAAAGGGATATGCCGGGCGTTCTGGCGCATACCTCGTCCTTTTATCAGACGCTGTTTAGCAAGATCGACCGTCATGTCGCCTGGGGCGTCGTCAACCTGCTGACGGTGCGGATCAACCATCTTCGTTCGATGACGATCAAGACGAAAAGCCGCGATACCGAAGGTCCGGCGCAAATGGAAAAGATCGTCGAAGCCATCCGGCAGGGGGACGGAGACGCCGCTTACAAGGCGGCTCTGGACCATGTCGCGAGCGCAAGCGCGATTGCGGAAGCCGTTCTCATCGCCCAGAAGACCGGCAAAGAGTGACCTCTTCCACCTCGTGTGCGGCTAAAATTTCCGACGCAGTATCTAGCCTGCGTCGGCACCTATCCCCGCAAGCGTGGTTTGCAGCATTTCCCGAACGGCAGCTACCAAATCGTTGAGCGGCTGGTCGTCGCGGTAAAATGGCACCGCCATCCGGACACGCCGGTATAGCGTATCGGTGCCGGGCGCACGGCCGCCTTCGTCTGGCTGCATGTCGTAAGCCTGCACGGCGCTCATGATCTCGATTGCGAGAATGGTTTCCAGATTGCCGATAATCGAAAGCGTCTTGTCGGCGGCGGCGGTAGCATGTGTCAGTATATCCTCCTGCAAGGCGGAGGTGATGCCGCCATCGAGGCTGGCGGGGGCGGCGAGGCGGCGGTTTTCCGCGGCAAGCGCTGCGGCCGTGTACTGGATGATCATGAAACCGGAACAGACACCATCGCTTTCCGCCAGAAAGGCGGGCAGCCCGCTGACAAGCGGGTTGACGAGCCGGTCGATACGTCGTTCGGAAATCGCTGCGAGTTCGGCTGCGGCCGTCGCCAGCCCATCCATGGCAAGCCCGAGCGCCGCACCGACGGCATGGGCCTGGGAATGGACCTCCGGCGCCTGCGGCGTGCCGCCGACGACCGGGTTGTCCGTGACACTCGCGAGCTCGCGGTCTACGACGTCGGCGATCTGCGCGACGCTGTCGCGAACGGCGCCATGCACCTGCGGCACGGCGCGCAGGCTGAGCGGATCCTGTGTGCGCGATCCGGCCGACCGGGCAAGAAGCGGGCTTCCCGCCAGAAGCTGGCGCAGGTTTGCGCCGACGGTCTGGATGCTGGGCGAGCTGCGCAGTGCCAGCGGCCCTGCCGCGAAGGGATCGGCCTGCGCACCAAGGTTTTCATAGCTCATTGCCGCTGCCGCATCGGCCCAGTCAAGGAGCGAAGTCGTGCGTGCGAGCGCGAGGCTGGCGAGGCCGGTGGCGCAGGGGGTGCCGTTGACGAGGCTCAGCCCTTCTTTTGCCCGCAGAACCATGGGTTCGAGGCCGAGCTTTTCGAGCCCCCGCCTGCCGCTGATGAGTTCGCCGCCGTGGCGGGCCCGGCCTTCGCCGATCAGCACCAGCCCTATGGCCGCGGCATGGGTGAGGTAACCCACCGAGCCCTTTGACGGAATGACGGGAAGAATATCGCCATTCAGCAGGGCGAGCAGCGCTTCGACCGTTTTGACCTGCACGCCGGAATAACCATGCGCGAAGTTGTTGATCTGGGCGGCCATGATGGCGCGCGTTTCTTCGCGTCCGAGCGGTTCTCCGACGCCGCAGGAATGGCTGAGCAGGATGTTGCGGGAGAGGGCCTGCTGCTGCGGGATGTCGACGATCACATCGCAGAGTGCGCCGACACCTGTGTTGATGCCGTAACCGCGCACCCGTTTTTCGACGAGTGCATCGACGATGGCGCGTGCTTCGGCAATGCGCCGCCACGCTTTATCCGACAGGGAAAGCGTCGCATCTTTTGCAACAGCGGCGATCTCCTGCCAGGTGAGGGGACGATCGATGGTGATCGTATCAGCCATGCTGGCCTTCTCCCGCACCCGTGCGGCGCTCCACGAAACGGGCGACATAGTCGTTTGCGGGGCTGTTGAGGATCTGGTCCGGCGTTCCCACCTGCACCAGCTTGCCATCCTTCAGGATCGCGATCTGCGCGCCGATGCGGAGCGCCTCGTCGAGATCGTGGGTGATGAAAACGATGGTCTTATGTAGGTTCTTTTCGAGCTGCAGCAACTGATCCTGCATGTCGGCGCGGATCAGCGGGTCGAGCGCCGAAAAGGCCTCGTCCATCAGGATGACGTCAGTATCGGCGGCGAGCGCGCGGGCGAGGCCGACGCGCTGCTTCATGCCGCCGGAAAGCTGGTGCGGAAACTTGTCCTCATAGCCAGAAAGGCCGACGGTCTCGATCCACTTCATGCCGATGGGCCGCGCGTCGGCCTTGGTCAGCCCGCGCACGCGCTGGCCATAAACGACGTTCTGCAACACGGTGCGGTGCGGCATCAGGCCGAAATTCTGGAACACCATGCTGACGCGCCGGTTGCGGAAGTCGCGCAGATCTTTCGGTTTCAGCGCGAGAACATTGTCGTCGCCGACGAGAATCTCGCCGCTTGTCGGTTCGATAAGGCGGTTGATGTGGCGCACGAGCGTCGACTTGCCGGAACCGGAGAGGCCCATGATCACGAAAATGCGCCCGCCCGCTATATCGAGGCTGACATTGTCGAGACCGACGCTGCATCCCGTCTTTGCCAGGATGTCGCTCTTTTCCGCGCCCTGCTGCGCCATGGCGAGCGCAGCCTTCCAGTTGCCGCCGAAGATCTTGGACACGTTGCGGATATGGATATCAGTCATTGCCCATTTCCTTCCGGCTGGATCGGCCAAAACCCTGGGTGATACGATCGAGCACGATTGCGAGAATAACGATGCCGAGGCCCGCTTCGAGGCCCTTGCCGACATCGAGTGTCTGGATGCCGTTCAGCACCTGCTCACCGAGGCCGCGCGCGCCGATCATCGAGGCGACGACGACCATGGAGAGCGCCATCATGATCGTCTGGTTGAGGCCGGCCATGATCGTGGGCGTTGCGAGCGGCAATTCGACGCCGAAGAGGATTTGTCGCGGGCTGCCGCCAAAGGCGGTCGCCGCCTCCACCACTTCCCGGTCCACCTGCCGGATGCCGAGATCGGTCAGGCGGATCAGCGGCGGCACGGCATAAACGATGGTGGCCAGTACGGCCGGGACCTTGCCGAGGCCGAAAAGCATGATGGCGGGAATGAGATAGACGAAGCTCGGCATGGTCTGCATGACGTCGAGCACCGGCAGCGTGATGCGCCGCGCCCATTCGCTTTTGGCAAGCAGGATGCCCATGGGCACACCGATGACGATGGAGATGAGGCTGGCAATCAGCATCAGCGCCAGCGTCTGCATCGTCAGGTCCCAGAGACCGAGCGCGCCGACGATGAAAAGCATCACCGCCACCATGATGACGAGCGAAATCTTCTTCGCCGCGAACCAGGCAAGCACCAGGAAGACCAGAAAAATGACCCACCACGGCAGACCGCGCAGCACCCATTCCACGAAGAGGATCGCCTGCAGGATCGTCTGCGAGATCGCCTTGAAAACGGAGCCGTAATTCACCACCAGCGAACGCACGATCTCATTGATCGGGCCTCGGATGGAAATATGAAAAACTTCAGGAAACATTGGTGTCGTCCTCGCGCCTGCCGACCCCACGTCCGGGAGCCGGCCCCTGTCCTGACGGGAAAATGCGCGCCGGAAGCCCGGCGCGCCTGCGATGTTTACTTGACGGCGGCTTCGATACGCGCCTTGGCCTCCGCAGAAACCCAGCTGCCCCAGATATCGGCCTTGGTCTGAAGGAAGGTTTTGGCGGCTGCTGTCGCATCGACCTGCTTGTCAGTCATATAGGCGAGGCTGGAGTTGATCTCGGTCAGCGGGAATGTCGCCTTTTCAAGGATCGCGATGATGTCCGGCGCTTCCTTCGCAAAGGTGCTGTTCACGCCATAGGCCACCTCGACGGAGGGGAAGGCGCAACCGGCGTCGCGCTTTCCATCGGCGCTCGTCAGTTCCTTCCAGCAGGCGTCGCTATAGGCCGGCTCCTGCAACTGGATGAGCTTGTATTTGCCCATGATTGCCGTCGGGCTCCAGTAATAGAACAGCATCGGCTCGCCCTGGAGGTAGGCGGCGGCGATGGCCGCATCGAGAGCGGTGCCGGTGCCGGGGCGGAAGTTCACATAGTTTGCTTCCAGCTTGTAGGCTTGCAGCTTGGCGGTGTTGACGCCTTCGCAGGTCCAGCCCGAGGGGCAATTGAGGAAGCGGCCCTTGGTCGGCTCTTCCGGATCTTTGAACAGTTCGACGATCTTCGGGTCGGAAAGCTGGTCGACGCTCTTCAGGTCCGGAGCCTTGGCTTCGATGCCTTTTGCCGGGTCGCCCTTGACCAGATATTCCGGCACGAACCAGCCTTCGGCGGCACCGACGAAGGTCTTGCCGACCGATGTTACCTGACCGGCTTCCGCAGCCTTGTTCCAGACGTCGGAGCGGCCGATCCATTCTTCAGCGAAGATCTGCACGTCGTTATTGGCGGTCGCCTGTTCCAGCGTCACGGAGTTGCCGGGAATGGAATCGACCTTGCAATCATAGCCCTTGGAGAGGATTTCCTTCATGACTTCGGTGATGAAAGCGCCGCTTTCCCAGTCGATGCCGGCGAAGGTGATGGTCTTTCCAGCGGCGCAATAGCCTTCCGCTCTCGCGGACCCGGCATAGGCTCCCATGATGAGCGCGGTGGTGGCCAGCGCGATTTTCAGCTTTGAATTCAGCATTGCATTCCCCTTTTGGTTTGATGATTGGCAAGTTGCTGGCATGCGTTTTGTGGTTTCGTCCGGGCGTGCCCTGGGCAGATGTCTACCCCTGAGCCCGGCGGTCATTTGTGCATTTCATGTCCCGTCGAAATCGGCGGCCGGGCACTCGTCGAATCAATATGGAATTCGATGTTTACCCTGGAGCGGCGTGTCGGAAGTTCACTATACAACTTTGAGAAATTCATATGCTTCACGCGCATTGGCCATGTCGGGTCGAAGGCGCATGCGGTTGGCGGGTTCTGGCAAGGGCGGTCTTTCAGCGCATATTGCCCGGCCAAGCCACCAAACATGGCTTCGGCATCGGTATGGCAGCTCCTGCCGTTGCGCTGGGTGGGCATTCGAATATCGCCCCGACTATCGGCGGGAGACTTGCGGCCGCTGGAGATCGAGTCTTCGCTTGCCATTATTTTCCCCTCAAGTTGTATATGTAACTTCACACATTTGCGAAAGACAAGCAAGATAGGATGTGATAATTTTGTGCTTGCGCGGATTCTGGCTGCGTTTTGTGCAGTCGCCCGATTTTTAGGAGTTTCAATGCTGCCCGTCACCGAAAACGAGTTTCCTGTCTCGGGCGATCGCTCCTCCCTGCCGCTGTATGAGCGGGTGAAAGAACAGATCAAGGAAAAGATCGCCAGCGGCGAGTGGTTGACCAACCACAGGATACCCTCCGAAAACGAGATCGTCGACATGCTGGGTGTCAGTCGGATGACGGCAAACCGCGCCCTGCGGGAGCTGGCAACCGAGGGGGTGATCGTTCGCGTGCAGGGGCGCGGGTCTTTTGTCGCCCCGAAAAAGCGAAGCGCCGGCATGATGGGCGTGCGCAACATCGCCGACGAGATCAAGGAGCGCGGTTCGACGCATCGACCGAGCCTGATCCTCGCCCAGACGGAAGTTTGCGGTCCCGATCTTGCAACGGCGCTGGAGATCGCCGTGGGAGCGAAGGTTTTTCACTCCATCATCGTGCACCATGAAGACGATGTGCCGATCCAGCTTGAAGATCGCTTCGTCAATGCGGAGATCGCTCCGGATTATCTAATGCAGGATTTCAATACGCTCACCCCGAATGCCTATCTGACGGCGGCCGCACCCATTTCCCGGACCGAGCAATTCATCGAGGCGGCATCGCCCCAGCCCTGGGAATGCAAACTGATGGCCATCAGCCGAAACGAGCCCTGCCTTCTCGTGCGCCGCAGAACCTGGTCGTCGAGCCGCGCCGTCACGTCCGTACGGCTGCTCTATCCCGGTTCCCGATATCGGCTTGAAAGTCAGGAATAGAGGCCGCCGGCCTCAGTTGCCCTGATCTTCCGAAACATTATCGCCGTATAAGGCGGCCACTTGCGCATCCAGCCCGGCTGATGACGCCCCGGTCAAATCTGCCTCATTCTCCTGCCTCCAATCGTTGCTTGCCAACTGCAATCGGTTGCCCATAGCGCTCGACTTGTCGGCGACGACAATCCTCAAAATTCAACTGCTCGCCCTTGCGGGATTACGGTACTTGACAGTCATATATTATGGCATACCATAAGCCATCATATTTATGGAGAGAGCGCTGATGTCCATCCAGATCCGCAAGACCCTGCTGCAGGTCGAAACGACGTTGATTGAGGGGGGCAAGGCTGCCGCAGCGCCGTTGAAGCTGTTCGCCGCCATTGCGGTCGTTAAAAATCCGTGGGCGGGCAAAGGTTTCGTGGCTGATCTGAAGCCGGAAATTCACGCAGGCGCGCCGGTGCTTGGCGAGTTGCTGACGAAGATGATCCTTGACGCTGTCGGTTCCGGCGAGACGGTGGAGGCCTATGGCAAGGCGGCCGTCGTGGGGCTGGATGGTGAGATCGAACATGCCTCCGCGCTCATCCATACGCTGCGCTTCGGCAATCACTATCGTCAGGCGGTCGGCGCCAAATCCTATCTTGCCTTCTGCAACACGCGCGGCCCCGGCAATGCGCCGATCATGATCCCGCTGATGGACAAGAATGATGAAGGCCGCCGTTCGCATTATCTGACGATCCAGACTGCCATTCCCGATGCCCCGGCTGCGGACGAGATCGTGGTCGCGCTCGGTGCTTCCGTTGGCGGCCGGCCGCATCATCGCATCGGCGACCGTTATCAGGATCTGAAGGATCTCGGCCAGGATGTCGCCAATCCGGCCGGCGTTTGAGGCGAACGCCAATGCAAAGGGTCGCCGACACGTCACGGGTCAACGGTGCAAAGACAGGCGCCGCCACGCTCCCCCGGAAAACGACCGGAGGCGGGGCCGCCTATTTCGAAGCCGGCGCGGGCGAGAATCTGATCCTCATCCACGGTGTTGGAATGCGGCTCGAAGCCTGGACGCCGCAGATCGAGGTGTTTTCGAGGACGCACCGCGTCATCGCGGTCGACATGCCCGGCCACGGCGGCAGCGAACGTCTTGCGGCCGGCAGCACTCTCGAGGATTTCGTCGGCTGGTTCGGCCGGTTTCTCGACGACATGCGGATAGAGCGCGCCAATGTCGCCGGCCATTCCATGGGTGCGCTGATTTCCGGCGGGGCAGCCGCGACGCTTGGAGATCGCATAGCGCGTGTCGGGTATCTGAACGGCGTTTATCGCCGCGACCCCGTTGCGAAGGCGGCGGTGCTTGCGCGCGCGGCGGCGATCCGCACCACGGGCGTGGACAAGGAAGGCCCCTTGCTGCGCTGGTTTGGCGATGATCTGAAAAGCCGGCACGCCCGGGAATTGACGCGAGGCTGGCTGGAAATGGTCGATCCGGAAGGTTACGCAGTCGCCTATACCGCCTTTGCGGGCGGGGACGAGACCTATGCCGACCGCTGGCCCTCGGTCACCTGCCCGACGCTTTTTCTGACCGGTTCGGACGATCCGAACTCCACGCCCCTGATGGCGGAACAGATGGCGGCGATCACGCCGCGCGGTTATGCCCGCATCGTCGAGGCGCACCGGCATATGGTCAATCTGACCGCACCCGAAACCGTCAATGCACTGATGGCCGAATGGCTGGCTTTAGAGGAGGAGCCGCAATGACCGTTGCAACCCTTGACCCGCGCGCCCTGCGCGACGCATTCGGCGCCTTCGTGACGGGGGTGACGATCGTTACCACCCGCGACGAAGCCGGAAAGCCGGTGGGTTTCACCGCAAATTCCTTCACCTCGGTCTCGCTCGATCCGCCGCTGCTGTTGATCTGCCTTGCCCGCACCTCGCGCAATTTCGCGACGATGACCGGTGCGAAAAATTTCGCCGTCAATATTCTGTCGGAAGGCCAGAAGGATCTGTCCAATACGTTCGCCCGGCCGGTGGAAGATCGTTTTGCCGCCGCCATCTGGTCGGATGCGCCGGCGGGCTCACCGGTCTTTGCCGATGTTGCAGCCTGGTTCGAATGTTCGATGCAGGAGGTTATCGAGGCCGGAGACCACGTCATTCTGCTCGGTCGTATCGACGCTTTCGAAAATAGCGGCCTGAACGGCCTCGGTTATGCGCGCGGCGGTTACTTCACGCCGATGCTGGCCGCCAAGGCGCTTTCGGCTGCGGCAGAGGGTGAAATCGCTGTCGGCGCGGTTCTTGAGCGGCGCGGCGAGATTTACCTCGTCGGGGAGGATGTGCTGTCGCTGCCCGGCTGCGTCGTGGCGGGCGGCGATCCGGTCGCGGCGCTGACGGCGCGGCTTGAAGAGCTGACCGGACTGACGGTCAGAACGGGCTTTCTATACTCGGTTTATGAAAACAAGGCGGATGGGCGTCAGCACATCGTCTACCACGCGCTGGCAGATGGGGACGATGCGCCGCACCATGGCCGTTTTCTGTTGCCCGGCGCGCTGGCTTCGGCAAAGTTCGACTCCGGCGCGACGGCGGACATTGTCAACCGGTTCGCGCTGGAAAGTTCAATCGGCAATTTCGGTGTCTATGTCGGTAACGAGACTGCCGGCAGGGTCCATCCCATCTCGATGAAGGCGGCAAACCCATGAAATTCTCCCTCTTCGTCCATATGGAGCGGCTGGACGCCTCGCAGGATCACAAGACGCTCTACGAGGAGTTCGTGACGCTTTGTGAAATCGCCGATCGCGGCGGCATGCATGCCATCTGGACCGGCGAACATCACGGCATGGATTTCACCATTGCCCCGAACCCCTTCGTGACGATCGCCGATCTGGCGCGGCGCACCAGGACGGCGCGTCTCGGCACGGGCACGGTAATCGCGCCCTTCTGGCACCCGATCAAGCTTGCCGGCGAAGCCGCGATGACCGACCTTATCTGCGATGGCCGTCTCGATATCGGCATCGCCCGCGGTGCTTACTCGTTTGAATATGAGCGGCTGCTTCCGGGCCTCGATGCCTGGGGCGCCGGCCAGCGCATGCGCGAGCTGATCCCGGCCGTCAAAGGTGTATGGGCGGGCGACTATGCCCATGACGGCGAGTTCTACAAATTTCCGGCCACCACCTCTGCTCCCAAGCCATTGCAGCAGCCCTTCCCGCCGATCTGGGTGGCGGCGCGCGATCCGAATTCGCATGAATTCGCCGTCGCCAATGATTGCAACGTGCAGGTGACGCCACTCTGGCAGGGCGATGACGAGGTGGAAACCCTGATGGGCCGCTTCAACGATGCCTGCGCCAAGAACCCGGAAAAACAGCGGCCGAAAATCATGTTGCTTCGCCACACCTATGTCGGTTCCGATGAAGCCGATATCGCCCAGGCGGCGCATGAGATGAGCGTCTATTACAATTATTTCTTCGCCTGGTTCAAAAACGAAAAATCGATCCATCAGGGTCTGATCGAGCGTATTGCGCCCGAAGACATCGCCGCCAACGCGATGCTTTCCACCGATGTCATGCGAAAGAACAATGTCGTCGGCAATGCCGATGAGGTGATTAGCCGGCTTAAGGCCTACGAGGCCATGGGCTATAACGAATATTCCTTCTGGATCGATACGGGCATGAGCTTCGAGCGTAAGAAGGCCTCGCTGGAGCGCTTCCTTTCCGATGTCATGCCGGCTTTCGGGGAGTAACGCGATGCGCAGTTTCCAGTGCTATATCGACGGACGTTTCGAAGATGGCGAGGCGCGTTTTGCAAGTCTCGATCCCGCGAGCGGCACTGCATGGGCCGAAATGCCGGAAAGCCGCGAGGCGGATGTCGGCCGTGCGGTCGAGGCCGCGCATCGGGCGCTTTACGAAGATGCAGGCTGGCCGAAACTGACGGCGACACAGCGCGGCAAGCTGCTCTACCGGCTCGCCGATCTGGTCACTGAGAATGCGAAGACGCTCGCCGAACTCGAAACCCGCGATACCGGCAAGATCATCCGGGAAACCTCCGCGCAGATTGCCTATGTCGCGGATTATTATCGTTATTATGCGGGTCTGGCCGACAAGATCGAGGGCGCCTATCTGCCGATCGACAAGCCGGATATGGATGTCTGGCTGCGGCGCGAACCCGTGGGCGTCGTGGCGGCCATCGTGCCGTGGAACAGCCAGCTGTTTCTCGCCGCCGTCAAGATCGGCCCGGCACTCGCGGCCGGCTGCACCCTTGTCGTCAAGGCCTCGGAAGATGGGCCGGCACCTCTTCTGGAATTTGCCCGGCTGGTGCATGAGGCCGGTTTTCCCGCCGGTGTGGTCAATATCGTCTCCGGCTTCGGCGCATCCTGCGGCACGGCGCTCACCACCCATCCGAAGGTGGCCCATATCGCCTTTACCGGCGGTCCGGAAACGGCGCGTCATATTGTGCGCAATTCGGCTGAAAACCTTGCCTCCACCTCGCTGGAACTCGGCGGCAAATCGCCGATCCTCGTTTTTGCCGATGCCGATCTCGAGAGCGCCGCCAATGCGCAGGTGGCGGGCATTTTCGCCGCGACCGGCCAGAGCTGCGTCGCCGGCTCGCGGCTGATCATCGAAAGAAGCGTCAAGGATCGGTTCCTCGAGATTCTGAAGGCGAAAGCTGAGGCGATCCGCATCGGCTCACCGCTGGATATGGCGACGGAAGTAGGCCCGCTGGCGACGGAGCGTCAAAGGAAGCATATCGTTTCTCTGGTTTCCGCCTCCGTGGACGCGGGCGCCAAGGTTGTCACAGGCGGTGCGGTTGTAGACGGCGACGGTTATTTCTATCCGCCAACCATTCTCGATTGCGACGGCATTCGTTCGCCATCGATGGAGAAAGAGTTCTTCGGTCCCGTTCTCTCGGTCGTTTCGTTTGAAACCGAAGCGGAAGCCATCGCGCTGGCCAATGACACGGTCTATGGGCTTGCCTCCGGTGTCTTCACGCAGAATCTGACCCGCGCTCACCGCCTGATGAAGGCGATCCGTGCCGGCATCGTCTGGGTGAATACCTACCGTGCGGTCTCGCCGATTGCGCCTTTCGGCGGATTCGGCCTGTCGGGCGACGGACGCGAGGGCGGGCTTGCGGCGGCGCTCGATTACACGCGCACCAAGACCATATGGTTGCGCACCTCCGATGACCCGATCCCCGATCCCTTCGTGATGCGGTGAGCCCATGTTTTACGAAATCCGCACTTACCGGCTGAAGAACGGCGCCATCCCCGCCTACCTCAAGGTGGTCGAGGAAGAGGGCATCGAAATCCAGAAGAGCCATCTCGGCGAGCTGGTGGGTTACTTCTTCTCCGAGATCGGCCCGATCAATGAGATCGTCCATATCTGGGCCTTTTCGAGCCTGGATGACCGCGAGGAAAGGCGCGCACGGCTGATGGCCGATCCGCGCTGGTTGTCCTTCCTTCCGAAAATCCGCGACCTCATCGAAGTCGCCGAAAACAAGATCATGAAACCGGCGCGGTTTTCACCGCTCAGGTGAAATGCGCCGGTCGCGACGTGCATACCAACAAGAAGCTCTAAAACGGAGTAAGGGAACATGAAATTGAAACTGGTATTGACGACATGCGCCGCTCTTTTTGCCCTTGGTGCATCCGCTGAGGCGAATGATCTGGTTTTCTCCAGCTGGGGAGGAACCACGCAGGACGCCCAGAAGGCGGCCTGGGCTGAAAAATTCATGGTGTCGACCGGCATTAACGTGGTGCAGGACGGCCCGACGGACTACGGCAAATTGAAAGCCATGGTCGAGGCGAACGGCGTGACCTGGGATGTGGTCGATGTCGAGGGCGATTATGCCGCGCAGGCCGGCCCGAAAGGCCTGTTGGAGAAGCTCGATTTTACCGTCATCGACAAGACCAAGCTCGATCCGCGCTTCGTGACGGACTACTCCGTCGGCAGCTTTTATTATTCCTTCGTCATCGGCTGCAATGTCGATGCCGTGGCCGCCTGCCCGAAGAGCTGGGCGGATCTGTTCGACACTGCGAAATTTCCCGGTAAACGAACCTTCTATAAATGGTCGGCACCGGGCGTGATCGAAGCCGCCCTTCTGGCCGATGGTGTGGCCGCCGACAAGCTTTATCCGCTCGATCTCGACCGCGCTTTCAAGAAGCTCGATACGATCAAATCCGATATCATCTGGTGGTCCGGCGGTGCGCAGTCGCAGCAGTTGATTGCATCTGCGGAAGCGCCCTTCGGCAGCGTCTGGAACGGCCGCATGACGGCGCTTGAAAAAAGCGGCGTGAAGGTGGAAACCTCCTGGGAGCAGAACATCACCGCGGCGGATTCCCTCGTCGTTCCCAAGGGAACGAAAAACAGGGATGCGGCGATGAAGTTCATCGCGCTCGCCACTTCTGCGCAGGCGCAGGCGGATATGGCGACCGCGACGGGTTATGCGCCGGTCAATATCGAATCCGCCAAGCTGATGGATCCGGAAACCGCCAAGACCCTGCCGGACCAGCAGACGGCAAGCCAGGTCAACGCCGATATGAACTACTGGGCGCAGCATCGCGACGAGATCGGCGAGCGCTGGTACGCCTGGCAGGCGAAGTAAGATAACGGCGCGGGCCGCGACAGGCGCCCGCGCGATTTTCCACGTCCGGGAGGTTTGGGCATGGTCTCGCTTACCGATGAAACAGTCAGCCCGAAAGCGAAGGTGCGGATGCCTTTCCGGCCCGGCAACTTTACGGCCACCCTGCCGGCGCTTGTCCTGCTTGTCCTGTTCTTCGTCGTTCCGGTTCTGATCCTGCTGTCGCGCAGCGTCACCGAACCCGTCCTCGGATTCGGCAACTATGCCGCCCTGCTGGGAAGCTCCACCTATCTGAAGATATTCTTCAATACCTTCGCGGTGTCGGCGCTGGTAACGGTCGTGTCGCTGGCGATCGGCTTTCCCGTCGCCTGGGCGCTCGCCATCATGCCGGCGCGGCTCGCTTCCATCGTCTTTGCCATATTGCTCCTGTCGATGTGGACCAATCTTCTGGCGCGCACCTATGCGTGGATGGTGCTGTTGCAGCGCACGGGCGTGGTGAACAAGACGCTGATGGGGCTGGGCATCATCGATCAGCCTCTGGCGCTGGTCAACAATCTTACCGGGGTTACGATAGGCATGACCTATATCATGCTGCCCTTCATCATCATTCCGCTCTATGGCGTCATCCGCAAGATCGATCCGGCCATTCTTCAGGCGGCGGCCTTGTGCGGGGCGACACGCTTTCAGGCGCTGACCCGCATCCTCATTCCGCTGGCAGCGCCCGGCATGATTTCCGGCGCGCTGATGGTCTTCGTCATGTCGCTTGGGTATTTCGTCACCCCGGCGCTGCTCGGCGGTACGGCGAACATGATGCTGGCCGAACTCATTGCGCAATTCGTCCAGTCGCTCGTCAACTGGGGCATGGGCGGGGCGGCCGCACTGGTGCTGCTGGTGGTGACGCTGACGCTTTACGCCATCCAGCTCAAATTTTTCGGTGCGGCCGGGGCAGGGGGGCGCTGACATGCTTTTGAACTATAACAGCCTCGGCCTCTGGAAATGGCTGCTCCTCCTGATCACGGTGCTGACGACGGCATTTCTCGTTCTGCCCATCGTTTTCATCGCAGCGCTGTCCTTCGGCTCGTCGCAATGGCTGATCTTTCCGCCGCCCGGCTGGACATTGAAATGGTATGCGGATTTCTTCGCCGATCCGCGATGGCTGGAGGCCGCCTGGACGAGCCTGCGCATCGCCCTCATGGTCACGGTGCTGTCCGTGCTGATCGGTCTTGTCGCTTCCTTCGGGCTGGTGCGCGGCCGTTTCATTGGGCGTAACACGCTTCGCGCGCTGTTCATGACGCCGATGATCCTGCCTGTCGTGGTGCTGGCGGTGGCGCTTTACGCCTTTTTCCTGAAACTGGGCCTTGCCGGCACCACCACCGGTTTCGTTATCGCCCATCTCGTCGTGGCGCTGCCCTTTTCCATTCTGGCGTTGACCGGCGCGCTCGAGGGTTTTGACAAATCGATTGAGGATGCGGCGGTGCTGTGCGGCGCAAGCCCGTTGCAGGCGAAAATCCGCATCACGCTTCCCGCCATCAGCCACGGCCTTTTTTCGGCGGCGATCTTCTCCTTCCTTACCTCCTGGGATGAGGTGGTGCTGGCGATCTTCATGGCAAGCCCGACATTGCAGACGCTGCCGGTGAAGATTTGGGCGACGCTGCGTCAGGATCTGACGCCGGTGATTGCGGCCGCCTCCACGCTTCTCATCGCGGTGACCATCATTCTCATGCTGCTTGTCGCGGCTGTGCGAAAAGGACTGAAAACATGACCAAACCGCTCCTGCAGATTCGCGGCATCCGCAAGCAATACGGACCGGTCGTCGCCGTTCAGGACGTCAATCTCGACGTGCAGCCGGGTGAGTTCATGACATTTCTCGGGCCGTCCGGTTCGGGCAAGAGCACGACGCTTTATATCCTTGCCGGTTTCGAGCAGCCGACATCGGGCGATATTCTGCTGAACGGCGAAAGCCTGCTGTCGACGCCGTCGCACAAGCGCAATATCGGCATGGTCTTCCAGCGCTACACCCTGTTTCCGCATCTGTCGGTTGGCGAGAACATCGCCTTTCCGCTGAAGGTCCGCCGCAAGAGCAAGGCGGAAATCGATGCGAAGGTGAAGGAAATGCTGCGGCTTGTCCGTCTCGAAGGTTTCGAAGACAGAAAACCGGCGCAAATGTCGGGCGGCCAGCAGCAACGTGTGGCGTTGGCGAGGGCGCTTGCCTATGACCCGCCGGTTCTGCTGATGGATGAGCCGCTGTCGGCGCTCGACAAGAAGCTGCGCGAAGAAATCCAGTTCGAAATCCGCCGTATTCACCAGCAGACGGAAGTGACGATCCTCTACGTTACCCACGATCAGGAAGAAGCCTTGCGTCTTTCCGACCGGATCGCCGTGTTTTCCAAGGGGGTAATCGACCAGATCGGCACGGGACCAGAGCTTTACGCTCACCCGGCTACCCGTTTCGTGGCTGAATTCATCGGCGACAGCGACTTCATCGCCTGCGATCTCCTCGCCGCCTCGGGCGGCAGGGCGACGGTGTCGCTCGGTCGGGATATCGTTTTCGATCACATTCCGGTGCATGGCGAAGCCGCGCCGGGAAAGAAAGCGGCGCTGATGCTGCGCCCGGAGCGGCTGCAGCTCAGCCGTAACCGGCCGGTCGCCGCTGCCGGTTTCCAGGCCACGGTCAGCGACATCACTTTCCTCGGCAACAATGTCCATGTGGTGGCTCATACCGGCTCGGGTGAGCCGCTTGCGGTGCGCCTGCCTTTCGGCCATGAGGCGATTTCCGGCCTCAGCCGTGGCGACCTCGTGCATCTCGCCTTCGATCCGGCCTCGGCGCAGGTCTTCTGTTGAGGGGTGGGCCATGAATCTGAATGATCCCACACTCTTCGGCGAGAAAGTGCCGGTGGCTGGCCGCTGGGTTGGTTGCGATGGCCGTGAAACGGCGGCGATCCGCAATCCCGCGACCGGTGAGATCGTCGGACGGGTTCCAGAACTCGGTGCGAAGGAAACGAGAGAAGCAATCGCTTCCGCCGTGATCGCCCAGAAGGAATGGGCCCGCCGCACCGCCGGCGAGCGTGCGAATATCCTGAAGGAATGGTTCCGGCTCGTCATGGAAAACCGTGACGATCTCGGCATGATATTGACGCTGGAACAGGGTAAGCCGCTGGCGGAAGCCAAAGGTGAGATCGCCTATGGTGCGAGCTTCATCGAATGGTTTGCCGAGGAGGCGCGGCGAATCCATGGTGAGACAGTGCCCGGCCACCAGCCGGATAAACGCATTCTGGTTCTTCGCCAGCCCGTGGGCGTGGTTGCGGCCATCACGCCATGGAATTTCCCCAATGCCATGATCACTCGCAAGGTCGGCCCGGCGCTGGCCGCCGGCTGTGCAGTGGTGCTGAAACCGGCGCCGCAAACGCCGTTTTCTGCCATTGCCCTTGCCATCCTTGCAGAGCGCGCCGACCTGCCGCTTGCGCTTTTCAGCATTTTGACGGGGCCAGCCGCAGAGATAGGCGGGGAGATGACGGCAAGCCCGGATATCCGCCTTCTGACCTTTACCGGCTCGACGCGTACGGGCGAACATCTTTACCGGCAATGTGCGCCGACGATCAAGAAGCTGGGGCTGGAACTCGGCGGCAATGCGCCCTTCATCGTCTTCGATGACGCCGATCTCGATGCAGCTGTCGAGGGCGCGATCCTCGCCAAATTCCGCAACAATGGTCAGACCTGCGTTTGCGCCAACCGTTTTTATGTGCAGAGCGGCGTCTATGATGCTTTCGCTGAAAATTTCGCAGGGGCCGTCGCGCAATTGAAGGTCGGTAACGGGTTGGAGGAGGCAAGCATTCTTGGGCCTCTCATCGACGCAAACGCCGTTGCCAAAGTGGAAGCCCATATTGCCGATGCGCTTTCGAAAGGCGCCGAGATCGCCACGGGCGGCAGGAGACACGCGTTGGGCGGCAATTTCTTCGAGCCGACGATCCTGCGCAATGTCGATGCCGGCATGCAGGTGGCGTGTGAGGAAACCTTCGGTCCGCTTGCGCCGCTCTTCCGCTTCGAGGATGAGGCGGATGTGATCGCGCAGGCGAACAATACCGATTTCGGTCTCGCCTCCTATTTTTATGCGCGCGATCTGTCTCGGGTCTTCCGGGTTGCCGAGGCGCTCGAATATGGCATGGTCGGCGTCAATACGGGGGCTATTTCCACCGCCGAGGCGCCTTTCGGTGGTGTCAAGATGTCTGGTCTCGGCCGGGAAGGGTCACGTCACGGCATCGAGGAATATACCGAGCTCAAATATGTCTGCATCGGTGGCGTCGGCTGAGGCCGGGCCGCGAAGAATGATGCCTATGCCAGCAGCCCACGCATGATCAGATCGAGATGAATTTTCAGGACAGCCTGTCTGTCCAGAATGCGCCGGTCGTTGAAAATCAGCCGAAACACCAATGTTCCGACCATGGGTGACATCACCACTTTGGCGAGTTCGGGAGGATTGGCCCTGAACCTTTTTTTCGCCACGCCCTCCTCGAGGACCGTATCGATGCGCGTAAAGACCGGTGCCATCAACGTGTCATGGTGCTGGTCGATGAGATCGGGAAATTTTGCGCCTTCCGCAAGGATCAGGCGGAACAGTTCCCGCATCTTCTTGTTGTCGACGAGGGAATCGAACAGGAACTCCAGCAGCAGACGAAGCTCCTCGACCGGGTCGTCGGATGTATGCGTATAGGCATTGAATGCCTCCTGGAACGGCAGGGAGGCGTGCTTGACCATCGCTTCGAAGAGCGCCTCCTTGGTTTCGAAATAGACGTAGACCGTTCCTTTCGTCACCCCCACTCGTTCCGCGATGTCTTCCACCCGCGTCGCGGTAAATCCCCTTTTGGTGAATTCCTCGAATGCGGCATCGAGAATTTGCAACGGACGTTGTATCTTCTGTTCAGCACGTGTCAGTTTTGCTTTCGCCATGGCCCCGGATCCTTCTTTATTTTCGACGCGTGCCCTTCTGTCCGTCGCGATTGGCGGAAATGAGAGATGGGTTTGCCTATAGCACCGGCGCAAAAACCGGAACGATTTTTGTGAAGGCGCGCGCATGCTTCACTATGCCGGAACATTGCCAATGCGCCCGCAGGTATGTGCCGGACGAGAAGGGAATGATCATTCGGGAACCCGTGCCGATACTCCGGACAGCTCCCCGATCAGCGGCATAAAAATTTCATTGACTATTCAGTCAGTCAAATATTATAGGATGAGGCGAAGATCAAGAGGTCACCATGAGAACCATTCTTATCGCGGCGGCGCTTGGCGGTATTTTCGCCCTGTCGTCCTGCAGCAATGAAGAGCCGCCCGCCGAAAAGCCGCTCCGCACCGTCGATGTGGTCGTGGCTGAGAAAAAACCCGTTGATCGCGGCAGCGTCATCACGGGCGAAGTAAAGGCGCGGGTCCAGACGGACCTGTCCTTCCGGGTCAGCGGCAAAATCACCGAGCGGCTGGTGGATGTGGGCGCACGGGTGAAGACCGGGCAATTGCTTGCCCGCATGGATCCCGAAGAGCAGAAGGCCGATCTCGATGTCGCCCTGGCCAACCTGCAATCAGCGGAAGCGCAGCAGACGCAGGCGCAATTGACGTTCGACCGTCAGCAAAGTCTTTTCAAGACGCAGGTGACCTCGCGTTCGGCGGTAGACAAGGCTCAGGAAACCCTTCTCACGACGCAAGGGGCGGTGAGATCGGCGCAGGCGCAGCTCGATACGGCGCGCGATGCCCTGTCCTATACGGAACTCAGGGCGGATGCGGATGGCGTTATCACCGCGCGCAATGTCGAAGTCGGCCAGGTGGCGCAGGCCGCCCAGCTCGTCTTCACGCTGGCGCATGACGGGCCGCGCGATGCGGTTTTCGATGTTTATGAATCCCTGTTCCTCGAGCGTGATATCGACAATCTTGTCAATGTCAACCTCCTGTCGGACCCCGCCCGCAGCGTTGCGGCGCCGGTGCGGGAGATTTCTCCGACGATCGACCCGGACAATGGAACGATCAGGGTCAAGGTCGGCCTGAACGGCGATATGACCATGCCGCTCGGCGCGCCTGTATCCGGCCATTTCCGCTTCAAACAGGTCGATGCGATTGAGCTTCCGTGGTCGGCGATGACGTCGCAGGACGGCTTCCCCGCCGTCTGGGTGGTCGATCCGCAATCCTCGGAAATCGCCATGCGGCGTGTTGAGGTCGCCGATTACGAGACCGGTCAATTCGTCATCACGCAGGGGCTTAATCCCGGCGATCTCGTCGTCACCGTCGGCACCAAATTTCTCCGCGCCGGTGAAAAGGTCGCCTATGAAAAGGGGCAGGCACAATAATGTCCAGTATATACAAAAGCTTGTTTTTGGTGGCTGTGGCGATTGCGGTTTCCTCCTGCGAGGACAAGCAGGAAGCCGCCGCCGAGGCGCCGCGCCCGGTGCTTTCCGTCGTCGTGGAAGAGAAGCCGGCCGATGCCCTGCGGCTGACCGGCACGGTGGAATCGCGCATTCAGACCGATCTCGGCTTTCGCGTGCTCGGGCGCATTATCGCCCGCAATGTCGATGTGGCCGATCTGGTCAAGAAGGGCGACGTGGTTGCATCAATCGATCCGCTCGCGCTCGAGCTTGCGGTTAAGAGCGCGCAATCCGACCTCTCCAATGCGGAAGCGCAGCTGGCCAATGCAGTGACGACCGAGCAGCGCCAGCGCGTGCTGGCCGAAGCCCGCAGCGGCACGGAAGCGGCACTGGAAGAGGCCGAGCAGGCCACCCGCACGGCCAATGCGTCCGTCGCCAAGGCCCGCGCCAACCTAGACAAGGCCGAGGAGCAGCTGGGTTATGCGCAGTTGCATGCGGAATTTGACGGTGTGGTGACGGCAACTTCGGGCGAAATCGGTCAGGTCGTCTCGGCCGGGCAAACGGTCGTGACCATTGCCCGCCCGGAAGTGCGCGACGTGGTGGTCGACGTTCCGCAATTTGCGGCGCAGCGTCTGGAGATCGGCTCCGCCTTCGAGATCGCCCTGCAGCTCGATCCGAAAATTCGCACCACCGGCGTGGTCCGCGAGATTGCTCCGGAAGCCGAAACGGCGACGCGCACGCGCCGCACGAAGATCAGCCTGCAGGATGCGCCGCCGGCATTCCGGCTCGGTTCCGTCGTCACGGCCTCGGTGCTTGCCGCATCCGAACCGCAGATCATGCTTCCTTCATCTGCCCTGCTGAAAACCGACAATGGATGGGGTGTCTGGATCGTCAATGCCGATACGGCAACGGTAACGCTCCGCCCGGTCACGATAGAGGGCGAGCCTGCCGAAGGCGGCAGCGTGCGCATCACCGGCGGCGTTAAGCCCGGCGAGCGTGTTGCCAGCGCCGGCGTTCACAAGCTCAAGGATGGACAAGCCATCAGGATCGATCAGGAGGTCCGTCAGTGAAGAAATTCAATCTCTCCGACTGGGCGCTCGAACACCGTTCGCTCGTCTGGTACTTCATGCTGGTTTTCGTTCTTGCCGGCGTTTTCTCCTATCTCAACCTCGGCCGCGAGGAAGATCCGAACTTCACCATCAAGACGATGGTGATCAGCGCGCAATGGCCCGGCGCTTCCGCCGAAGAAGTGGCGCGGCAGGTGACCGACAGGATCGAGAAGAAGCTCGAGGAACTCGATAATCTCGACCATCTGCGCAGCCAGACGGTGGCCGGCCGTACGACGATCTTCGTGGAACTGGTGCCGGAAACCAAGGCACGCAACGTCGAGCCGACCTGGGTGCGGGTGCGCAACATGATCGGCGACATCAAGGGCGATTTCCCCTCGGGCGTTGTCGGTCCCTTCTTCAACGACCGCTTCGGCGATGTCTATGGCAATATCTACGCCTTCACCAGCGACGGTCTCAGCCAGCGGCAATTGCGCGATCTGGTGGAGGATGCGCGTGCGAAGGTGCTGACCGTCGACAATATCGGCAAGGTCGATGTCATCGGCGCACAGGATGAGACGATCTATCTGGAGTTCTCCACGCGGCAGATCGCGGCGCTCGGCATCGACCAGCAATCGATCATCAAGACGCTGCAAGCCCAGAACGCCGTCACGCAATCCGGCTTCGTCAATGCCGGGCCTGAGCGCGTGGCGCTGCGCGTCAGCGGCCAGTTCACCTCCGAAGACAGCCTGCGGTCCATCAATCTGCGGGTCAACAACCGGTTCTTCCCTCTGACGGAAGTGGCGACGATCCGGCGCGGTTATGTCGATCCGCCGTCCTCGCTGTTCCGCTTTAACGGCCAGCCGGCCATCGGCCTTGCGATCGGCATGAAAACCGGCGCGAACCTGCTGCACTTCGGCGAGGCGCTGGATGCGCAGATGAAGCGGGTGGTTGCGGATCTGCCTGTTGGCGTCGATGTGCATCGCGTGTCCGATCAGCCGGCCGTGGTCGATGAGGCAGTCTCGGGCTTCACCTCGGCGCTGTTCGAGGCCATCGCCATCGTTCTCGTCATCAGCTTCATCAGCCTTGGCCTCAGGGCCGGCATGGTGGTTGCCGTTTCCATTCCGCTCGTGCTGGCGATCACCTTCGTCTACATGGAATATACCGGCATTTCCTTGCAGCGTATCTCTCTGGGCGCCCTCATCATCGCGCTCGGGCTTCTCGTCGACGATGCGATGATCGCCGTCGAGATGATGGTCGCGCGGCTTGAGGTCGGAGACGATCTCAGGAAAGCGGCGACCTATGTTTACACCTCTACCGCTTTCCCGATGCTGACCGGTACGCTGGTCACCGTTGCCGGCTTCATTCCGGTCGGTCTCAACAACAGCGCGGCGGGTGAATTCACCTTCACGCTTTTTGTGGTGATCGCCGTTTCACTGATCGTGTCATGGATCGTCGCGGTCCTGTTCACGCCGCTGCTCGGCGTGACGATCCTGCCGAAGACGATGAAATCGCATCATGAGAAAAAGGGCCGCTTTGCCTCAGCCTTTTCGTGGCTTCTCGGCCGGGCGTTGCGCTGGCGCTGGGTGACGATCATCCTTACCATCGCGCTGTTCGGCCTTTCCGTCGGCGGCATGGGCCTTGTGCAGCAGCAGTTCTTCCCGTCATCCGACCGCGTGGAACTGATCGTTGACTGGAACCTGCCGCAGAACAGTTCGATTGCCGAGACCAACCGCCAGATGGCGCAGTTCGAGCAGGACATGCTGGCCAAGAATCCGGATATCGACCATTGGACAACCTATGTCGGCGAAGGCGCGCCGCGTTTCATCCTGTCCTTCGACGTGCAGACGCCTGATGTCACCTTCGGCCAGACGGTCATCGTCACCAAGGGGCTGGATGTGCGCGACAAGGTGCGTGCCGAGTTGCAGGACTATCTGAACAAGACTTTTATCGGCACCGACGCCTTCGTGAAACTGCTCGATATCGGTCCTCCGGTCGGAAAACCGGTACAATATCGCCTCAGCGGTCCTGATATCCAGAAGGTCCGCGAGCTCGGGCAGCAATTGTCGGGCATCGTCGGCGAACACCGGCTGCTGTCCAACATGGTCATGGACTGGAACGAGCCGACGCGCGTGGTGAAAGTGGATGTTCTGCAGGACAAGGCCCGCCAGCTCGGCGTCTCGTCGGAAGATATCGCCAATGCCATGAACAGCATTGTCGAAGGCTCCACAGTCACGCAGGTGAGGGACGATATCTATCTCGTCAACGTGGTGGCGCGGGCGCAGCTTTCGGAGCGCGGCTCCATCGAGACCTTGCAAAACCTGCAATTGCCGGCAACCAACGGCAAGGCCGTGCCGCTCTCGGCAATCGCCAATTTCCGTTATGAGCTGGAGCAGCCGACCATCTGGCGTCGTGACAGGATCCCGACTGTCACCGTCAAGGCTGCCATTATCGGCCCGACGCAGCCAGCGACGATTGTGGAGCAGCTGAAGCCGAAAATCGAGGCGTTCCAGAAAACGCTTCCCGTCGGCTACACACTGGAGACGGGCGGTTCGGTGGAATCCAGTGCGGATTCGCAAGCGCCGATCGTCGCTGTCGTGCCCATGATGCTGTTTGCGATGGCGACGATCCTGATGATCCAGTTGCAGAGCTTCAGCCGGCTGTTCCTGGTCTTCGCCGTGGCGCCGACTGCCCTGATCGGCGTCGTGGTGGCGCTGCTCTTCTCCAATGCACCGATGGGCTTCGTCGCCATTCTCGGCGTGCTAGCGCTGATTGGCATCCTGATCCGCAACTCGGTAATTCTCGTCGTGCAGATCGAGCATTTGAGAAGCGAAGGGGTTTCGGCATGGCGTGCCGTCATCGAGGCGACCGAGCACCGCATGCGGCCGATCATGCTGACGGCGGCGGCGGCCACGCTTGCCCTCATCCCCATATCGCGGGAAATCTTCTGGGGGCCGATGGCCTATGCGATGATGGGCGGCATTGTGGTTGGCACGGCGCTCACGTTGCTTTTCCTGCCGGCGCTCTATGTCGCGTGGTTCCGCATTCCGCGTGAGGATGACAAGCCGGAGGCAGCCGAAATCAAGGCGTAATATCTGACGCGGAGGGAGGGTGCGGCGGTGCCGCACCCTCCCTCCAACAAAAATATCCGCCGTCGTTGTTCCGGCGGGCAGGATAATGTTAGGAAGGTCGGCTTGGCCGCGAGAGCGGCGGCCGTCCTTTGCGTTTGGGCGGTTGTCTGGTTTTGCGTTGATATTGCGAACATATTGAGAGTGCGGAGGGTTTGAAGATGGGCGGGTTGTCGGATTGGCTGTCGGATGCGCAGCCGATCAATCGCAAGAATGCCGCAGAAGCTGTGTTCGATGATATCCGTTCCGCCATCACCTCGGGGCAGCTTGCGGTCGGCACCCGGCTGCCTTCCGAAGCCCATCTGGCCGCCCGATATGGCGTCAGCCGGCCGATCATTCGCGAGGCTTTGCGGTCGCTCCAGACCCTGGGGCTGACACAGACCCGCACCGGAAGCGGCACCTATGTGATGACGCCGACCCCGCCTTCCGAATTGAATTACGGCGCCTATTCCGCCCGCGATTTGATCGAGGCCCGCCCCTTCATCGAAGTTCCTGCGGCCGGTTGGGCGGCGTTGAGGCGCACGAATGCTCAGCTGGAAGTCCTGCTTGACCTCTGTGATCGAATGGAAGCCGAAGAAAGGCCGCATCCCTGGGTGCTGCTGGATGGGCAATTCCATTGCGCCATTGCGGAAGCTTCGGCCAACAGGCTGTTCGCCAAGGTGGTGGCCGATGCCCGCGAGGCGCTGTCCCAACAGTCAGAGATGGTCAACCTGATGGCCGGTCGACGCGTCGCCTCGAATTTCGAGCACCGCCGGATCGTCGAGGCGATCCGGCGGTGTTCAGCGCCCGAGGCGCGGGAGGCGATGGAGCTTCACCTTGGGCAGGTGAAGCAGGTGGTGACGACGATTATTGGCGAAGATCGGCTTCGCCAGCCGTGACGGCGGGCAGGTTGGCAAGGTGCCGCGGGCTCAGCGCCTGCTGCAATTGCGCATCGGTGAGATAACCGCGTTCCAGAACCACCTGCGGCACCGTGCGGCCACTGGCAAGCGCCTCCTTCGCCACCTCTGTCGCCGCATAATAACCGATCAACGGGTTGAGCGCGGTGGCGAGACCGATGGATTCTTCCACGCGCTGCGCCATGATCGCCGGATTGGCGACGATGCCGTCGACGCAGCGTTCCGCCAGCGTGCGGCAGGCGGCGCTGAGCTGGCTGATGCTCTGCGACAAGGCTCGCACGATGATTGGCTCGAAAGCGTTCAACTGCAATTGCCCGGCTTCAGCGGCCATGGTGATGGTGATGTCATTGCCGATCACCGCATAGGCCACCTGATTGACCACTTCGGGAATGACCGGATTGATCTTGCCTGGCATGATGCTGGAACCCGCCTGAACCGATGGCAGGGTGATTTCGCCAATCCCGGCGCGCGGGCCGGAAGAGAGCAGGCGAAGGTCGTTGCAGGTTTTCGACAGCTTTACGGCAACGCGTTTCAGCACGCCGGAGAGATGCACGAAGGCGCCGGGGTCCTGTGTGGCTTCGATGAGGTCTGCCGCCGTCACCAGCGGTCGTCCGGTCAGTTCCGCCAGATGCTGGCAGGCAAGCTCGGCATAACCACGCGGTGCATTCAGCCCGGTACCGATGGCGGTGGCGCCGAGATTGATCTCGTGCAGAAGTGCTGCGGATTCGATGAGGCGCGCCTGATCTTCTCCCAGCATCACCACGAAGGTGCGGAATTCCTGGCCGAGCGTCATCGGCACGGCGTCCTGCAATTGCGTGCGGCCGATCTTGATGAAGCCGGCGAATTCCTGCGCCTTGCGGTCGAAGGCATCCTTCAGCACACCCATGGAAGCGGCCAGATCGTCGATGGCCTCGATCAGGCCGACATTGATCGCGGTCGGATAGGCGTCGTTGGTCGACTGGCTGAGATTGACATGGTCATTGGGGTGAAGGCGGGCATAATCGCCTTTTTCGTGTCCGAGCAGTTCGAGCGCACGGTTGGCGATGACCTCATTGGCGTTCATGTTCGTGGAAGTGCCGGCGCCGCCCTGAATTTCATCCACCACGAACTGCTCATGCAGCGCGCCGGCGCGGATTTCGCGGCAGGCCTCGGCGATGGCTTCCATGCGTTCTGTGTCCAGAAGGCCGAGCTCGTGGTTTGCGCGTGCCGCCGCCTCCTTCACATAGGCCAGTCCCCGGACGAGATAGGGGTTGTGGCCGATGGTCACCCCGGTGATCTTGAAGTTCTCCACAGCGCGTGCCGTGTGCACGCCCCAATAGACATCCGCCGGAATTTCCTTGGTCCCGAGCAAATCATGCTCCTTGCGCGTCACGCTCACTTTTTCCTCCACTGGCTTTTAAGCGTTGCTATATCTGTAAAGCTGTCTTACAGATTTTTGACCTTAATTGGGGTGGAGGAGAAGGTCAATCATATCGAATACGCTTGACGAACGGCATTATCTGCCATTATGAGGGGCGAAAATCTGTCATGCAGCTTTACAGCGCGCATGAGCATGCATGCTGGCCATATTCCAGCGCGGACTGTGCCAGTTTCATTTTCATTTCCGGCTTATCGCCGACTGCAAGCACTTTATCGGGAGGATAAATATCCATGCATTCTGGGAAAACGGCGTCTGCCGATCGTGAGGTCTTCGTCGAAGAAGACCTCGGTTACCACAAGGCCCTCAAACCGCGTCAGATTCAGATGATCGCCATTGGCGGCGCCATCGGCACCGGGCTTTTCCTCGGTGCGGGCGGACGTCTGGCACAGGCAGGCCCGGCGCTGGTATTTGTTTATGCGCTTTGTGGCTTCTTCGCTTTTCTGGTGCTGCGCGCGCTCGGCGAGTTGATCATGCATCGTCCGAGCTCCGGTTCCTTCGTGTCCTATGCCCGTGAGTTCTACGGCGAGAAGATGGCCTTCGCGGCCGGCTGGATGTACTGGCTGAACTGGGCCATGACCTCGGTGGCGGATGTGACCGCCGTTGCTCTCTACATGAATTTCTTCAAGCAATATGTTCCGTGGCTTGCGGGTATCGATCAGTGGGTCTTCGCGATGACGGCGCTTCTGGTCGTGCTGGCCATGAACATGCTGTCGGTGAAGGTCTTTGGTGAGCTCGAATTCTGGTTCAGCCTCATCAAGGTGCTGGCGCTTGCGATCTTCCTCGTGGTCGGCATTTATTTCGTCATTTTCGGCACCCCCATCGAAGGCCATGTCACCGGCTTTAGCATCATCACCGATAATGGCGGTTTCTTCCCGAACGGTATTTTGCCAGCCTTCGTCATCATACAGGGCGTCGTCTTCGCTTATGCCTCCATCGAACTGATCGGCACGGCGGCAGGCGAGACGGAAGACCCGCGCAAGGTCATGCCCCGCGCCATCCGGGCCGTGGTCCTGCGTCTCGTGGTCTTTTATGTCGGTTCGGTGCTGCTGTTCGCGCTGCTTCTGCCCTATACCGCCTACAAGGCCGGCGAGAGCCCCTTCGTCACCTTCTTCGGTTCCATCGGCGTGCAGGGCGCTGACGTGATCATGAACCTCGTGGTTCTGACCGCCGTGCTGTCCTCGCTCAATGCCGGGCTTTATTCCACCGGCCGCATCCTGCACTCGATGGCGGTTTCCGGCTCGGCGCCGGCAGCACTTGCGAAGATGAACAAGAACGGCGTGCCCTATGGCGGCATCGCGGTGACCGCCGTCGTCACCGTTCTCGGTGTGGCGCTGAACGCCGTCGTTCCCGCTTCGGCCTTCGAGATCGCGCTCAACCTCTCAGCGCTCGGCATCATCTGCGCATGGGCCGTCATCGTGCTCTGCCAGTTGAAGCTCTGGCAGCTTTCCAAGCGTGGTGAACTCGTGCGTCCGGATTTCCGCATGTTCGGCGCGCCGTACACCGGCATTCTCACGCTCATCTTCCTGTTCGGCGTGCTGGTGCTGATGGCCTTCGATTATCCCGTCGGCTCCTGGACCATCGCCTCGCTGCTGGTCATCATCCCGGCGCTCGTCATCGGCTGGTATCTCTTGCGTGACCGCATCTACCGCCTTGCGGACGAGCGTGCGGGAGCATCGCAGTGAGCGGGCAGGACGCAACGCCTCTGGTGGCGGTCATCGCCACCGGCGGCACCATCGCCAGCCGGCGTGGTGCCGATGGCGTAAGCACGCCCAGCCTTTCGGGTGAGGATCTGCTGGCGCTGGTTCCGCAGATCAACGCCCGGCTGAAGCCGGTCGACCTGATGGCGAAGGATTCCTCCAGCCTGACACTGGCAGACATGCAGCGCATCAGCGATGCTGTGGGCGCCGAGCTCGATGATCCCGGCGTTGCCGGCATCGTGGTTCTGCATGGCACCGACGCCATGGAAGAATCCTCGCTGCTCGTGCATTTGCAGCGGGCCATCACAAAGCCGGTGGTCTTCACCGGCGCGCAGTTTACGGCAGACCATAAGGACGCGGATGGGCCGGCCAATCTGGCCCGGGCCATAGAAACAGCGCTCGATCAGGCGAATGCCGCAAAAGGCGTGCTCCTCTCCTTCGGCGGCCGCTGTCTGCCGGCCTGGGGGCTTTATAAGCTGAGCGCGGACGAGGCGGACGCCTTCCGCTCCGCCCGGCCGCTGGCTGCTGCCGCAACGCTGCGGCTTCCCGCCCCGGTAACCGATCAGCGCGTCGATATCGTCGCCATTCATCCCGGCTGTGACGCGACCCATATCGATGCAAGCCTGCAGGCGGGCGCGAAAGGCATCGTTCTTGCCGCACTCGGTTCCGGCAACGCCAATCCACGTATCGCCGAGGCTGTGAAGCGCTGCGCCGAACGCGGCGTTCCCGTCATCGTTTCCAGCCGCGTGCCGGAAGGGCAGCTGGTGGCGACTTATGGCGGCGGCGGCGGCGGGCATGATCTTGTCGCGGCGGGCGCCGTGCATTCATCCACGCTTCGCCCGGGCCAGGCCCGCATTTTGCTGGCCACGCTGCTGGCCGGTAAAAGCCCGGCGGAAACCATCGTTTCCGCTTTCGGTGACAGCCCGCTCTCTTAGAGCATTTCCAGGAAAAGTGGACCCCGGTTTTCCGCCCGGAAATGCGTCAAACTCTAATTAGCGGCAGCGATGCCCGCGACCGGCGGGCATCGAAATTCCTATAGGATTCCTATTTTATTGCCTCTGTGGCCGTCTCGAACCTTTATGCGGTTCGGGTGCATTCTTCTGTGCGTGAAGGGATGGTGTTCCCTTCTCAGCCAGAAAGAGTGAAAAGCGACGTCCCACATGACGGCGCTTTTCTTCCTGTCCGGCTCCTCGAATAAAAAGGAGTCCCATCGATGATGGATGTTGTTCTGATCGGCGCAGCCACGGTGTTTTTCGCCCTCTGCTTTGCCTATACGCGCGCCTGCGACCGGCTTTAGACGGAGGCTGCGATGACATTCGACTATATCTTGAGCGGCGCCGTCACGGTCTTTATCGCCGCCTATCTCACCTATGCTCTCATTCGCCCCGAACGTTTCTGATCGGGAAGCGGCGGTTCGCGCGGCGGAGAGAAAAATGGAATCGAATCCGCCGCTCTCTCTTTCTGTCCGAGCATCGGATTTTCCGAAAACCGCATGACACTTTTCGGTCCGATGCTTTATTGAAAGTTCAATACCATGACCCTCAATGGATGGTTTCAGATTCTGCTGTTTTGCGGGATCATTTTTGCGCTGGTGAAGCCGCTCGGCTTCTATATGGCGCGTGTCTTTAATGGCGAGCGCACCCTGCTGTCGCCGGTTCTCGCACCCGTCGAGCGCGGCCTTTATGCCCTTGCCGGGACAAGCGAGCGTGAGGAGCAGCACTGGACGACCTATGCTTTCTCCATGCTTCTCTTCAACCTGCTCGGTTTTGCCCTGCTTTATGCCCTGATGCGCTTTCAGGCAGTGCTGCCCTATAATCCGCAGGGAATGGCGGCCGTGGGGCCGGAATTGTCCTTCAATACGGCGGTCAGCTTCGTCACCAACACCAACTGGCAGAATTATGGCGGCGAAAGCACCCTGTCCTATCTGACCCAGATGGCGGGTCTCACCGTCCAGAACTTCGTTTCCGCCGCAACAGGCATGGCAATCGCCATCGGCCTGATCCGCGCATTCTCGCGCGCTTCCGGCAAGGCGATCGGCAATTTCTGGGTGGATATGGTTCGCTCGACCCTCTACGTGCTTTTACCCCTCTGCATCGTGCTGACTCTCGTTTACGTCTGGCTCGGCGTGCCGCAGACGCTGGGCGCCTATGTGAACGCACAGACGCTGGAAGGCGCGCAGCAGACGATTGCCGTCGGCCCCGTCGCGTCACAGCTGGCGATCAAGATGCTGGGCACCAATGGCGGCGGTTTCTTCAACGCCAATTCGGCGCACCCCTTCGAGAACCCGGATGCCATTTCCAACATGATCCAGATGGTGTCGATCTTCGCCATTGGTGCAGCCTTTACCAACGTCTTCGGCCGCATGGTCGGTAACCAGCGCCAGGGTTGGGCGATCCTCGCCGCCATGGGCGTGCTGTTCATCGCCGGCGCCGCCGTCACCTATTGGGCGGAAGCGGCCGGAAACCCGCTGATGCACAGCTTCGGTCTTGCCGGCGGCAATATGGAGGGCAAGGAGGTCCGTTTCGGCGTGGCGCTCTCGTCGCTCTTTGCGGTCATCACCACCGCCGCCTCCTGCGGCGCGGTCAACGCCATGCATGGCAGCTTCACGGCGCTAGGCGGTCTTATCCCGCTGATCAACATGCAGTTGGGCGAGGTGATCGTCGGCGGTGTCGGCGCGGGTTTTTACGGCATTCTGCTCTTCATCGTCATCGCCATCTTCGTGGCGGGGCTGATGGTCGGGCGCACACCGGAATATCTCGGCAAGAAGATCGAGGCCAAGGAAATGAAGATGGCGGTTCTGGCCATTCTCTGCCTCCCGCTCGCCATGCTCGTCTTCACGGCAACGGCCACCGTGCTGCCCTCGGCGGTCGCATCGATCGGCACCGCGGGGCCGCATGGCTTCTCCGAAATCCTCTATGCCTATACCTCGGCGGCCGCCAATAACGGCTCCGCCTTCGGCGGCCTCACAGGCAACACCACCTGGTACAACATCACGCTTGGCTTTGGCATGCTGATGGGCCGTTTTCTGGTCATCATTCCGGCACTCGCCATTGCCGGTTCGCTGGTCACCAAGAAGACCGTTCCGGCCTCGGCTGGCACCTTCCCGACGGATGGCCCGCTTTTCGTCGGCCTGCTTGTCGGCACGATCGTGATTGTCGGCGGCCTTACCTTCCTGCCTGCACTGGCGCTCGGCCCCGTTGCCGAACATCTGGTGATGGCGGCAGGCCAGCTCTTCTGAGGTGACGCCATGAACGACAAATCCCGAAGTAACCGCATCGTCTCCGCCCGCAAAGGCGCTCCCGTCAAAGGCAGCGCCACGCCCGGCGGCTGGTGCGCTTCCAATGTCATTCTCGCGATGATGGCGGCTCTCGTCGCCGCCGTTGTCGCTCTCGAAGTTATCACGGGCTGATCGACCTTTATCGGTCGCCCCGTTTCAAACGTTGGAGCCTCTTCATGAGCCAGTCCAAACAAGCGAGCATCCTCGATTCTCGCATTCTCGTGCCGGCCATTGCCGCCGCATTCAAAAAGCTCAACCCACGCACGCTGGCGCGCAACCCGGTCATGTTCGTGGTCGCGACGGTGTCGGTGCTGACAACAGTGCTGTTCATCCGCGACCTCATCACCGGCGGCGCCAATCTCGGTTTTTCCTTCCAGATCAATCTCTGGCTCTGGTTTACCGTATTGTTCGCCAATTTCGCGGAAGCCGTCGCCGAAGGGCGCGGCAAGGCGCAGGCGGATTCGCTGCGCCGGACCCGCACCGAAACCCAGGCGAAACTGCTCACCGGCGATGATCGCAGCCAGTATAAGATGGTGGCGGGCACCAGCCTGAAGGTGAACGATGTCGTTCTCGTCGAGGCGGGCGATATCATTCCCTCCGACGGCGAAGTCATCGAAGGTGTCGCCTCCGTCAACGAGGCGGCAATCACCGGCGAATCCGCCCCCGTCATCCGCGAATCCGGCGGTGATCGCTCGGCCGTTACCGGCGGCACGCAGGTGCTGTCGGACTGGATCAGGGTTCGCATCACCGCCGCCGCCGGTTCCACCTTCCTCGACCGGATGATTTCGCTGGTCGAAGGCGCTGACCGCCAAAAGACGCCGAACGAGATCGCGCTCAACATTCTGCTCGCGGGCATGACGCTGATCTTCGTGCTGGCCACCGCTACTATTCCGAGCTTCGCGGCCTATGCCGGCGGTTCGATCCCGATCATCGTGCTGGTGGCTCTGTTCGTAACGCTCATCCCGACTACCATCGGCGCGCTTCTGTCCGCCATCGGCATTGCCGGCATGGACAGGCTGGTGCGTTTCAACGTGCTGGCCATGTCCGGCCGCGCCGTCGAGGCCGCCGGCGATGTGGATACGCTGCTGCTCGACAAGACCGGCACCATCACCCTGGGTAACCGGCAGGCGACCGAGTTTCGTCCCGTTGCCGGCGTTTCCGAGCAGGAACTGGCCGATGCGGCGCAGCTTGCCTCCCTTGCTGACGAAACGCCGGAAGGCCGTTCCATCGTGGTTCTCGCCAAGGAAAAATACGGCATCCGCGCCCGTGACATGCAGAAGCTGCATGCGAATTTCGTACCCTTCACCGCCCAGACCCGCATGAGCGGTGTCGATTTCGAAGGCTCCTCCATTCGCAAGGGCGCAGTCGACGCCGTTCTAGCCTATGTTAACGGCGGCGCTCCGCAACAGGGCAATGTGGCGCTTGCCGTCAAAACCGAAACGGACGCCGCACGCGGCATCCGGACAATTGCCGAAGAGATCGCCAAGACCGGCGGCACGCCGCTCGCCGTCGTGCGCGATGGCAAGCTGCTCGGCGTCGTTCAGCTGAAGGACATCGTCAAGGGCGGCATTCGCGAGCGTTTCGCAGAGCTTCGCCGCATGGGCATCCGCACGGTGATGATCACCGGCGACAATCCCATGACGGCAGCAGCGATTGCGGCCGAAGCTGGCGTCGATGATTTCCTCGCCCAGGCGACACCGGAAAACAAGCTGGAGCTTATCCGCGAGGAACAGGCCAAGGGCAAGCTCGTCGCTATGTGCGGCGATGGCACCAACGACGCGCCGGCGCTGGCGCAGGCCGATGTCGGCGTTGCCATGAATACGGGTACGGTTGCGGCACGCGAGGCGGGCAATATGGTCGATCTCGACAGCGATCCGACCAAGCTCATAGAGATCGTGGAAATCGGCAAGCAATTGCTGATGACGCGCGGCGCGCTGACGACGTTCTCCATCGCCAACGATATCGCCAAATATTTCGCCATCATCCCGGCAATGTTCCTGGTGCTCTATCCGCAGCTTGGCGTTCTGAATGTGATGGGGCTTTCGACACCGCAGAGCGCCATCCTGTCGGCCATCATCTTCAACGCGCTCATCATCATCGCGCTCATCCCGCTCTCGCTGAAGGGCGTCAAATATCGGCCGATCGGCGCGGGTGCGCTGCTGTCGCGCAATCTGGTCATCTATGGCCTCGGCGGCATCATCGTTCCCTTCATCGGCATCAAGGTCATCGACCTCGCCGTCACGGCGCTCGGTCTCGCCTGAGGAGTAAAGACAATGTTCAAACAGCTTCGTCCCGCACTGGTGCTCATCCTCGCCACCACCGCTATCACCGGCCTTGCCTATCCTCTGGGCATGACGGGTCTCGCGCAGGCGATCTTCCCTTTTCAGGCCAATGGCAGCCTCATCGAAAAGAATGGTGCTGTTGCAGGTTCGCAATTGATCGGGCAGGCCTTTGCCAGTGAGAAATATTTCCATGGCAGGCCATCGGCTGCCGGCGATGGTTACAATGCCGCTTCGTCGTCCGGATCCAATCTCGGTCCGACGAGCGCCAAGCTCATCGACCGGGTGAAACAGGATTACGAGACCGCAAAAGCCGAAAATCCGACGGCCGAGGTTCCGGCCGATCTGGTGACGGCCTCGGGCAGCGGCCTTGATCCGCATGTCTCGCCGGAGGCTGCTTATTTTCAGGTTCCCCGTGTCGCCAAAGCAAGGGGCATGGATGAGGCATCCCTGCGTGCCATCGTCGAGCGCCATGTCGAAGGACCGGAACTCGGATTCATGGGAGAGCCGGTCGTGAATGTGCTGGCGCTCAACATGGCTCTTGACGCAGCCGGCTCATGAACTGAAATGGCTATGGCTTGTTCGCAAGCCATAGCCTCGACCACTGGTGGGTTAAATGCCTGACGACAATCGCGATATGCCGAGCCGACCGTCGCCCGATGCGCTGCTGGAAAACGCCCGGCGCGAGACGCGTGGCCGGCTGAAGATATTTTTAGGGGCGGCACCGGGCGTCGGCAAGACCTATGAAATGCTGATGTCCGGCCGAGCGAAGCTGGCGGATGGGGTGGATGCCGTCATCGGCGTCGTGGAAACCCATGGCCGCCGGGAAACCGAAACGCTGGTGCAGGGTTTCGAGATCATCGCGCGCCGGCGTATCGATTATCGCGGCCAGGTGCTGGAAGAGATGGATCTCGATGCCATTCTCGCCCGCCGTCCCGCTCTGGTTCTGGTCGATGAACTGGCCCACACCAATGCCGCCGGCAGTCGCCACCCCAAGCGCTACATGGACGTTCAGGAAATTCTGGCGCAGGGTATCGACGTCTATACGACGCTGAACATCCAGCATGTCGAAAGCCTGAACGACGTCGTTGCGCAGATCACCCGCATCCGTGTCCGCGAAACGGTGCCCGACAGCATTATCGACCGGGCCGACGATGTCGAAATCATCGATATTACGCCAGACGATCTGATCAAGCGGCTGCAGGATGGCAAGGTTTACCTGCCCCGCACCGCCCGGCGCGCCATCGAGAATTATTTCTCGCGCGGCAATCTGACGGCGTTGCGAGAGCTTGCGCTGCGGCGCACCGCGCAACGGGTGGATGAGCAATTGCTCAACCACATGCAGTCCCATGCCATTTCCGGCCCATGGGCGGCTGGAGACAGGGTTCTGGTCTGTCTCGATCATGGCGGCAACGGTCCGGGTCTGGTGCGTTATGCCCGCCGGCAGGCGGATCGTCTGCGTGCGCCCTGGACGGCGCTGCATCTCGATACGCCGCGTTCGCAGCAATTGTCGGAGGCGGAGAAGGACCGGCTGGCCGGCACGATGCGGCTTGCCCAGCAGCTTGGCGGCGAGACCGTGACCCTGCCGGCGCTCGATCTGACGCGGGAGATCATCTCCTACGCCAACGCCAATAATTTCACCCACATCATCATCGGCCGCCCGCGAAAATCCTGGTGGCAGCGGATTTTTCAGCGCTCGCTGACGCATGATCTGATCGACCATGCGGGCGATATCAGCGTTCACGTCATTTCCGGCGACAAAAAAGAAGAGAAGCTGGGCCAGACCGCAAAGCCAGCCTCGGCGCAATCGCATGGTTCCATACGGCCTTATCTTAACAGCACCCTTTTCGTCGGCCTCGCGATCGTGGCCGGCATCGTGCTCGACCAGACGCTCGATGTTCGAAATCTAGCGCTGGTGTTCCTGATGGCGGTTCTGGCCGCCGCCGTGCGCGGCGGGCTGGGACCAGCGCTTTATGCTTCCCTGCTCGGCGCTTTTGCATTCAATTTTTTCTTCCTTGAGCCGCGTTACACCCTGACAGTTCGCGATCCGGAAAGTGTCGTGGCGCTGCTGTTTTATCTCGGCGTGGCGCTTGTCGCCTCCAATCTTACCGCAGCCGTGCAACGGCAGGCCGCCGCCGCGCGGGCAAGGGCGCGAACGACGGAAGATTTATATCTGTTCTCGAAGAAGCTTTCGGTGACGGGAACGCTGGACGATGTCCTATGGGCGGCCGCTTTCCAGATGGCCTCGATGCTGAAGGTTCGTATCGTTCTGCTTTTACCTGAAAATAATACGATCACGGTCAAGGCGGGATATCCGCCGGACGATACGCTGGTGGATGCCGATATTGCCGCCGCGCAATGGGCCTGGGAACATAACAAGGCGGCGGGCAGGGGCGCGGATACGCTGCCCGGCGCCAAACGGCTTTATCTGCCCCTGCGCACCGGCAGCGGCGCCGTCGGCGTGGTGGGGTTGGACGATGACCGGCTCGGCCCGCTTCTGACGCCGGAACAGCAGCGCCTGTTCGATGCCCTGGCCGATCAGGCGGCACTTGCCATCGAGCGAATCCAGCTCGTCTCGGATGTCGACCGGGCGAGGCTTGCGGCGGAAACCGACCGGCTGCGCACCGCGCTGCTGACATCCATTTCCCATGATCTCAAGACGCCGCTTGCGGCCATTCTGGGCTCGGCGGGAACGTTGAAGGATTTCGCCGAGGACATCCCGCCGGATGCCCGCGCCGAACTGCTTTCGACGATCATCGAGGAATCCGAGCGGCTGAACCGCTTCATCTCCAATCTTCTTGATATGACGCGGATCGGGTCGGGAGCGATGGAGCCGAATTACGGTCTGCATTTCGTGGGCGATATGGTCGGAACCGCACTTTCGCGCGCAGCGAAAATCGTCGTCAGGCATGAGATCGTTCTGGATATTCCCTCCGACCTGCCGATGCTGAAGGTCGACCCCGTGCTTTTCGAACAGGTTCTGTTCAATCTCATCGACAATGCCGCCAAATACGCTCCCGAACATACCGCTATCGAGATTCGCGGCTGGCGGCAGGGCAAAAATATCTTCCTCTCCGTGGCCGATGCGGGGCCGGGTATTCCGCCCGACGATACGGAGAGAGTGTTTGACAGTTTCTACCGGGTGCGCAAGGCGGATCATGTGCAGGCCGGAACGGGCCTGGGGCTATCCATCTGCAAGGGGTTTATCGAGGCTATGGGCGGTTCGATCCGCGCGGAAAACAGGTCGGGCCGCACCGGTGCACAGTTTACCGTCAGTCTGCCGGTTCCCGCCGATGCGCCGATGATAGACCATGATTAAGGCGCGATTGCCGGCGACAAGCAGCTATGCCGCTGAGGGAGATCGAGAATGACCAATTCCGCCGTTCGTATTCTGATCGTCGACGACGAACCGCCGATCCGCAAGCTTTTGCGCGTAGGGCTGTCGACCCAGGAATATGCGGTGAGCGAGGCGATGAATGCGAAGGTCGCCATGCAGCTGGTCAGTGAGGACAAGCCCGATCTCGTCGTTCTCGATCTCGGCCTGCCGGATATGTCGGGTCATGATCTTCTGGCGAAATGGCGCGGCGAAGGGCTGGCGCTGCCGGTCATCATTCTCTCCAGCCGCACGGATGAGGCGGGTATCGTCAGGGCGCTGGAACTGGGGGCGGATGACTATATCACCAAGCCTTTCGGCATGAACGAACTCGTCGCCCGCATCCGCGTCGCCCTGCGCCATCGTCTGCAAAGCCAGGGGGAGAGGCCGGTGTTCCAGACCGGCGATCTTTCCGTCGATCTGGTCCGGCGCATCGTCAAGGTGGAGGACCGGGAAGTGAAGCTCTCGCCCAAGGAGTATGACATTCTGCGGGTTCTGGTGCAGCATGCCGGCAAGGTGCTGACGCACCGTTTTCTGCTGGAGCATGTATGGGACGAACTGACCGATGTGCAATATTTGCGGGTCTATGTGCGCCAGCTTCGCCAGAAGATCGAAAAAATCCCGGATCAGCCGCGCTATATTCTGACGGAAACCGGGGTCGGTTACCGGCTGCAGGAGGTATGAGGGCGCCGCAAGGCGACGCCCTCCGATAGTTTAAACGGCAGCGCAGATCGACAGGAATTCGTCGACATCGGCCTCGGTTGTCGCAAAGCTGGTGACCATACGGATCAGCACTTCGTCCTTGCCGACCTTTTCCGGCATGTCGCGCGGCTCCAGCCAGTCATAGAACTTCGCACCCTTTGCCGTGGCGGCTTCTGCGGCAGCCTTCGGCAGAATGGCGAAAACTTCATTGGCCTGGGTCGGCCAAGCGAGGCGGGCGCTGTTCAGCGAGCCGAAGCCGGCGCGCAGCCGGTTGGCCATGGCATTGGCATGGCTTGCGAGACCGAGCCACAGGTCGTCCTGCAGATAGGCTTCGAATTGCGCGGCGATGAAACGCGATTTCGAGAAAAGTTGAGCGGTGCGCTTGCGCAGAAAGGAGAAATCCCGGGCGAGCGAAGGATCGAAAAACACGATTGCTTCCGCACACCAGCAGCCATTTTTCGTGCCGCCGAAAGACAGCACGTCGACGCCGCGTTTCCAGGTCATTTCGGCGGGCGTGGTGCCGAGGGCGGCCAGCGCATTGGCGAAACGCGCGCCGTCCATATGCAGCGGCAGGCCGTTGTCTTTTGCTATTTTGGCGATGGCGTCGATTTCATCGAGGGTGTAGACGGTGCCGGCCTCGGTCGCCTGCGTCACGGTGATGGCTGCGGCCCGGCCGTGATGCACGGCATCCTGCGGATAACGCGCAATGCGCTCGATGAGGTTCTCCGGCAACATCTTGCCGTTCGGTCCCTCGACGGCGACCATGCGCATGCCGGAAAAGAAATCCGGCGCGCCGCACTCGTCCTCGATCACATGCGCTTCGGAGTGACAGAAGGTCAGGCCGCCGGCGCGGGCGATGCTGGCCAGCGAAAGCGAATTGGCAGCCGTGCCGGTGGCGACGAAAAACACCGCGACCTCGCGCTCGAAAATCTCGTTGAAGCGCTTTTCGATGGAGAGATCGAGTTCGCTGGTGCCGTAGGCGGCGGCAAAGCGCGTGGATTCCCGCGAAAGCCGTTCGTTGACGGCAGGGTGGGCGCCGGCCCAATTGTCTGAAGCAAAAAACATCTCTGAAGGCTTTCCGATGGCTGGGGTTCTGGTTTGGGAATGCGTGGCGCGATGAACGGCAAAGTTCTATGGCCTAAGATTGCGATTGGCAAATCCGGCAATGAAAGCAATGGCTCTGCGGGTGTTGCGATAAGAAAGTTTCGCGCAATAGGTCAGTATCGAAACTTCGCTGCAAAAAGGGGCTTTCACTAATTGGATTCGCACCCTTGCTAAATTCGCCTGTTTCTGCCAAAATCCTCGTGAATTGAGACAGCTTTGCTGTCCTAAATTTGGTGGAGCCGGATTGAATGCGGATTTTGCGGGAAGCGAAAATTCGCGTCGAGCCGGATCTTCGCATGAAACCATGCAAGTAATTTTGCAGGAGGGACAAAAATGACGAACAAGCCGCAGGCGGAAATCGCCGCCGCCACCCTGACCACAGACTGTCCCACCGCGGCTGCGGCCGCACCCGTTTCTGCGAAAGCGCGTTTCGCGGGCGGTTTGCCGGAAAGGCAGGGTCTTTACGATCCGGCCAATGAACATGATGCCTGCGGCGTCGGCTTCGTTGCCCATATGAAGGGCGCCAAGTCGCACCAGATCGTCAAGGACGGCCTGTTCATTCTCGAGAACCTGACGCATCGCGGCGCCGTCGGCGCCGATCCGCTGATGGGCGATGGCGCGGGCATTCTCGTGCAAATCCCCGACCGCTTCTTCCGCGAGGAAATGGCCGCGCAGGGCGTTACCCTGCCGAAGGCCGGCGAATATGCCGTCGGCCACATCTTTATGCCGCGCGATCCTTCCCGCATCGAGCATTACAAGAAGGTCATCGTCGACGTCATCGGCGAAGAGGGGCAGCAGTTCCTCGGCTTCCGCGATGTGCCGGTCGACAATTCCTCGCTCTCCAAGGCGCCGGATATCGCAGCGACCGAACCGCACCACGTGCAGGTCTTCATCGGCGCCGGCCGCGATGCCGCGAGCAATGCCGATTTCGAGCGCAAGCTGTTCCTGATCCGCAAGGTACTGTCCAACCGCATCTATGACGAGGGCGGCGGCAAGGAAACGCAGGATTTCTATCCCGTTTCCCTCTCCTCCTCGACCATCGTTTACAAGGGCATGTTCCTCGCCTATCAGGTGGGTGCCTATTACAAGGATCTGGCCGATCCGCGCTTCGAATCCGCCGTCGCCCTCGTGCATCAGCGTTTTTCGACCAACACTTTCCCGTCCTGGAAGCTGGCGCACCCCTACCGCATGGTCGCCCATAACGGCGAAATCAATACGCTGCGCGGCAACGTCAACTGGATGGCGGCGCGTCAGGCGTCGGTTTCCTCGGTGCTGTTCGGCGACGATATCTCCAAGCTCTGGCCGATCTCCTATGAAGGCCAGTCGGACACGGCCTGCTTCGACAACGCGCTCGAATTCCTCGTGCGCGGCGGCTACTCCATGGCCCATGCCGTGATGATGCTGATCCCGGAGGCCTGGGCCGGCAACCAGTCCATGTCTGCTGAACGCAAGGCGTTCTACGAATATCACGCAGCGCTGATGGAGCCGTGGGACGGCCCGGCCGCCGTCGCCTTCACCGATGGCAAGCAGATCGGCGCAACGCTCGACCGCAACGGCCTGCGCCCCGCGCGTTACCTCGTCACCGATGACGACCGTATCATCATGGCGTCGGAAGCAGGCACGCTGCCGGTGCCGGAAGAGCGCATAGTCAAGAAGTGGCGCTTGCAGCCCGGCAAGATGCTGCTCATTGATATGGAAAAGGGCTCCATCGTTTCCGACGAGGAAGTCAAGCACGAGCTTGCCGCCAAGCACCCCTATCGCACCTGGCTCGACCGCACGCAGCTCATCCTCGAAGAGCTGAAGCCGGTTGAACCGCGCGCGCTGCGCCGCGACGTGTCGCTGCTCGACCGTCAGCAGGCCTTCGGCTACACCAGCGAAGATACCAAGCTCCTGATGTCGCCGATGGCGACGACCGGTCAGGAAGCCATTGGTTCCATGGGCACCGATACGCCGATTTCGGCCATGTCGGAAAAGTCGAAGCTGCTCTACACCTATTTCAAGCAGAACTTCGCGCAGGTGACCAACCCGCCGATCGATCCGATCCGCGAAGAGCTTGTCATGAGCCTCGTGTCCTTCATCGGTCCGCGCCCGAACATTCTTGACCATGAAGGTGCGGCTCGTGCCAAGCGTCTGGAAGTGCGCCAGCCGATCCTGACCAATGGCGATCTGGAAAAAATCCGCTCCATCGGCCACACGGAAGATCGTTTCGACACCAAGACGCTCGACTTCACCTACGATGTGGAGCGCGGTGCCGAAGGCATGCCTGAAATGCTCGACCGCCTGTGCGAGCGTGCGGAATCGGCCGTTCGCGGCGGTTACAACATCATCGTTCTTTCCGACCGCCAGCTCGGCCCGGACCGCATCGCGATCCCCGCCCTTCTGGCGACGGCCGCCGTGCACCATCACCTGATCCGCAAGGGTCTGCGCACCTCCGTCGGTCTCGTCGTCGAAACCGGTGAGCCGCGCGAAATCCACCATTTCTGTCTGCTGGCCGGTTATGGTGCCGAGGCGATCAACCCCTATCTTGCCTTCGACACGCTGCTTGACATGCACAAGCACGGCGCCTTCCCGAAGGAAGTCTCCGACGATGAAGTGGTCTATCGCTACATCAAGGCTGTGGGTAAGGGCATCCTCAAGGTCATGTCCAAGATGGGCATTTCCACCTACCAGTCCTATTGCGGCGCGCAGATTTTCGACGCCATCGGCCTTTCCTCGGAATTCGTCGAGAAGTATTTCTTCGGCACCGCCACCTCCATCGAAGGTGTCGGCCTGACAGAGATTGCCGAAGAAACCGTGGCACGCCACACGGCGGCCTTTGGCAAGGACCCGATCCTCGCCAACACGCTCGATATTGGCGGCGAATACGCCTATCGCATGCGCGGCGAAAGCCACGCCTGGACGCCGGATGCCGTCGCCTCGCTGCAGCACGCCGTGCGCGGCAACAGCCAGGATCGCTACCGCGAATTCGCCGGCATGGTGAATGAGACGGCGCTGCGCATGAACACCATTCGCGGCCTGTTCAAGGTCAAGTCGGCGGAAGCACTCGGTCGCAAGCCGGTCTCCATCGATGAGGTCGAGCCGGCAGCCGATATCGTCAAGCGGTTCTCCACTGGCGCCATGTCCTTCGGCTCGATCAGCCGCGAGGCGCATACCACGCTTGCGATTGCCATGAACCGCATCGGCGGCAAGTCCAACACGGGTGAGGGCGGCGAAGAATCCGACCGTTACATGCCGCTGTTGAACGGTAAGCCGAACCCGGAACGCTCGGCCATCAAGCAGATCGCTTCCGGACGCTTCGGCGTGACGACCGAATATCTCGTCAATGCCGATATGCTGCAGATTAAGGTGGCGCAGGGTGCCAAGCCCGGCGAAGGCGGCCAGCTGCCCGGCCATAAGGTGGATGCGACCGTTGCCAAAACCCGTCACTCCACCCCGGGCGTCGGCCTCATTTCGCCGCCGCCGCATCATGACATCTATTCCATCGAAGATCTGGCCCAGCTGATCTACGACCTGAAGAACGTCAACCCGGAAGCGGATGTTTCGGTGAAGCTGGTGTCGGAAGTCGGCGTCGGCACGGTTGCGGCCGGTGTCGCCAAGGCGCGCGCCGACCATATCACCGTTGCCGGTTTCGATGGCGGCACGGGTGCTTCGCCGCTCACCTCGCTGAAGCACGCCGGTTCCCCATGGGAAATCGGTCTTGCCGAAACCCAGCAGACGCTGGTGCTGAACGGTCTTCGCTCGCGCGTTGCCCTGCAGGTGGATGGCGGTCTGAAGACCGGCCGCGACGTCATCATCGGCGCGCTGCTCGGTGCGGATGAATTCGGCTTCGCCACCGCACCGCTGATCGCGGCCGGCTGCATCATGATGCGCAAGTGCCATCTCAATACCTGCCCGGTGGGCGTCGCCACGCAGGACCCGGTTCTGCGCAAGCGCTTCAAGGGCACGCCGGAACACGTCATCAACTATTTCTTCTTCGTGGCCGAAGAAGTGCGCGAAATCCTCGCTTCGCTTGGCGTTACCAGGCTGGACGAGATCATCGGCGCTTCCGAGCTGCTGGAGAAGGATGAGATGCTGGCGCACTGGAAGGCCAAGGGGCTGGATTTCAGCCGCATCTTCCACAAGGTCGAGGCTCCGAAGGAAGCAACCTTCTGGACCGAGCGCCAGAAGCATCCGATCGATGACATTCTCGACCGCAAGCTGATCGAGAAGTCCCTGCCGTCGCTCGAAAACCGCGAGCCCGTGGTCTTCGAAGTGCCGATCAAGAACGTCGACCGTTCCGCCGGCGCCATGCTGTCGGGTGCGCTTGCCAAGCGCTGGGGTCACAAGGGCCTGAAAGACGACACGATCCACGTCACCCTCAAGGGTACGGCGGGCCAGTCTTTCGGCGCTTTCCTCGCCCGTGGCATCACCTTCGATCTGGTGGGTGACGGCAACGACTATGTCGGCAAGGGTCTGTCGGGTGGCCGCATCATCGTGCGTCCGCCGGAAAACACCCGTATCGTCGCGGAGAACTCGATCATCGTCGGTAATACCGTTCTTTACGGTGCGATCACCGGCGAGTGTTATTTCCGTGGCGTGGCTGGCGAGCGTTTCGCGGTGCGTAACTCCGGCGCGGTCGCGGTTGTCGAAGGTGTCGGCGACCACGGTTGCGAATATATGACCGGCGGCATCGTCGTCGTTCTCGGTGAAACGGGCCGTAACTTCGCGGCCGGAATGTCCGGCGGCGTGGCCTATGTTCTCGATGAGAAGGGCGATTTCGCCACCCGCTGCAACATGGCCATGGTCGAGCTGGAGCCGGTTCCGGAAGAGGACGACATGCTGGAGAAGCTGCACCATCACGGCGGCGACCTCATGCACAAGGGACGTGTGGACGTTTCCGAGGACATGACGCGCCACGATGAGGAGCGCCTCTACCAGCTGATCTCGAACCACTTCCATTACACGAACTCGTCGCGCGCCAAGGATATACTCGACCGCTGGAGCGAGTTCCGTCCAAAATTCCGCAAGGTCATGCCGGTCGAATACCGCCGTGCGCTTGAGGAAATGGAGCGCATGCGCATGGGCGTGGCGGCGGAGTAATCCGCCGCGTGAGAATTACACCAACTGGTCTCGCTGATGATCGCGGTCGCCGTTCCCACGGCGATCATTTGGACGAGCGGCGAGACCGGATTTGAGTTCATCGTGCTGGGGGCGGCTTTTGGTTTCGCTTACTGGTACTGGGGCCCGACAGGCGCTCCGCTTTGATGTGAGGACATAAACGTGGGCAAGGTTACAGGTTTTCTGGAGATCGACCGGCAGGTGGGCAAGTATCAGCCCGCATCGGATCGTATTCGCCATTTCCGCGAATTCACCATTCCGATGTCGGATGCCGAGGTGCAGAAGCAGGCGGCGCGCTGCATGGATTGCGGCATTCCCTATTGTCACGGCCCGACCGGCTGTCCCGTGCATAACCAGATCCCCGACTGGAACGATCTGGTCTATAACAACAATTGGGAAGAGGCGATCCGCAACCTCCACTCCACCAACAACTTCCCGGAATTTACCGGCCGCGTCTGTCCCGCGCCTTGTGAGGAGGCTTGCACGCTGAATCTCGAGGATGCGCCGGTCGCCATCAAGACCGTCGAGCAGGCGATTGCCGACAAGGCCTATGAGTTGGGCTTCATCGTGCCGAAGCCTGCGACGATCCACACCGGCAAGAAGGTGGCCATCATCGGTTCCGGTCCTTCGGGCATGGCGGCTGCGCAGCAGCTCGGCCGCGCCGGCCACGAGGTCCATGTCTATGAGCGCGAATCCAAGCCCGGCGGCCTGTTGCGTTACGGCATCCCGGACTTCAAGATGGAGAAGAACTTCATCGACCGCCGTGTCGAGCAGATCAAGGGTGAAGGCGTCACCTTCCATTGCGGCGTCAATGTCGGCGTCGATGTGACGGTTGAGGCGCTTCTGGCCGACCACGATGCCGTGCTTTATTGCGGCGGTTCGGAAACCCCGCGCCCGGCCGGTATCGGTGGCGCTGATCTGCATGGCGTCTACGATGCCATGCCCTATCTCGTGCAGCAGAACCGCCGCGTCGGTCGCGAAAATATCGACAGCGTCGGCTGGCCGGCCGATCCGATTCTTGCCGGCGGCAAGCATGTCGTCGTTGTCGGCGGCGGCGATACCGCATCCGACTGCGTCGGTACGGCTTTCCGTCAGGGTGCGGTGAAGGTCACGCAGCTCGACATCCGCCCGATGCCGCCGGAAAAGGAAGACAAGCTGGCCGTCTGGCCCTTCTGGGCGACCAAGATGCGCACCTCGTCCTCGCAGGCCGAAGGCGCTATCCGCGAGTTCCAGGTGGCGACGCTCGAATTCGTCGGCGAAGACGGCGTGTTGACCGGCGTGAAGTGCTGTCAGGTGGATGACCGCCGCAAGCCGATTGCCGGCACGGAATTCATCATCAAGGCCGATCTCGCCTTCATCGCCATCGGCTTTTCCGGTCCCTTCACGGACAGCGTGCTGAAGGAAATGGAAGGCAAGCTGACTCTCAACACCGACCGTCGCGGTTCCACCAATGTGATCGCAAACGAAACGGACTACAAAACCTCGGTCGACAAGCTGTGGGCGGCGGGCGACGTGCGCCGCGGCCAGTCGCTGGTGGTCTGGGCGATCCGCGAAGGCCGTCAGGCGGCGCGCGCGATCGATGAGGCGCTGATGGGTGCGACCGTTCTTCCGCGCTAAGCAGGCGGAACCGATAAGAAGTGGAAAGGCCTGTTGCGGACGCGACAGGCCTTTTTGTTTGACTTGGGTGTCCTCAGCAATAGGGAAGCGCAATGCGGAAACAGGCGCCGCCGGTGGAGGAATCGCTGATGGTGATCTCGCCGCCGTGATAACGGACGATCTCCTGCACGAGATTGAGCCCAAGCCCGGTGCCGCGATCCTTCGGCCTCAGCCGGTGAAACGCATCAAAGACGAGTTCCCGTTCCGCCTCGGGAATACCATTTCCTTCATCGGCTATCTCGATCACCCGGTTTGAGGCCACTCTTATGGTGATGGTTCCGCGATTGCCGCCATGTTCAATGGCGTTCTGCACGATGTTCATTAAAGCGCGCTGCAGCGAGGCATCATCGGCAAGGGCGAGGATCGGTTCCTCTTCCGGCTCGAAGGACAGATTATATCCCTGTGAGATCGCAAGCGGCGCCATATCGGCGACGACGGACCTGCACAGGCCGACGATATCAAGCGGAACCAGCGGTGCTTTCTGCCCGCCAAGGCGCTGCAAATCTAGCAATTGTTCGGCCAGCACGGCGATACGGCTGGCATCCGCCAATATTCTGCTGCGGGCCGGGCCGTCCAGCAGCGTTTCAACGCGGGTCTGGAGAATGGCGACGGGGGTTCGCAATTCATGGGCGGCATCGAGAATGAAGCGCTTGTGCCGTTCGTAGCCATCGTCCAGCCGCTTCAACGCGCCGTTGACGGCATGCACGAGCGGCTGCACCTCCCGTGGAATATCGCCATCCGGCAATCGGTATCCGCGCCTGTCGATATCGATGGTTTCCGCCGCGCGGGCAATGGTGGAAAGGGCGCGAAATTCCCGGCGGATGATCCAGGGGATGGTCACGACCGTCACGATGGACATGAGAATGAGGACAGGCATGATCAATATGTTCGAGAACAAAAAAACGGGGAAGGTCATGCTGAACGGTCCGCCTTTGCCGATCATGACGAATTCTCCGGCCGGCCCCGAAGCGCGGCGAACAATGGCGATGCGCACCACGGCGAGGTAGGAATAGGACAGCGCCGCGTCGCGCACGTCGGAGACCCTGATGTCGCTCAGCTGCTGATCCATGTTGCTGAATGCCTCGGGCACCTGCCCGCCCTGCACGATCTCCCCTTTTTCGCTGACCGCGACGAACCAGAAATCGGAGGTATTGCTGCGCAGGTTGATGAATTCGGGCGTTTCTTGGAGAACCAGCCGATTGTTCTCATCCCGTATGATCGCGTTGGCGGTTATCTGGGCCGCATCCGGGCTGAGCAGCGCGCTGCCTGCGCCGCCGCTCGACATATAGGTGACAATCGCGGCGGTGACGAAGAACAGGCTGCCGATCTGGAACAGCAGCAGTTGAATGGTGAGCCGGCGCTTGAGCGATTTTCTTCTGGCCAGCTTCACGAGGTTGCCCTCAGCAGGTAACCGACGCCGCGAATGCCGTGGACCTCAAGGCCCGCATCCGCGGCCGCCAATTTGCGGCGCAGGCGGGAGATATGGGAATCGAGTGCATTGGACTGGATCTCATCGTCGAAATTATAAACGGCTTCCTCCAGCAATGAGCGCAGCACCGTTCTGCCCTGTCGCCGCAACAGGGCCTCGAGGATCAGCAGTTCGCGTCTGGTCAGCGGAAGAAATTCGCCCTTGATACGCACTTCGCGGGTTTCGAAGCAAAATTCCAGCCTGCCCAGTTTTGCCGTCATCGTCACGGTGCCCGCCGGCCGGCGCATCAGGGCGCGAATGCGTGCAAGCAGTTCCTCGACGGCAAATGGCTTGGCCAGATAATCGTCCGCACCGAGGTTCAGGCCATTCACCCGATCCACAAGCGCGCCCTGCGCGGTGAGCACGATGACGGGCGGGGTGACGGGCAGGAGCCGCAAGTCTTCGATAAGCTGGATGCCGTCACCATCGGGCAATTGCCGGTCGAGCACGACAAGGTCGTGGACGCCGTCCATGATGGCGTGACGGGCAAGATCGAGCGTGCCGACCGTATCCACGATAATATCGAACCGGTGGAGCGCGGCGGACAGGGCTGCTGCCATTTCGCGTTCGTCTTCAACAAGCAGCAGGCGCATGAATTCATCTCGGTATTGTCCGGCGTACCGTCCGGAAAGGGGCGCGGCGAAAGGCAAAAAACGACGGCGCCGCTGACGCTACAAACAAGCGAGGCGTCGCCGTCAAATGGATGTCGCCATGCAAAAAGGGGACCGGGGATGGTGGATGGCCAACCCCGCATTCCTGCAAAGCTGTACCTATCCTGTCATGCGCGGATTGCCTAAACATTACGCCCGCTGCGGGGCGGTCAGGCAGCTGCGAAAGCGTCTATTGTTTTGCCTGTGTGGTATCGGGCGCCACACGATAGTCATCGATGCGGCCTGCCGGTGCATCGGCCATTTCGCCCCGCTTGGTCAACCTCTCACGTGGCGATTCCACCACGGATACGCGTGTCGGTCCGGCGGTCAAAGGAGCATCGCCCAGCAGCTTGTCGCCGCCATCGAGATTGGGATCGGTGAGACTGATAGGCTGGGTGCGCACCTGCCCGGCATCGATGCCGAGTGCTGGCAGGGAGGTGAGCGCCGGCAGATTGCTGCCGTCCAGTTTCACGAGGTCCGGCCCGGCGCTATCGAGGTGCCGGCGCACGAATTTTTCGACGTAAAACGCAAGCTTGCGTTTGCCGGCCTGGGTCATGCCGATGCCATCAGCCTCGCGCAGGCGGGCCTGCTGGCCGTTCATGTCGTAGCCGGTAATGACGAATTTTCCCGCCTCATCAACGAAACCGTCCCAGACGTCGACGAATTCGCCGCCATATTTCTCGACATGGCTGCGATAAAGGCGGTTGAAACCGACGAGATCGGCCGAAAGCGACGGCGACTGGAAGGCGGGCAGGCCAACCCACAAGAGCGGCACCTTTGGGCGTCCGGCAAGGGCCAGAAGCTCGTCGATCCGCCGCTCATATTCCTTGAACCAGACCTCCGTGCCGAACTTTTCCCTGATATCGCCGATCTGCATCTGCTGGCGATCGTTCGATCCCATCATGATGACGATGGTGGCTGGTTTGGTCTCGCTGATGAATTGCGGCAGGTTGGTGAACCAGTCGTAGTAATCGGTACGGACGAGGCCGGAAGAACCATTGGCACGCACATCGACGGCGATTGCAGGCGAACTGGCGAAGGCATTGACCAGTTCTTCACCCATGCCGCCGGCGAGAAAATCGCCGATGACCAGAACGCGCCGCGCATTTTCAAGCTTGGCGGCTGGCTCCGGCTTTGCGGTTCGCATCTGCACCACCGAAGGCGCTTTTCTGGCGGGTTGCGGGCGGGTGACCGATCTTTCGCGCGGAGCAGACGGAAAGTCGCGACGGTTGCGGGGCTGGTATTCGCGCCCGGATCCGCCATCGCGGCCCACCGGTCTGCCGAAGAGCATTTCAAACAGGGTGCGCCGTTGCTCCTGCGCGAAGCTTTCGAAAGGAACGAGCGGCACGGTAAGGACAGCGCAAAGAAGGACGGCGCAGAAACGCCAGCCGGTTCTTCCGTTCTTCGCCGCAGGTTTCCTACTCATGACATCAACCTTTCCGGATGCATCGGCGGCGCTCACGCCGCCGCCGAATTCACCGGCACATTATCAATTGCGCAGGGCTCTCAGCAACCGCTGCGACGGCTGGCCATCGGTTTCCATACCCATGCGCGACTGGATGGCGCTGATGGCGGCTTTCGACCCGGAGCCGAAGTTTCCATCGACCTCGCCGTCATAATAGCCGAGCTCCTTCATGCGGGTCTGCAGCTCGAATTTTTCACGAATGTCCAGCGTCCCGTCGGGGCGCGGCCATTTCTGCTGCATGCCGCCATAACCGGCGATCTCATCCGCAAGCAGGCCGACGGCTAGCGCATAGCTGTCGGATGCGTTGTATTTCTTGATGGTGAAGAAGTTTTTCATCATCAGGAAGCCGGGGCCGTTTGCTCCGCCCTGCAATTTCAGCATGGCGCGATCGGAACCGCGCGTGAAGTTCTTGCCGTTCGGGCGGGCAAAGCCGAGCTTCGTCCATTCCGCAATGGTCTTCGTTTGCCCTTCATAACGGGCGCCGCCACGTGGAACGGCGGTTTCATAACCCCAGGTCCGGCCGGGCTCCCAGCCGTTTTTGGAAAGAAGATTGGCAGCGGTTGCCAGTGCGTCCGGAACGGAGTGCCAGATGTCGCGCTTGCCGTTGCCATCCGCATCCACCGCATAAAGCAGGTAGCTGGTGGGAATGAACTGGGTGTGACCCATCGCGCCCGCCCAGGAGCCTGTCAGCTGTTTCGGCGTGACATCGCCCGCCTGGAGAATCTTCAGAGCGGCGATCAATTGCGTGCGCGCGAATTTGGCGCGTTTGGGATCGGAATAGGCGAGCGTTGCCAGCGCCTGCGGGATGTTGTGCAGACGTTCGGGTTTTTCGAGAACCGCGCCGTAATTCGATTCCATCGACCAGATGGCGAGAATGATGTGCTTGTCGACGTTGAAGTTACGCTCGATCCAGTTGAGGGTCGTTGCGTGCTTCATCTTCATCTCGCGGCCGATCCGCACCGTGTACGGATTGACGCGGGAATCGAGATAATCCCAGATCTGCGTGGTGAATTCCGGCTGGAAGGTGGCCTTGCGCAGCGCGTCGGGATCCGGCTCGCTGACACCGGCAAAGGCCTTCTGATAGGTCGCCTTGCTAATGCCTTCTTTCGCGGCTGTTGCATAGAACTGGTTGATCCACTGACGGAATCCCTGATCGGCGCGGGCCGAAACGGGCGCCAGCGAGATTGCCAGGCCTGCAACCAGCATGCAGCCGAATTTGCGGACATCTGAAAGGATCATCTTTGTCATCGTCTGTCTTTCGTTCTCTCGAATGTCATTTCGATTGCGAAAACGCATCGGGCGTCATCATGGATAACAAAAGAACGTCAACAAATTCTTTACCATTAATAGATGGTAGCGTCACCCTTTACAAAACGTTGTTATTTTTGAAATAACAACAGCGTGCGGGGATTGTGATCAAGTTTTATCTCTCAGGAGGGATATGTGGTAGAACAGAAGAAAATTCGGAAGGCCGTATTTCCGGTCGCAGGTCTCGGCACGCGTTTCCTGCCCGCAACCAAGGCGGTTCCGAAAGAAATGCTCACCGTCGTCGACAAGCCGGTCATTCAATACGTTGTCGATGAGGCGGCGGAAGCGGGCATCGAGCATTTTGTATTTGTCACCGGCCGCGGCAAGGCGGTGATCGAAGATTATTTTGATATTCAATTTGAACTTGAACAGATGCTGCGCGAGCGCAACAAGAATGCCGAGCTGACATTGCTGGCCGGCCTTCTGCCCAAAGCGGGTACTGCAAGCTTCACGCGCCAGCAGGTGCCGCTCGGTCTTGGCCATGCGGTCTGGTGCGCCCGTGATATCGTCGGTGACGAGCCTTTCGCCGTGCTCTTGCCCGATATGATCATGCATTCGCAGAAAAGCTGCCTCAAGGGCATGGTCGAACTTTACGACCAGACCCAGGGCAACGTCATCGCGGTGCAGGAATGCGCTCCCGACCAGACGCATAAATACGGTATCGTCGGCGTGGGTGATGCCGTGGGTGAAGGTTTCAAGATCACTGAAATGGTCGAAAAGCCTGCCAAGGGTACGGCGCCGTCGAATTTCTATATCAACGGCCGTTATATTCTTCAGCCCGAGATTTTCGACATTCTCGAAAATCAGGAGCGTGGCGCCGGCAACGAAATCCAGCTGACGGACGGCATGCTGACGCTTGCCAAGTCGCAGCAGTTCTCCGGATATCATTTCCGTGGACAGACCTTCGATTGCGGCGCCAAGGATGGTTTCATTCTTGCCAACGTCGCCTTCGCGCTGGAGCGTGGCGATATTCGCCCGGCGATCGAAGAGCCGATCAAGGCCCTGATCAACGGGCTGAAGTAATTCACCAGAACAACAACGGAATCCCGGCCTCAGCGCCGGGATTTCTTTTTGGCCGAAGCCTATCGCTTAAGGACAAGTCCTGCGCCGACGCGCAGCTCGCTGCTGTCATAAACCGGTGTCCACTGATAGCTGACGTCCGCCGTCAGGTCGAGATAGCGGTTCAGTCCCCAGGTCAGGCCGGCGCCAGCGGTATATTCAACGGCATTTTCCATGTCGGAAGAGGGGAATGTGCGATGCACGATCTGTCCCGTCAGGCGGGCAACGAGGTTGCTGCGCAATTCGTGGGTCAGGCCGGCATCCAGCCGATAGGAAATCCAGCCACCCTGCGGTCCGCCGGCAAAGTCCTCTATCGTCGTGCGCAGGCCGAGATTGACATTGGTGCCCCGCTGAGGTGACCAGTTGAGTTCGCCATCCAGCGTCAATGCGCCTATCGAGGCGAGGCGATCGTCGTCATATTGCTTGCGCAGATAGCCGATGGCGGCCTCGCCGCGGGTCTTCTCGCCAAGATCGACTTCCGCGCCGACCTTCGCCCCATAGGCATTGGAGGAGCGGGCATAGCCCGAATTGTCGAGACGCCTGTCATATTTGGTCGTCCCGGCATTCAGTTCGAGGAAGGGGATGAGTGCCGGCGACAATTCATAACCGATGCGTCCGCGCAGGTTCGCGCCGTTCTGGTCGCGGTCACTGAGGCTGATCGGCCGGCCGTCGACGCCTTTCGCATCCGTATAGACCGTGCGCGAGAGATCGAGCGCCCCCAGGCCGCGCAGCTTGCCGAAATCCCGCTCTATCGATGCGCTGCTGGTGAAGCGGTGTTCGCCGCCCTGCACGGCAGCGCCGGTGAGAGCATTGGGGTCCGTCGTGTCTTCGCGGCTGAATTCGTAACCGGCCTTGAGATTGGCCGTCGTTTCTTCGCCAAGATCAAGGCGCAGATCGGCCTCTATCCTGGCCCGGGGTTCTTCGCCGTCCTTGTCGCTGCCGAAGTTCCTCTCCCAGGCGCCGTCGCCCGTCACCGTCAAGGCGTGACGGGACCAGTCGCTGGTGAGCGTACCGCGTATGCCTGTCGTCAGATAATTGCGTCTGGAAGGGCCGCCGGTATTCGTCTGCTTTTCCGTATTGATCGTCTGGCTGATCGAGGGCCGCAGCAGGAATGTGCCGAGCCGGATGCCGGGCGTCTGGCCGGGTTCGGTGGCTATCCGTGGATTTTCGCCACCGTCCACCGTCGGCTCATAGGGGTTTTCGCCTTCGGCATAGGGTTGGCCCGCTTCGTCCTGCTGTTCGTAAATCGGATCGCCGGGATTGTTGGACGGACGCCAGAGTTGCGGTGCCGGCGTGGGTGTAGCTGTGGCCGGGACAGCGCCCGTGCCAGTGCTCACCCCATTGTCCGTCGCCGGCGTGGGGGAAGCTGCTCCGTCGACGGCAGAAGCGCTGCCCGGCAATACCGGTATGGCTGTCGTTGCAGTCTGCGCGAAGGTGCTTCCCTGTGGGTAAAAAATCGTGCAGGCGAGCAGCAGGGTTGCTGCTTTCCGCGACGTCGGCAGACGTGTGGCGGTGCCCTTCACGCTCATTCCTTTTCACCCGGCGAGTTTGGCCGATGCCGGATCGAAGGGCCAACAAGACATCTCCTCAGGCCCGATGAGTGACAGGCCGATGAAATGACGTGAAGAAACCAGGGACCAGACAGGCGACGCAAGTTTTAACATCGCTTTAACAATAGGTTTTTTATGGTTAACAGTTGATAAAGATCGCCGGGATTTCAGTGTTATGGCAGGCGAGGGAAAAGCAGAGACACCCCATCGCTCAATCGGGCGGCTCGATTTCACTCACCTCGGTTACTGGAGAAGAATAGTCATAAATGCAAAAAAAATTCTAATATGAGAAGATTAAAACGTTTCAATTTGGCACGGAATTGCCCTATAGTTTACAGCGGCTGATCGTCTATTGCGCAGCAAGTGGTATTGAATTTTATTTTGTGTGACAGCGCCGTTTCATGAATCCCGTTTTGAACGCCAAGCAGGTCGGTTTTTATTGTTGGGATATTACCAATGACCGTTTCTACCTAGATGAAGTATGTGCTGAACTCTTCGGGATTCCGCTGCGGGAGGCGATGCAGGGCATCAGCATTTTTCAGATGCTTGAAAAAGTGGACCTCGATCATCGAAACCATGTGATCGAAACGGCGTTGACCACCCTCAAGGCCGCGAGTTTTTATAATCAGGAATATGCCGTGCGCCGCAGCGACGGCTCGGTCTCATGGGTAAGGACGCTCGGGCGATATCTGGTCGACGAGGAAAACATCCCTTTCAAGCGGCTTGGAACGATGGAGGAGATTTCTCCGCCGGACCGGCGTCATTGATGACATGTCGTCGGACTGAAACCGTCGAACATTTTCGGACGACATCGACTAAAACCCGGCGCTCACCGGCTGGAGAGTGGACTTATTCCGGCTGAAAGAGTAACAGTCGGCCATGATTACGCGCGCCGTCAAACTGGTCGAAGACAATGCCATCGAATCCGCCGTGCGGACGATTTCGATGGAGCGGGCTGGCCTTGCCGCCCTTGAGGATGCTCTGAGGAACGGTCTTTCAGACCCCTTCTGCAAGGCGATCGAGACGATCGGCCAGTCGAATGGCCGTCTCATCATTACCGGGGTCGGTAAAAGCGGCCACATAGGCGCGAAGCTTGCCGCCACCTTCGCCTCCACCGGGACGCCCGCCTTTTTTGTGCATGCGGCGGAGGCCAATCACGGCGATCTCGGCATGATCGGCGGCGATGATGTGGTGCTGGCCATTTCCAAGGGCGGCGAAAGCGCGGAACTGCGCAGCATCATCAACTATTCGCGCCGTTTCTCCATTCCGTTGATAGCGCTCACCTGCTCGGAAAATTCATCGCTGGCACAGGCTTCCGATATCGTGCTGCTGGTTCCCAATGAGCAGGAAGCCTGCCCGCTCGGCCTTGCGCCCACGACCTCTACGTTGATGCAGCTTGCGCTGGGCGATGCCCTTGCCGTTGCGCTGCTGGAGGCGCGCAATTTCACCGCGGGCGATTTCAAGGTGTTTCATCCCGGCGGCAAGCTGGGGGCGAGCCTGACGCTGGTTAGCGATATCATGCATACCGGCGATCGCGTGCCGCTGGTTAACAAGGGAACGGCCATGCCGGAAGCGGTCGGGGTTCTCTCCCGCAAGCATTTCGGCTGCGTCGGCATTCTGGACGAGGATGGTCGCCTGTGCGGCATCGTCACCGAAGGCGATATGGCGCGCAACTTGTCGCGCAACCTCGCCGAAATGACGGTCGATGACATCATGACCCGCACGCCGAAGACCGTCAAAAAATCGGTGCTGGCGACCAGCGCGCTGGCGACGCTGGAAAAATTCCACATTGGCGCGCTGATTGTCATCGATGACGACAACCGTCCTATCGGGCTGGTGCATTTCCACGATCTCTTGAGAATTGGCGTGGCTTGAAGCCAGCGCCGATCCTGAAAAAGCTGGTCTGAATCTATCTGTCCAACGGCTCGATTGTAAGCGTGCGTCCGCGTGCGGAAGCAATTCTCACACGGGTGCCGGCCGGCAGGTCTTCGCCGTTGACCGGCCACCAGGTATCGTCCAGCCTGATCCGGCCACGCCCTTCGACAATCGGCTCCTGAAGGGTCGCGGTGCGGCCGACAAGGCTTGCCTCACGCTGGTTGAGGAAGGGCTCGTCGCTTGCCGCCCGGTTCCTGCCGAAATATTTCCGGCCGAGCAGGGCGAAGACGACGGAAAGCGCGGCAAACAGCACCAGCTGCAATTGCCAGGCCCAGAATGCCGTATCCCATAAAAGCAGCGAGACCGCGCCGATGACCAGCGCGGCGAGGCCGATCCAGATCAGGAATACGCCGGGAGCGATGAGTTCGGCGGCCAGAAGCACGAAGGCGACAATCCACCAGCTCCATGGCCCCAGCTCAGTGGCAAGCCGTTGCAACATCATCACTTCTCCGATGAAGCGCCGAAGGGATTACCGGGGATCGTGACGTTGATGCTCTGGCCGGAGGGCCGCGTCGGCGGCACGGAACGGGGCGCTGTGGAGGCGGCGGGCGCAGTCGGCGCATCGCCCCTGTCACCGAAGACCTCTTTCGCAATCGTGCCGATACCGCCGAGGGAACCGATCAGCGCCGAAGCCTCCATCGGCATCAGCACGATCTTGGAATTCTTCGCCGTGCCGATCTCTGCCAGAGCCTCGGTATATTTCTGGGCGACGAAATAGTTGATGGCGTGGACATTGCCGGCGGCGATGGCTTCCGAGACCATGCGGGTGGCATTCGCTTCGGCCTCGGCCAGACGCTCGCGCGCCTCGGCATCGCGGAATGCCGCTTCGCGCTGGCCTTCCGCCTCCAGAATGGCGGATTGCTTCGCGCCTTCCGCGCGCAGGATCTGGGCATTGCGGGCGCCTTCGGCTTCCAGCACCTGCGCGCGTTTTTCACGCTCGGCCTTCATCTGCCGCGCCATGGAATCGACGAGATCCTTCGGCGGTGCGATGTCCTTGATTTCGATACGGGTGACCTTGATGCCCCATGGTCCCACCGCCTCGTCCACCACGCGCAGCAGGCGGTCGTTGATGGCGTCGCGGTTCGACAGCAATTCGTCGAGGTCCATCGAGCCCATCACCGAACGGATATTGGTCATGGTGAGGTTTTCGATGGCCATTTCCAGATTGGCGATCTGGTAAGCGGCCTGCGCGGCATTGAGGACCTGATAGAAGGTGACGGCGTCGGCGGAGACGCTGGCATTGTCGCGGGTGATGACTTCCTGTGTCGGTATATGAAGGACCTGCTCCATCACGTTCATTTTCGAACCAATGGTTTCGAAGAACGGCACGATGAGGTTCAGGCCCGGCTCGAGTGTGCGGGTGTAGCGCCCGAACCGTTCAACCGTGTAACGATGCCCCTGGGGGACGGTCTTGATACCGGCAAACAGCACCAGAATAACGAGAACCACCGCTGCCATGACGACGATGTCGAAACCGCCCAATGCAATCATCACTTTTCCTCCTGATCGGAACCGTCCGGGTTTTACCCCGGCATCGTTATGGCAAGATTACACCCATCCTTGCAACTCCTGCCGCACAACCTTTTCGAGAACATTCATGCCCTCGGCGCTGTCGTTCAAGCAGGGAATATGGGTAAATTTCTCTCCGCCATTATGCAGGAAAATCTCGCCCGCTTCACCGGCGATTTCTTCCAGCGTCTCAAGACAATCCGAAACGAAGCCGGGATTCATCACGGCGATGCGCTTGATGCCTTCCGACGCCAGCTTTTCCACGGTTTTGTCGGTATAGGGCTGCAACCATTCTTCCGGTCCGAAACGCGACTGGAAGGTGATCATGAAGTTTTTCTCTGTCCGCCCCAGCGCCTCGCGCAGCAGCCGTGCGGTTTTCTGGCAGTGACAATAATAGGGATCGCCTTTTTTGAAATAGGATTGCGGAATGCCGTGGAAAGAGGTGATCAGCATTTCCGGCTCCCAGTCCAGCGTCGCCAGATGGTTTTTGACGGAGGCGGCGAGCGCCTCGATATAGGCCGGATCGTCGTGATAGGGCGGCACGGTGCGGATGGCGGGCTGCCAGCGCAGCTTCATCAAATGCTCGAAAGCCTTGTCGTTCACGGTTGCCGTGGTCGATGCGGCATATTGCGGGTAAAGCGGGAAAAGCAGGATTTTTTCGCAACCCTGTTCCTTCAGCGCGTCGATCTTGGAGGCGATGGAGGGCTGGCCGTAACGCATGCCCCAGTCGACCGCGACATTGGGCAGGTCCTTCAGCGCTTCCGCCAGCAGCTCGCCCTGGCTGCGAGTATAGGTGCGCAGATAGCTTTCATTGCGCTCGCGGTTCCAGATCTCCTCATAGGCCTTGCCGACTTTCTGAGGGCGCTTGTTGAGAACAATGCCGTAAAGGATCGGATACCAGTAGAGACGCGACCATTCGATTACCCGCTTGTCGCTCAGGAATTCCGCCAGATAACGGCGCATCGGCCAATAGTCCGTACCGTCAGGCGTGCCGAGGTTGACGAGCAGGACGCCGACCTTGCCAAATGCTGTGTGGGGATGGTTTGCGGGGAGTGCGGATAGTTCTGTCGCCATGAATGACACCCTGAAACTCGGACTGGTTGCGTGAGGAGCGGTTCCGTTTCGGACAAGGGCGGAAACGCTCCATCTTCTGTTTATGCGCGCCGAACGCAAACCGCGACGGGGTTGGGCCGGCGATGCCCGAGCTATACGCTCGTGCCGTCAATTTGTTCATGTGTTCTAGACGAAATTTTTCAGGATTAAACCACCGGCGGAGGCTATTTCCGGGGCGGGGGGCGCTGCAGGATGTCCTTTGCCAAAATTTGATCTGTAAAGATTTGTTTTTAAAGGGAAAATAAGAAACCGGCCCCGATCTCCGAGGGCCGGCTTCCTGTCTGCGGCAAATTGCCCTGTCTGTTCCCGTCCGGCTTATTGAGCCGGCAGTTCCAGCTCCTCGCCGATCTCGATGTGGTTCGGATGCTTCAGCGTGTTTGCCTTGGCAATCCTGCTCCAGAGAGCGCCGTCGCCATATTTCTCGGCTGCGATCTTCCAGAGCGAGTCGCCCTTTTCAACGACATATTTGCTGGCGGCTGCAGCGGCGGCTGCGGGCGTCGCCGTGGCCGGAGCCGTGGCGGCCGGTGCTGTGGCTGCAGGTGCTGCGGGAGCGGGTGTGGCGGCCGGCGCAGGTGCGGTTGCTGCCGGCGCAGGTGCCGCAGGCTTTGCCGGAGCGACATAACCGGCAGGCGTCACTTCGCTGATACGGCCATCCGTGTAGGGCTTATAGGGGCTGTTGGCGGTGATATAGGCCGCAACGGCTTCCTCGAGGTTGGGGCCGAAGTCATAGGCGTTGATGGCCTTGGTCGCAAAGACCTTGAAGCCGTCGCCGCCGGTACGCACGTAATTATTGGCCGCGACGATGTAGGTCTTGGCGGGATCGAGAGGCACGAAAGCGTCGCCTTCCTTGACGTCGACCGAAACGACCCTGCCGCCGGCCGGCTTCGAGCGGTCGAAGGAATATTTCAGGCCGGAGACCTGCATGAAACGACCAGCGCCGTCATCGATCTGGCTGACGCCGTTTTCGAGGGCGGCGCGAATATCCTCGCCCTTCAGCTGGAAGGTTGCGACGGTGTTCTGGAACGGCAGAACCGTCAGCACTTCGCCCATGGAGACATCGCCGGCATCGATGGAGGAGCGCAGGCCGCCGCTATTGGCGAAAGCGATGGTCACGCCCTGATCCTTGACGCGGGCGAGCGTTGCATCCGCCACCAGATTGCCCATGGAGCATTCCTTCACGCGGCAAACCTTGCGGTCTCCCTCGATCGGGCCTTCCGAGGAGCCGACGACCTTCGACTTCAGAGCCTCGATGGGCGCCTTCAGCTCATCAATGCGCTTCAGCGTGGCTTCATCGGGCTTGAAGGAGGAATCGATCAGGATGGGATCGCCCTTGCTTTCCTTGACCACGCCACTGTCATCGAAGACCACTTTGAGGTCGCCCAGATATTTGCTGTACTGCCCGGCCTGAACGACCGGAACCTTGTAGCCGCCGGGATTGTCGACGAGGGTCGGATAGGGGCCTTCGGCCTTCTGGTCGGTGTTGGAAAGCAGCGTATGTGTGTGGCCGCCGACCACGACGTCGACGTCAGGGATTTTGGCGATGAATTCGAGATCGCGCGGATAGCCGACATGGGTCAGCGCGATGATCTTGTCGACGCCGTCCTGCTTCAGCTTCTGCACCTGCTCGCTGATTTTCGCGACATCTTCGGCGATGGTGATATTGGGACCGGGCGTTGCCAGTTCCGCCGTGTCGTTCGCGACCGCGCCGACAATACCGATTTTCTGTCCGCCGACTTCGAGCACGATGGACGGCTTGACGCGGTCGCCGATTTTCGAGGCGGCGGTGGCCACCACATTGGCGGTCACGACGGGGAACTGCACCTTGTCGAGGAAGCCGGCAAGCCCGTCCTCGCTGTCGTCGAACTCATGGTTGCCGACGGTCATGGCGTCGAACTTCATGGCGTTCAGCACTTCCGCTTCCACCGTGCCCTTGTAGGTGGTGTAGAACAGCGATCCCTGGAAATTGTCGCCTGCATTGAGCAGCAGGACATTCTTGCCTTGAGCCTTCAGGGCATCACGGGTCTGATTGATTGCAGTCAGAAGACGGGCGGCGCCGCCGAAGCATTCGTTTTTGCCTTCTTCTTCAGCCGAGCAGGTCGAGTCGAACTTGTTGATCGATTCGATACGGGAGTGAAAATCGTTGATGTGAAGAATGTTGAGCTCGTAATCGGCCAGAGCCGCTCCGGCCGAAAGCGTTATCGCCGAAACGCTCAGCATGCCCAGTCCCAAAATTTTCTTCATGGTCCCTCTCTCCTGTTCAAAGCGGAAGCCCGGTGGTCGATCATCCTCCGGCCGTGCTCATTTTCTAATCTGAAATCATGTCAGTCTTTCAAAGCGCGATGTTTCCATTTAGCGGCAATCGCCGCAAGCGAAATTATGACAGGCGCACAATAAACGAAAACGCACGCCTGAGGCGTGCGTTCCAGAAGATCATCTCTTTGAAAAGGTGACGTTATCAGCCTTGGCGCGTCAGCGAGAACTGGCTGTTCGTGTCGGTCGTGCAGTTCAATTGTGACGGGGAGACGAGGGCGCAGTTGACGCGCGACTGCGTGTTGCGCACCAGCGAGGTCATGTTGATTTCGTAAAGCGTCGGCGAAATCGTCACATAGGTGCCGGAGGCCAGAAGCGTGTTGGTATCGGTCGAACGGGTGGAGAAGGCGCCGTTCTGGAATGTCGATACGATGCCGTTGCGGTCGATCCAGCGACCGTCGACGGCCGGGCCGCGGGAAAGCGAAGGCGCCATCGAGGTCTGCTGGGAGGGACCCGGCGCGACGCATGAAGACACCGCGATGGCGGCTGAAAGCAAAGCAGCGCTTGTCTTGAAGTTCATGGGCCTGTTCTCCTGCGATTCGATGAAACCTTCTGTGCTTCGACCATGCCGCGAAGCGTTGCTTATTTCAAGGCAACGTTGTTCGCTCTCCCCGGTTCCTGATGTCGTGCAGGAAAGCCCCGGCGTGACAAATATGAGACTCCCTCCCGTCAGCGCACGAGGATGTTGCGAAACTGCCAGGGATCGGACGTATCGATATTGTCGGGAAACAGGCCGGGGCGGCCATCGGTCGGCTTCCAGTCGGTATAATGTCCCTCGACGGGCCCGAGATAGGGGCGCTGCACCTCAAGGCAACGGCGGTAATCCATTTCATCCGCCTCGACGATGCCGGCCTGCGGGTTCTCAATCGCCCAGACCATGCCCGCGAGCACAGCGGAGCTGACCTGCAATCCGGTCGCATTCTGGTTGGGGGCGAGTGAGCGTGCTTCCTGCAGGCTCAACCGCGAGCCATACCAATAGGCATTCCTGTCATGGCCATAAAGAAGAACGCCGAGTTCATCGGCGCCGTCGACAAGCTCGTCTTCGCCGAGCACATGCTGGATCGGCTGGGGGGTGCCGCCATTGCCGAAAAGCTCATGCAGGGAAAGAATGGCGTCATTGCAGGGATGGTAGGCATAATGGCAGGTTGGCCGATAGGTCACGTTGCCATCATCGTTGCGGACGGTGAAATAGTCGGAAATCGAAATCGCTTCGTTATGCGTGACGAGAAATCCGTATTGCGGCCCAAGGCCCGGACACCATGTCCGCACCCGCGTATTGGCGCCGGGCTGATCGAGATAGATCGCCGCCTTGCTTCCCTTTTTCTGCTTTTTTGCGTTTTTCGGCATCCAGTTTTCATGCGTTCCCCAGCCGAGTTCGGCCGGCTGAAAACCTTCCGCGATAAAACCTTCGACGGACCATGTGTTCCAGAAAGCGCTGAAGGGCTTCGGTTCCTTCGCCCGCTGGGTGTCGCGTTCGGCCACGTGAACGCCCTTGACGCCAAGCCGCTTCATCAGCTTTGCCCAGCCATCGCGGTCATGCGGCTGCGGCTCCTCGATGTCGAGGCCGGTATCTTTGGCGAGATTGACGAGTGCCTGTTTCACGAACCAGGACACCATGCCCGGATTGGCGCCGCAGGTGGAAACCGCCGTCGTGCCGCCCGGCTTGCGCGCCCTCTCCTTCAACATGGTTTCGCGCAGCGAATAATTGGTTCTGGCCGCATTATCGGCATCGGCGTCGAAATAAAAACCGGGCCAGGGTTCGACGACCGTGTCGATGTAAAGCATGCCATGTTTGCGACAAATCCGCATCAGATCGACGGAGGCGGCATCGACCGAAAGATTAACGCAGAAGCCCTGGCCCTGAACGCCCTTGAGGAGCGGCTTGAGAATCTCCCGGTAGTTTTCCTTGGTCAGATGCGTCTGGATATGGCGGATGTTCCTTTCGGCCAGAAAGGCGGCGATGTCTTCGCGCGGGTCGATGACGACGAGCCGGGTCCTGTCGAAATTGAAATGACGTTCGATCAACGGAAGAGTGCCACGCCCGATGGAGCCGAAGCCGATCATGATGATGGGGCCGTCAATATCGCCGTAAATCGGGTGGTTTTTATCCGTCATTCGTCAATTTTCCTTTTTTAGCCAATAAGTAAGCTAGATCATAAAAGCGTGCCACAATAAAGGGCAGGTGGATGACGGACATATGACGATGGCGACGGCAAGGCGGGCGCGCGCACCCTTTCCACCGCATTCTGCCTCTTCGCATTTTAGATAGTGCCTTTATAATTAAGTTCTTCTTTTCCTCTCTATGTCCAAAGGCTTGGGGGCTTTGGCCGGATGACGACGGGGGAATTTTCGCCATCACGGGAGAGTTGCCTGTTGAATAATCTTATCGAGCGTGTCGCAGCGCTTCAGAGTGCCACCCCCGTTCTTATTGCGCTTTACGATTCCGAGGACCGGTTGCGCCATGCCAATCCGTCGTTTCGGGAAAGCTTTCAGCTCGCCGCCGGCGATTTCCCGACCTGGGCGGATATCATGCGGCTGAACCATCGGCTGCGCACCGGTGTCGTCGTCCGCAACAATGATTTCGAGGGATGGCTGCTGTCGGCGCAGTCCCGGCGCGGCAAGCTGCCTTACCGCGCCTTTGAGATGGATATGCATGACGGCCGCTGGTTCTGGATGACGGAAACGGTGCAGCAGGATGGCTGGATGCTGTGCGTTGCAAGCGACGTCACCGAATTGCGCCAGGGCTACAGAACGCTGCGGCAGGACCGGGATCTGGCAGTCCGCGCCTCGCAGACGGATGAATTGACGGGAACGGCAAACCGCCGTTTCGTCTTCGCCAAGCTGGCTTTGCAGGTGGAGCGGGTTGCCAAGGGGCTGGAAACGCTTTTTTGCCTGTGCACGCTCGATATCGATTTCTTCAAGCAGATCAACGACCGTTTCGGTCATAAATGCGGGGATGCGGTGCTTCGCGATTTCGTCGGCATCGCCCATTCCGTCATCCGGCGGGTGGATTGTTTCGGAAGGATCGGCGGCGAGGAATTCATGCTCATCCTGCCGCGCAGCACGGTGGCCGAGGGCCGGGAGATCGTCGAACGGCTGCTGCAGAAGGTGCGCCTTTCGAGGCCCCTCGCCGAATTCCCGGATTTTTCCTATAGCTGTTCAGCCGGGCTGACGGTCTATCGCGCGCCCGAAAGCGCCGACGATGTTTTCATGCGGGCGGATCAGGCTCTTTATGCGGCCAAGGAAAAAGGCCGCGACCGGCTTCTGTCGGTGACTGTTTAAACGAGTTCCGCCGCAATCAACCCATGCAGCGAATTGCCGACGAAGAGTTTCCGGCCGGCAATGTCTTCCGGTTTCAGCGCCTGTCCGCGCGCCCTGCGTTCGCGGATCAGATCAGCGCGCAGCACACCCGGCAGAATGCCGCTGTCGAGCGGCGGCGTCAGCAATTGCCCATCCGGCATTTCGACGAAAATGCTGGTCGACGATCCCTCGCACAACTCACCGCGCTCGTTGAGCAGCAGCACCTCGTCGGCCTCCCCGGCTGAAAATTCGGCCCGGGCGGCATCATAGGGCTCGCGGCGTGAGGACTTGTGGCGATAGAAGGTATCGGAGGAGTCGAGCGTGGTCTGCCGGGCGATGCGGACCCGCCAGACGGCATCCTGCCGCAAGGGCTGGAAGTCGGCGGTTTCGACGTCGAGCTCGCCCTTGTAGTTCATGACCAGCCTGACGCAGAGCGGCTTTTCGCCACCCACCTTCTTTTCCAGCACCTGAACCGCATTGACCGGCGCGCGAAAACCGAGCGCGTCGGCGGAGCGCAGCAATCGGCGTATATGCTGGTCGATGCGCTGAAAGCCGGTCTGCGGCTCCCAGCGCAGGGTTTCCCTCAAGGTCAGATCGGCGGGTTTGCGTTTCATTGCCTGTGCTCGTCGCCCGAATTGTTGCCGGTGTCTCCGCCGGCAATATCAACCGGCAAAGCTTGTCCGAAATAGGATAGCCCTGCTGGCGGAAGAGATTAAGCCTGTTTGTTATCCAGCGCTTCCAGCTCGTCGATCAGCCCCTCGATCATCGAAAGCCCCTTGTCCCAGAAAGAGGGATCGGTCGCATCGAGGCCGAAGGGTTTCAGAAGCTCCGAATGATGCTTGGTGCCGCCCGCCTTCAGAAGCTCGAAATATTTCTCCTGAAAACCCGTCTCGGCCTTCTGGTAAACCGCATAGAGCGAGTTCACCAGGCAGTCGCCGAAGGCATAGGCATAAACATAAAACGGCGAGTGAATGAAATGGGGGATGTAGGTCCACCATGTCTCGTAGCCTTCGGAAATCCGGATTGCCGGACCAAGGCTCTCGGCCTGAACGGACAGCCACAATTCACCGATCTGCTCGGAGGTCAGTTCTCCCTGTTTGCGGGCGGTGTGCAGCTTGCGCTCGAATTCATAAAAAGCGATCTGGCGCACGACCGTGTTGATCATGTCCTCGACCTTGCGGGCGAGCATGGCCTTGCGTTCCCGGACATCTTTCGTGTCGTCGAGCAGCTTGCGGAAGGTCAGCATTTCCCCGAAGACGGAGGCGGTCTCGGCAAGCGTCAGCGGCGTCGCGCACATCAAGGCGCCCTGCTCCCCGGCCAGCACCTGATGCACGCCATGGCCAAGCTCATGGGCAAGCGTCATCACGTCGCGCGGTTTACCGAGATAGTTGACGAGCACGTAAGGATGGGCCGAGGGCACGGTCGGATGCGCGAAGGCGCCTGGCGCCTTGCCGGGGCGGGCCGGCGCGTCGATCCACTCTTCATCGAAGAAACGGCGGGCAATATCGGCCATCTCGGGGGCGAAATTGCCATAGGCGGAAAGCACGGTGTCCTTTGCCTCATCCCAGGAAATGATGGTGTTCGACGTATCGGGAAGCGGCGCGTTGCGGTCCCAATAATTCATCTGCTCCATGCCGAGCCATTTCGCCTTCATGGCGTAATAACGATGCGAGAGGCGCGGATAGGCCTTCTTGACCGCCGCCGCCAAGGCATCGACCACCTCGCGCTCGACGCGGTTGGCGAGATGACGGCTATCGGCAATATCCTCGAATTTGCGCCAGCGGTCGGAAATATCCTTGTCCTTGGCAAGCGTGTTGGTGATGAGCGTGAAGACGCGCAGATTGTCCTTGAAGGTGGCGCTCAGCGCCTGAGCCGCTTTCTTTCGGGTTTCCGGCTCCGGCTCCTGCAGCATGTTGAGCGTCACTTCCAGCGGCAGGCTCGCGCCGTCAATGTCGAAACGCAGGTCGGCCATCGTCTCGTCGAACAGGCGGTTGAAGGCCGCTGCGCTGGTCATCGATTTTTCGAGGAACAGCTGCTCTAGCTGGTCGTCGAGCTGGTGCGGCTTGTCCTTGCGCAAATCCACCAGCCACGGGCGGTAGTGACCCGCCGCGGCGTCATTCGCCATGCAGGCGTCCATCGTGGCGTCATCGATGCGGTTGAGCTCAAGGGTGAAGAACAGGAGGTGAGAGGAAATATCCGTCAGCTTCGCCTGGGCATCGCCGTAAAGCTTGCCATTCGCCGGGTTCGACGTATCGGAAAAATAGGTGAGCCCGGCAAAGGAGCCGATGCGGCCAATGAGATCGTCCAGCGCTTCATATTCCTTGAGCGCGGCGCCGATGCCGTTTTCGCCCTTCGCCTTCGCGGCTGCTTCAAGCTTGCCCTTCCATTTCTTCTCGAAAGCCGCCGCCATCGACGCCGCCTTGTCGAGATCGCCCTTGTATTCCGGCGAATCACCCGACGGATAGAGGTCCGAGAGCTTCCAGCCGGGCAGGTCGCCAAGCGCCGGACCGGTGGTTTCGGCAAGGGAGAAGACGGGTTGCGGGGTAGGGCGGTTGAGGGTCATCGAACGTGTCCTTCTGATTATGCGTGCGAAGCATATGGGGACCTTGTTTCCCGCGGCAATGGATAAAATGCAAGCAATTCTCAAAACTGGATGTTCAAGTCTCCCATGCGAGAGTGCGGAATAAGGGACCGCATGAAGCAGGTCCATAAACCGGAAACCGGAGCTAAAAATGACCGCGCATGTTCTCGTGATAGACGATGATCCCGTCCAGCGCCGCCTGCTCAAAAATGCGGTGGAACGTTATGGGCATCTCGCCTTGCTCGCCGAAAACGGCAAGGCGGGGCTGGAACTGCTCAAGCAATATAGCGGCGAGATCAATGTCATCGTCCTCGACCTCATGATGCCTGAAATGGACGGGCTTACCTTTCTCAAAGCTATCGGCGAACTCGGCACCGATGTTCCCGTCATTGTCCAGACGGGGCAGGGCGGCATCGATACCGTTGTGCAGGCCATGCGCGCCGGCGCTTTCGATTTTGTCGTCAAGCCGGTTTCGCCGGAAAGGATCGGCGCCGCCATCTCCAATGCGCTCAAGCTCGACAGGAGAGAGGCAAAGGCCCGCACGGGCCGGCGCGGACGGAGCAATGCAGTGAATTTTACCGATATCGTTTCCGCAAGCCCCGCAATGCTGAGGGTCATCGAACTCGCGCAGCGCGCCGCCCAGTCCAGCATTCCCGTGGTGCTGGAAGGCGAATCCGGTGTGGGCAAGGAAATGGTCGCCCGCGCCATCCAGTCGGCCGGAGACAGGGCGAGCAAGCCGTTCATCACCGTCAATTGCGGCGCCATTCCCCATAATCTCGTGGAAAGCATCCTCTTCGGCCACGAAAAGGGAGCCTTCACAGGCGCGACGGAAAAACATGTCGGCAAATTCATGGAGGCGGATGGCGGCACGCTGTTCCTCGATGAAATCGGCGATCTGCCGCTGGACGTGCAGGTGAAGCTGCTCCGCGCGGTCCAGCAGGGCGAAATCGAAACCGTCGGCTCCGCACGGGTGCAGAAGGTGAATGTGCGGCTGATCTCCGCCACCAACAAGAACCTCATCGAAGAGGTGAAGGAAGGTCGCTTCCGCGAGGACCTTTATTATCGCCTCAATGTCTTCCCGATCACTATTCCGGCGCTGCGCCGCCGCAAGGAAGATATTCCCCATCTGGCGCGGGTTTTCGCCGAGCGCTTTTCGGCGGAACAGAAATTGCCAAATCCCGTCGGCCTCGACGCCAGCGCGCTGGCGCTGCTGACGGCCTATGACTGGCCGGGCAATATCCGCCAGCTCGAAAACGCCGTCTTCCGTGCGGTAGTGCTCTCACAGGGCGAGGAACTCTCGGATTTCGATTTTCCGCAGATCGCGCTTCAGCTGCCGGAATTTTCGACCGGTGACGATGCGGACGATGTCATCCGCACACCATCGGGAGCGTCTCTGAAACTTGCGGCCTATTCGCCGGCCCCGCCACCGGCCGCTGAAAACCACGCCGTCATGGAGGAGCCGTCGGATATTTCCACCACTATCTACCGGGGCGGAAACCTGATCTCCAGCATGGATGAATCGGGCAATATCCGCAAACTGGCCGAGATCGAAGAGGAGCTCATCCGTTTCGCCCTGCGCTTCTATCGTGGGCAGATGAGTCAGGTTGCCAGAAAGCTTGGTATCGGCCGTTCGACTCTTTACCGAAAGCTGAAAGATTATGGCATCGATCCCGACGATCCCCTTCGAGATGCAGCCTGAGCGCACAACCCCCGTATTCGAAGGCAGATCGTAAATTCGTTAACTTCTGAGCAAGGATATCCGCTTACCGTCTATAAACCTCTTGTTAGTGGCTGATTCACTATGTAGAGGAAGGTTGTATGTGTGTGGCAATTTTGCCATCGTGTCACCGTATTTGACGTTCATTTGAGGCAATGTGACAGAAATTGTCTTCCAGGCGGGGATCGAATTGCCATATCTGCATCGGAATAACGCGCTTTCGACAAAGATCGCGCGCGGCTTGATCAAGGATATATGCACGAAGCTGTCGGCGCGCGCTGTCACCTTTGCCTGCCTGATGCTCGCCGCAATGCCTTTCGTAGGTGTTTCGGCGACGGAAGCCGCCGCCGAGACGCGAAGCCTCAAACTGTATTATATCCATACACGCGAGAAGGCGGTCATCACCTTCAAGCGCAATGGAAAATATGACCAGAAAGGTCTGCAGGAGCTGAACCGCTTCCTGCGCGACTGGCGGCGCAACCAGCCGACACGCATGGACCCGCGCCTTTTCGATCTCGTCTGGGAAGTTTATCGCCGCAGCGGCGCGACCGACTATATCAACGTCGTTTCGGCTTTCCGCTCGCCGGAAACCAACGGTTTGCTGCGCACACGCACCAAGGGTGTCGCGGAAAAAAGCCAGCATATGCTCGGCAAGGCCATGGATTTTTATATCCCCGGTGTGAAGCTTGCCCGCCTTCGTGAAATCGGTATGCAGATGCAGATCGGTGGCGTCGGTTTCTATCCGACGTCGGGCTCTCCCTTCGTGCACATGGATGTCGGCGGCGTTCGCGCCTGGCCGCGCATGAGCCGCCAGGAACTCGTCCGCATCTTCCCGAACGGCAATACGCTGCATCTTCCTTCCGACGGTAAGCCGCTTCCCGGTTATGAGCAGGCGCTCGCCGATTACAAGAAGCGTGTCAGCTCCTCCTCCATTCAGGTTGCTTCCAGCGCCGGTGCCGGCCCTGCCTCATCTGGCGGCGGCAAGCGCAAGACGTTGCTGCAGGCCCTCTTTGGCGGCGGTGACGAGGATGAAGATCCCGATAGCATCGCAGCGCCGGAGCCCGCAGAACGCCCGGCTGTCGCCCGTCCGGCGGCTCCGCAGCAGGCGGCTCCCGAGCCTGAACCCACCATTGCAGTTGCTTCGGCACAGGCGCTTCCCGGCGTGAACGATGCGCCGCTGCCGACGGCTCGACCCGCCTTCGGTAACCAGCCGCCGGCCAATACCGGCCTTGCGACTGCGCTTTATTCGCCGGCCCGCAATGCCGCACAGGATGCCCTGCAGGCAGCGACCACGCCGACTCCGGCTTCCGCGCCGGCCGAGCGCCAGCAATTTGCCGATTTGGCTGAGGTATCCGTGCCGGTGCCCACACTTCTTGGGCCGCGTGGCATGAAAGGTGATGCGGAAGGATCGATCCTGACGGCGTCCGCAGATGGTGCGACACCGGCTGCGACCGGCGAACTCGCTTCTGTTCCGGTTCCTGCCAATCGTCCGGCCGTGGCGGAAGCCCTGCTGGCGGCGGCCAATGCCGATCCAGAAGGTGAGGACGATCTCGCCGAGGCGCAGGAGGATACGCTTTCGCCGACGGTGGTTGCGGCTCTTGAACAGAGCGGTCAGGCCGCCCGGTCGCAGGTCCAGTCGGCTGCCATGCCGACAGCCGCGCCATTCCCGGCCGCCGTCAACCATAAGGTTACCGTCGCACCCGCCGAAACGGCCAAGGCCGAACCGCAGGCTGGCTTCGGTGATGCTTTCGACCTGAAACCTGCGATCAATGGCGGCCTCAGCGCCGGCATGCCGACCAAGGGTTCGCGCCCGAGCAGGCAGGATGCCGCCGTTTCCCAGCAGGCCATGGTGGGCGGTGGACGTCTGACGCAGGATCTGATTTCGGATTGGGCGCTCAATCAGAACAAGGGCACGACCGGACGCTCGGTAAAGGCGCCGCGTGTTGTCGCCAACCGCATGCTCAGCAACGACATGTCGGCTTCCGCGACCTCGGCGAGCTTCAAGCCCGGTGCCGTTGCCATCGAATCCAGCCGCTTCAGCACGCCGGTGAAGATGCACTGAGCCCGCTTTCATTAAGTAAGACAGCCGAGAGGCCAACAAAAAACCCGCCGTTACCGGCGGGTTTTTTATGCGGGATATTGAAGCTTTAGACGCCGCTCTGGCCGTCCGAGCCGATATAGGCGATGCGGACCATATTGGTCGCGCCGGGGGTGCCGAGCGGTACGCCTGCGGAGATGATGATACGATCGCCCGGCTTGCCGAAACCTTCGGAAACGACGATGCGACAAGCGCGGTTCACCATGTCGTCAAGGTCGCTGGCATCGCCCGTGACGACGCAGTGCAGGCCCCAGACGACCGACAGGCGGCGGGCGGTCTGGATGATCGGCGACAGCGCGATGATCGGAACCTGCGGCCGCTCGCGCGCGGCGCGCAGGCCGGTCGTGCCCGAAGACGTATAGGTGACGATTGCCGCAAGCTTCAGCGTTTCGGCGATCTGGCGGGCGGCGAGCGAAATGGCATCGGCGCCAGTCGGTTCCGGCTGGGCGCGCTGCGCGTAGATGATATTGGAATAATAGGGGTCCTGCTCCACCGTGCTGGCAATGGATGCCATGGTGGAGACCGCTTCGACCGGGTAGTCGCCGGAGGCAGATTCAGCAGAAAGCATGATGGCGTCCGCGCCTTCGAAGACGGCGGTGGCGACGTCGGAGACTTCGGCGCGGGTCGGTACAGGTGCGGTGATCATCGATTCCAGCATCTGCGTGGCGACCACGACCGGCTTGCCGGCGCGGCGGCAGGCGCGGGTCAACTGCTTCTGGATGCCCGGAACGGCTTCCAGCGGCATTTCGACGCCGAGATCGCCACGGGCGACCATCAGCGCGTCGGAAAGCTCGATGATTTCTTCGATGCGCTCGACAGCCTGCGGCTTTTCGATCTTGGACATCAGGCCGACGCGACCGCGTGCGATCTTGCGCACTTCGGCAAGGTCTTCCGGACGCTGGACGAAGGAAAGCGCCACCCAGTCGACTTCGCCGGTGGCGAGAACGGCGTCGAGATCGACGCGGTCCTTGTCGGTCAGAACGCCGACGCCGAGCAGCGTATCCGGCAGGCTGATGCCCTTGCGGTCGGAAATGCGTGTACCGGAAATGACGGTGGTGACGATGCTCTTGCCGTCGCTCTTTTCAGCGCGCAGATGCAGCTTGCCGTCGTCGATCAGCAGGCGATGGCCGGGCTTGACCGCCTCGAGAATTTCCGGATGGGGAAGGAAAACGCGGGTGTTGTCACCAGGCGTGTCGTTATTGTCCAGCGTGAATGTCTGGCCCGGAACAAGTTCGACCTTGCTTTCGGCGAATTTTCCGACGCGCAGCTTGGGACCCTGCAGGTCGGCCAGAATGCCGATGGGGCGGCCGGTACGGCTCTCGACAGAACGGATACGCTGAATGAGCGTCCGCATCACGTCGTGGCTCGCATGGCTCATGTTGATCCGGAAAAGATCTGCGCCAGCAAGATGCAGCTTCTCGATCATCGCCTCTTCGGAAGAGGCTGGGCCGAGAGTTGCAAGAATTTTGACTTTGCGGTTACGCTTCATCAGTTTTGATTTCCCTGTGTGCCTGGCGTATCGGAGAGCTGGACCATCCAGCTGCCCTGTCTGCCCGTGTCATATTCCTTGAAACCCATTCTCTGGAAGCTGCGGGCAAAACAATCGTCCACGCCGTTGATCTTGAACTCGTTTTCCGCCACGCACATGTTGACGTCACCGGTCCAGCGGCCGCCATGGGCGGCATCTTCGGCATAGAGATAATAATAACGTGACTGCAGCTCACCCTCGATCAGCGTCGCGCAGGTCGAGGAGGGGACCTGCCACCAGCCTTCGCTGACCCAGCCCTCCTGTGCCCGGTAGCCGATTGCGACCCCCACGAGGTTCTGCGTGCTGTTGCACACGCGAAAATCCGCATGCGCGGGCGCCGCGATCATGAACGGGGTCAGAAACAATGCCGCTGCGGAAAAAAGACGGGCGATATGCCGAAAGTGGCGAGGAAGAGCGAGAGATGACTGAGTCACGGCTTCCATCCGGATTCCATGGTTATAATGAACACACTTCTTGGCGTGGCCGCCCAAGAAAGTCAACGCGATTTTAATCGATTATATTGTTCGTGGGATCGTGAGTGCGATAAGGTAGATGGCTGTTCTTTCGCCGCAACTTGCGCCCGGCCTCAAGCCATGCCATCAAGCTTCTCTCCTCAATCCTGCCCCAGAAAATCATCGATGAACGACTTCATACCCTATGAAATCATAGAAGGCGATTATGACAAAGGCATGGTTCTTCTGGCGGACCATGCCATGAACCTCCTGCCGGCACACTACGGCAAACTTGGCCTTCCGCAAACCGCTTTTCATCGCCATATCGCATTTGATATCGGTATAGAGGGGCTGACGCGCTCACTTGCCGCGCGCCTTGGCGTGCCGGCGGTGCTCGGGCGGTTTTCCCGGCTGCTGATCGATCCGAATCGCGGCGAGGATGATCCCACTCTCATCATGAAGATTTCGGACGGAGCGATCATCCCTGGCAATCATCCGATTTCGGATGAGGAATGGCAAAGGCGGATCGAGATTTTCCATCGGCCCTATCACAATGCCGTGGATCGTGTGCTGACCGGCGTGGCCGAGGCCTCGGAAGAAGCGCCGCTGGTTCTGTCGCTGCATTCCTACACGCCGTTCTGGAAGGAAACGCCGCGGCCATGGCATGCGGCGGTTCTGTGGGATACGGATCATCGTGCGGTCGAGCCGCTTCTGGCGCATCTGCGGGCCACGGGCGACATCCTCGTCGGTGACAACGAACCCTATGACGGAGCGCTCAAGGGTGACACCATGTATCGCCATTGCATGATGAAGGGCATACCGCATGCGCTTCTCGAGGTTCGGCAGGATCTGATCGCGAATGAAGAGGGGATCGCCGAATGGTCGGACCGGCTCGCTCCCATTTTCGCCGCAATGAACGACGATCCCGTCCTGCATGAATATCAGCAGTTCGCCTCCCGCACCGGTCCCTACTGAGCCTGGAGTTTTGCCATGACGACTGAGAACGACAATCGGCAGGTCGAATTCGAGGCGGCGGCATTTCGCCGTCTCGTGCAGCACCTTCGCGAACGCCACGACGTGCAGAACATCGACCTGATGAATCTCGCCGGCTTTTGCCGCAACTGCCTTTCCAACTGGTACCGGGAAGCGGCCGAGGAGGCCGGCGTTCCCCTCAGCAAGGAAGAGTCCCGGGAAATCGTCTACGGCATGCCCTCTGAGGACTGGAAGGAAAAATATCAGGCGGAGGCGAGTGATGCCCAGAAAGCCGCCTTTGAGCAGAACAGGCCCAGGGAATAACCCCGATCGACGGAAACGACTTGACGCGACGCCTTTCAGTGGGCAGTTCACAGGCCGGAATTCTGCTGCCCGCCGGCAGCGACCGGCGAAGGCTTCGCCCGGATATAATGAACAAGGCTCGCATGCGGGCCGCCAATGAAGGATGACATGATGGACGATACCAGCACCACCGAAACCGTCGCCGCAGCAGAACTGCGCCAGTTCATCGAGCGCGTCGAGCGTCTCGAAGAAGAGAAGGCCGCCATTCAGGGTGATATCAAGGATGTCATGGGCGAGGCGAAGGGCCGTGGTTACGACACCAAGGCGATCCGCACCATCATCCGCCTGCGCAAGAAGGATGCCAATGAGCGCATCGAGGAGGAAACGATTCTCCAGACCTATATGGCCGCGCTCGGCATGGAATGATCGGCTGGAAACGCCTCAATGAAAAATCGCCGCTTTTGCGGCGATTTTTGTTTGAGCATCTTGCGAATTCAGCCGCGCGTGCCGGCCAGCTTTTCCGAAAGGTCGACGGCCTCCTTGCGGGCGTCCTTGTCGGCGGGGTAAAGTGCCAGATAACGTTCCCACGCCTTCAACGCCAGCTCATCTCGGCCCGAGGCTTCGAGGATGTTGGCAAGGCTTGCCAGCGCCGGGAAATAGCGCGGTTCCCTTTCCAGTGTCAGGTTGATATCCGCCATTGCCTTGCGGGTGTCGCCATCGGCAAAATGCACCATGGCGCGGCGATAGGGCGCCTGCACATAGTCCGGATCGAGCAGAATGACTTGGTCGAGAAAATCGTAAGCGGCGGCATTGCGCTTTTCGTCGGCGGCTTCGCCCGCCCATTGCATCAGCAGATTGACCGTTGCGCTGCCGGAATCATTCCATTCGGAGGCGATCTGGTTGGCGATGCTGCGCGCCTTGACCGCATTCCGTTCTTTTTTCAGCGATGCGAAAAGCGTGTCGATCGTCTTGGCGGGTGAAGGTGAGTCCGCGACAGCAGGCGGTTGCCCGTCTGCCGCGTGGGCAATGGCAGCCATTCCCGAAAGCGGGAGGCTTGAAAACAGGAAGCCCTGGGCGAGGATGATAGCCGTGCAAAAACGATTTGGGCGCATGGGTTAAAGCTTAACCCGACTGCGCCCAATATCAAATGCAAACTTCTGCTCTGTCAACAAAGTGATCCGCGAGCTTGATCGCGAACCGCAGTCGCAGTCAATCAGCCCTGACGAGCCTTGAAGCGCGGGTTCTGCTTGTTGATGATGTAGACGCGGCCCTTGCGGCGAACCAGGCGGTTATCGCGATGACGGGCCTTAAGCGCTTTAAGCGAATTCTTGATCTTCATTTTACTGGTCCGCAGTTTTGCACGGTTTCTGCCGTGCTTATTCAAACAATCAAAAGCGCGCAACGGGGCGCGCTCTTTTCGGTTGGCAGGCAGATACCCGTTTGAGCCCTGCCTGTCAACACTTGCCCGTGTCTTTGCCTTAAAAGACTAGGCTTTTCCTGTGCGCAAAAGCTCGGTCACATGGCCCATCTTGCGGCCCGGCCGTGCTTCCGTCTTGCCGTAGAGATGCACGAGACAGTCTTTTTTCGACAGCCATGCCGGTACATCGTCGATGTCGTCGCCGATGAGGTTGGTCATGACGCAATCCGAATGGCGATCCGTGCTGCCGGGAGTAAGACCCGATACGGCACGGATATGCTGTTCGAATTGCGAGATTACGCAGGCCGCCTCCGTCCAGTGGCCGGTATTGTGAACGCGCGGCGCCATTTCATTGGCGACCAGCGAACCATCCGGCAGGACGAAGAATTCGATGCCGATGACACCGACATAATCCAGCGCAGCCAGAAGCTTTTCCGCCGATTGCACGGCAACTTCCCTCGCGGCGTCGGAAAGTGCGGCCGGAACGCTGGACGTGTGTAGAATGCCGTTCAGATGAACGTTCTCGGCCGGATCGTAGCAGGTGACGGTTCCATCCAGGAAACGGGCGGCGATGATAGAAATTTCCCGCTCGAAGGAGATGAAGCTCTCGAGAATCAGCGGCACGCCGCCGAGCGCCGCAAAAGCGCCTTCGAGGTCTTCTCCACCGCGGAAAAGACGCTGGCCCTTGCCGTCATAACCCATGCGACGGGTTTTCAGAACGCCCTTGCCCCCGAAGGCGGCCAATGCGGCCTCCAGCTCTTCCTGGTTGTCCACAGCACGGAAATCAGCAGTCGGGATGCCGCAGCCATTGAGGAAGCGCTTTTCCGTCAACCGGTCCTGCGAGGCGCTGAGCGCTTTCGGAGGCGGATAGACGGGAACGGAGAGGCTGAGCTTTTCGGCGGCCGCAACAGGCACGTTCTCGAATTCGTAGGTCACGACATCGCAACGGCTTGCGAGTTCCGCAAGCGCGTTTTCGTCGTCATATTCCGCCACGATCTGCTCGTTGCAGGCCTGCGCAGCCGGACAATCGGCCTGCGGTTCGAGTACGATGGTACGGTGGTTGAGGCGGGCTGCGGCCATCGCCAGCATACGCCCGAGCTGCCCGCCACCGATGATGCCGATGGTCAGGTTGGTCGTCTTTGCCATCACTTTTGTCGTCACTGGGTGCTGTCCATTGGATATTCCGCGACAGCCGCCGACTGGCGCGCGCGCCAGACATCCAGACGGTCGGCCAGATCCTCATCGCTGAGCGCGAGGACGGCAGCAGCCAGAAGGGCGGCGTTGATGGCGCCAGCCTTGCCGATGGCGAGCGTGCCGACGGGAATGCCAGCGGGCATCTGCACGATGGAATAGAGACTGTCCTGGCCGGACATGGTTTTCGATTGAACCGGAACGCCAAAGACAGGAAGCGGCGTCATTGCGGCTGTCATGCCCGGCAGGTGGGCAGCACCGCCCGCACCGGCGATGATGACCTTGAAGCCTTCGTCCTTCGCGCCATTGGCGAAGTCATAAAGCCGGTCCGGGGTACGGTGGGCGGAAATGATGCGTGCTTCGTATTCGATGTCGAGCGCATCCAGCGTATCGGCGGCGTTCTTCATGGTCTCCCAGTCGGACTGGCTGCCCATGATGATGGCGACGGGGGGCGTTTCTGCTGTCACGTAATCTCTCCGGCTCAGGCGATGATATCGGGAATGACCTGGTCTTCGAGCTGGGTCATCTTGTCCTTGACGGCCAGCTTCTTCTTTTTCATGCGCTGTATTCTCAGCGCATCGCAGCTGGTCTGGATCATCGCGTTGATCGCCGCGTCATAATCCTCATGCTCCTGGCGCAGCCGCGCCAGCGTGAGCCTGATGTCCGCCTGGTCCTGATCGGGCATCTCGTCATCCCCATTTTATGCCAGCCGGATCGGCTCCGGCGCGTCTGTGATCGTTCACGAGCCTCTATCATCAAATCGCGGTAACGGGAAGTTATCCCTTGCGACCAAATTGCCCACTTATTGCCTTCATTTCGCCTTCGACAAGCGGCGCGATCCGTGTCACATTGCCGTCGTAAACCTGAAACTCCAGCGATGGAGAGCTGGAGGTAGGTTCAAAAAGGAAGGACGTGCCGCATGACCATTCAGGCTCATATTGCATCGCTCGAAAAGAAACACGGTGCTCTGGAGGAGGAGCTCGAAAGTATTCTTGCTTCCCCGTCGTCTGACGATAGAGAGATCGCGGACCTTAAACGTCGAAAACTGCGCCTGAAGGATGAACTGCAGAGGCTCAAGGCCTCGACAAGACATTGATTTTTGCCAGCCCGTCAGCCCTCGATGAATGAGGGGTCGACGGTCTGAGCCTTTCGAGCTCTGGCGGCGAAAACCTGCTGCCAGAGCTTTTTTATTGTCAGATTTAGAACGGCAGTCCGTCCCATAGCAGTTTAAGCGCTGCAATCAGCGCCATGGCATACATGAGTGGGTAAAACACGGCCGGTTTCAGATATTTCACCACCCTGGCGCCGGCAAGCGTCGCCAGCATCGCCACCGGCAGCAGGCTTGCCGATGTCTTGAGGTTGGTGGCGTCCAGCGCGCCGAGCGCGAAATAGGGAATGAGCTTGATCGCATTCATGATGGCGAAGAAGCGCACGCTCATGCCGGTATAGGTCTTTGGATCGAGCTTCAGCGGCAGAACATAGATCTGAAAGGGCGGACCGCCCGCATGAGCCACGAAACTCGCATAACCCGACAGGCTGGACCAGAGGGTTGCAGCAGCCGGTCTTTGCGGCTTTGCCGGAATTTCCTGGCCTTTGCGGCTTTTGAAGCTCTCATAGAAATAACGCAGCACGAACAGGATCGTGACAGAGGCGACGACGAGACGCATGGCGTCCGCAGAAATGAGGCTCGAGGTCGCCCAGCCGAGCGCGATACCGGCGATTGCGCCCGGCAGCATGATGAGGAGCGTTTCCCGGTGGTTGTAGTGCCGCCAGGCAAAAAGCGCCACGATATCCATGACGATCAGGATCGGCAGGAAGATGGCCGCCGCCTGCACTGGCGATACGGCAAGCGCCATCAGCGGCACGCCCATAAGGGCCAGAGCACCGCCCAGCCCGCCCTTGGAAAGGCCGACGAGCACGACTGCGGGGATGGCGACGAGATAAAAATGAAAATCGGTGAGCATGGATGGACAGTTGATCCTTTCGCCGGTCCGGTTTATCGGATTTGTCATATGAAAACGAGTGCAGATTGCGCGGTAAGCGTCTTCTGTCTGAAATGGACGAACCGATGACCCTAGTTGAAGATCGTTGCCGCCTTGTCCTGATCGTTCCGCAATCGGACGACGCGCAAAAGCAGGCGACAGAGGTGGAAGATGCATTGCGGGGCGGCGATGTCGCTTCCGTCATTATTCCGCAATATGGTCTGGATGACGCCGCTTTCCAGAAACGCGCCGAACTGATCGTGCCGCTTGTCCAGAAGGCAGGTGCGGCAGCGCTCATCGCCGGCGACAGCCGCGTTGCCGGTCGCGTGAAGGCGGATGGCCTGCATGTGGTTGGCAATGGCGAGGCGCTTGCCGAGGCAGTGGAAAAATTCACGCCGAAGCTCATCGTCGGCGGCGGCAATGCGGATGACCGACACAAGGCGCTGGAGCAGGGCGAGGCCAATCCGGATTATGTGTTTTTCGGCAAGCTCGAAGGCGACATCAAGCCGGAAGCGCACCCCAAAAACCTGGCGCTCGGCGAGTGGTGGGCCTCGATGATCGAAATCCCGGCGATCGTCATGGGTGGTACCGATGTGTCCTCGGTGGTGGCCGTGGCCGAAACCGGTGTGGAGTTCGTGGCAATGCGCAGCGGCGTTTTCGATAACGCCACCGGCGCTGCCCAGGCCGTTTCTGAAATCAACGCCCTGCTTGACGAAAAAGCGCCACGGTTTGACGGTTGATACAGGCGATGATCATGCGCTCGGTTCACCTCTGCCTTTCCGTTTCGCTGCTGGCGCTCGCTTTCGGCGCGCCGGCGGGTGTCGCTTTTGCCCAGTCCGGACCGCAGAGCGAAAGCAATGCGCTGTCCCGCCAGCTGGAAAATGAGGCTCAGCCGACCCGTCAGGGCCGGGTGCAATCCGAAGAGCAGAAGGACTTGCAGCCGTCGGCAGGCGTGAATGTCTATCAGCGCATGGGCGCGGAATTGCCGGCGCTGCCGCCTGAAAAGGAATTCAAGGGCCGGGTGGACGAAGCTTACGGGCATTTCCAGCGCGGCGAATATGTGCAGGCGCTCGACAAGGCGCTGAACCGCGCGCAGAATGGTGACGCAGCCGCCCAGACGCTGGTGGCGGAAATGATGTCGCGTGGTCTGGGCATCGCCCGTGACGAGAAGACAGCTGCTTTCTGGTACCAGCAGGCGGCTCAGGGTGGCGATCCCGTCGCCATGTTCAAATTCGCGCTGATCCTGATGGAAGGCAAATTCGTCACCCGCGACAAGGCGAAGGCCGACGATTTCATGCGCCGTGCGGCGGAAGCTGGCAACGCCTCAGCCCAGTTCAACTGGGGTCAGATACTGGTTTCGGAAAATCCCGGCGCCAAGGGTCTGCTGATGGCTTTGCCGTTCTATGAGAAATCCGCCGAACAGGGCATTGCCGATGCGCAATATGCGGTGTCGCAGATTTACTGGTCGCTCAAGGATGTGCCGGCCGAGAAGAAGGCAAAGGCGCGGGACTGGCTGACACGGGCCGCGAAGGCGGGCTACGATACTGCGCAGGTCGATCTCGGCATCTGGCTGGTCAATGGTTTCGGCGGTGAGCGCAATCTGGATGAGGGCTTCCGCTGGCTCTACGGCGCGGCACAGCGCGGAAATGTCGTGGCGCAGAACAAGGTGGCGCATCTTTACATTCAGGCGCTCGGCACCCGGCCCGATCCGGTCGAAGCGGCCAAATGGTATGTGCTTTCCCGCCGCGCCGGGCTGAAGGACCCGTCGCTCGAGGACTTTTATCTCGGCATCACCGACGAGCAGCAGAAGAAGGCGATTGAGGCCGCAAATCGTTTCCGCCCGACGTGATGGAAGGGTAGCCTTGCCACGCTGGCGTTGACCCATCGGCTTTTTGCCTTGAATTTCCGCGCGTTTTGTGGTCTTGAACCGCAAACTTTCAATTCAAGAAAATAATGACGTGCCTGCCCGGTGAGCTTCCGGGCGGTTCGCAAGCTTTCCAGGAAACAACATCGATGGCCCGTTCAGCCCTTCTCAATGTCATGGTTCAGGCCGCCATCAAGGCGGGTAAGTCTTTGTCGCGTGACTTCGGTGAAGTGCAGAACCTTCAGGTCTCGGTCAAGGGACCGAGCGATTTCGTCTCGCAGGCGGACCTGAAAGCCGAGAAGATCGTGCGCGACGAGCTGATGAAGGCCCGCCCGACCTACGACTTCCTGGGTGAAGAAGGCGGCGAGGAAAAGGGCACGGACGGCGCACATCGCTGGATCGTCGATCCGCTGGATGGCACCACCAACTTCCTGCACGGCATTCCGCATTTCGCGGTTTCCATTGCGCTCGAGCGTAACGGTGAAGTCGTCGCCGGCGTGATCTTCAATCCGGCCACCGACGAACTCTACACTGCCGAGCGCGGCGGCGGCGCGTTCCTCAACGATCGCCGCATCCGCGTCGCTGCGCGCAAGGCGCTGACCGATTGCGTCATCGGTTGCGGCGTGCCGCATCTCGGCCGCGGCAATCACGGCAAGTTCCTGGTCGAACTTCGCCACGTCATGGGTGAGGCAGCCGGCATCCGCCGCATGGGTGCGGCGTCGCTCGATCTCGCCTACGTTGCCGCTGGCCGTCTAGATGGTTACTGGGAAGCCGATCTTTCGCCATGGGACATGGCGGCAGGCCTGGTGCTGATTCGTGAAGCCGGCGGTTTCGCCTCCGACATCAAGGGCGGCACGGATATCTTCGGCAGCAGCTCCGTCGCTGCCGGCAACGAATATATCCACAAGGCGCTTGTTGAGGTCGCCAACCGTCCCATTCCGGGCCGCTGATTGGTTTTTGGCGGAAAACCTGCCGTTTTCCGCAAGTTTTAGACGCCCGGCGAATATTCGCCGGGTGTTTTTGTTTTCCGTCATCCGGTTCCAGGCTGTTTTCGTGAAACGCCTGTGATGAAAGACCGGCTTTTCGCTTCAAATCGTCGCAATTTTCAAATAGCTTCCGCTGGATAGCTGACCAAAGGGAATGCGAACGTTATGGCGGATTCGGAGCTGCTCGATCTTGGCGTCGAGAAACCGGTGACCACACGGCAATACAGCCACAAGCTGTCCAGCCCGACACCGTTTCTATGGACGATGGTTCTGTTTCTGATCCTCGTGGGCTTTCTGGCGGCCATTCTTTACCGGCAGGCCCACACCGCCTTCATGACCAATCCGGGGCTCAACGGCTTCATTCTCGGCGTGCTGGCCATCGGCATCATTCTGGTGTTTACGCAGACGATGAGCCTGCGTTCCGAAGTGCGCTGGTTCAATGCCTTTCGTGCCGCCGGCAGCGTCGAAAAGGTCGGCCGTGCGCCCAAGCTGCTTGCGCCGATGAGCACGCTGATCGGCAAGCGTGGCGAAGTCCGGCTCTCTGCCGTTACGCAAAGGACGATCCTCGATTCCATCGCGACGCGCCTCGACGAGACGCGTGACACATCGCGTTATCTTGTCGGCCTACTGGTGTTTCTCGGCCTGCTCGGCACCTTCTGGGGCCTGATCGGCACCATTGGCGCCATCAGCAATGTCATCCAGTCGCTCGATCCGAGCGCCGGTGACAGTAACGATATTCTTGGCTCCCTCAAGGCCGGCCTGACTGCGCCGCTGGCGGGCATGGGAACGGCGTTTTCCTCGTCGCTGCTCGGTCTTTCGGGTTCGCTGATTCTCGGCTTCCTCGATCTTCAGGCCGGCCGCGCCCAGAACCGTTTCTATACACAGCTCGAAAACTGGCTTTCCTCGGTGACGGATACCACCGAAGGGCCGCGGGAGTTCAAGGGCGAACCCGGCGCCGTGGTCAGCACAGAGCGCTCGCTTGCGGCCATGACCAGCCTTGCCGAGGGCATTCAGGGTCTGGTCAAGAACATGCGCAGCGAACAGCAGATGTTGCGAGACTGGATCGAAGCGCAGCAGGAAGAATCGAAATCACTCCGCCGCACGCTCGACCGGCTGTCGGCGCGGATCGACAGCGACACGAAATCTTCCGGACGCACCCGGCACGATAACGGGAGCGAGTAGCCATGGCGCTTGCGCGCAACCGCCGCCGCGACAGGGGCGTGGATTATTGGCCGGGTTTCGTCGATGCACTGTCGACGCTGCTCATGGCCATCATGTTTCTGCTTACGGTCTTCGTGCTGGCGCAATTCGTTCTGTCGCGGGAAATCACCGGCAAGGACGAGGTGCTGACACGTCTCAACAGCCAGATTGCCGAACTGACCGAACTTCTGGCCATGGAAAAAGGCAACAAGCAGGATATTGAGGACGCGCTCGCGAGCCTGCAATCCACCCTTGCCGCATCCGAAAACGAGCGCTCGCGCCTGCAGTCGCTTCTCGATGCGGGATCTGGCAACAACGCAAGCGCCAATGCCCGGATCGGTAGCCTGACTGGCGAACTGGACGAGCAGCGGCAGGCCAATTCCCGTGCCTCCGCACAGATCGAATTGCTCAACCAGCAGATTGCGGCGCTGAGAGCGCAGATTGCCTCGGTCGAAGCCGCGCTTCAGGCCTCGGAAGCCAAGGATGCCTCTTCTCAGGTCAAGATCGCCGATCTTGGCCGCCGTCTCAATGTCGCGCTGGCGCAGCGGGTGCAGGAACTGAACCGTTATCGGTCCGATTTCTTCGGGCGGCTGCGCGAAATCCTGTCGGACCGCGAAAACATCCGCATCGTTGGCGACCGGTTTGTCTTCCAGTCCGAAGTGCTCTTCCCCTCCGGCGGCAATGAACTCAACCCGGAAGGGCAGGCGGAGATGGAGAAGCTTGCTGTCGCGCTGCTCGATCTCGCCAAGGAAATTCCGGCGGAGATCAACTGGGTGCTGCGCGTGGATGGCCATACGGATAACGTTCAGCTTTCCGGTTCCGGGCGTTATCGAGACAATTGGGAGCTTTCCTCGGCCCGCGCCACCTCGGTGGTGAAATTCCTGATCTCCAAGGGCGTGCCGGCAAACCGGCTGGTCGCCGCCGGTTTCGGCGAATATCAGCCGATTGCCGAAGGCGATACGCCGGAAGCACGGCAGCAGAACCGCCGTATCGAACTCAAGCTCACCGAACGCTGAAATCGCGGACCGCGTCATCGCAGTTGCCTTCTGATGAAAGTAAATTTACGTTCGCGTAAAAGTAATTCCGTCATATCTGGGAGGGGCTGATGGAAGGCTATGATGTGATCGTTGTCGGCGCGGGGCTTGCCGGGCTGGTGGCGGCAACCGAGGCGGCTGAGCGGGGTTTCAGCGTCTGCGTCGTGGATCAGGAGGGCGAGCAGAACCTTGGTGGGCAGGCCTTCTGGTCGCTGGGCGGTCTGTTTTTCATCGATAGCCCCGAACAGCGCCGGATGCGGGTGCGAGACAGTCTCGATCTTGCAAGACAGGACTGGTTCGGTTCGGCCGGTTTCAACCGTCCGGAGGATTATTGGCCGCGCCGCTGGGCGGAGGCTTATCTCGATTTTGCTGCCGGTGAGAAACGCGAATGGCTGCACCCCATGGGCATGCGCTGGTTTCCCGTTGTTGGCTGGGCCGAGCGCGGTGGCAGCCTTGCCCACGGCCATGGCAATTCCGTTCCGCGTTTCCATGTAACCTGGGGCACGGGTCCGGGCGTACTTGCACCCTTCGTAAAAAAGGCGAAGGCCATGGCGGCAACCGGCCGGCTAACCTTTCGCTTTCGCCACCGGGTTGATCGTCTGGAGATCACCGACGGCCGGGTGACCGGTGTTTCGGGTGCGATTCTTGCGTCCGACCCCGTGCAACGCGGGCAGGAGAGCAGCCGGGAAGAGCAGGGCGATTTTGTCTTCTCCGCTGCTGCCGTCATCGTCAGTTCCGGCGGCATCGGCGGCAATCAGGAACTGGTGCGGCGCAACTGGCCGGTGGAACGGCTGGGCGAGCCTCCTGCCAGCATGGTATGCGGTGTTCCCGCGCATGTGGATGGCCGCATGATCGCCATTACGGAAACCGCCGGCGGAGCCGTCATCAACCGTGACCGCATGTGGCATTATACCGAGGGCGTGAAGAACCACGATCCGATCTGGCCGGGTCACGGCATCCGCATCTTGCCTGGCCCCTCGTCCTTCTGGTGCGATGCGGATGGAAAACGCCTTGCCGCCCCGGCCATGCCGGGTTTCGATACGCTCGGCACGCTAAAAATGCTGGGTGAACGCGGCAGCGGCCATAGCTGGTTCATTCTGACCAAGGCGATCATCAAGAAGGAATTTGCGCTTTCAGGCTCGGAACAGAATCCGGATCTGACCGGCAAGGATATAAGGCTGCTGCTCAAAAGACTGGGCAAGGAACCGCCGGGACCGGTGCGTGCCTTCATGGAGCGCGGCGAAGATTTCGCCGTCCGGGATACGCTCGAAGAACTCGTGACGGCGATGAATGCCATCAGCGGCGACGACCGGCTGCGTATAGACCATATCCGTCATCAGATAGAGGCGCGCGACCGCGAAATCGAAAACGGTTTCAGCAAGGATGCGCAGGTAACGGCGATACACGGGGCGCGCCGTTATCTCGGTGACCGGCTGATGCGGACGGCAAAACCGCACCGGCTGCTTGATCCGGCAATGGGGCCGCTGATTGCCGTGCGGCTGCATGTGCTGACGCGCAAGACGCTTGGTGGCCTCCATACCGATCTTGAGGGGCGGGTGCTGGATGCTGCCGGTGCGCCGGTTCCGGGCCTTTATGCCGCCGGAGAAGTGGCGGGTTTCGGCGGCGGCGGCATGCATGGCTATAATGCCCTGGAAGGCACGTTCCTTGGCGGCTGCCTGTTTTCCGGCCGCGTTGCGGGGCGCAAAGTGCTGGCGTGATCTAGGCCTGGGCGCGCAATTCGTCCGGCCCAGTCTGAAATTGCAGCCGGGCAAGCCGCGCATAAAGGCCATTCTGGCGAATGAGACTCTGATGCGTGCCTTCTTCGATGATGCGGCCTTCATCCATCACCAGAATACGGTCGGCCTTCAACACGGTGGCGAGGCGATGGGCGATGACGATGGTGGTGCGGGTTTTCATCAGCTCATCGAGCGCCTTCTGCACCAGCGTTTCGTTTTCCGCATCCAGCGCCGAGGTGGCTTCGTCCAGCAGCAGGATTGGCGCATTGCGCAGGATGGCGCGGGCAATGGCGATGCGCTGGCGTTGGCCGCCGGAAAGCGTCACGCCGCGCTCGCCCACCTGCGTATCATATCCGTCGGTGAGACGTTCGATGAAGCTGTCGGCCTGTGCGGCGATGGCGGCGGCCCGCACCTCCTCGCGTGTCGCGTCAGGTCGGCCAAAGGCGATATTATCGTGGATGGAGGAGGCGAATATCGCCACATCCTGCGGAACGATGGACAGGCGCGCGCGCAGATCGGCAAGGGTGACGTCGCGAATATCCGTGCCATCGACGGTGATGTGGCCCTGCTGCGGATCGTAAAAGCGCATCAGCAGGGAAAAAACCGTGCTCTTGCCCGCACCGGAAGGTCCGACGATGGCGACGGTTTCGCCGGCGCTGACCTTGAAGGAGAGGCCGGAAACGATCGGCCGTTCTGTCGCGAGCGGATAAACGAAATCGACATTCTCGAATTCCGCCTCGCCGCGCGGCGGTTGCGGCATGGCGACGGGCGATATGGGTTCCGCGACGGGCGAGTGCTCGTTCAGCAGTTCGGAGAGCCGTTCTGCCGCACCGCCCGCCTGCGCCAGTTCACCCCAGACTTCCGAGAGCTGACCGAGACCGCTTGCCGCGATGACCGAATAAAGCACGAACTGGCCGAGCGTACCGGCCGTCATAGTGCCCGAGAGCACGCTTTGCGCGCCATACCAGAGAATGCCGACGACGCTGCCGAAGACGAGCGCAATGGCAACGGCGGTGAGGATGGAGCGGGCGCCGATGGCGGCGCGTGCGCCCTGATAGGCGGCTTCCACGGAGGCTCCATAACGGGCATTCGCCAGCACCTCGGCATTAAAGGACTGCACGGTGCGGCTCGCCGCAATCGTCTCGGAAGCATAGGCGGCGGAATTGGCCAATGTGTCCTGCGTGGTGCGGGAGCGGGCGCGAACCGAGCGTCCGAAGGCGATCAGCGGAAAAACGATGAAGGGAATGGCAAGCAGCGCAAGGCCGGAAAGGCCGGGGCTGGTATAGATCATCATCGCCACCGCGCCGCAGCACATGATGATGTTACGCAGCGCTACCGAGGCGGAAGAGCCAAAAGCCGAGCGAATTTGCACGGTATCGGCGGTCAGCCGCGAGGTCAGCTCGCCGGATCGATTGCTATCGAAAAACTGCTGCGACAGGGTGGTGAGGTGGGCAAAGACATCGCGGCGCAGATCGGCGACGACCCTTTCACCGATGGTCATGACGTAATAATAACGCATGGCGCTGGCGAGCGCGAGGACAACGGCAATCGCCAGAAGCATGGCGAAATAGCTGTTGATCATGCCGCCATCAGGCGTCTGGAAACCGTGATCGATAATGCGGCGAACGGCAAGCGGCAGGGCGAGTGTCGTGGCGGAAGAAAGCACGAGAGCGAAAAGGGCAGCCGCCATCAGGCCGCGGTAACGCCGGAGATAGGGAAACAGGCCAAGAAGCGGCTTCAGGCTTCGTTGTTTCGCCGCTTTCTGCTCGTCAATGTCTGCCACGTCCTCTATGCTCCTCATTCCCTGCCGTTTTGGGCCTTTTGCGGGTGAATTTCCCGCGTGCGGCAAAATTCCCGCCCCTTTGGCCATCTCCCTTCACAAGGGGATAGCAGGCTCTTGTTATCTGGGCGACCTTCATGTATAGGCTCCGCATCGAATTGGGAAGCCATAGCCCATCTGGTCTATGGCTTCATTTATTGAAATGGCTCAGTTGACGCAATTGCGGCAAATGGACCGCACGTCACTTAACCAGGAAGATTGTCATGAAGGCTGATATCCATCCCGATTATCACACGATCAAGGTGGTCATGACCGATGGCACCGAATACGAAACCCGCTCCACCTGGGGTTCGGAAGGCGCCGTCATGAACCTTGAAATCGACCCCAAGTCCCATCCGGCATGGACGGGCGGCAACCAGCAGCTTATGGACCGCGGTGGTCGCGTTTCCAAGTTCAACAAGCGTTTCGGCGGCCTCGGCCTCTGATCCTCTTGAGGACGGATCGTTAAAAAAAAGCCCGGTTTTGCCGGGCTTTTTTGTTGCCATTTTTCGGCGATGGCGCCCGCGCCGGCGTAGCACGCAAAAGAAAAAAGCAGGCCGGTGAGCCTGCTTTTCAAATTGTCCAGATAAGGTCGTCTTTTCTCAGTTGATCGAGAAAGCCGTGCGCAGGAGGTTGAGCTGCGCCTGCACGCTGTTTTCATTGTCCGGCACCTTGGCGGCTTCGGACGGGCGATAGATTTCGCGGTCGAGCAGGGCGATGCGGTTCTGGAGACGCAGCGAGCGCTCGATGAGGTCGCGGAAGGATTCCGGCAGGTCGTTCCAGCCGGGCGCATTGCGGTCGACGTTAAAGCTGTCGAGTCGCACCTTGTTCTTTTCGCTCAGAACCTGATCGCGCGTCATTTCACCGTTGTTAACGGCGCGCTGCAGAAGCAGCCAGGAGGCCATCTGCATCAAGCGGGTGGTGAGGCGCATCGATTCCGCCGCATAAAGAACCGAGGCCATACGCGGCAGCACCTTGGAGGCGGCGCGGCCGGCGCCGTCGAGATAACTTGCCGTTTCCTCAACCAAGGTCATGCCTTCGGTATAGAGGGTCTTGAACTGGTTGGAAGCAGCTGCGCGACCCGCAAAGCTTATGGTATTTAAAACCTGTTCCGACATTTTCTTTAAATCCCTGCTCACGCACCACACTGTCAGGCAACGACGACGCGGATATTTTGTTCCGGCCTTTAGTGTTTTCAGGATGGTATCTTTACCTGAAATGCGCAAGGCAATTATTAAAGAAGGGTTAATACCCACAGTTTTACGGAAACCGGCCAGCGGCAAAAAAAGAGCCGCGAAAGCGGCTCTCAAGGTAAAACAGGGAGAAAAATCAGACCAATTCGCCGTATGGAGAAGATGCCTGAGGTCCAGAAGAACTGGACATGTATAGTAATCTCTCAGAAAGCTTAATTTTTGGTTAATGGTAAACGAAAGACTGCCCCGTAATATTCATTTTCGGGCGCTGGCTGAGCCTTAGCTTACGGCAGCGGAAGTGCAGTCGTGTACCTATTCTGCAGGGCGCGTCAGGATCGGAAGAGATTTTCCGCCGCCTGCCTTCCGGCGGATTTCCGTGTCCTCTCCTCTTCGAGTCGGGTGATTTCGGCTTGCAGAAGATCGATACGGCTGCTCAGTTCGTCCACGGAAAGAAGGCTGAGATCGCCACCGATCTCATGCGCTGCCGGTTTTTGCGGACGGTCATCGTCAAAGAGGCTCATATGCCTGCTCCTTTTTCCACATAGTCGCCATCGTCGCCTGGATATTGCGGCGCGCGCGGGTCAAGCGCAATACTTTCCGGCGTGACGAGCGGCGAGGGTGTCGTTGGCATCATCGTCGAGAAATTGTCTTTTTCCTCGGTTGAAAGCGCTGCGCGCCGGCGGCTTCTGATGATGGCATAGGCGGTGATGAGCAGGTGCGCCACAGCCGTGACCAGAAACAGCGCATAGGGGCCGAAATGGGTCATGATCGCGCCGCCGAGCGTCGGGCCGATGATGGTGCCGATGCCGTAAAGCAGCAGCAGACCACCGGAAACCTTGACGAAGTCTTCCGATGCGGCGAAGTCGTTGGCATGGGCCACCGCGATGGGATAGAGCGCATTGGCGGCGGCGCCATAAATGGCGATCATCGAAATCAGCACATAGACATCATGCGGCTGGACCACCGCGACAGCCAGGCCCGCGACCGCGCCAAGCCCGGCAAGCCCGGCAAGCACATAGCGGCGGTCTATCCGGTCTGAAAGCCGGCCTGCGGGAAATTGCGCCAGCGCACCGACGAAAATCGTGACGGACACCATGATGGCGATCATGGTCGGGTCCAGCCCTGCCCGCGCACCGAAGACGGCGCCAAGCGTACCGTAAGCGCCGTTGGCAATGCCGATCATCAGGATGCCGATGAAGGAAACCGGTGAGTTGCGGTAAAGGGCCGGCAGATCCAGCTTCACCTTCTGCAACGGCTGTGGGCTCGCCGCTTTCGAAAGCGTCGCCGGCAGAATGGCGATGCAATAGATGATGCCGCAGATCATGAACAGCGAGGTATTGCTGATATCCCCCATCGGCACGATCATCTGCCCCGCCACGACACCGAGCAGCGTGATGGCGATATAAAGCGAGAAGATCATGCCACGACTTTCGTTGGTGGCGCGCTCGTTCAGCCAGCTTTCGATGATCATCGAGGTTCCGGCCGTGCAGAAACCGGTAAGCGCGCGCAGCGCGATCCATGAGGTGTCGTCGATGATAAGGCCGGTCATCAGCACCGTCAGGCACACCAGCGCCACGAATGACCCGAATGCCCTAACATGGCCAGCGCGGCGCACGATGGCAGGCGCGACAAAGCAACCGACGACGAATCCCGCCGCCCAGGAAGTGCCCAGAAAGCCAAGAATTTCATTGGAGTAACCTTCCGCCGAACCACGCACCGGCAGCACAAGGCCCTGAAGGCCGTTGCCGAGAAAAAGAAACAGAGTGCTGGATAAAAGAGCGAATACGGGTAGAAGATTTCTGCTCATGAAAACACTCTCATGCGTTCGGACGGACGGTCGGACAGGTCATAGGACGGGCGTTACCCGAATGAGTTGCACTCTTCTGGTGAACGGTAAAAATGTCCAGCCTGTGACGATGCAGAAATAAAGAAAAGGCTCAATAAATGACAAAGGCGATCGGCCTTTTTTTACTGCTGGCCATGGTGGTCCAGATCATCCGGCCGCTCGGTCTGCCGGGCCTGAAAAAAAGAGGCGATTGCTGGAAGATCGCGGTTGCCGCCTTTGTCATCTGGTCGGTGACGCTGCTTCTGCGCCCGTAAGGAAAAACCGCCGCGGAGGCAGGCTCCTTTCAGGCGGGTGGCGGCTCCGCATCGGGCACGACCGATAAAGTATGCTTGAGGCATTTAAGTGCGAAACAGGAGCGGGAATGGCGCACACCCTCGATCTTGTAAAGCTTGCGGCGCAGAAACTGCTCGTAGCCCGCGGTTCCCGCCACCGCCACCTTGATGAGATAATCATATTCGCCGGTTGTCAGATAGGCTTCCAGCACTTCGGGAAGAGCGGCCATGGCCTTACCGAAACGTTCCAGAACTTCATCGTCGTGACGTTCCAGCATGACCTCGATGATCACCGTCTCCGTCAGTCCCAGATGGGCCTGATCGAGAATGGCGGTATAGCCGCGAATGACCCCTTCGTCTTCCAGCCGCTTGACGCGCTGCCAGCAAGGGCTGGGCGACAGCCCCACCTTTTCCGATAGTTCCGTATTGCTCAGCCTGCCGTTCTCCAGCAGGGCCCGCAATATTTTGCGGTCAATTCTGTCCAGCGGCTTCGTCATGCCGGTCTCCCTGAAATGTATCGCAAAAAAATCTGCCGTCCGCGGGGCCGCTCGCGAAAGAAGTGTTTTCCGAAGGGCACTTTGACGACGCCATTCGAAAGCACCTTTGGCTGGTCTTTAAGTACCGTACTGCAAGGTACAGGCAGCAGGGAGGAGCAGGCATGGCACCCACACGGCAACAGCATTTTCCACGGCCGAGAACGCTGATACACCCCGGTATTTCTTCGCCGGTGCGTATCAACAGCCTGCGCTCGCCATCTGCGCGTCATATGCGGCTGTTCATCGCGCCGGGGTGCAGCCTCTACGATGGCATCGTGCGGCCTTTGGCCGAAAACGGCATCGAAAATGCCTCTTTGACCATTCTCGGCGGTTATTTCGACATCCTGTCCTATTGCGTGGCTCCACCCGATCCTTCCGGCAGGGCGGTCATCGCCTATACGAAACCCATCGATGCCGGGGCGGCCTGGCTGGTTTTCGGCAACGCGACGCTGGGGCGGAGCCTGAAGGGCGAGCCGATCGTGCATTGCCATGCCGCCATGCGGACTGCGGCGGGTGTGGTCAAAGGCGGCCATTTGCTGACGGAATCCTGTATCGTCGGAGAAAGCGGCATTTCCGCCCTTGTGACCTCGCTCGACAGTTTCGTGCTGCAGCAGTCCTTCGATCCCGAAACCAATATTCCCCTTCTTCAACCCAGGAACCGCACGGAGCCCGCCGATGAACACGCATAACACTGTCGAATCCGGCTCCATGGGCCGCGTGGCCTATGCCCGCATTGCGCCCAATGAAGACCTCGTGCTCGGCGTCGAGAAACTGTGTCTGGCCGAAGGTTTCCGTAATGCCTTCGTGCGCGGCGCGCTGGGCAGTCTGGTGGATGCGTGCCTCGGCACCCGCAGCGGCGCTTTTTTGCAGATAAGCGGTCCTGCCGTTGAAATCGTTTCGATTGCCGGTGAGGTGCGCGCCCAGCCGGATGGCTCCCTGCGCGCCGCGCTGACCGGCGTTGTCGCCGATACCGATGGCGCGGTTTATGGGGGTCCCTTCATCGCCGGCGCCAACCCGGTGTGCATGACCTTTGAGGTGACGCTGGAAGAATGGTTGCCTGTGGAAAAGCCACAGGCGGCGTGAGGTACGGTAAGGCGGGCGGTGGAGCTGCACGGCGCAACTCATGCGGCCGCCCCCTGTCTTTCGGTCAGAAGCAGCTCGAAAGTGACGCAGACCGGGTTTTTGCCGCGCACCAGCCGCCCGCCGCTGATCCGCGTGGTAAGATCGACCATCGCAATATCCAGCATTGCCCGTTCGCCACCCGTGGCGGCGGGGTGGATGCGGCCATTGCGGATGAGGATTTCGCTGGCATAGGCGGTGAGACTTGTTCCGTCTTCATAATCCGCGCCGATCAGGCTGCCGATACCATTGACCTCGGCCTGCCGCAGGTCGAACTGTCTGCAGGCGGCTTCAAGCGCCGTGCAGATATCGGTATTGGGCCGCACGGTGCACAACAGCGCCCGGAGCCCTGCATCCTTCCGGTTGCGCGGCTGTGCGATGGGCGTGAAGAGGGGGAAATTGGTTTCCTCGTCCTTCTGCACATCCAGAATTGCGCCATCCACCGCCAGCGCCTCAAGCGGCGTTTCCCCGGCAAATTCGGACTCCAAAGGCAGCAGGTGGCCCATGGAGAGAACGCCTTCGGCACTTTTCCACGAACCATGGCAGTGCAGGAACGGCTGACCGTCGCGCCGCCCCATATGCAGGCCGGCATCGATGATTGTGCCCCCCGGCATGGAGAAAGTTTCGCTATACCAGGCGGCATGCGCGTCATCGGGTGCCGCTGCGGGCATGACATAGTGCAACCGCTTCATCGGCACATTTTTCAGTCTGACATAACCCCCATAGAAACCCTGTTCGACAAAGGCTTCTGCAATCGCCTCATTGACGCAGACACCGGGTCTGGCATTCAGCCTGACCGGATGGGCGTGGCAACCGACGACTCGGAAGCGTTCGGGTGTTGCCGGCCCCGGATGGACGATGCTGCGCGGAAGCCCCTCCGGGGGCATTATCGTCATACCGCAAGCCCTGCGGTAATGAAGCCGCCATCCACGGCCAGCACCTGACCGTTGATGTAGCTCGCGTCGTCCGACACAAGGAAAGCCACGGCAGAGGCGATCTCGTCCGTCCTGCCATAGCGGTGCATGGGAACGCGGCTGTGCCACTGGCTGCGAACATTCTCCGTATGAACCGCCTGGGTGAGGGGGGTATCGACGGGGCCGGGCGCAATCGCATTGACGCGAATGCCCGATTGCCCCAGTTCGTTTGCCATAACCATCGTCAGAAGATTGACGCCGCCTTTTGAAGCGCCATAGGCGCTGCGACCACGATTGCCGCACATGCCGGAAACCGAGCTGATATTGACGATCGAACCGGAAATTGCGCGGTCCAGCCAGTAACGCGCGGCGGTGCGGGCCACGGCGAAACTGCCGACGAGATTGACGTCAACGATACGACGGAATTCTTCCACGCTGGTATCGACCGAAAGCTTGTCGATGCCGATGCCGGCGCTGTTGACGACGGCCACCAGATCGGCGCCGTCTGACGTCAAGGCGGCGAAAGCCTCTTCTATCGACGTCTCATCCGCCACGTTGCAGACGATGCCGCGCGAAGCATCGATGCCGAGTTTTTCGCAGGCCGCATCCAGCGCCTCACGCTTGAGATCCAAAAGCCATGGCTGCCAGCCGCGCGCCATCAACAGCTGCGCCGTGGAAAAGCCGATACCCGATGCGCCGCCGGTGATGGCGACAGCGCCTTTCATCTCTCTCGTCTGCTGTGTCATACCGTCTCCTCCCGGTTATGCGTTACGGCCTTCAGCCAGTCAGTTTTTCCTCAAAAACCGGCATCTGGCCGCGCTTTTCCAGCTCCTCGCGGATCATCTTCTTGGTGATCTTGCCATAGGCGGATTTCGGCATGGCATCCCAGAACACAATGGCTTTCGGCAGCTTGTAACGGGCCATCTTGCCGTCGAGATAGGCTTTCAGGTCGATGCCGGCGATATCCGCGCCCTCCCGCGCCACGCAGACGGCGACGCCGACCTCGCCCCACACCGCATCCGGCACGCCCAGAACCGCTGTCTCGCTGATATCCGGATGCATGAGGATTTTTTCCTCGATCTCGCGCGGATAGATGTTCGAGCCGCCGGAAATATACATGTCGGAGGCGCGGCCGGTGATGTAGACGAAACCGTTCTCGTCGCGGTGACCAAGATCGCCGGTGCGGAACCAGCCGTTGCGGAAGGCTTTGGCATTGGCATCGGGATTATCGTAATAACCCGCGAAAACAGCAGGGCCGATAACGCAGATTTCGCCGGTTTCACCGGCCTGAAGCTCCTCGCCTGCATCGTTCTGGATTTGCACTTCCATGCCGGTGCGATCAAAACCGCAGGTGCCGATCCGCGCCTCCGGGCCGTCCTCGGCGTTGTGGAAGGAAGGCGGCAGCACGGTGATGTTGCCGGTCACTTCGCCAAGGCCGAAATATTGCACCAGCACCGGGCCGAGCTTGGCGAGCGCCCGTTTCTGATCGGCGCGATACATGGGCGCACCGGCATAGATGACGTAGCGCAGCGAGGAATGATCGAAACGATCCACGGAAGGGTCTTCGATCAGCATTTTCAGAATGGTCGGCACGGTAAAGGCATTGGTGACGCGCCATTTCTCGATCAGCGCCCACACCGCTGGCACATCGAGTTTTTCCGCAGCCGGAAGCACCGTTTTTGCCCCATGCGCCACCTGCACCAACTGGTGAATGCCCGCGCCGTGCGAAAGCGGCGCAACGACGATGGAAGCGTCGCCCGGTCCGGTGCCGGGCATCAGATCGCAAAGATGGTTGGTGATGACGAAGGCCATCTGGCCATGGGTCAGCACCGCAGCCTTGGGTCGACCGGTGGTGCCGGAGGTGAAGAAGAACCAGCAGGGATCGTCCCGATCCACCGCCTCGCTTTTTACTTTCTGGCCCAGATGGCGGGCCACGATAGTGTCGTAGTCCTCGCCAAATTCGGCCGGGCCAATGGCGATGGTGAAATCGATCGCGGTTGCTTCGCGGCTCGCCCTTGCATGCTCGGGAAAAGCGCTGGCGCAGATCATGCCGCGTGCGCCGCTGGCTTTTGCCAGATAGGCCACCTCATCGGGCGACTGGCGATAATTGGTCGGCACCCACACCGCGCCCACGCGGAAGCAGGCGAACATGGATTCGAACATCTGGTTGTTGTTGGAAGACTGCACCAGAATGCGGTCACCTTTCCTGACGCCGAATTCTGTTACCAGCGCCTGCGCCATGGCATCGACGCGGGCGTCCATTTCAGCCCATGTCCAGCTCTTCTCACCCCATACGAAGCCGATGTCGGCGGGGTTGCGGCGCGCTGCCTGGGTCAGGAAATGCGAGAGATTCATGACCCGCGTGGTCGAAGGCGCAACCCCGCCCGGAGGATGTATCGTCATTTCACGCGCTCCATGATCGAGACATAGTTGGCAACCGCAGTTCCCCCCATGTTGAAAACACCGGCGAGCGAGGCGCCGGGGATCTGCATGTCGCCCGCTTCGCCCATCAATTGCATCGCCGCCATGACATGCATGGAGACCCCGGTTGCCCCAACCGGATGCCCCTTGGATTTCAGCCCGCCGGAGGGGTTGATCGGCAGGCGACCGGTTTTCAGGGCCGTGCCTTCGCGCACCACCCGGTGCCCTTCACCGGGCTTTGCCAATCCCATCGCCTCATATTCGATGAGTTCGGCAATGGTGAAGCAATCATGGGTTTCGACGAAGGAGAGGTCGTCGAGCGTCGCGCCTGCGAGTTCCAGCGAACCTGCCCAGGCGCGGCGCGCGCCCTCGAAGGCCAGCGGATCGCGGCGGCTGAGCGCCAGAATGTCATTGACATGCTTGCGGCCCCGGAAACCGATGGCCCGGTTGAGTGTCGCTGCGGTTTCCTCATCGGCCAGAATGATGGCGGCGGCGCCATCGGAAATCAGCGAGCAGTCGGTGCGGCGCAGCGGGCCTGCGACGTAAGGGTTCTTATCCGATACCGTGTTGCAGAAATCGAAGCCGAAATCCTTGCGCATATGGGCGTAGGGATTGACCGCGCCATTGGCGTGGTTCTTGGCGGCGATCATCGCCAGTTCTTCCGAGCGATCGCCATAGCGCTGGAAATAAGCCTGGGCGATACGTCCGAACTGGCCGGCAAAGCCGCCGGAAATATCGGCTTCTTCGGCACGGTAGCAGGCGGATAGCAGGATTTCACCCACCTCGGCGGTTGGCAGCGCCGTCATTTTTTCGGCGCCGACAACGAGCGCGATGCGCCCACGCCCGGCCTCGATGAAATCCATGGCGCTGTAAAGGGCGGCCGATCCTGTCGAGCAGGCATTCTCGAAACGCACGGCGGGCGTGTAGGCGAGGCGCTCATCGCCCATGGCCACCAGCGCGCCCTGAAAATCCTGTTTCGAGAAACCGTTATTCATCACGCCGACGAAAATGCCGTCTATATCGCCGACATCGACGCCGGCATGGTCGATGGCCGGCGCCACGACTGAAGCCATCAGTTGTTCGGTATTTTCAAGGGCCGATTTGCCGAAAGGCGAATGCGCCCAGCCGACGATCTGCGCTTTGCTCATTTGCTCGTTCTCCTTGTTTGCCGTTTCGCATCGCCTTCGCCACGCGTGCGGGCGCGGCTTGCCATCATTTCCGCAATGCGTGTTTCGATGCGGGTCACTTCCTCGCGCAGCACCGCCGCCAGTTCCGGCTGGCGCTCCGGCCGCATGCGGCTGTCGACGGCGGCAATGCTCAACGCTCCCGCCACCGCGCCATCCGGTGTTCGGATGGCAACGCCGATACCCCAGGAATTCGAGAGGATCAGACCCGGATTGAGCGAATAACCATTGGTTCGCGTCAATTCGACATCGCGGCGCAGTCCGTCCAGCGTGATGCCGGGATAGTTCGCGGCAATCAGCCCGCTATTGGCGGCAATGACGCTTTCCACCTCGGCATCGGGCAGGGCCGCGAGCATGGCGAGCGATCCCGCCCCAATGCCCAGCGGGTGCTCGAAACCGGCCTGAAGCGCGTGGGTGCGCACCGGCCAGGTGCCTTCTTCGCGATAGAGGCATAATGCGAACGTGTCGCGACGCACGGAAAGGAAGCTCGAATCCTCTGTGCGGCGGGAAATGCGCGTCAGACTGTCCTGGGCCATCTGCAGCAAGCCGAAACGGCGCGATGACAGGCTGCCGAGCACATAGGCTTCCTCGCCCAGATAATAACGCCGCGTTTCCTCATCCTGCTCCACCAGGCCTGCGCGGATCAGCGCCAGCAGCAGGCGGCGGGCCGTGGGCTTGTTCAGCCCGCTTTCGGTGACGATGACCGAAAGCGCCACACCGCGTTCGGCATGACGCCCCACCATGGAGAGCAGCCCTAGCGCCCGGTCTACCGCGCGCGCGCCTGTCAGGTCGTTTTCCATCGGGATCATCGTGGCCATATTAGGAAAACGCTCCCACCGCACAGCTTTGCCCGCCATCGACCGGCAGGCAGATTCCGGTGATGAACTTGGCTTCATCGGATGCCAGAAAGACTGCCGCGCGGGCGATATCGAAGGCATCGCCCATGCGGCCTACTGGGACTGCGGCATTGCGCGCCGCCACCATATCCTCGACGGAGGCATATTGATTGCTGATCTGTTTGTAGATCAGCGGCGTATCGATCATTCCGGGCAGAACGCAATTGGCGCGAATGCCCTGGCGGGCATATTGCATTGCCAGCGCCACGGTTGCCTGGTTTACGGCGGCTTTCATGGCGTAATACGCAAAATAGGGATAACCGGTCCAGCGAATGGAGGCGAGCGAGGAGATGTTGACGATGGCCCCACCGCCCTGCGCCAGCATCACCGGCAGTACCGCCTTGGCGGTGCGATAAACGGAGCCGATATTGAGATCGACCGAGGCTCGAAAACGTTCCTCGTCCAGCTCTACCGGGCCGCCCATATGGGTCACGCCGACATTGTTGTGCAGAATATCGATGCCGCCGAAGACCTCGCAGGTCCGCGCGACCGTGGCAGATACGGAATCGAGTTCCGTGACATCGGCAGCAACCGCAATCGCCTCGAAACCTTCGTTGCGAATGATCTGCGCGGTTTCCTCGGCCGCGTCAGCGGAAAGGTCGACACAGGCCACGCGCGCGCCTTCGCGGGCAAATTGCACGGCCGCAGCCTTGCCATTGCCAAAACCCGGACCAGATGATCCTGCGCCAAAAACTATGGCGCGTTTTCCCGTCAGGCGACCTGTCAAAACAGTCTCCATTACAATCGTCAGAAATAGTCGGGTCGGCCCCGCTAGAGTGTTTCCACTTTTCCTGGAAATGCTCTCAAAGCGGGGCCAATCATTCAGCGGACCGGTCAGGTCAGGCTGGCGCCAACGGCCTTTTCGAGAATGGCCCAGGCTTCATCGCCATATTTGCCCTTCCATTCGGAATAGAAACCGGCTTCCTTGAGGGTTGCACGGAAGAGTGAGGCGTCGGTGTCGTTGAAGGTCATACCCTTGGCAATCAGGTCTTCCTTCACCGAGGCATTGAGCTTCGCCACATCGGCCCGCTCGTCCTTGCCGGCTTGATTGAGGTTTTTGGCAACGATGGCGCGCAGGTCATCCGGCAGGCGCTCCCAGGCGCGCTTGTTCGCCAGGAACCAGAAGCCGTCCCACATATGGTTGGTGACCGAGCAGAATTTCTGCACTTCGAACAGCTTGGCGGTGGAGATGATCGCCAGCGGGTTTTCCTGGCCATCGACCACGCCGGTCTGCAAGGCGGTGTAGACTTCAGCGAAATTGATCGAGGCAGGGGCTGACTTGAAGGCCTTGAACATCGAGGTCCAGAGCGGGCTTACCGGCACGCGGATCTTGAAGCTTTCGAGATCGGCCGGCGTGGCGATGGGCTTCGAAGCGCTGGTGATCTGGCGGAAACCGTTATCCCAGATGGTGTCCATGGCAACGAGGTTCTGCTTGGCGATTTCGCCGCGTACATATTTGCCGAGATCGCCATCCATGGCCGCCCAAACCGAATCGTAGTTCGGGAAGGCGAAGCCGATGCCGCTGATGGATGCATTCGGCACCAGCGTCGACAGGATCAGTGGCGAAAGCGTAAAGAATTCAACGCCGCCCGAGCGTACCTGGCTCAACACATCGGTATCAGCGCCCAACTGGCTGCTGGGGAAGATGTTGATATTCACCTGGCCGTCGGTTTCCTTGGCGATACGGTCAGCCGCTTCCTTGGCGCGGATGTTCATGGGGTGCGCGGCAGGCAGGTTGTTGGCATATTTATAATTGAACTGCGCAGCGCGGGCGCGCGACACAAAAGCGGTGGCAAGAACGGCAGAGCCGGCGCCGGCCAACACGGTACGTCTGTTGATATTCATTGCTTTCTCCTCCCAAAATAAAAGCATGTGTCATTCATCGGCGTGGCGGATGGACCCGCCACGGTCTCAGAGCAGAATTGTCGAGAAGCCCGGAATTGCCGCAATCAGCAGCAGACCGATGACCATGGCTGCGAGATAGGGCCAGATGGCGCCCATGGCCTCATCAGGCGAAACATTGCCTATCTTGCAGGCGATATAGAAACCGATGCCTATGGGCGGCGCCATCAGGCCGATATTCATGGCGACCACGACCACCATCGAATAATGGATGTCGTTGATGCCAAGCGTGCGGGCAATGGGGAACATGATCGGTGCGAGCAATACGATTGCCGGCAGGCCTTCCAGCACGCAGCCGAGGATCATGAAAATCAGGATCGACACGATCATATAGGTCATCCAGCCGCCCGGCAGATCGGTGATCATCGCGGTCAACTGGAAGGCAAAGCCGCTCTGCGTCAACCCCCAGGCCATGGCCGAGGCGCAGCCGAGGATCAGCAGGATCGCCCCGGAAAGGGCGGCCGTCTCCACCAGCATGGAATAGAGCTTTTTGAGGCTGATGCCGCCATAAAGCACCGCACCGATAATCATCGCATAGAGCACGGCAATGGTGGAAACCTCGGTTGCCGTCGCCACGCCGCCGCCGACCAGGCTGCGGATGAGGAAGGGCAGAACCAGCGCCGGTGCGGCAACCAGGGCCGCCTTGCCGACCAGCGGCCATGGGGTGCGTTTTGCGCCTTCCATGTTTTCATGTCGCGCCTTCCAGCGGGCCAGAACGGCCAGTACCAGAAGCAGCACCATGGCGATCATGAAGCCGGAAGTGAACAGGCCGGCAATCGACACGCCCGCCGCCGAACCGAGGACGATCAGCACGATGGAGGGCGGAACCGTATCGGCCATGGCGGCGCCGGTGGCGAGCAGTGCAATCATTTCCTTGGGCTTGTGGCCACGGCGCTTCATTTCCGGAAACAGCGCCGGTGCGACCGTCGCCATATCCGAAACCTTGGAGCCGGAAATGCCCGAGACCAGAAACAGCGACCCGAGCAGCACATAGGACATGCCGGCGCGAATATGGCCGAACATCGAGGATAGCAGTTCGACAATCGCCCTGCCCATGCCGGTGGCATCGAGCACGCAGCCCAGCAGCACGAAAACTGGAACCGACAGCAGAATGATGCCTGACATGCCCTCGTCAATGCGCCCGATCATCACGATGGTCGGAACCCAGGTGGTAAAGGTCAGGTAGGCGAGGGTTCCAAGGCCGAAACAGAAGGCGATCGGTACGCCCAGCACCAGAAACACCGCCACGAACAGGCCGAGGAAGATCGCCAGATTGAAATTGCCGAAAGTTTCGAGCGTCGGCGATGCCAGATAGAGCAGGCCGGAGGCGACCGCGACGGTGACAACGGCTGCGATGATGTCCCGTAGATTCTCCCTGCGGAAGAGATTGTTGAGGACCAGCAGCAGCATCAGACAGGCGCCAACCGGCAAGGCGGCAGCGCGGAAGGACATTGGAATATTCAGCGCCGCCGAGGTGACGACCCATTCCTCGATGGCATATTCTATCGCCGGCTTGATAATCGCCGCAAGAAATGTCGCTACCAGCACCAAAGCGAGCGAGTTGACATAGCCCAGAATGCGCTGCGGAAACATATTGAGAAATAGTGTCAGGCGCAGGTGCTCGCTGCGGTCGATGGCAATTGCCGCACCCAGCATGGCAAACCACAGGAAGCTCAACGACGCCGTTTCATCGATCCAGACGATTGGCAAATGCAGGGCATAGCGCGATGTCACGCCCAGCAGAAGCAGGCCGATCATCACCGCCAGCAGCACCGCCGCGACAGCCTCGATGGGTCGCATGAACCATGAGCCTGTTACCGGCCCGGTATGCAAAAGCTCTCCATCGAGCACAAATACGTCGTCATTCGCGTTTGCGGTCATGGTCATCGGGGCCTCCTCTCCCACAGAACAACCTTCGCAACGGACTGCGGCAGACAAAGAGAGTTATCCGCGCCCACGCCAATATCATGACCGACGCATCAGGATATATCTGTCATTGCCAGACCGGCCAGACCCCTCCAAAAGCCTGAAACTAGCGGTATATTGCCTCCACAATATGGACCGTTAAAAAACTATGCATTCGGGATACACAGGAAAAGTGCCGAAATCAACTGTATAAATGCAGTATTGCGCGGTTTTCATCGTATGCTTATAGGTCCACATAGTGGATCATACTATAATTGATTGAAATTTATCTGTGATGTAACGAGCGCGCAGCAATTTCCGGGGCTTTTCGGAAGCCCGTCGAGACGACAGCGCTTGTGATGCCGGGCGAGCCGGACGGTCTGGCGTTATGCGCTGAAGAAGTCGGAGAGCAAATCCGCTGCCTATTGCGGCAATGACGGTCATAAAGTCGTCAGGTTGCACGACTTGAGCGGATAAGGCTGCCCATGGTGGACATGCTTCCACTCAGGCGATGCACAATCAAAACGGTGGAGAATTATCAGTCGGGTAAAATGAAAGACGATTGGGTCCGGGTGACGGAATACGGACGATCTTGCTTTATCAAACGAAGCAGCCGCCCTTTAAGGCGGCTGCTGTTTATCTGATGTTCTCTGTCAGCCTCAGGCTGCCTTTTCGAGTTCCTGCTTCCAGTTACCCTTGGCGGCGAGGCTGTTCATCGCGGCGCGGTGCGTGAAGGCGCGCTGGCCGGCGGCGACGTTTTCCTGCTTGCCGCCCCATGTCTTGAGGGCCGTATCCTGAAGCGCGCGGCCGTAGGAATAGGTCAGAGACCAGGGCAGGTCGTAGCCGGCATTCATGGCGGAGAGATGGGCGGTCGCCTCTTCGGAGGACTGGCCGCCGGAAAGGAAGGCGATGCCGGGAACGGCGGGAGGCACGGTCGCCTTCAGAACCTTCACGGTCTTTTCCGCCACTTCCTCGACGGAGGCCTTGCGGGCCTTCTTGCCGTCGATGATCATGTTCGGCTTGAGGATCATGCCTTCAAGATTCACACGGGCGTCGAACAGGTCCGCAAAAACGGTCTGGAGAACCCATTGCGTGACTTCCGCACAGCGGTCGATGTCATGCGTGCCCGGTTCGCCGTCCATCAGCACTTCCGGCTCCACGATCGGCACGATATCCGCCTGCTGGCAGAGAGCGGCGTAACGGGCGAGCGACTGGGAGTTTGCCTTGATCGAACCCCAGCTCGGACGCTGCTCACCGATGGTGATGACGCCGCGCCATTTGGCGAAACGCGCGCCGGCCTCATGATACTTGCGCAGGCGCTCGTAAAGACCGTCGAGGCCTTCGGTGATGAATTCATGCGGATGGAAAGCCATCGGCTTGGCGCCGATATCCACCTTGATGCCCGGCAGGCTGCCGGCCGCCTTGATGATATCCACGAAAGGCGTGCCGTCGGCGGCCTTCTGGAACAGGGTCTCTTCATAAAGGATGACACCGGAGATGTATTTCTTCATGGCGTCGTCGGAACGGAACAGCATCTCACGATAATCGCGGCGGGCGGTCTCGGTGGACTCCAGATTGATGCTGTCGAAACGCTTTTTGATCGTTCCCGTGGATTCGTCGGCGGCGAGCAGGCCTTTGCCGTCGGCGACCATTTTGATTGCGATGTCTTCGAGACGTTCGGTCATTTGCTATTCTCCCAAGGCACAATAAATTTCCGATAACAGAAGTTCCAGGGCAGGGAAATGGCACGCTAACTCATTGAAACGATTGAAATGATTTCAATCGTTTGAAACTTTTCCTCCCGGTGCCGCTTACCAAAAAGCAAGGCCGGACAAGCATGGCTTGTCCGGCCTCGTGTCAGGCAAGTAGGGTGAGTTTACTTGGCGGCGGTCAGGATGGCAACGCCCGGCAATTCCTTGCCTTCCATCCATTCGAGGAAGGCGCCGCCGGCCGTCGAAACATAGGAGAAATCCTCAGAAACGCCGGCATGGTTGAGCGCGGCAACGGTGTCGCCGCCGCCGGCGACGGAGACGAGCTTGCCGGCCTTGGTGCATTCCGCCGCGTGTTTTGCAGCGGCAACGGTCGCCGCGTCGAAGGGCTCGATTTCGAAGGCGCCGAGCGGACCGTTCCAGACCAGCGTTTCGGCGCGGGAAATCCAGGCCTTGATGCTTTCAACCGATTTTGGGCCGACATCGAGAACCATGGCATCAGCGGGAATGGCGTTGATGTCGACGATTTCATTGGCCGCACCGGCCTTGAATTCGCGAGCGACGACGCCGTCCTCCGGCAGCACGATGGCGCAGCCGGATGTCGCAGCCTCGATCATGATCTGCTTTGCGGTCTCGGCGAGATCATGCTCGCAAAGCGATTTGCCGACCTGCGCACCGCGGGCGGCGAGGAAGGTGTTGGCCATGCCGCCGCCGATGACGAGGGCGTCGACCTTCTTGACGAGGTTCATCAGCAGATCGATCTTGCTCGAAACCTTGGCGCCACCGACGATGGCGACGACCGGACGGACTGGCTGGCCGAGGCCCTTTTCCAGAGCCTCAAGCTCGGCCTGCATGGTGCGGCCGGCATAGGCGGGCAGGTGGCGCGCCAGGCCCTCGGTGGAGGCATGGGCGCGGTGGGCGGCGGAGAAGGCGTCGTTCACATAGATATCGCCATTGGCTGCCAGAGCTTCGACGAAGGCCGGGTCGTTCTTTTCTTCGCCCTTGTGGAAACGGGTATTTTCCAGAAGCAGGATATCGCCATCGTTCAGTTTAGCGACGGCGTCCGCCGCCGGTGCGCCGATGCAGTCGGTCGCGAAGGAAACGGCGTGATCCAATACTTCCTCGACGGCGGGTACGATCTGGGAAAGCGACATGTCGGCCACCGGTTCGCCCTTCGGACGGCCGAAATGGGCAAGCAGAATGACTTTTGCGCCCTTGGAGGACAGTTCCAGAATGGTCGGCGCAACGCGTTCGATACGGGTTGCGTCCGTCACCTTGCCATCTGCGACCGGCACGTTGAGATCAACGCGGACGAGAACGCGCTTTCCGGCAATGTCGTTGAGGTCGTCGAGGGTCTTGAAAGCGGGCATAGGTCGATCCTGATTTGTTGCGAGTTCGGCACGGACCATACTATGCCTGATTGACGACGCAAGCCGGTCAGGCCTCATTTTCTCTTACTGTATTCGCAGCGGCGGGGGCGCTTTCTTCAACGCTGGCGGAGCGTGGCTGGCGCTTCTCTGCCAGATGGTTGCGGACACGGTTGAGGATTTCCGAAAAGCTGATGAAGATCGGCAGGCTGGTCGCCGGTTCCACCGGTTCTAGGGAGATGCCCACACCGGTTATCGCCTCGTGTTCGTCCAGTGTGCGAACGATCAGCACGATGGAGCCGAGGCGCACGCGGTCGGCATAATCTGCCTTTCCGGCAAGGCGCGCTTCGATGAGTTCCGCGACGCTCATCGCCTGTTCGGCGGGCGAAAGCAGGCCGGGGCCATAGGCTGCGTCTAGTTCCTTCGCCGGACGGGCCGACGAGATCGCGAAGGTGCCGAAGAAATCGGCGTCGTCATCGGCAACCGGCAGGGCGCTCGCAAACAGCCGGTCGATCAGGCGGGAATAGCCGGGTGCGATGAAGAGGTAGACGAGATCGTTCTCGCGCAGCCGCCCGGCATATTGGTAGCGGATCGATTTGCCGTCGCGCACCACCAGCGAAGGCATGGCCCAGCGCGGAATGCGCTCGCCCTGCATGATGGCGCTGCCTTTGGCGACCCGGTAGGAAATCAGCTCATGATTGGCGGTGCCTGGAAGGTCCACCTCCAGCTTGTCCACCTCACCCATGCGTGGCGGCACGATCAGCCCGAGCCTTGTCGCCACCGGCTTGATGGTCCAGCCCTGTACCAGCAGCGACACCAGCACGATGATGAAGGCGGCGTTGAAATAGATCTGCGCATCGTCAAGCCCGCCGAGAATGGGCATGATGGCGAGCAGGATGGAAACCGCGCCGCGCAGGCCCACCCAGGCGACGAAAGATGTTTCCTGCTGGGTATAGTTGAAGGGCATGAGGCTCAGCCACACCGCAAGCGGGCGGGCGACGAAGATCAGGAACAGCGCGAGCAGCACGGCCGGAATGGCGATTGCCGGAAACTGCGACGGGGTGGCGAGCAGGCCGAGCATCAGGAACATGATGATCTGGGCAAGCCAGGTCAGCCCCTCATGGAAACGGCGAATGGTTTCCTTGGCGAAAATCCGGCGGTTGCCGGCAACAATGCCTGCCACATAGACCGCCAGAAAACCGCTGCCGCCAATTGTGCCGGTGAAGGAAAAGACGAGCAGCGCCAGCGCCAGCACGAAGATGGGCGCAAGCCCCCGGTCGGCGGCGAAACGGTTGACGACGGTGGCGATCATGACGCCGCCGAGCAGGCCGAAAATCACGCCAAGGCCCATCTGCTCGATGAAAAGCAGCAGAAAGCCGCTATCGATGCTGGCCAGCCCCTGGCCCTTGGCGATGATTTCGACCAGGGCGATGGTGAGGAAGATCGCCATCGGATCGTTGGTGCCGGATTCGACTTCCAGCGTCGAGCGCACCTGATCGCGGATATGGATGCCGCCGATGCGCAGCAGGAAGAACACGGCCGCCGCGTCCGTGGAGGCGACGATGGCGCCAAGCAGCAGGCCCTCAGGCCATGAAAGCCCGAGCAGCAGGGCCGCCGCGCCGGCAAAAAAGACGGATGTGAGGATGACGCCGACTGTGGCGAGAGCGACGGCGGGTGCCGCCGAAAGCCGGAAGGACTGGATGGATGTGCCGAACCCGGAATCGAACAGGATGACGGCAAGCACCAGCGAGCCGAGCATATAGGCCAGCGGATTGTTGGTGAATTCGATGCCGAGGCCGTCCACACCGGCCACAAGGCCGATCATCAGGAAAAGCAGCAGCAGCGGTGCGCCGAAGCGGAAGGCGATAAGGCTCGAAAAGGCGGCGACGAGAACGAGAACGGTTGCGACCAGCAACAGAAGATAAAATGATTCCACGTCCACCGCCTCATTCAAACCGCGTTGATAGACCGCAACCCGTGGCGCAATGAATGCTCTGCGCGTCTGCAGTCAATGCGCCACGGGTTGCGGTCTGTCAGCGCTGTTTCGGGTGGCGTTGAAAGACGACGCAAGGCGGGGTGTATCGAATGATACGGCAGGGCCGAAGTGCATTGCGCACGACCGTTATCCCTGCATCTCTTGTCCGTTTCAAAATCGACCAGACAAAGGCAGGAAATTGAAAACTTGGAGGCACCTCATAGGAAAATCGAAATAAAAAATCCGGCGAGATTGCTCCCGCCGGACCTGCATCCATTAATGCGTCTTCGTTAGATGGTCTTCGCGAAGGCGACGGCCGTGTCCGACATGCGGTTGGAGAAGCCCCACTCGTTGTCGTACCAGGACAGGACGCGCACGAAATTGCCTTCCATGACCTTGGTCTGGTCGTTGGCGAAGATCGACGAATGGCTGTCGTGGTTGAAATCGCGGGAAACCAGCGGCTCGTCCGTGTAGCCGAGGATGCCCTTCAGCTTGCCGTTGGCGGCAGACTTGATCGCTTCGTTGATTTCCTCAACCGTGGTGGCGCGCTTGGCAATGAACTTGAAGTCCACGACCGAAACGTTCGGGGTCGGAACGCGGATCGACGTGCCGTCCAGCTTGCCCTTGAGGTGCGGCAGAACGAGGCCAACGGCCTTGGCAGCGCCCGTCGAGGTCGGGATCATGGACAGGGCTGCGGCGCGGGCGCGGTAAAGGTCCTTGTGCATGGTGTCCAGCGTCGGCTGGTCGCCGGTGTAGGAGTGGATCGTCGTCATGAAGCCATGGTCGATGCCAACGACGTCATCGAGAACCTTCACGACCGGCACGAGGCAGTTGGTGGTGCAGGACGCGTTGGAAATGACCAGATGGTCCTTCGTCAGCTGGTCGTCGTTGACGCCGAAGACGACGGTGAGGTCTGCGCCGTCAGCCGGAGCCGAAACGATGACGCGCTTTGCGCCGGCCGTCAGGTGAGCGGCAGCCTTGTCGCGAGCGGTGAAGATGCCCGTGCATTCCAGCGCGATGTCGACGCCGAGTTCCTTGTGCGGCAGCGTTGCCGGATCGCGAACGGCCGTCACCTTGATCGGCTTGCCGCCGCCAACGATGATCGTGTCGCCTTCTACCTTCACATCGGCCGGGAACTTGCCGTGGATCGAATCGTAACGCAGCAGGTGGGCGTTGGTCTCAACCGGGCCGAGGTCGTTGATGGCAACGACTTCGATGTCGGTGCGGCCGGATTCGACGATGGCGCGCAGGACGTTGCGGCCGATGCGGCCGAAGCCGTTAATGGCAACTTTTACAGTCATTTACAGTCTCCCGAACAAGAATGGGCGTGGTCTTTGCTGAGTGGTGAGGGCTTGGGAAGCCCTCACGCAAGTTTTGCCTCGACTGCGGCGACAACGGCTTCCGCCGTGATGCCGAAGTGCTTGAAGAGATCCTTCGCCGGTGCGGACGCTCCAAAGGAGTGCATGCCGACGAATGCGCCGTCGGAGCCGATGAAATAATCCCAGCCCTGGCGGATGGCGGCTTCGACCGCGATCTTCACCGGAGCCTTGCCGATGATGGCGTTGCGATAGGTTTCCGGCTGTTCCTTGAAGAGCTCGAAGCAGGGAACGGAAACGACGCGGGCGGAAACGCCCTTGTCCTTCAGCGTTGCGGCGGCCTTCAGCGCCACTTCGACTTCCGAACCGGAGGCGAAGATCGAAACCTTGGCGTCGCTGGCGGAGACGAGTTCGTAGGCACCGTAAGCGGAGAGGTTCTTCTCTTCATATTCCTTGCGTGAGGGCGCAAGGTTCTGGCGGGTAAGCGCCAGTGCGGAAGGACGATGCTTCTGTTCCAGCGCGAGCTGCCAGCATTCTGCCGTCTCGGTTTCATCCGCCGGGCGGAAGACGAGCAGGTTCGGAATGGCGCGCAGGGCTGCGATCTGCTCCACCGGCTGGTGGGTCGGGCCGTCTTCGCCGACGCCGATGGAATCATGCGTCAGAACGTGGACGACGCGGATGCCCATGAGGGCAGCCAGACGGATCGATGGACGGCAGTAGTCCGAGAAGATCAGGAAGCCACCGGCATAAGGAATGAGACCGCCATGCAGAGCGATGCCGTTCATGGCTGCTGCCATGCCGTGTTCGCGGATGCCGTAATGCAGGTAACGGCCGGAGAAGTCCGTCGGCGTGATGGACTTCATCTGGCTGGTCTTGGTGTTGTTGGACGGCGTCAGGTCGGCAGAGCCGCCGATCATTTCCGGCAGGACGCCGTTGATGACTTCGAGCGAATCTTCCGAAGCCTTGCGGGTGGCGACCGTGGGGTTGTTCTCGATGATCTTCTTCTTGAAGGCATCGATGGCGCTGTCGAAATTGCCGGGCAGGTCGCCGGCGAAGCGGCGCTTGAATTCGGCCTTCTTGCCGGCTTCAGCGGCTTCAAGGCGGGCTTCCCAGTCCTGGCGGGTCTTGGTGGAGCGCAGGCCGGCGAGACGCCATGCATCGAGCACATCTTCCGGAACGACGAAGGCTTCGGCTTCCCAGTTCAGGTGCTTGCGGGTGGCGGCGATTTCTTCGGCGCCGAGCGGGTTGCCGTGAACCTTGTGGGTGCCCTGCTTGTTGGGGGCGCCGAAGCCGATGACGGTCTTGCAGGCGATGAAGGTCGGGCGGTCGGATTTCTGCGCGGCTTCGATGGCGGCGGCAATCGCGTCCGGATCGTGGCCGTCGACGCGGATGGTGTTCCAGTGAACGGCCTGGAAGCGGGCGATCTGGTCGGTGCTGTCGGAGAGGCCGACTTCGCCGTCGATGGTGATGTTGTTGTCATCCCAGAACAGAACGAGCTTGTTGAGCTTCAGGTGGCCGGCAAGCGCGATAGCTTCGTGGCTGATGCCTTCCATGAGGCAGCCGTCACCGCACAGGACATAGGTGAAGTGGCTCTGCAGGTCGGAGCCGAATTCCTCTTCAAGCTTGCGCTCGGCAATCGCCATGCCGACGGCGTTGGCGATGCCCTGGCCGAGCGGGCCGGTTGTGGTTTCGATGCCGGTCGCGTGGCCATATTCGGGGTGGCCGGCGGTCTTGGAACCGAACTGACGGAAGCGCTTGATCTCGTCGATCGTCATGTCCTCGTAGCCCGTCAAATAGAGCAGCGAGTAAAGAAGCATCGAGCCATGACCTGCCGACAGCACGAAGCGGTCGCGATCCGCCCAGAGCGGCGCCTTGGGATCGAATTTCAGGTAACGGGTGAAGAGAACGGTGGCGACATCAGCGGCGCCCATCGGCAGACCGGGATGGCCGGAATTGGCCTTCTCCACTGCATCCATGGCAAGAAATCGGATCGCATTTGCCATCCGGTTGTGTTTGTCGCGAGAAATCATGGCTTTTCCGTCTGTTTCCGGGTGAAAGGAGATAGTTTTACGCAACTATCCAAAAAGCGGGTTGATCCATAGCAGGTGAGGCCGGCAAGTCAATAAATCCACGGGCGTTTGCGGTTCGCTGAGGGAGAAAAAATCGTTTAGAAAATCGGGCATCCTGACAAAATTCGTGCGATATGCGCCGACATCTCTTCGTTCATCCACAGAGCAAAACGTCTCAATGCACTGGTTTGATTGACGGGATGGTAAATCGGGTAATAACCTCGTGATTGTTGAAAAGGCCTGAAACCGGACGATTCGGCCGGTGGCGTGCGAGTTGGAAAAAACGATGTCGGCTGACAAGACCGTACAATCTGCGCTGACGGAGCTGAATGCTGCCATCACAAATCTCGAAAATGCCATCGATATGCGTATCGAGCGGCAAAGGGAGACGGGCGAGATCGATAACGAGGTCAAGCGGGTCCATGTCGACCGCGCAAGGCTCGCGCATGAGCTGGATCAGGCCGAGTTTCGCGCCAATCGTCTTGAAGAAGTCAATCGCGAGGTTTCCCGCCGGCTGGTGACGGCGATGGAGACGATCCGCGCGGTGCTGGATCGATAGGAGCGGGCTCATGGCGCAAGTCACAGTTATGATCGACGGCAAGGCCTACCGCATGGCGTGCGAGGCGGGGCAGGAAGACCATCTGACCGATCTCGCAACGAGGTTCGACCGGTATGTCGGGCACCTCAAGAGCCAGTTCGGCGAAATCGGCGATCTTCGCCTGACCGTTATGGCGGGCATCATGGTGATGGACGAGCTTTCCGAACTCAATCGCAAGATCGAGAAGCTGGAAGGAGAGGTCGCCTCCCTTTCCCGCAACCGCGACGGCATGGCCGAGCACCGGGCGAAATCAGACGAGATGGTGGCGCTCGCCATCGGCGATCTGGCCGACCGCCTGAACGGGATTACCGAAAAACTGCTGGCGCGGCCGAAGCCCGCCGCGCATTGATGGCCTGAAGGGCTCTGAGGCGGCAAAATTTCGCGCGCTGCCCTCTGGCGGTTTTCTCCGATCCGTCCTATATCTTCTATGCGTTCTGCGCTTCCCGACAGGAACCACAATCCCTGGGGCCATACTCGATCCAAAGGGAGCTGTCCCTGGCCAGTCCCGTGGGGCTGGACACACGGTGCCCACCTACTTTTGTAGGCACCCAGGATCGTAAATCTCCATCGGTCGCCGTGGATCGCGCTTGAAGTTTCGGATCAACCTCCGGGGCTTCCCTGTATCCTTGATATATTCGACAGTCATTTTTCATAACTGCCGGACGCGGCTTTTTTACATTGCCGTCATTGCAATGGCGGAACAATTCCCTATTATCCGGATTGGTATGTCTGTCATGCCCTTTAAAAAAGGGCGCTGCGGTCAAAACCGCGACGTGCCGTTCAACAGCCCAAAGAGCTAAACTTGTTTACTGAAATTATGATCGTGGTCCTGCTCACCGTATTGAACGGTGTGCTTGCCATGTCCGAGCTTGCCGTTGTCTCCTCCAGACCGGCGAGGCTCAAAGTGCTTGCCACGCAAGGCAGCAAGGGCGCCACAATGGCGCTCAGCCTTTCCGAAAATCCCGGACGCTTTCTTTCCACGGTGCAGATCGGCATCACGCTGGTCGGCGTCCTTTCCGGCGCTTTTTCCGGCGCCACGCTCGGTGCGCGCTTTACGGCGTGGCTTTTGGAGCAGGGCGTTCCCGACCGTGCCGCCGATGCGCTCGGCGTCGGCTCGGTGGTCGTCGCCATCACCTATCTGTCGCTGATCGTCGGCGAACTGGTGCCCAAGCAGATTGCGCTGCGCGATCCCGAAAAGGTCGCCGCCCGCGTCGCCCCCACCATGATGCTGCTGTCCAAGGTCGGCGCGCCGCTGGTGTGGCTGCTCGACCGGTCGGGCAAGGCCGTTCTGGCGCTTCTCGGCCATAGCGGTGAATCCAACGCTTCGGTCACCGACGATGAAATCCGCACGGTTCTGGCCGAAGCTCACAGCGCCGGTGTGATCGAGACCGAGGAATCGGCGATGATCACCAGCGTCATGCGCCTTGCCGACCGCAATGCGCGGGGCCTGATGACGCCGCGACGCGATGTGGAAGTGGTCGATATCGAAGACAGCGCGGAGGAAATCCGCGAGCAGCTTCGCCAGACGCAGCGTTCACGCCTGCCGGTGCGCAACGGCGCCTCGGATGAAATTCTCGGCGTGCTTTTCGCCAAGGACGCATTCGATGCGCTCGCTTCCGGCAAGGAACTCAACATTCGTGAGCTTCTGCGGGAAGTGCCGGTCGTATCGGATCTGACGAGTGCGGTGGACGTCATCCAGTCGCTGCGCCGTTCCACAGTGCATATGGTGCTGGTCTACGACGAATATGGCCATTTCGAAGGCATCATCAGCTCCGGCGACGTGCTGGAAGCCATCACCGGCGCGTTCCAGGAAGATGACGATGAGGAGCCGGCCATGGTCGAGCGCGAGGACGGTTCGTTCCTCGTCGCCGGCTGGATGCCCGCCGATGAGTTCGCTTATCGCATGGGTTTCCAGATTGACGAGGATGCCGAGTTCGAGACCGTTGCCGGTCTGGTTCTGGACGAGTTCCGCCGCCTGCCGGAACTGGGCGAACATGTCACCCGCAATGGCTGGCGTTTCGAGGTCATCGATCTCGATGGCCACCGCATCGACAAGGTTCTCGTGAGCCGGGCCGCCTGATGCCCGGTGACGTTGCCGAAAAAGCAAGGCTGCGCGGCGAAAGGCTCGCCGCGCGCGATGCGCTGACGCTGGCGGAGCGCCAGGAGAAGAGCCAGTCCATAACGGCCCATGGCGCCTCCGATATCCCCTTTGCACCGGGCACCGTAATTTCCGGCTTCATGCCGATCCGCTCCGAGGCCGATACCCGGCCGCTGATGGAAGCGTTGCGGACAAGGGGCGGGCGTCTTGTCCTGCCCGTTGTGCTGGATCGTGAAACCATTGTCTTCCGCGCCTTTGAAACGGATACGCCGCTGGTGAAGACCGGCTTTGGCACGACCGGCCCGGGTGAGGATGAGGAGGTTCTCGATCCGGATATTCTGCTCGTGCCTCTCTCCGTCTTCGATGGCAAAGGTCAGCGGGTCGGTTATGGCGCAGGCCATTATGACCGCGCCATTGCGCGATTGCACGCCAGGGGTCGTCAGCCCGTGCTCGTCGGCGTCGCCTTCGATTGTCAGGAAGTGCCGTCCGTGCCGGCGGAGCCGCATGATGTCTCGCTTCACGCCATTCTGACGGAAAGCGGCCTGCGCTGGTTTTCCGTCCCACTGTCGATCTCTGACAGTGGGCAAAAGGCGCTTTAGCACTTTTTAAAAGATGGATTTCCGGTTAGAGGGTCTCCACTTTTCCTTGAATGGCGAAGACCCTCTAACTCTTTGTTTCGTCGTATTTCCGGACGGAAAACCGGGTTCCACTTTTCCTGGAAATGCACTAGAGGGGACGAAATATAGAAACATGCGCAAGATCGGGGCGGGTGAATGAGGCTTCTTTTTCTCGGAGATATGGTTGGCAAGACCGGACGCACGGCTGTCTGGGAGCGGTTGCCGGGGCTGATTTCCGACCTGAAGCTGGATTTCGTCATCGTCAACGGTGAAAACGCTGCCGGCGGTTTTGGGATCACCGAAGATATCTATCTCGAGACCATCAATGCCGGCGCCGATGTGGTGACGACCGGCAACCACGTCTGGGACCAGAAGGAAGCGGTTTCCTTCTGTGAGCGCCACGACCAGTTCCTGCGGCCCGCCAATTATCCGGATGGTACGCCGGGCAAAGGCTCGGGCATTTTTTATGCCCGCAACGGCGCGCGCATACTGGTTGCCAACATCATGGGCCGGGTCTTCATGCATCCGGAACTGGACGATCCCTTCAAGTCGGCTGAAAACATTCTTGCCGCCTGCCCGCTGAAGGAACAGGCCGACGCCATTATTTTCGATTTCCACGCGGAAGCGACCAGCGAAAAACAGTGTTTCGGCCATTTTGTCGATGGGCGCGCCAGTTTCGTAGTCGGTACCCACACCCATGTTCCGACAGCCGACGCGCAGATATTGAACGGCGGAACCGCCTACATGTCGGATGCCGGCATGTGCGGCGATTATGACAGCTCGCTTGGCATGGAGAAGGAAGAGCCGATCAACCGCTTCATTTCCAAAATGCCGAAGGGCCGTTTCGAGGCAGCCAGCGGACCTGCGACGATCTGCGGCGTCGGCGTGGAGATTTCCGACCGAACCGGACTGGCGGAAAAGATTGCGCCGCTGCGCATCGGGCCGCGGCTTTCGGAAACCCTGCCGACCTTCTGGGTTTAATCTTCCCCCGAAGCGTTCACAATGACGAGAGGGTGAGCCTTCCGTTGCTCTTGTAACTGGACGCTCGCCAAAACCTGCCCCATCCTCTCAGCTTCGCAAGTTCAGGGGAGTGGCATGATGCTGCGCGTGCTAATGCTTGCAATAACGGGGCTGATCGCCTGTTCGGGAGCGGCCTTCTCCCAGACGGCGAGCCGTCCTCCCGTCAGCCAGTGCCAGGCGATCGCCAGCAACATTCCGGGCGTTATGTTCGCGAGATTCAATCCGCCGGGTGTTCAGCTGGCGCAGGCGACGGCAAAGGAGGAGGTGAAGATCAGCTTCATCGGCCATTCCACCTATCTGATCGAAAGCCCCGGCGGTGTGACCATCGCCACCGATTATAACGGCGTCTATCGTCCGCCCGTCACGCCGACGGTGGTGACGATGAACCGGGCGCATTCGACGCATTTTACCCTCAGTCCGGACCCGGCCATTCAATATGTGCTGCATGGCTGGAGCGATACGCCGGGAGAAAAGGCCGAGCACAAGGTTCTGGTGGGCGATGTCTATATCCGCAATGTCGCAACCGACATCCGCAACCGCTGGGGCGATTACGAGTCCTTCCAGGAGAACGGCAATTCCATCTTCATCTTCGAGGTTGCCGGGCTGTGCATCGGCCATCTCGGGCATCTGCATCATGAGTTGACGGATACGCATTATGCCGAGATCGGCCGTCTGGATGTGTTGATGGTGCCGGTGGATGGCGGGCTGACCATGGGGGCAGACAGCATGAGCCGGGTGGTCAAGCGCCTGCGCTCCGCGCTGATCCTGCCGATGCACCGCACCGGCCCGCCACTGGAGCAGTTTCTGACGATGTTCGGCGAGAGTTTCCGCATTGCCTATGCGACCGATCCGGTGATCCGCGTTTCGATGAGAAACCTTCCCCGCCAGCCGCAGATACTGGTGCCAAAAGGCATGTAGCATGGCGACGGGCGGGGAAGGCCGGGGGGAGTGGTTTATCAGGCAAAGGTGAGGTGCTGGCGGACGCCGACGTCAGGCGTCTTGTCATCCGACATGTTCGCCTTGGCGATTTCCCAGCCGAATTTCAGCGTGCTGTCCGTCGAAGCCCAGATATCGGCATCGTCGACATGCAACGCCAGCATGATCAGTTGCGGGTCGCTTTTGCCATGTTCGTACCATGCGGCAGTGACCGAGTTCCAATATTCGTCGATCTTGGTTTTGTCGTCGCGTGCTTCGAGGATGCCTGAAAGGCAGGCGTGGTAGTCATGGTCCTTGCCCACCACGCAGAAATGCGCCCGGGAGCCGGATTTCAGCGATTTCACCAGATCGGTGTCTTTTTTGGAGAAAAACCAGACGGTGTTGGTCTTGGGGTCAGCATGAGGCGCCATGGGCTGCATGTGGTTGTGCAGTCCTTCGAGACCGAGCATGCCGGCATGGACGGAATTGATCTCGTCCCAGAGCTGGCGGGCCGGTGCTTCTCTTGCTTCAGTCAGGCTGACCATATGTTTTCTCCTTCGGGTCTCATGTTGCGACGGAGGAAAAATATCCTGTTCCGCCGCGTTCATGATCAGAACGAAGAGCGGATAAATCGGTTCCTTCCGTTGTTGCGGCAAGAGAAAGCGCTTGCGGGGTTGAATGGCGCGGCTATCGCACTTATAAGGCCCGCAATCTCCAAATTACGACAATCAGGTTTTCCATGGCTGGTCATTCACAGTTCAAGAACATCATGCACCGCAAGGGCAAGCAGGACTCCGTGCGGTCCAAAATGTTTTCCAAGCTTGCGCGCGAAATCACCGTTGCGGCAAAGACGGGCATGCCCGACCCGAACATGAACCCGCGCCTGCGTCTGGCAATCCAGAACGCCAAGGCCCAGTCCATGCCGAAGGACAACATCGAGCGTGCGATCAAGAAGGCGTCCGGCGCCGATGGCGAAAACTATGACGAAGTCCGTTACGAAGGTTACGGCCCGGGCGGCGTCGCCGTCATCGTCGAGGCCCTGACGGACAACCGCAACCGCACCGCCTCCAACGTTCGCTCCATTTTCACCAAGGCCGGCGGCGCTCTCGGCGAAACCGGTTCGGTCTCCTTCTCCTTCGATCGGGTTGGCGAAATCTCCTACAAGGCTGAAGTCGGCGATGCCGACAAGGTCATGGAAGCCGCCATCGAAGCCGGCGCCGACGACGTTGAATCTTCCGAAGACGGCCACACCATCATCTGCGGTTTCGAAGCGATGAACGAGGTTTCCAAGGCGCTGGAAGGCGTGCTGGGCGAAGCCGAAAGCGTCAAGGCCATCTGGAAGCCGCAGAACACGGTGCCGGTGGATGAAGAAAAGGCGCAGTCGCTGATGAAGCTCATCGACAATCTCGAAGACGATGACGACGTGCAGAACGTCTACTCCAACTTCGAAGTGTCCGAAGAAATTCTCGCCAAGCTTTCCGCCTGACATCTCATATTTCAAAAAAAAGCCCCGGCAGCGATCCGCTCCGGGGCTTTTTTGTTTAGGCAGCCTTCTTTATGGAGGTTCGCACGTCAGCAAAAATCTCCACGGATCGCAGCCGCTTTTCGATGTCATGGATCGGCATGGAAACGATCAGCTCATCCGCCTGGGTTTCCGCCAGGAAACCGTCGAGATGGCGCTGGATCGTCTCAGGCGAGCCCACGGCTGCGAAACGCAGCGTGTGTTCGACGGAGAAACGCTCCATCTCGTTCCAGTAATCGTCCATGCTGTGCACCGGCTTCGGAAACTGCGTGCGCACGTTGCGGCGCAGGTTGACGAATTGCTGCTGCGACGAGGTGAAAAGATGCTGCGCCTCTTCGTCCGTATCGGCGCCGACGCCCATCACACCCACCATCACATAGGGCTTGTCCAGTACTTCTGAGGGCTGGAAGCGCTCGCGATAGATATGGATCGCTTCCATCAGCATATCGGGCGCGAAATGCGAGGCGAAGGAATAGGGCAGGCCGAGGGCTGCGGCGAGATGCGCGCTATAGGTGCTGGAGCCGAGCAGCCAGATCGGCACATTCGAATTCATGCCGGGCACGGCAAGAATCGCCTGATCCTGCTGCGGCGGACCAAGGTAACGCTGGAGTTCGACTATATCGTGCGGGAAGTTTTCCGCGCCGGCATCGAGATTGCGGCGCAGCGCCCTTGCCGTGCGCATGTCGGTTCCGGGAGCACGGCCAAGACCGAGATCGACACGGCCGGGAAGCAGCGCCGCAAGCGTGCCGAACTGCTCGGCGATGACGAGTGGGGAGTGGTTGGGCAACATGATGCCGCCGGAGCCGACGCGGATATGTTTCGTGGCCGCGCCCACATGGGCGATGACGAGCGATGTTGCAGCACTGGCAATTCCCGGCATGCCGTGGTGCTCCGCCAGCCAGATACGGTTATAGCCGTTTTCTTCGGCCTTGATCGCCATTCGGCGGGAATTTTCAAGCGCCTCGCTGACGCTCTCGCCTTCGCCGATGGGCGAAAGGTCGAGAATGGAAAAGGGGATCATCCGACGCTCCTGCGAAATTTAAATCTTTGCTGCGGATGTAAGACGCGTGTCCCGATTTACCAGTGAAGTCGCGCAGAATTGAAGGATGGTTCAAAAAAATTGGGGCCTCCGAAGAGGCCCCTTTGCTTTTTCAGCCTGCCCGCCGAATTTGTCGGGCGTCGCGATGACCTGCTGCATCCCGGTCGGAAGCCAGCGTGAATTGTCCAAGCCTGCCGTCCATTTCGCCCGCTTCGGAGGCGAGATTGTGAATGGCGGCCGTTGTTTCTTCCACCATGGCGGCATTCTGCTGGGTCATGGTGTCGAGGCTGGCGACGGTGCTGTTGATTTCCGAGAGCGTGTGCGCTTCCTCGCGGGTGGAGTCCATGATCTCCTCGATGCGCGTGCTGATGGTCTGCACATGCTTGCCGATGCCGGAAAGCGACGTGCCTGCTTTTTCCACCAGCGCCACGCCGGCGGAAACCTCGTCGGTAGAGCGCTTCAGCAGGCTGGTGATCTCCTTTGCGGCCGCTGCCGAACGCTGCGCCAGTTCGCGCACCTCCTGCGCCACCACCGCAAAGCCCTTGCCTGCTTCGCCCGCGCGGGCTGCCTCCACGCCAGCATTGAGGGCGAGAAGATTGGTCTGAAAGGCGATTTCATCGATGACGCCGATGATCTGATTGATCTGGCGTGACGAGGTCTGGATCGCCTCCATGGCGGCGATGGTCTGCTCCATGATGCGGCTGGATGCCGTGGCCTCCGCGCTGGCGTCGCGGGCGATCCGCGTTGCCTGTTCGGCGCGTTCGATCTGGTCGCGGACGGCCTCCGTGATCGCCTTGATCGCGCTTGCCGTTTCGGTGATGGAAGCTGCCTGTCGCTCGGTACGTTCGGCGAGCTGATCAGCTCCCACCCGCATCTCCTCGGAACCGCCACGAACGGCGGCGGAGTTGCCGCCGATGGCCTGCATGGTTTCGCTGAGCCGGGAAAGTGCCGTGTTGAAGTTATGGCGCAGGCTTTCGAGATCGTCGGGGAAGACGGTTTCGATACGATAGGCGAGGTTGCCGTTCGCCAGCCGGTCCAGACCTTCATCCAGGGAATGCACGACCATCTGCAGGGTGCCGGCCTCGGCCTCCCGTTCCGCAAGATGCGCGCGGCGGGCCGTTTCGGCTTCCTCACGCGTGCGCGATGCGGTTTCTTGCATCTCCCGCTGCAGGATGAGCTTTTCGCGGAAACTGCCAAGCGCCCGCGCCATGCGGCCGATCTCGTCCTTCCGGTCCTGATTGCCGATCTCCGCATCGAGACGGCCTGCGGCCACTTCGCCGGTCAATCCTGCAAGCTTTTCCAGCGGTGCGAACAGGCGTCGCGCAAAGAAGGCCGTCGCCGCGCACATGGCCGCCAGAACGCAAAGGCCGATCACGGCAAGCGTGCCGGCAATCGAAACCGAGCCCGCATTCAATTCGCTGCGCAGCATGCTTTCCACCGCGAGATATTTTTCCCCGGCAAAGGAGAAGGGGCGGGCATAGGCATTGGCCTCGCCATCGGCACGGTCGATCTTGGCAATCGTCATGCCCGTCGTATTCAGCGCTTGTCCATGGAAGCCATAGATTGCCGGATCGAGGCCGACCAGCCTGTTGCCCTCCACGCCGATAACCTTGCCATCGGCGGAAACGATCGCGGACTGTTCGGAACTGCCGGCCGTCACACCCTTTGTGAGGATTTGGCTGAAGACCTCTTCCTTGACCCGGAAGAGGACGATGCCCTTGAAAGCGCCGAACTTGACGACGGGAACGCCGAAATAAATGCCGGCCTCTTTCGTGGCGGCATCGATGCGCAGGCCGGAGAAGCTGGTCTGGGCCACGTCGTTCGCGGCCTTTTCGGCATTTGCGGCGCCGCGTGCGAAGGCCGCGCCCAGGCCGCTTTCCGCCCAGGCGCCGCCGGTGACGGTTTCCCCGAAAGCCGATCCTTTCAGATAAGAGTAATAGACCGTGCCTGCGGGATCGATGAAGAGAACGTCGCTGAACGGCGTTCCCTGCAGATAACCGCCAATATCCGTCTGGGTTTTTTCATGGGTGGAATAATAAAAGCCGCTCGGGCTTTCCGGCTTGATCAGCTTTTCCTTTTCGCCGAAGGGGTTTTCCGTGACGAAGACGCGCTGCAGTTCCGCCTTCGCGTCACCGGAGTTCTTCTGCACGGTCGCCCAGCCGCTGCGCATGGAAACGACAGCCATTTGCAGGGATTCGATCTTGGCGATGGAGTCCGCCTGCGTTTTCAGCTGCTCAAGACGCTCCTGAAGCATGTCGCCGCGAAAGACGAGAATGCTCTCCATGGATTTCGACGCCTGTTCTTCCAGAACGCCGCTGCTGCTCTGGTAGCCGAGAAGCGTCAGAGCCCCGGTCGAGATCGCCATCAGCGCCAGGAAAATCGCCAGCACTTTGGTGGATATGGAATGAAAACGGTTCAGCATGGCCGATGCAGCCCCCAATGCCGTATCAGTTCCCGCGCCATGCATGTGGCGCCACCGGATGGCTGATATGGCTCAGATATTATGCTGCGGATCTTCATGTCCGCAGCTCCCCTTTTTTGATTTTGTGGGGGAACAATGCGGTACGCGGTTTAAGCAGAGGTAAATGCTGCACTGCAAATTTGATGAATGTTGTCGTTTTGTTCACTTATCGCTGGCAGGGTCGCAGCCGGAAAGATAAGGTGCCTCATGCAAAAGACGATTCGAATCATCGGCATTGACCCCGGATTAAGGCGCACCGGCTGGGGGGTGATCGACACCCTCGGCAACAGCCTCCGGTTTGTCGCCTCCGGCACGGTGACGTCGGACGGTGATATGGATCTGGCCTCGCGGCTCTGCCAGCTGCATGACGGGCTGGCGGATATTGTGCACAGCCATCAGCCCGACGAGGCGGCGGTGGAACAGACTTTCGTGAACAAGGATGCGGTTGCGACGCTGAAACTCGGCCAGGCGCGCGGCATCGCCATGCTGGTTCCGGCGCGCGCAGGATTGCCGGTCTTTGAATATGCGCCGAACGCGGTGAAGAAGGCCGTCATCGGCGTCGGGCACGGCGAAAAGCAGCAAATTCACATGATGCTGAAAATCCTGATGCCGAAGGCCGAATTCAAGGGTAACGATGCGGCGGACGCGCTCGCCATCGCAATCTGCCACGCCCATAATCGCGGCGGTGACAGGATGCGGCGACTGCTGGCGGCCGGTTGAATATTTAAAGTCTCATCACAGCGGGCGGCACCATGATCGGAAAACTGAAAGGCAGCATCGAGGAAATCGGCGCGGACTATGTGCTGGTGGATGTGCACGGCGTCTGTTACGTCGCCTATTGTTCGGCGCGCACGCTGTCGAAAATCGGCTCCGTCGGGGAGGCGGTGGTGCTGTTCATCGAAACCTATGTGCGTGAGGACCAGCTGAAGCTCTTCGGTTTTCTCTCGGCGCTGGAGCGGGAATGGTTCAACCTTCTGCAGAGCGTGCAGGGTGTTGGCTCGAAAGTGGCCTTGGCCGTTCTTTCCACGCTGTCACCCTCCGAACTGGCCAATGCCATTGCGCTACAGGACAAAACGATGATCTCGCGTGCGCCCGGTGTCGGGCCGAAGGTGGCGGTGCGTCTTGTGACAGAGCTTCGCAACAAGGCTCCGGCCTTTGCGGGAGAGGCTTCCGCCTCAATCGGCCTCAAGCAGGAGCTTGGCGAAGGCGTCGCATCCGCGCCGGTAGCGGATGCCGTCTCCGCGCTCACCAATCTCGGCTACTCGCGCGACCAGGCCGCCAACGCGGTTGCCGCGGCGCTGAAGAACGGCGGGGAGGGCGGCGACAGCGCCAAGCTGATCCGGCTCGGGCTGAAAGAGCTTTCGCGTTGATGCGCTTGATGCTAAATTCCTTACAATGGGTAAAAAGTAAGAAAAGGGCAGCGGCATGGGCTTTCAGGTGACAATCACCTCCAAAGGGCAGATGACAGTTCCCAAGAACGTGCGCGAACAATTGAAAATCAAGCCCGGCGACAAATGTTACGCCTGGGTTCGTAACGGGGAGATGATCGTTGTCCCTCGCAATAAATCTCTTGCCGATCTGGCCGGAATTCTCGGTAAACCCCCGAATGGCAAAAAGCTTACCATCGAGCAGATGAATGATGCGATTGGTGAGGGAGCTGTTGCGCGGTACAAGCGTTCTACGGATACGACGGAAGACGAATGACCAGCCGTTTCGGAATAGACACGAATATTCTGCTCCGTATCGTGGTAGATGACGATGTCGAACAAAAAGAAACGGTGAAGCGTCTTCTTACACGGCTTGAGGACGGAGAAACCCTGCTTGTAAGTCTCGCTGTGATTTTGGAGACGGCGTGGGTACTTGGCCAGTTCTACGGTTATCCCAAAAGCGCCGTTCTGGAGTTTTTCCAGCTTATGCTTGAGCGGCGGGAACTGGAAATTCCGGATTATGAGGCGATTGGCAATGCCATCGACATATGCCGGAATACAAATGCGGATTTTTCCGACGCGATTGTATCGGAAAGCAACAGGGTCAATGGCTGCGTGGCGACATATACGTTTGACAAAAAAGCTGCTCGCAAGCTGCCCGGAATGGAACTTCTGACATGAGTGATGCGGCAAGGCTTATCACCCCCGAAAAGCGCGGTGAGGACATCGACACCACCCTGCGCCCGCAGTCGCTGGACGATTTTACCGGCCAGGCGGAGGCCCGCGCCAATCTCAAGGTGTTTATCGAGGCGGCCAAGAACCGTGGCGAAGCGCTGGATCACGTGTTGTTCGTCGGCCCGCCCGGTCTCGGCAAGACGACGCTGGCGCAGATCATGGCCAAGGAACTTGGCGTCAACTTCAAATCCACCTCCGGCCCCGTCATCGCCAAGGCGGGCGATCTCGCCGCGCTTTTGACCAATCTCGAGGAGCGCGACGTTCTCTTCATCGACGAAATCCACCGTCTCAACCCGGCGGTGGAAGAAATTCTCTATCCGGCAATGGAGGATTTCCAGCTCGACCTCATCATCGGCGAAGGACCGGCGGCACGTTCGGTGAAGATCGATCTTTCCAAATTTACCCTTGTCGCCGCGACGACCCGTCTTGGGCTTTTGACGACGCCGCTGCGCGACCGTTTCGGCATTCCCGTCCGATTGGCTTTTTACACCGTCGACGAACTGGAATTGATCGTCCGACGCGGCGCGCGGCTGATGGGCCTGAACATGACCGATGAGGGTGCACGCGAGGTGGCAAGGCGTGCGCGCGGCACGCCGCGTATCGCCGGACGGCTACTGCGCCGCGTGCGCGATTTCGCCGAGGTGGCGCGGGCGGAAGCCGTTACCCGCGAGATCGCCGATGAGGCCTTGACCCGGCTTCTGGTCGACAAAATGGGTCTCGACCAGCTCGACATGCGGTATCTCACCATGATCGCGGTCAATTTCGGCGGAGGCCCGGTTGGCATCGAAACCATCGCCGCCGGCCTTTCGGAGCCGCGCGACGCGATCGAGGATATTATCGAACCCTATATGATCCAGCAGGGCTTCATCCAGCGCACGCCGCGCGGTCGCATTCTGACCGGCACGGCCTGGAAACATCTGGGCATGCAGCCACCCAAGGATCTTGAGGCGGCGCAGTTCCGGCTGACCCTGGAGGAGGATTGAGGGAACAAGCCCGGCGTGCCGGCATTTGATCGTCTTTGGCACGGAGATGATCATGTCGGTGTATCGCAAGGGCACTAAGGTCCGGTGGAACTGGGGCAGTGGTACCGGTGAAGGTAAAATCGTCGAGATTTTCACGGTTGATGTCGAACGCACCATCGCCGGCTCCAGAATAAAGCGGAAGGCGAGCAGGCAGGAGCCTGCCTATCTGATCGAACAGGAAGACGGCGCCAGGGTTCTGAAAAGCAGATCGGAGCTTGAGCGCGTCTATTGAACGACGCCGCCCTTCGGCGGCAATTGAGGAGCCTTCATGTCTTACGATCCGCTGCGGGTCTTCCGCAAACTCGCGCGCAACAACCGGCTGGCAAATTTTCGGCTGCATCAGGCCTGTCTTCAGCTTTCGCAGGAAGCGTTTGTGGCTTCCCGTGTGAGTTTCTTTCCGACGCTGCGCGCGACGCTGAACCACATCTACACCGTTGACCGTTTTTATATCGATGCCCTGCAAGGTGGCACGCTCGGCCTTGCGGCCTTTGCTGAAGAAGAGCCTTTCGCGACCATGGCGGATCTGCGTGTCGCCCAGACGGAGTTGGACGAGGCGCTGATCGCATTTGTCGACAGCCTCGATGAAGACGGCCTTGCCGCTAACGTCAATATCCATCGCGGCGCGCGTATCCAGCACGATCGCTGCGACGATATTCTATCGCATCTCTTCCAGCACCAGACGCATCATCGCGGGCAGGCGCATGCGATGTTGTCCGGCACCGCGCTCAAGCCGCCGCAACTGGATGAATTCATTGTGGGAGATGACGCAAAGGCGAGAAAAGATGAGATGGATGCGCTAGGGTGGACGGAAACCGATTTGATGTTTCCAGCCCGCAGGTCAGCGCCATGACACACGATACCAAGCAGGACACCCGCATCCGCATCAAGTTCAAGCCGAAGCGCATTTTTCAGATGCGGGTCGCGGGACTGGCGTTTCGCGATGGCCACGTCCTGGTGCACCGGGCGTCGCATGAAAAATTCTGGACCTTTCCGGGCGGCCGCGCCGAAATGGGCGAACGCTCCGAAGAAACGCTGGCGCGCGAAATGGTGGAAGAGCTTGGCGTCGAGGCCAAGATCGGGCGGCTTCTCTGGGCGGTCGAAAATTTCTTCCACTACGAAGGCAAGGACTGGCACGAACTCGGGTTTTATTACCTGATGGACCTGCCGGAGACGCTGGCCTTTCATCCGACCGATATCATTCACCGCGTTCAGGACGGCGACAACGAGCTGGAGTTCCGCTGGGTCGCCGCAACCCGTCAGGCATTGACCGAGCTTGATATTCCGCCCTATTTCATCGCCGACGAAATAGAGCACCTGCCTAAGGCCACGAGACACCTCGTCTGGCATGACGGCGATCTGGACGATAAATGACCTCTGCCCCTGAACGCCACATGATCCGGCTGGACCGGAAACCGCAGCTTTTCAGCATGCGCGTGGCGGCGCTGATCTTTCAGAACCGCCATGTTCTCGTCCAGCGCGGTGCGAAGGACATTTATTGGGCCTTGCCCGGCGGGCGTGCCGAAATCGGCGAAAGCTCGCAGGAAACCATCATCCGCGAGATCGGCGAGGAGCTTGACCGGGATTGTTCCGTCGAACGTCTTCTCTGGTCGGCCGAGAGTTTTTTCGCCTATGACGATTTTGCGGCGCATGAGCTCGGATTTTATTATCTCGTTTCGCTTCGCCAGCCCCTGCCGTTCCATGAAAGCGATATCGTGCATCGGGTGCTGGATGGTGTCGAGGTGGAATTCCGCTGGCTGCCCGCGCAGCCTTCAGCACTTCTGAAGAGCGATCTGAGGCCCCGTTTCATCGCGGAGCGTATCGAAGCGCTGCCGCACCGGCATGAGCATCTTATCGTCCGCGAAGGACGTCCCGATGCAGTTGAAATTTCCAAGGAGATAATATGAGCGAGCTTGTGGTTTCGCTTTCGGGTGAGCTTATCGAACATGGCCACCGCCTGACGCAGCGTGTCTATTACGAGGATACGGATTTCTCCGGCCTCGTTTACCACGCCCGTTACCTGCATTTTCTCGAACGTGGCCGCACCGATTACCTGCGCTGCCTCGGCTGCGAACAAAGCGCGCTTCTGACTGCCGATGAGGAGGGGCTGGTTTTCGTCGTGCATCGCATGGAGATCGATTTCAAAAGCCCGGCGCGGATGGATGACGTGTTGACGATCACGACTATCACCGAGAAGGCCGGCGGCGCGAAAATGGTGCTCAATCAGGAAATCCGGCGCGGCGAAACACTGCTGGTCGCCGCCAAGGTCATCATCGCCGTCATCAACGCCAACGGTCGCCCGAGGCGTCTTCCGGAGACGGTGGCGGAAAAATTCCTGAAGTAATTGGCGGTTCCATCCAGTAAATCCATCTGGCGTGGCCCGGTTGTAACACTCCTTTAACCATAATGGTGTCTTACTTTAGCAACTGGCATTTGTGCGGCGCACGCCTTCCTTTCACCAAATTTATTGGCAAGTAAGGCTTACTGGCAAGTATCGGGGTATGGCTAAGGGGTTGGCGGCTGTTGCCGCAGGACTTCGAGCGTTAACACGCGTTTGAATCGCCCGGTCCCGTACCGGGCGTTTGGATTCGGGGATTGGATATTTATGGAACAGGCAGGTTTGGCAGCGGCGACGCACGATGTAAGTCTCTGGGCACTGTTTATGCAGGCGGGCCTCATCGTGAAGCTCGTGATGATCGGACTTATCGCCGCCTCGGTCTGGACGTGGGCGATCGTCTTTGACAAATATGCGAGCTTCGGCAAGGCAAGACGCCAGTTCGACCAGTTCGAACAGGTCTTCTGGTCGGGCCAGTCGCTCGAAGAGCTTTATCGCACGCTGGCGGAACGCCAGAACGGCGGTCTTGCGGCGATTTTCGTTTCCGCCATGCGCGAATGGAAGAAATCCTTCGAGCGTGGCGCACGCTCGCCCATCGGTCTGCAGATGCGCATCGACCGGGCGATGGACGTGACCATGGCGCGTGAAAGCGAACAATACGAGGCGCGTCTCGGTTCGCTCGCCACCATCGGTTCGGCCGGTCCCTTCATCGGTCTCTTCGGTACGGTTGTGGGTATCATGACCTCGTTCCAGGCGATTGCCGGTTCGAAGTCCACCAACCTTGCGGTCGTGGCGCCGGGTATCGCCGAAGCGCTTCTGGCAACGGCCATCGGTCTTGTCGCGGCTATTCCCGCGGTTATCGCTTACAACAAGTTTACGGCCGACGCGCACAAGCTTTCCGCCCGCATGGAAGGTTTCGCCGACGAGTTCTCCGCGATCCTGTCGCGCCAGATCGATGAAAAACTTCAGACGCGGCAGGCCGCCCAGTAAGCGGCCGCATGCTGTGCAGTAATTTGCCGCAAGGCAAAATGGAGTAGATGATATGGGTATGTCAGCAGGTGGCAGCGGCGGCGGTTCCGGTGGACGCCGGGGGCGCGGCGGACGACGCAGGGGCGGCGCGATCAGCGAGATCAACGTGACGCCGCTGGTCGACGTCATGCTCGTGCTGCTCATCATCTTCATGGTGGCAGCGCCGATGATGACGGTCGGCGTGCCGATCGATCTGCCGCAGACATCCGCCAATGCGCTGAACTCGGATACGCAGCCGATCACCATTTCCGTCAACGCCAATGGCCAGATCCATCTGCAGGAAACGGAAATTCAGGCGGCAGAAGTGGCCGACAAGCTGCAGGCAATCGCCACGACAGGTTATAACGAGCGCATCTTCGTGCGCGCGGATTCCGTTGCCGCATACGGCGTCGTCGCAGATGTGATGGCGCGCATCCAGGCGGCGGGCTTCAAGAATATCGGCCTTGTGACCCAGCAGAAACAGGACAATTGACGTAAAACGATGAAGGGCAGCCTTACCACATCCGCGATCGTGCATGCGTCGCTTCTGGCTTTCGCCCTCGTTTCCCTGGGCTCGCCGGAGCCGCTTGACGTGTCGCAGGCCGAGGCCCTGCCGGTGGAACTGGTGCCCATCGAGGAGCTGAGCCAGATCCAGCAGGGCGACAAGAACGCGCCGAAAGCGGAAAAGTCGGCCCCCGTTCCGACCACGCGGCCGGATATCGTCGAAAACGCCCAGAATGTCGGCAACAACACGGTCGATCTTGACGCGCCGCCGACGCCGACCACCAAGCCGAACGACAATATCAGCGCTGCCGCTCCGCCAAAGCAGGAAAAGCCGCAACCCGTCGTCGACACCAAGGCGAACGAGGTGAAGGAAATCGTCAAGGAAGAAACCTCGGCTCCGAAGCCGCAGGAAATGGCCGCCTTGCCGCAGACCAAGCCCGAGATCGCGCCGCAGCCGAAGACGGAGCCGCCGCCGCAGGAAAAGAAGGCCGAAGAGCCGCCGCCCGCGCAGCAGGAACCGGCCGAAATTCCCGTGCCGCAGAACGTACCGCGCCCGAATTCCCGTCCCGAGCCGCCGAAGCCGGAAGAGCCGAAGCAGGTCGAGACCAAGCCTGCCGAGCAGAAGCCCGCGGAAAAACCGGCCGAGACCAAGCCCGATCAGGCGAAGTCCACCGACAAGCCTTCCGACAAGAAGCCCGGCGAGAAGAAGCAGGAGACTGCGAAATCGGCTTCCTCGAAGGAAAGCGATTTTAACGCCGACGATATCGCCGCGCTTTTGAACAAGCAGGCGCCTTCGGGTGGCGGCGCCAAGCGCTCCACCCAGCAGGCCTCGCTTGGCGGCAAGAAGACGACGGGCGGTTCGACGCTCAGCCAGACGGAAATGGATGCGCTGCGTGGCGCGATCCAGAAGAACTGGCAGATCATTCCCGGCATGGCGGATGCCTCGGACGTTCGCGTCCGGGTCACCATGAAGCTCGACCGTGATGGAACCATCATCGGTCGGCCCGAGATCGAGGCGACCGGCGGTTCCGAAGGAACACGTCGTGCTCTTTCCGGCGGAGCCTATCGCGCCATCATGCGTTCTGCTCCGTTCACAAACCTTCCTGCCGACAAATATGACGCATGGAACGAAGTTGTCGTGAACTTCGATCCCAGTGAATTGCTATGAATGCTGAAAGGCCTGGCAACATGAAGATATTTTCGCCGATCCGGCTGGTGCTCGCTGTCGCGGCCCTCATGTCGGTTTTCTCCGCACCGGCTTTTGCGCGGGTGGAAATCAACATCAACAAGGGCAATGTCGAGCCGCTGCCCATCGCCATCACCGACTTCATGTCGAGCGACGGCATCGGCGCGCAGGTTTCCGCGGTCATTGCCGCCGACCTGCAGCGTTCCGGCCTTTTTGCGCCGGTCAACAAGAACGCCTTCATCGAAAAGATCAGCAATCCGGATCAGCAGCCGCGTTTCGAGGACTGGAAGGTCATCAACGCCCAGGCGCTCGTGACCGGCCGTGTCACGCGTGAAAGCGATGGCCGCCTGCGCGCCGAATTCCGCCTGTGGGATACGTTCGCCAACCAGCAGATGACTGGCCAGCAATTCTTTACCCAGCCGGAAAACTGGCGCCGCGTTGCCCACATCATCGCCGACGCCATCTATGAGCGGATCACCGGTGAAAAGGGCTACTTCGACACCCGCGTCGTTTTCGTCTCTGAAAGCGGCCCGAAGACGGCCCGCAAGCGCCAGCTGTCGATCATGGACCAGGATGGTTTCAACGTCCGCAATCTCACCAACTCGAACGACATTGTCCTGACGCCGCGTTTCTCGCCGAACCGTCAGGAAGTGACCTACATGTCCTTCGAAGGCCAGCAGCCGCGCGTCTACCTGCTGCAGCTGGAAACCGGACAGCGCGAAGTTGTCGGCAATTTCCCCGGCATGACCTTCTCGCCGCGCTTCTCTCCGGATGGCCAGAAGGTCATCATGAGTCTGCAGCAGGATGGCAACGCCAATATCTACACGATGGACCTGCGCTCTCGCACCACGACACGGCTGACGAACACGTCGGCGATCGATACGGCGCCGTCCTATTCGCCCGACGGTCAGCGCGTCGCCTTCGAAAGCGACCGCGGCGGCCGCCAGCAGATTTACGTCATGAATGCCGATGGTTCCGGCCAGCAGCGCGTTTCCTTCGGCGATGGTTCCTATTCCACGCCGGTCTGGTCGCCGCGCGGCGATCTGATCGCCTTCACCAAGCAGTCGGGCGGCAAGTTCTCGATCGGCGTGATGAAGACCGACGGTTCGGGCGAGCGCATCCTGACCAGCGGTTTCCACAATGAAGGCCCGACCTGGGCGCCGAACGGCCGCGTGCTGATGTTCTTCCGTCAGAACGCCGGTGCGGGCGGTCCGCAGCTCTATTCGATCGACCTGACGGGCTACAACGAACAGCTCATCAAGACGCCGACTTTCGCTTCGGATCCAGCATGGTCGCCGCTTCTGGACTGATATGACTGCCATGACGGCGCCGGTTCATGCCGGCGCCGTCATGTTTTACTTGATACCATGGGGAAGTGCGCCTCTTTCTTGCCGCAAAGTGTTGTGAGGGAGCAAAAAAATGGGACATTTCCTTTCTGTTAACCATAAGCGTTTGCCGGCTATTAACCGCGATCAGTTAGTGTCCGGCAACGTTATTGAAATCCTAAGGAGAGACCGGCGATGAGCCGTACACACATTTCGGCACTCAGCCCCATGCAGAAACTGGCCCGTAACCCGGCTGTCATCGCCATGACGCTCGCGCTCGCTCTCGCAGGCTGCGCGAACAAGAAGAACATGCCGAACAGCGCCGGTGAACTTGGCCTTGGTGGCGCGGGCTCCGCAACGCCGGGCTCCCAGCAGGACTTCACGGTCAATGTCGGCGACCGCATCTTCTTCGACACCGACTCGACCTCTATCCGCGCTGACGCCCAGCAGACCCTGCAGCGCCAGGCTCAGTGGCTCGCCCGTTACCCGAACTACGCCATCACCGTTGAAGGCCATGCCGACGAACGCGGCACGCGCGAATACAACCTGGCGCTCGGCGCCCGTCGTGCGGCTGCAACCCGCGACTTCCTGGCTTCCCAGGGCGTTCCGGCTAACCGCATGAAGACGATCTCCTACGGCAAGGAAAAGCCGGTCGCCGTTTGCGACGACATCTCCTGCTGGTCGCAGAACCGCCGCGCCGTGACGGTTCTCGGTGGCGCGGGCATGTGATTGCCTGACGTTATTGTGATCTTTAATGAAAGGCGGTCTTTGGGCCGCCTTTTGTTTTTTTCATAGTTTGGCCGAAGTTAAGTTGCTTTTTCGGTCGATATGGAAAAAATCCGGCTTGCGCCATTCCGGTGCAAATCAGTTAAGGCAGGACGAATGAGATGAAGAAACTTGTCGTGGCGGGAATGCTGGGGCTTGCAGCCTGCACCGGCTTGAGCGGCATCGCCGTTTCGGGTCCGCTGTTCGGTGCGGGGGGTAGCTTCGGCACGATCAACTCTCAGCAGCAGCCCCCGGTCGTCCGGGTTCAGGCCAATGAAGCCTATCGGGTTCAGCAGCTTGAAGAACAGATCCGGCAGCTCAACGGCCGTATCGAGGAAATGAGCTTCCAGCTTCTGCAGATGCAGGAAACGATCCGCAAGGCGCAGGAAGACAATGAGTTCCGCTTCCAGGAACTGGAGAGCGGCAATGCCGGCGGCAAGGGTGCAAGCCCGACCGCTGCGCCGAAAAAGAAGGCGGAAGCCAGTCCGGTCAATCCGGCCTCACCGCCGACCGACGACGTTGCAACGATCATCGAAACGCCACCCGAGGGTGGCGCTTCCGTTTCTTCGTCTGCTCCCTCCACCGCTCCGACAGGCGCACCGGGAGAGACGACGCTCGGCTCCATCGAGCTTGATTCCAAGGGAATGCCGGTTGGCGGCACGTTGAATCAGGGCGCTAATAATTCCTCTGCCAGCCTTCCGGGCGTCAGCACGGGCAATAGCCAGCGCAAGACGGATCCGGTGAATACGGCGGCGCTTACCAGCGAAGGCGATATTTATCAGGCCGCTTACGGCCATGTTCTTTCCGGTGACTACAAGCTGGCGGAACAGGGGTTCCAGCAATATCTGCAGGGTTATCCCAAGGGCACGAAGGCCGCGGATGCGAGCTTCTGGCTGGGCGAGGCGCAATATTCCCAGGGCAAGTTCAACGAGGCCGCAAAGACCTTCCTGAACGGCCATCAGGCCTATGGCAAATCGCCGAAGGCGCCGGAAATGCTGATGAAGCTCGGCATGTCGCTTGCCGCTCTCGACAATACCGAAACCGCCTGCGCCACGCTGCGCGAGGTGCCGAAGCGTTATCCCAATGCTTCCAAGACTGTGCTGAGCAAGGTTGCCAGCGAACAGAAACGGCTGAGCTGCTGATTTTTCCCTGCCGTGGCGGGTATTTCCATGCCGGTTGATGCCCGCATTCTGAACGAAAAGACTGTTGCGCCGCTCGCGGCGGCAAGGTCTTTTGTCAAAAATCTCCACACACCAGCCCATATGCTCGTCGCAATCTCCGGAGGCAGTGATTCCACCGGTCTGTTGCTGGCCTTGCATGAGGCAATGGCGGAGACGGATCGGGATGGCTTGCGCCTTTCCGCTGTCACCATAGACCATGCGCTGAGAGCGGAATCCGCCGATGAGGCGCGCAAGGTGGCGATGCTCTGCGCCGAGCTAGGCATCCCCCACGTTACCCGCCGATGGGACGGCATCAAACCGGCCTCGGGCCTTTCCGAAGCCTCCCGGCTTGCCCGCTACCGCCTGATTGCCGAGGTCGCCCGCGAGACGGGCGCCGATCTTGTCGTGACGGGACATACGGTCGGCGACCAGCGCGAAACCGTGGCGATGCGCGCTGCCCGCAGCGGCGGCTCTGACAATCTCGGTCTCTCCGGCATGGCGGATGCGGTCTTATACGATGGCCGCCACTGGATCATGCGGCCGTTCCTGATGTGTGAGAGGCAGGCGATCCGTGGCTATGTGTCCTCCCGCTCGCGCGGTTGGTTTGACGATCCGAGCAATGAAAATACCCGATATGAAAGGGTGCGTGTACGGCAGGCGCTTCCCGTCTCTCCTGTCCGGATCGATGTGGAAACCTCTCTCAAAAGGCAGGCGCTTTCCGAAACAACGGCTGCTTTTCTGCGGGGGCATACACAGGTTTTCCATGCTGCGCTCGCCAGATTGGCCGGCGATGGCGTCAATCCCGATCTTCCCGAGTTCCGGCATGGGTTGGCGGCGCTGATCGCAACCCTTGGGGGAAGGGCATATTTTCCGGCCGCAAGCAGCATGGCGCGCGTTCTGGAGTTTCTTAAAGCGGCTGAAAACGGGCGACTGACGGTCGGTCGCGTCCTGCTCGATCGCCGGCGGGACGGGCTTTATATGTTCCGCGAGCAGCGAAACCTGCCGGAGCTTGATATTGGCGCACATGAACAGAGATTGTGGGACGATCGTTTTCTCGTGAAGAACGGATCGGCTTTTCCAGTGCACGTCAAAGCGCACAGGGCCAGCGATACTGCGGAAGTGGCCGCGCTTTTTCCGTCGGTACCGGCCGGGGTGGCGAAGCAGGCGATGGCGGGGCTGCCGCAAATTGCCGCAGCAGCCGATGAGCCGGGTTCGCGGGCGGAGGCCGTCACCGTCACGCCGAGGCTCGCACCTTTCGATCTGTTCCTGTCACGTTTCGACCTTGAGTTGGCGAATGCAATCGCCAATTTATTCGGCCGCCCGGCTTACCCACAGCCCCCGGTTTAAATCCGGCCTCTTTTTCGTGAATTGCCTTGGAATAGTTTTTACACCAAAACGCATCAGATAACGCCGTTCGCCTTGGCAACGGGAGATGTCGTCCTTATGTTAGGGGCACATTATAGCGGGCAGCAAATTTGTCCGTGTGAGTTCGGGGAGTTCGATGAACCCAAATTTCAGAAATTTCGCCTTATGGGCCGTGATTGCCCTCTTGCTGATCGCATTGTTCAGCATGTTCCAGACATCGCCGACGCAAACGGGTTCTCGGGAAATTCCGTATTCCCAGTTTCTTCGCGATGTGGATTCCGGGCGAGTTCGCGACGTGACCGTCACCGGTAACCGGGTTCTCGGAACCTATACCGAAAACGGCACGGCCTTTCAGACCTATTCCCCCGTCATCGATGACAGTCTGATGGAGCGCTTGCAGAGCAAGAACGTGACCATCGTGGCGCGTCCCGAAAGCGACGGTTCCTCCGGTTTCCTGAGCTATCTCGGCACGCTTTTGCCGATGTTCCTCATTCTCGGCGTCTGGCTGTTTTTCATGCGGCAGATGCAGGGCGGCTCGCGTGGTGCGATGGGCTTTGGCAAATCCAAGGCCAAGCTGCTGACGGAAGCCCATGGCCGCGTGACGTTCGATGACGTTGCAGGCGTGGACGAAGCCAAGCAGGACCTCGAGGAAATCGTGGAATTCCTGCGTGATCCCCAGAAGTTCCAGCGCCTCGGCGGTAAGATCCCGCGCGGCGTGCTGCTGGTCGGCCCTCCGGGTACCGGTAAGACGCTTCTCGCGCGTTCCGTCGCCGGCGAAGCCAACGTGCCGTTCTTCACCATTTCCGGTTCGGATTTCGTGGAAATGTTCGTCGGCGTCGGCGCAAGCCGTGTGCGTGACATGTTCGAGCAGGCCAAGAAGAACGCGCCCTGCATCATCTTCATCGATGAAATCGACGCCGTCGGTCGCCATCGTGGCGCCGGTCTTGGCGGCGGTAACGACGAACGCGAGCAGACGCTGAACCAGCTGCTGGTCGAGATGGACGGTTTCGAGGCGAATGAAGGCATCATCCTCATCGCCGCCACCAACCGCCCCGACGTTCTCGACCCCGCACTTCTGCGTCCCGGTCGTTTCGACCGTCAGGTCGTTGTGCCGAACCCGGATATTGTCGGCCGCGAGCGCATCCTCAAGGTGCATATCCGCAACGTGCCGCTGGCGCCGAATGTCGACCTTAAGGTTCTGGCCCGTGGTACCCCCGGTTTTTCGGGTGCGGACCTGATGAACCTCGTCAACGAAGCTGCCCTCATGGCTGCCCGCCGCAACAAGCGCGTGGTCACCATGCAGGAATTCGAAGACGCCAAGGACAAGATCATGATGGGTGCGGAGCGCCGCTCTTCCGCCATGACCGAGGCCGAAAAGAAGCTGACCGCCTATCATGAAGCTGGTCATGCCATCACCGCGCTGAAGGTTGCCGTGGCCGATCCGTTGCATAAGGCGACGATCATCCCGCGTGGCCGCGCGCTCGGCATGGTCATGCAGCTGCCGGAAGGCGACCGTTACTCCATGAGCTACAAGTGGATGGTATCGCGCCTCGTCATCATGATGGGTGGCCGCGTTGCCGAAGAGCTGACCTTCGGCAAGGAAAACATCACCTCCGGCGCGTCTTCGGATATCGAGCAGGCCACCAAGCTTGCCCGCGCCATGGTCACGCAATGGGGCTTCTCCGATGCTCTTGGCCAGGTGTCCTATGGTGAAAACCAGCAGGAAGTCTTCCTCGGCCATTCCGTCTCGCAGTCGAAGAACGTCTCCGAGGCGACGGCCCAGACTATCGACACGGAAGTTCGTCGCCTGATCGACGAGGCTTACGGCGAGGCCCGCCGCATCCTGACGGAAAACCACGATGGTTTCGTTGCGATTGCCGAGGGTCTGCTTGAATACGAAACCCTGACCGGCGACGAGATCAAGGCCCTGCTGAAGGGCGAGAAGCCCGCCCGCGATCTGGGTGACGATTCTCCGGGCAGCCGTGGTTCGGCAGTGCCGAAGGCAGGCACCAAGAAGGATGGTCCGACCGAAGCAAAGGGCGACGGCGAGGCCGAAGGCGGCATGGAGCCGCAGCCGCATTGATCGTTCGCGCAAGCTAAAAATTGTAAAAGGCCATCCGGGTTTCCGGGTGGCCTTTTCATTTTGGTAACAAGATATAAGCCATTTTTGCGCTAATTTACGTGCTGTTTATCGTGGTTTGTGGCATCTAGCCAAAAACGCTTCCGGCTGTTTCAGCTTTTGCCGGAATGCTGGAAAAGATTTGGAGTTCAAATGGCACGCCGTTATTTCGGAACCGATGGTATCCGCGGACAATCGAACGTCTTTCCGATGACGCCTGATCTGGCGATGCGTGTGGGCATTGCGGTCGGGACGATTTTCCGCCGTGGCCATCATCGCCATCGTGTCGTCATCGGCAAGGATACGCGTCTTTCCGGTTATATGCTGGAAAACGCGCTGGTCGCCGGCTTCACCGCCGCCGGCCTCGATGTCTTTTTGCTAGGCCCCATTCCGACGCCCGCCGTCGCCATGCTGACCCGGTCGCTGCGCGCCGATATCGGCGTGATGATCTCGGCCTCGCACAATCCCTTCTCCGATAACGGCATCAAGCTTTTCGGACCGGATGGTTACAAGCTTTCCGACGAGCTGGAACTGGAGATTGAAGACCTTCTCGATAAGGATATCTATGCGCAGCTTGCCAAGCCGAGCGAGATCGGTCGCGCCAAGCGTGTGGATGGCGACATCTATCGTTATATCGAATTCGTCAAGCGCACCCTGCCGCGTGATGTGACGCTGAGCGGACTGCGGATCGCCATCGACTGCGCCAATGGCGCGGCTTACAAGGTGGCGCCCGCTGCGCTCTGGGAACTCGGCGCGGAAGTCGTCACCATCGGCAATGAGCCGAACGGCATCAATATCAATCTGGAATGCGGCTCCACCCACCCGGAAGCGCTGCAGAAGAAGGTGCATGAAGTACGGGCCGATATCGGCATCGCGCTCGATGGCGATGCGGATCGCGTCATCATCGTTGACGAGCGCGGCGAGATCGTCGATGGCGACCAGCTGATGGCCGTCATCGCCGATAGCTGGGCTGCCGACAACACGCTGCGCGGCGGCGGTATCGTGGCGACCGTCATGTCGAATCTCGGGCTGGAACGCTTCCTGGGCGACAAGGGCCTCACCCTTGCCCGTACCAAGGTGGGCGACCGTTATGTCGTCGAACACATGCGTAACCACAATTTCAACGTCGGCGGCGAGCAGTCCGGCCATATCGTGCTGTCGGATTACGGCACGACGGGCGATGGCCTTGTTGCGGCCTTGCAGGTTCTCGCCAAGGTCAAGCGCTCCGGCCTCACGGTCAGCGAAGTCTGCCGCAAGTTCGAGCCGGTGCCGCAGCTTTTGAAGAATGTCCGTATTTCCGGCGGCAAGCCGCTGGAAAACCCTGTCGTGCAGCAGGCAATTGCGGATGCGGAAAGCGCATTGGCCAATAATGGCCGCCTTGTTATTCGCCCCTCCGGTACGGAGCCGCTGATCCGCGTCATGGCGGAAGGCGACGACAGTGCGAAGGTGGAGCAGATCGTCAACGATCTCGTCGGCGTCATCGCCAATGCCCGCTCGGCGGCGTGAGCCTTCGAGACAGTAACGCCCAAAAAGCCGGCTCTGCAGCCGGCTTTTTCTTTGAGTATTTCCTAATAAATATAGTGAATGATCGTGGTTAATCGGGACTTAACCATTTTACGTCAATCTCCATGACTGAACAGTTCACTGGCATCTGCTGCCGAAACCGCACGTGCCTCTTCTGGAGTGGAAGTCATGAAAAACGCCCTGGCCGGATTTCTGGCCGTCCTGCTGACCGGTACAAGCGCTATCGCTGCCGATCTTTATCAAGCTGAGCCTGCACCGGCCTATGTCGATGCACCCGAGGTTACTGTTACCCAGGCGAGCGGCTGGTATCTGCGCGGCGATGTCGGTTATTCCTTCAACAAGCTGCGCGGCGCCCATTATTATCAGGGCGGCCCCGGCGGCTACCTCGCGGATTTCGATACCGCGACGATCAAGGACAGCTATGTCATCGGTGCCGGTGTCGGTTATCAGTTCAACAACTATTTCCGCAGTGACGTGACCTTCGACTATATGGGTAAGTCGGATTTCCGCGGTTCCACGAGCGGCGGTTGCGGTGTTTCGCCCTCAGGTGGATGCGTCTCTACCGATCTTAGTTCGCTCAGAGCCTATACGCTCATGGCGAACGCCTATGTCGATCTTGGCACCTATGGCCGCGTCACGCCGTATGTCGGCGGTGGTATCGGCGGCTCCTATGTCAAATGGGACAAGCTGCGCAATACCTCGTGCAGCACCAATGGTCTCGGTTGCGACCCGACCACCGAACATGGCGGCAAGGGCAAGTGGCGTTTCGCTTACGCCCTGATGGCTGGTGCCTCCATCGATGTCACCTGTAACCTGAAGGCCGACATCGGCTACCGTTTCCGCCATATCAACAAGGGCGATATGTTCGGGTACGAAAACAATGGCGGTCCGGGCCGTGACAAGGGCCTTTATTCGCATGAAGTGCGCGTCGGCGGCCGTTATGTCTTCAACGGCTGCGATACCGCACAATACATGCCGCCCGCCGATATTCCGCTGCAGCCTGCCGTTTATAAATAAACGTCACGCCAAGCTGGTAGTTTCAAACCGTCCGCATCCTCCGGGTGCGGGCGGTTTTGTTTTACCGGCATCTGACACGGGGCATGACGCATATGGACCAAAATTCTTCTGCGTAGCGACATATTCCGCTTGACTGGGATCGGCCAGAGGAATAGCAACGGCGTCAGGACACCTCTCCCTAACGAGAGGCGCCTATCTGAAAGGGTAGTTAAATGACAGATATCGTGAAGCCGGACGTCCGTCCGGGCAATACGCATTTTTCCTCTGGTCCCTGCTCGAAGCGTCCCGGTTGGTCGCTAGATGCTCTCTCCGATGCGCCGCTCGGTCGCTCGCATCGCGCCAAGGTTGGCAAAGCCAAGCTGAAGCAGGCCATCGATCTCACCCGTGAAGTTTTGAACGTTCCTGCCGATTATCGCATCGGTATCGTTCCCGCATCCGACACCGGCGCCGTTGAAATGGCGCTCTGGTCGCTGCTCGGTGAACGCGGCGTCGATATGCTCGCCTGGGAAAGCTTCGGCGCGGGCTGGGTCACCGACGTCGTCAAGCAGCTGAAGCTGAAGGACGTTCGCAAATTCGAGGCCGATTATGGCCTGCTGCCGAACCTTGCCGAAGTCGATTTCGACCGCGATGTGGTTTTCACCTGGAACGGCACCACCTCCGGCGTTCGCGTTCCCAATGCCGATTTCATCCCGGCTGACCGCAAGGGTCTGACCATCTGCGACGCCACTTCGGCGGCCTTCGCACAGGACATGGATTTTACGAAACTCGACGTCGTCACCTTCTCCTGGCAGAAGGTTCTGGGCGGTGAGGGCGGCCATGGCGTCATCATTCTTTCGCCCCGCGCTGTCGAGCGTCTCCTGAGCTACGCGCCGGCATGGCCTCTGCCGAAAATCTTCCGCATGGTTTCCGGCGGCAAGCTGATCGAAGGCATCTTCACCGGCGAAACCATCAATACGCCGTCCATGCTCTGCGTTGAAGATTACATCGACGCGCTGCTGTGGGCGAAGAATCTCGGCGGCCTCAAGGCGCTGATCGGCCGTGCCGATGCCAATGCCAAGGTCATTTACGACTTCATCGAGAAGAACGACTGGATCGCCAACCTGGCCGTCAAGCCGGAAACCCGCTCCAACACGTCCGTTTGCCTGAAGATCGTCGATCCCGAAGTGCAGGCGCTGGATGCCGCCGCACAGGCCGATTTCGCCAAGGGCGTTGTCGCCCTGCTCGAAAAGGAAAATGTCGCCCTCGATATCGGCGCTTACCGTGACGCCCCGTCCGGCCTGCGCATCTGGGCCGGCGCGACCATCGAGACGACGGATATGGAAGCTGTCATGCCCTGGCTCGCCTGGGCTTACCAGACGCAGAAGGCAGCACTTTCCAAGGCTGCCGCCTGATTTTGATACCGGCCCTGCGCAGATGCAGGGCCGCACATTCCCCGCTTTCAAAACTGCACCGTTTTTCAAGGAGCCCGTGAACCATGGCACCTCGCGTACTCGTATCCGACGAACTGTCGGAAACCGCCGTCCAGATCTTCCGCGATCGTGGCGTCGAAGTCGATTTCCAGCCGAAGCTCGGCAAGGACAAGGACAAGCTTGCCGAAATCATCGGCAACTACGATGGTCTCGCCATCCGCTCCGCCACCAAGGCAACCGAAAAGCTGATCGAGGCTGCGACCAACCTCAAGGTTATCGGCCGCGCCGGCATCGGCGTCGACAATGTCGATATTCCGGCCGCCTCGCGCCGCGGTATCATCGTCATGAACACGCCTTTCGGCAACTCCATCACAACGGCAGAACATGCGATTGCGCTGATGTTCGCAGTTGCCCGCCAGCTTCCGGCAGCCGACAGCTCCACGCAGGCCGGCAAGTGGGAAAAGTCGAAATTCATGGGTGTCGAAATTACCGGCAAGACGCTCGGCGTCATCGGCGCCGGCAATATCGGCTCCATCGTCTGCTCGCGTGCACTCGGTCTCAAGATGCATGTTCTCGCTTATGACCCCTTCCTGTCCCCGGAACGCGCGCAGGAAATGGGCGTCACCAAGGTTGAGCTGGACGAGTTGCTGGCGCAGGCCGATTTCATCACCCTGCACGTGCCGATGACCGACAAGACGCGCGGCATCCTTAATGCCGAAAACCTCGCCAAGACCAAGAAGGGCGTTCGTATCGTCAACTGCGCCCGTGGCGGTCTGGTGGATGAAGCGGCCCTTGCCGATGCCATCAAGTCCGGCCATGTCGCCGGCGCCGGTTTTGACGTGTTCGAAGTCGAGCCCGCCACGGAGAGCCCGCTTTTCGGCCTGCCGAACGTCGTCTGCACGCCGCATCTTGGTGCTTCGACCACGGAAGCACAGGAAAACGTTGCCCTTCAGGTTGCCGAGCAGATGTCGGATTACCTCGTCAAGGGTGCGGTTTCCAACGCCATCAACATGCCGTCCATCACGGCTGAGGAAGCACCGCGCCTGAAGCCCTTCATCCGCCTGGCGGATGTTCTCGGCTCCTTCGTCGGTCAGGTGCAGGAAAGCGCCACCAAGGAAATCGAAATCCTTTATGACGGCGCAACCGCCAGCATGAACACGAAGGCATTGACCAGTGCATTGCTGGCCGGCCTGATCCGCAGCCAGGTTGCGGACGTGAACATGGTTTCGGCCCCGGTCATGATCAAGGAAAAGGGCATCATCCTCTCCGAGGTCAAGCGCGACAAGACCGGCGTTTACGACGGCTACATCAAGCTGACGGTCAAGACGGAAAACCAGATCCGCTCGGTTGCCGGCACGGTGTTCTCGGATGGCAAGCCGCGCTTCATCCAGATCAAGAACATCAACATGGATGCCGATGTCGGATCGCACATGATCTACATCACCAACACCGACGTTCCCGGCATGATCGGCTTCATGGGCACCACGCTCGGCGAGGCTGGCGTTAACATCGCCAACTTCCAGCTCGGCCGTGAAAAGGAAGGCGGCGACGCCATCGCGCTGCTGTATGTCGACGGCCCGGTTTCCGAAACCGTGCTGGACAAGCTGCGCGCCAACCCGGCAATCCGCCAGGTCAAGCCGCTGACCTTCAACGTCGACTGATCTTATCGTTCCTCCCAAGGGGACAATAAGGCCCGGCGCAGGGGAAACCCTGTGCCGGGTTTTTCGTTTTTCCAGTGTCTGTTTCGTCGCAAAATACGGGCGACTATCGCATTGGTTGCATATCACAAAAAATTTAAGCCGAGTGGTCTAAAAATGATGATCATGAGTTGCTATATCGCCTGCTGACATGCCGCTCATGGGAGGGCGGCCAACAGGAGATAACGATGTTTGCTGCCTTTCGGCGCTTCAAGGGTTTGTTCGCAGTCGCCGCGCTTGGTATCGCGGTGTCTTTCGTGGCGGTTGATATGGCAGAAGCGCGTCGCGCCAGCGGCGGTTTCGGCAGCCGCGGCACGCGGACCTATTCCGCTCCGCCTTCGACCAGCACTGCACCCGGCCAGACCGCGCCTATCAACCGCAGCATGACGCCCAACACTAATCAGGCAGCGCCGAGTGCTGCTCAGCCGGCCCGTCCGGGCGCGCAGGCGCCGCAGCAGAATCGCGGCCTGTTCGGCGGCATGATGGGTGGTTTGATGGGCGGCCTGTTGATGGGCGGTCTGTTCGGCATGCTGATGGGCGGCGGTTTTGGCGGTATGGCCGGTTTCTTCGGCATGCTGATGCAGGTACTGCTTATCGGTGGTCTGGTGATGCTCGCCATGCGTTTCTTCGCCTCGCGCCGCAAGGGCCAGCCCGCTTATGGCTCGGCCGGCGGGTCGCAGCGCACGGATCATTCCGGTTCCTCCTATAATGGCGGTTCGCAGGCGGGTTCTGCCGCTTCCTCGTTCAAGATTCCGAAGATCGGCGCGCTGGCCGGCGCTGCGGGCGGTGTGGCCGCCACTGCCGCAACGGCAAAGCCTGCGCCTCATGCCAACGCCATGTCGGAAGGCGATGAAATCGGCATCACCCAGGGCGATCTCGAAACTTTCCAGAAAATGCTGGAAGACGTGCAGGCCGCCTATGCCGCCGAGGATTACGGCACATTGCGCAAGCTGACGACGCCGGAAGCCATGTCTTACCTCGCAGAAGAACTGAGCGACAACGCCACCAGCGGCGTGAAAAACGACGTGCGCGATGTGACGCTGCTACAGGGCGATGTTGCCGAAGCATGGCACGAAGAGGGCCAGGACTATGCAACGGTGGCGATGCGCTACTCCGCCATTGACGTGATGCGCGACCGCACCTCCGGCAAGGTGATCGAAGGCGACGAGCACCAGCCTTCTGAAGCGGTGGAAATGTGGACCTTCGTTCGCCGCCCCGGAAACGACAACTGGCAGGTGGCCGCTATTCAGGCCGCTGCCTGACGAATCGGAGCGTGTTTAACGGATAAAGGCCCGGCGGTTTGGCGACCGCCGGGCCTTTGTTCGTCTCGCTTCCAGAGGGCATGGTCACGCCGAGGCTCGCTCCGCAAAAGGGGCGGAAAGATGCGGTCAAAAAAACGACTGATAAATCTAACGGGTGATATCTCCACCGCTCATCGGCGGTGAATTCCGTTTCGCCCTGCTATGCAACGCTTTGAGCGCTGCCTGTCGCGGCATGTTGCCCGCGCATGGCTCATCCGCTTCACGGAATTGCCTTTTTTTATTCATCCGGCGTTCAGTCCCTGCATCCTAACCAGAATGCATACACGTCAATGTGACTTTTTGTGCCGGTTCTAAACCGCTTTGGAAAGGGAACCTCAGGCGCAAAACAGCGTTGACAATCCAATCCCCGGCCCCTCCCAAGCCGGGCTGGGTGGCTGGGCAATGCAGGCCCTGCGAGAACGGAGAGCTATCGAGATGAAACGCTTTGACCTGATCGACGGGATGCGTGGTTACTTCCTCGTCTTCATGCTGATCAACCATCTGGTGTTTGCCGGCGGCTTCTGGCTGGTGGAAATCAATCACCGGCAGTTTGCCTTTGTCGAGGACGCGCAGGGCTTCGTGTTCCTGTCCGGCCTGCTGATCGGGATGGTCTATGCGCGCAAGATGATGAAATACGGCTATGATGCCGGTAAACAGATGATCTGGAACCGGGCGCTGGAGCTTTATCGTTACGCGATGGGTCTCGTCATCGCCGTGCTGTTCTTCCGCATGGTCATCCCGCATGCACCCTATATCTGGTACAACTGGCTCGGCATGACGTCGTTCGATGATCCGTTGCGACTGGCGGCGATCGCGATATTCCTGTTCCAGCCGACCTTCATGGATATTCTGCCGCAATATATCGTCTACATGATCTTTGCGCCGGTGCTGGTGAAGCTCTGCCTTGATGGCAAGTGGGCCTATGTCATGGCCGGCTCCCTGCTGGTCTGGATGGCCGGTCAGCTCGGCCTGCAGCAGATCGTGACGACCCCCCTCAACGAACTCGTGAAGGGTGCGGACGAGCAGGGCATTCGCGTCAGCTTCAACCTGCTCGGCTGGCAGCTCGTATTCTATTCAGCGCTGGTGATGGGCGCGATGACGGCGCAGAACCGCATTCCGTGGAAGGCGATCTTCTCGCCTGAGCATACGTGGCTGCCGAAAGCGGCGCTCGTCATCTGCCTGTTCTTCATGCCGCTGCGCATCGCCACAGCCTGGGGCCTGATGCCGGAATTCATGATGGGCAAATTCTCCACCATGGAAATCCGTGCCGATTTCGGCCCGGTCTATCTCATCAACTTCCTCGCTGTCGGCGTCGGTCTGACGTGGCTGGTGATCGCAGGTCCGAAGCATCATCGTCCGCTCGTGCGCTCCATCGCCGAGGGCGTCATCTGGGTGCTGTCGCTGAAGTTCCTGCAACTGCTCGGCCGCCATTCGCTGCAGGTCTATGTTTGGCACGTGGCCATCGTTTATGGCGTCTATTATCTGGACGGCCGCACGGCGGAACTGTCGCAGCTCAACAAGACCCTGATCGCCTTCACGGCTATCGGATTGCTGGCCCTGCCAGCCCTGTGGCGGGAGCGCGACAAGTGGTTCGGCAGCAGCGGCCAGAAGGCGGCCGGCGCCTGAGGGCCGGTCCCAGCCCGAATCTGACGGCTTTGCGGGGCGGTTTTCCGCCCCGTACTTGCGTGCGCGGCCATTCCTTTCTATATGCAGCCCTTAAATCCGCAGGATAGCGAAACAGGACGGCCCGATTGACGCCAGGTTTCTCGCGGCGGATGACCGACAGGCGGCGGGGCCTTTACCCCCGTTATGACTGACGATGGGAAAAAACGTGAATACGCTCGATTTTGACAAGAGGCCGGAAGATACCCGGATCGTTGTCGCCATGTCCGGTGGCGTCGATTCTTCGGTGGTGGCCGGTATCCTCAAGCGCGAGGGCTATGATGTCCTCGGCATTACGCTCCAGCTCTATGACCACGGTGCTGCCGTGCACCGCGCGGGCTCCTGTTGCGCGGGGCAGGATATAGACGATGCGCGCCGGGTCTGCGAAACGCTCGGCATTCCCCATTATGTGCTGGATTACGAAGCGCGTTTCCGCGAAACCGTCATCAACCCCTTTGCCGAAGCCTATGCGATGGGTGAAACGCCGATCCCCTGCGTGGCCTGCAACCAGACGGTAAAATTCGCCGATCTGCTCGCCACCGCGCAGGAACTGGGCGCCGATGCGCTGGCGACCGGCCATTATATTCGTTCGCGTCCCAATCCCGTTTCCGGTCAGCCGGGGCGGCGTGCGCTTTATCGGCCGATCGACAGTGACCGTGACCAGAGCTGGTTCCTGTTTGCAACCACGCAGGAACAGATCGATTATCTGCGCTTTCCACTCGGCGGCCTCTCCAAGGCCGAGACGCGCGCTCTGGCGGAAGATATGGGGCTGGTCGTCGCCAAGAAGGCTGACAGCCAGGACATCTGTTTCGTGCCGCAGGGCAAATATACCGATATCATTAACAAGCTGAAGCCGAATGCGGCATTGGCGGGCGATATCGTCCATCTCGACGGGCGTGTGCTCGGCCGCCACGATGGCATCGTGCATTACACGATCGGCCAGCGCCGCGGCATTGGTGTCGCGACCGGGGAGCCGCTTTATGTTGTGCATCTCGATGCACGCGGCCGCCGGGTCATCGTTGGCCCGCGCGAAGCGCTGGAAACCCGCCGGGTCTATCTGCGTGACGTGAACTGGCTGGGTGACGGCGAGTTGGCGAACGATGCCGGGCAGGGCTTTGCCTGTTTCGCCAAGGTGCGCTCCACCCGCCCGCCGACGGAAGCGATGCTGCATGCGGACGAAAACGGTATCTATGTGGACCTGATGACCGGGGAGGCCGGTGTCGCTCCCGGTCAGGCCTGCGTGCTTTATTCCGCACCGGGGGCCGATGCCCGCGTTTACGGCGGCGGTTTCATCGAACGGTCGGAACGCTCGGCGGAAGCCGAGGCGTCGCTGAAGGCGCTTCTGGAAAAGCCGGTTGCCGCCTGAAACCATTCGCTTTTTGCAGCGATGCGGAAAGCGAATTTTTTGCGCATCTTGCGCTTGACACTTTGGGGAGCGGCACCTTATAAGCCGCTCATCCTGATGGAACGGCCGGTCACATGACTGTCACGTTTCCCCTGTGGCGGGGTAGCTCAGGTGGTTAGAGCAGCGGAATCATAATCCGCGTGTCGGGGGTTCAAGTCCCTCTCCCGCTACCACTTTCCTTCATGCGAAAAATCCAAACCGAACGATTATGCGCCCATGTTTCATTGATTTTCCGAGCCGGAGAAACAATGGATCCGAGGGTGCCTGCCGGTAAGTTATGCCCAAAAAAAGGGAAACCCGCTTACTGCCAAAATGCAGCCAGCGGGCCTCAACCTTTACCCCCTCCCACAAGGGCGGCTGCACAAAAGCACATTGAATGAATTATGGCAAGATCAAGGCGACCATATTGTTGCGGTTGATGGCCCTGTTCGCCAGTTTAATGGCGGATGGCAGAGCGTGACCTGTTCCGTGTGCCGTTCGTTAGGGGAGCGATAGGACACGATATTTTCGGTGCAGCGCATTTTCGCGGAATTGGAATAGGTATTTTCGATCCGCTGCGGTCGATAATGTGCTTTGTGCGGTGAAACCCGTTCCTCACGATAAACCGTCATATCGGCGGCAGGCGATATGCCGGGTATCGACAAGGTGGCGACTGCGGCAATCAAGAGAATTCTTCCAGGATGTGCGGACATGGCTCTTCCCCGCGTTGAACAACGCAGGAGAACGTGCTGCGCACATAAGCTGTTCCAGGGACATCGGCAAAAAAATGCCCGCTCATGGCGGGCAATCAGAGGGGAACTGAGGTTAGGAGCCTCGGGTCTGAAACGGACATCTTCGGCATAAGTTCCGCTTGCGGGATAATTTCCGTCGCGCCTTGCCGACAAAGGGGGCTGCGCAGGCCGAGTTTCAAGCCGCACGACACGGAACGATGCGACACGCGCAAACGGCGATACTTTTATGATGATTCTATCTTTAGGGAAATTTGGAGCGGGCGAAGGGATTTGAACCCTCGACCCCAACCTTGGCAAGGTTGTGCTCTACCCCTGAGCTACACCCGCTCAAATCCACCGGTCCGGGGTAGTTCGCTGAACCGTGGGCCGCCAAGCGGCGACGGGCGCTATATCGCTCAATCGATTTTGGAATGCAACAGGGAAATGACAAAAACGCGAAAATTTCTTTGAGAAATGCGACAAGCGGCGGAAATGATTGAGAATTTTTCATCCCGCTGTTTTTTCCTGCGTTGCCAAGCGTCGGTTGCCCGCTTAATCAGGAAACAAGGATAGTGGAATCGGCAGAGGCAGGCGGCAGGATATGGCGGAAAATTCCCGGAAGACGGCATCGGAGCTGTTCGAGTTTCTCGACGGACTCGGCATTTCCCACACCACGAAGCAACATGAACCGGTGTTTACCGTCGCCGAATCCCAGTCGCTGCGCGATCTCATTCCCGGCGGCCATACAAAGAACCTCTTTGTAAAGGACAAGAAGGATCAGTATTTCGTTCTGACCGTTGAGGAAAATGCGGTCGTCGATCTGAAAAGCGTTCACAAGACCATCGGTGCGGCAAGCCGCGTGTCCTTTGGCAGACCGGAAAAGATGCTTGAATATCTGGGCGTCGCGCCGGGCTCGGTAACGGTGTTCGGAGCCATCAACGACACCGACAGGCAGGTCACCTTCGTGCTTGACAGCGGGCTTCTGGAAAACGAGCTGGTCAATGGCCATCCGCTTTCCAACGACCAGACGACAACGATCGCGTCCACGGATCTCATTCGCTTTCTCGAGGCAACCGGACATGCGCCGCTTGTCTTGAAAGTCACCGAGTGAGATACGATCTTTGCTTCAAATAAGACATATGACAGAGGTTACGGGAGACCGGCATGAGCGGCGAAAATAATCCTTACGGCGGTTCCTATAGCGGGCAGATGACCGCAAGCGCCCATCATAATGGCGAGCTGAACGGTGCGGCCTCCGGCCACATCAAGGACACCACGACGGCGGGTTTCTCCAGGGACGTTCTTGAGGAATCGCGTCGCCAGCCGGTTCTGGTGGATTTCTGGGCGCCCTGGTGTGGTCCGTGTAAGCAGCTGACGCCAGTGCTCGAGAAGGTCATCAACGAGGCGAATGGCCGCGTGAAGCTCGTGAAGCTGAATATTGACGACCACCCGTCGATCCCCGGCCAGCTCGGCATCCAGTCCATTCCGGCAATCGTCGCCTTTGCCGACGGCCGGCCGGTGGATGGCTTCATGGGCGCCGTGCCGGAAAGCCAGATCAAGCAGTTCATCGAGAAGATCGCCGGGCCTGACGCGGGCGATCCCAAGGCCGAGATCGAGGCTGTTCTGACGGAAGCGAAGCAGCTTCTGGCGGATGGCGATTTCAACGGCGCGGCGCAGCTTTTCGGCGCCGTCATGCAGGCCGATCCGGAAAATCCGGCAGCGATTGCCGGTATCGCGGAATGCATGATCGCCGCCGGTCAATATGAGCGGGCAAGCGAACTGCTCTCTTCGCTGCCCGCGGAACTCAATGAGGATGCGGGTATTCAGCTCGTTTCGAAAAAGATCGCGCAATATGAGGAAGCCCGCAAGATCGGCGACCCCGTGGCGCTGGAGCGCGAGCTTGCGCTCGATCCCGATCGTCACGAGGCGCGGGTGAAGCTTGCCAAGGTGCTGAATGCTCAAGGGCGGCGCGATGAGGCTGCGGACCATCTGCTTTACGTCATGCGCAAGGACCGGACCTTCGACGATGACGGCGCGCGCCGCCAGCTTCTGGAGTTTTTCGAGGCCTGGGGCTTCAAGGATCCGGCAACCGTTGCCGGCCGCAGGAAGCTTTCGGCGATACTGTTTTCGTAATGCGGGCATATCCCGGCCGTGGCGGTTGATCCGCCGGCCGGGCAGCAGTGAACAGGGGGCTTGATTCCCATGCATGTCGGAAATGCGAGATATGTGAAGAACGACGATCTGCCGGAAACCGTGCCGGTCTTTCCATTGCCGGGCGCGCTGCTTCTACCGGAAGGCCATCTTCCGCTCAATATTTTCGAGCCTCGATATCTCGCCATGATCGACCGAGCGTTAGCCGGCCATCGCATCATCGGCATGGTGCAGCCCGCGCTGCATGTCATCGAGGCGGGGCTTGAGGGCGGTCCGCTGAGCGCGGTTGGCTGCCTCGGCCGCATCACGTCCTTTTCCGAAACCGGCGATGGCCGTTATATCATCTCGCTCACCGGCGTGTGCCGCTTCCGCCTGCTGGAGGAGGTCGCCGCGGGTGAGCCCTATCGAAGTTTCCGGCACGCGCCCTTCATCGCCGATCTTAGCGGCGAATATGACGAGGAAGCCGTGGACCGCGAGAACCTTTTGCGTGTCTTCCGCTCGTTTCTGGATGCCAATCAGCTGGAGGCGGATTGGGAAAGCGTTGAGAGGGCGGGCAATCGCGTTCTCGTCAATTCGCTTTCCATGATGTCGCCTTTCGGGCCCGCCGAAAAACAGGCATTGCTGGAAGCGCCTGATCTGAAGACGAGGGCCGAAACACTGATCGCCATCACCGAGATCGTTCTTGCCCAGGGTTCGGGCGAGGGCGGCACCGTGCTGCAATAGGATCGCTGGCATGGACGACAGGATGAGTAATGTCGATCCCAAGCTGCTGGAGCTTCTGGTCTGCCCTTTGACGAAAGGGCGTCTTGCCTATGACCGCGCCCGCAATGAACTCATCTCCGAGAGCGCGAGGCTTGCTTATCCGATCCGCGACGGCGTGCCGATCATGCTGATTTCGGAAGCGAGAAAAATAGAAGACTAACCTTCCCGCTTGCCCGCCTTCACACATTGCGTGTCGCGAATTGACGAAGATGCGTTGACAACCATGCGTGGATTTGACCAGAGTCCCGCCCGACATGTCTGTTGCGGGGAGAAAACTGATGTCGTTGCGCGCGCTCGTCCGGATTTCGCTGGTTGCGGTCTCAACCGCCCTGTTTTTTCAGCCAGCCATGGCGGCGGAACCCTCCCGCAAGGTCGTTACGACTCAAAATGGCGATTATTTCGGCTTCGATCTCAGGACGGAGCAAAATGTCTCGCTGGAGCAATGCGGCGAGATTTGCGTCGGCGATACCGCCTGCAAGGCCTTTACCTACAATCCCAAGGTGAAATGGTGCTTCCTCAAATCGGATTTCAATCAGCTGAACGCCTTCCCCGGCGCGGTTGCCGGCAAGATCGTGGAAGTGGCCGCGGAAGCCGATATCGGCGCGCCGCAGCGCCTGTCCTTCGTGATCGACAGCCTGCAGCAGGAAGCGCGCCGGCTGAAATCCGGCCTTGCGGCAAATGAGGGTGAGGGCGAACAGGGCCTGGAAGCCCTCGTGGAAACGGCGCGCCAGCAGGCAGCTGCCGGCAATATTCCCGATGCGGTCACGACCTATAAACAGGCCCTTGCGATCACACCTGACGATGGGGCGCTCTGGGCGGAACTGTCGGAAAAGGCCGCGCAGGTCACCGATAATTATTCGATAGCGGGACAAGCCGCTTCCGCTGCCATCAATGCCTATCAGCTCAGCCGCACGGTCAGCGCTCGTACTGAGGCCCTGAACCGGCTGGCGAAGGCTTTTGAGCGAACCCAGAATTATCGCGCGGCACTCAATGCCTATAAGGAAAGCCTTGCGCTTACCGACAATGCGCAGACCAAGGCGGCCTATGCCGATCTGCGCACGCGGCAGGGTTTCCGCGTCATCAACAATACCGTGGATACCGATAGCATCAGCCCGCGCGCCTGCGTGCAGTTTTCCGAGCCGCTGGTGAAGAACGGCGTCGATTACTCCTCCTTCATCACGCTGGATGGGGCAGCGCCCAAGGCCATCGAGGCGAAGGGCAGCGAGATTTGCGTGGAAGGCCTGACCCATGGCCAGCGTTACAAGATCGCGTTTCGCGCCGGCCTGCCGTCTTCGGTGGAAGAGCCTCTGGAAAAGCAGGTCGATCTCGATATATACGTGCGTGACCGTGCCGCCAGCGTGCGCTTCACCGGCGAGAATTTCGTGCTGCCGGGCACGGCGCGCCGCGGCATTCCAATCGTCTCTGTCAATGCCGACAAAGCCGACCTGAAGCTTTATCGCGTCGGCGACCGCAACATCACCTCGCTTCTTTCAAACTCGCAGTTTCTGACGCAGATGGACGGCTACAACGCCGACCGTATCGAAAACGAAATTGGCGAGCTTGTCTGGCAGGGCTCAATCGATATCCAGCCCGATCTCAACAAGGATGTGGTGACGAGCTTCCCGGTGGATGAGGCCCTGCCCGAGCGCAAGCCCGGCATCTATGTGCTGACCGCCGTACCGCCGGGCACCGCGCCGGAAACCTGGGATTCGCGCGCCACGCAATGGTTCCTCGTATCCGATACCGGCATAACCACCTATGCCGGAACCGATGGGCTGAATGTCTTTGTCCGTGCACTTGGCAGCGCCAAGCCGCTGGCAGATGTGGATTTGCAGCTGCTCGCCAAGAATAACGAGGTGCTGGGCACTGCGAAGACCGATGCGGACGGCCGCGCGGTGTTCTCAGCCGGCCTAATGCGCGGCACGGCGGCGCAGGCGCCTGCGATTCTGACGGCGCGCAACGGCGACAACGACTATGTGTTCCTCGACATGACCCGCGCCGGCTTCGATCTTTCGGATCGCGGCGTGACGGGCCGTGCAGCCCCCGGCGCCATCGACGTGTTCAGCTGGACGGAACGCGGCATCTACCGCGCCGGCGAGACCGTGCATGCCGCAGCCCTTGCCCGCGATGTCGACGGCAAGGCAATCGAGGATCTGCCGCTCACTTTCATCTTCTCGCGCCCGGATGGTGTCGAGGACCGGCGTTTCGTCAGCGACGGCAAGGCGCTCGGCGGCCATGCGGTCGATCTGCCGTTGCAGGCAAATGCCATGCGCGGCACCTGGACGCTGCGCATCCATACCGATCCGAAGACGGCTGCCATCAGCGAAAAGAGCTTCCTCGTCGATGATTTCGTGCCTGACCGCACAGAGTTCGACCTCTCGAGCAAGGCAAAACAGATCGACCCTGGCGCGGAAACGGCAATCGATGTCGATGGCCGTTACCTCTATGGCGCGCCCGCAGCCGGCCTGACGCTGGAGGGCGAGGTCGCCATCAAACCGACGCGCACCAGCGCCGATTTCGAAGGTTATTTCTTCGGTCTGGCCGATGAGGAAAGCGAAGAGGAAAACCGCACCACGCTTGCCGATCTGCCGGCGCTGGACGAAGAGGGCAAGGCGAGCTTCAATATCGATCTGACCGATCTTCCCTCCACAACGCAGCTTCTTTCCGCCAACATCACCGTGCGCATGCGCGAGGCCGGCGGCCGCGCCGTGGAGCGCTCCCTGACGCTACCCATCAAGGCTGAAGCGCCGGTCATCGGTATCAAACCGCAATTTTCCGGCGATCTCGCCCAGAATTCCGTTGGCCGTTTCCACATCATCGGCGTCAATGCTGACGGTGCCAAACAGGCGATGAGCGGCCTCAACTGGAAGCTCATCAAGGTCGAGCGGAACTATCAATGGTATCGTCAGGGCAATTCCTGGCGTTACGAGCCGGTGGAATATACCAAGCAGCAGGAAGCCGGCAGCTTGTCCGTCGATGCCAATGGCGGCGAGATTTCCGTGCCTGTCACCTGGGGTCGCTATCGGCTGGAAGTGGAGGGCGCCGGCAATGGCGCGCCTGTCTCCAGCGTTGAGTTCGATGCCGGTTTTTATGTCGAGGCAAGCTCGACGGAAACGCCGGATGCGCTGGAAATCGCTCTCGACAAGCAGAGCTACAAGATCGGCGATAAGGCCAAACTCAAGGTTTCCTCGCGTTTTGCCGGCGAGTTGATGGTGACTTCCGGTTCGGAAAAGCTGATTGCCGTGCAGAATGCCGAGATCGGCGAGGATGGCGGCGAGATCGACATTCCCGTCACCGAGGAATGGGGTGCGGGCGCTTATGTGACAGCCACGCTATTTCGTCCCGGCGACGCGCAGGAAAGCCGTATGCCGATGCGCGCCATCGGCATCAAATGGCTCGCCGTCGATCCGGCCGAGCGCAAACTTGCCGTCACGCTTGGCGCGCCGCAGAAAACGCTGCCGCGCCAGCCGCTTGAAATTCCGATCACCGTCGCCGGTGCCGGCGTGGGCGAAAAGGCCTATGTCATCGTTGCGGCAGTCGATGTCGGCATATTGAACCTTACCCGCTATGAGCCGCCAAAGCCGGATGAATGGTATTTCGGCCAGCGTCGGCTGGGGCTGGAAATCCGCGACCTCTATGGCCGCCTGATCGACGGTTCGCTCGGCGCCACCGGCCGGTTGCGCACTGGTGGTGACGGCGGGCAGGCAGCCCTTCAGGGCAGCCCACCCACGGAAAAGCTCGTGGCCTTCTTTGCCGGTCCGGTCGAACTCGACGCAGACGGCAAGGCGACGGTGAGCTTCGATATTCCGCAGTTCAACGGCACGGCCCGTATCATGGCGGTGGCCTGGACGAAGACAGGCGTGGGACATGCCGTCTCCGACGCCATCATTCGCGATCCTGTCGTGGTCACGGCCAGCGCGCCGAAATTCCTCGCTCCCGGCGATGTCTCGCAATTGCGGCTCGATATCGCCAATACCGATGGCGAGCCCGGCGATTACCGGCTGGATGTGACCAGCAATACGGCCTTGACGGTCGATCAGGGTGAGATGTCGCAAACTCTCGCGCTTCAGAAAGGCGGCAAGTCTTCGCTGACGGTCCCGCTTACGGGCGAACAGCCCGGCAATGGCGCGATCACCATCAAGGTTTCCAATGCCGCCGGTCTTTCACTGGAGCAGGTTCTGAACGTTCCGGTGCGTCCGGCCGTTCTGCCCGTCACAACGCGGCGCGAAATCAAGATCGCGCCCAATAGCAGCCTGACGATCAATGGCGATCTTCTGGCCGACAGCATGCTGCTCGGCTCTTCCGTCGCGGTCAATGTCACGCGCTCGCCCGCCTTCGATATTCCGGCGCTGGTGATGATGCTGGACAAATATCCTTACGGCTGCGCCGAACAAACGACGAGCCGCGCTTTGCCGCTGCTTTACGTTTCGGAACTGACAAAGGATAGCGGCCTTGCAGAAGACCCCGATACCCGCAAGCGCGTGCAGGAGGCGATCTACCGCGTGCTGTCCTTCCAGTCGAGTTCGGGCAGCTTCGGCCTCTGGTCGCCGGGTTACGGCGATCTGTGGCTCGACGCCTATATCAGCGACTTCCTGACAAGGGCGCGTGAGCAGAATTACGATGTGCCCGAAGCCGCCATGGTGCAGGCGCTGAACAACCTGCAAAACGGTCTTTCCTATGACAGCAATGTCAAGGATCGCGGCAACGAGATCGCCTATTCGCTTTATGTGCTGGCGCGCAACCGCAAGGCGGCGATCAACGATCTGCGTTATTACGCCGATACGGCGCTTGCCGATTTCGCCACACCGCTTGCCAAGGCGCAGGTTGCCGCTGCCCTTTCGCTTTATGGCGACCAGACCCGTTTGAAGAGTGTGTTCGGCGCTTCGCTCGATATGGCAAGCCGTGCAACCAATGTCAGCTTCGCCCGCGCCGATTATGGCTCGGCCCTGCGTGATGGTGCTGCAACGCTTGCGCTTGCGGCCGAAAGCCGTCCGGTTCCGGCCGTCGTGCCGCAGCTTGCCGGTGCGGTGGCGAAGGAATGGGAAAAGAAGCCCTATACCAGCACCCAGGAACAGGCATGGATGCTGCTGGCCGCCCGCGCCGTGAAAGGCGAGGACAAGGATATCCGTCTCGATGTGAACGGCGATCTGCAGACCGGCGGCTTCGGCAAGCGGATGAGCGGCGATGAATTGCTGGCCGCACCCTTGAAGATCGCCAATGCCTCGGCCGATCCGGTCACGGCCGTCGTCACCACGGTGGCGCCGCCGGCGCAGCCGCTTGCCGCCGGCGGTGAAGGCTTCACCATCACCCGCACCTATTATTCCATGGATGGCGAGGAGGTGAATCCGAGCGAGGTGGTCCAGAACGAACGTTATGTCGTGGTGCTGAATGTGGTGCCGCAGAATAACTGGCAGTCGCGCATTCTGGTGACCGACCTGCTGCCCTCCGGTTTCGAAATCGACAATCCGAGCCTTGTCAATTCGGCTGAGCTTTCGAATTTCGACTGGCTGCCGGAAACGGAAGCGGCGCATACGGAATTCCGCTACGACCGTTTCGTGGCGGCCTTCGACCGCTCGGCCGGCGACAGTTCGGAAATTGCCCTTGCCTATGTGGTCCGCGCCGTTACCCCCGGCACCTACGATCATCCGGCAGCTTCGGTTGAGGATATGTACCGGCCACAATTTGCCGCCCGCACGGCAACCGGCCGCATGGAGGTGCGCTCGGCAAACCCATGAGGCGGAAGAAGGCGATCATTGTCGGCATGATGACGGCCGCGTTGCTTATGGGCGGCGCGGCCTTCGGTCTCGATGCGCTGGACAAGGCCTATCCGCCGCCGCTGGACGCTGCGCAGCAACGATCCTTCGAGGTTCTGGACCGTGACGGCAAGCTGTTGCGCGCTTTTGCGACAGCCGATGGCCGCTGGCGGCTGAAAACCTCGGCCGCCGAAGTCGACCCACAGTTCCTGCGCATGCTGGTGGCCTATGAAGACCAGCGTTTCTATGAGCATCACGGCGTCGATACCTGGGCGCTTTTGCGCTCCGCCTGGCAATTGGCCAGCAACGGCCGGATCGTTTCCGGCGCATCGACGCTTTCCATGCAGGTGGCGCGGCTGATCGAGCCGCGCGCCGACCGGTCGTTTTCGGCGAAATTCCTGCAGGCCGCGCGCGCGCTCCAGATCGAGAGAAGGCTCAGCAAGGCGGAAATCCTCGATCTCTATCTGAATATCGCGCCCTATGGCGGCAATCTCGAAGGCATTCGCGCCGCAAGCCTCGCCTGGTTCGGCAAGGAGCCGGGCAGGCTCGATACGGCGGAGGCAGCCCTTTTGGTGGCGCTGCCGCAATTGCCGGAAAAGCGACGCCCGGATCGCTTTCCGGAGGCGGCGAAGCAGGCGCGCGAGCGGGTGCTGCAACGGCTTGCCGTGGAACGCGTGGTGGGTGAGGGGGAAGCGGAACGGTCGGCGCTTGCGAATGTGCCCACCAACCGGCGGGACCTGCCGGCCTATGCGCCACATATGGCCGTCGCCGCACGGGTGAAATTCCCGGATACTGCCGAGGTGCGTTCCACGCTGAAGCTGCCGATCCAGCGGGAGCTGGAGGGTGTCGCCCGCCATGCGGCGGAAAAGCTCGGCGACAGGGTCTCCGTCGCCATCGTCATGGCCGATGCGCAAAGCGGCGATATTCTGGCGGAAGTGGGTTCGGCGGATTATCTCGATACGGCAAGACGCGGTTTCGTGGAGATGAGCCGGGCCGTTCGCTCGCCGGGCTCCACCCTCAAGCCATTCATCTACGGCCTTGCCTTCGAAGACGGTCTTGTCGGGCAGGAAACCATCATAGAGGATCGCCCGGCCGACTTTTCCGGTTACAGGCCGCGCAATTTCGACATGCATTATCAGGGCGATGTCAGCATCCGGCAGGCGCTGCAACTGTCGCTCAACGTGCCTGCCGTCAAGCTGCTCGATGCCGTCAGCCCCTCGGCGCTGATGGTGCGGTTCCGCCGGGTGGGCGTCAAACTCGTTCTTCCCGCCAATGAAGCGCCCGGGCTTGCCATCGCCCTTGGCGGCACGGGTGTTTCGCTGGTCGATCTGGTGCAGCTCTATGCGGGGCTTGCCGGCGGCGGCGATCCCGTGCGGCTTGGAGACGGCGTCCGCTCCGCCCCGGAACGGCTGGAGGGGGACCGGTTATTCTCCGATGCCGCTATCTGGAATGTCTCCGACATCCTCTCCGGCGTGCTGCCGCCGCTCGGCATGAAACAGCGCGGCATCGCCTACAAGACCGGCACCAGCTATGGCTATCGCGATGCCTGGTCGGTGGGGTATGACGGGCGGCATGTGGTGGGCGTCTGGGTCGGCCGGGCCGACAATGGCGCGGTGCCGGGCATTGCCGGTTATGCGACGGCCGCCCCGATCCTGTTCGAGGCTTTCGAAAAATCCGGCATGGCGATCACGCCGATGCCGGCCGCACCTTCGGGTGTCGCGCGGGTCGCGGTCAATGACCTCCCCGCCAACCAGCGGCGTTTTACCACGACGGCCAGCGGCCTGCTTTCTGCTTCAAGACGTGAAAGCGCCCCGCGCATCGTTTACCCGCCGGAGGGCGCGCGCGTGGAGCTTTCCGGCCAGTCGGGCATCTCGCCGCTGGTATTGAAGCTGCAGGGCGGGCGGGCACCCTTCCGCTGGCTCGCCAATGGTTTGCCTTTGCCGAACGCTTCCCATCGCCGCAACAGCGAATGGCGGCCGGAAGGCCAGGGGTTTTCCACACTGACGGTTATCGACGCCGACGGCCGCGCCTCGAGCGTGCGGGTTTTCGTCGAATAGCAGGGATGTCCAACTCCACGAGGGGTTGCCCCGGGCTTGCGCCTCGAGCGTCTCGTCAGTTCTTTTTCGCCGTCTTGCCAAAGATATGCAGCAAGCGATTGTACAAGATTGACGACGAAGCTCTATTACGCCACATCGAGTGAATGGCGGTGGATCCGCTCCTGAAGCGAAGCCACAACGGCTTGTAGAAATTCCCGGCGCCTGGGATTGGTCGTTGCCGTCAGTGTCACCTGTAGCCGGCTTGTGATGTTGTTCAGAAAGCCAACGTGATTAAAACTATCGGCGGCGATATTGATCTCCACCTCGTCCATGTAATGCGCCAGATGCGGTTCCAATACGAGATTTGCATCCGTCTGGTAGCAGGCAGCCATCTGTTCTCCAAGCGTGGACATCTGCACATATGGACCATATTCGTCGATCATCAAATCTCCTTCCTCTAGCGCAACTAATTTTGACAGGCGCTTCATCATCACAGATAGGAAATAGGAAGCAATTGCCCGCTTTCAACGTTCCCTTTTGAAGCTTTTAATTTCTCGTGTTCGTGAAGGATGTCACTAAGACTCCGGTCGAAGTAGAGACCTGCCAAACGGCTATCAGCCGCGCTGGGCCGCGCTCAAACTATAACATTGTTTTTGCTGCGTTTTGCAGGAAATTGGCGTCCACGAGAAACGCCAATCCTGTTTTGAGATATCGAATTACTCAATAAAATCAATTATTTCTGTCGGGCTGTCAATAGCCGTAATGTAGCAGTCCGTCATTTTTCTTGTAGCATTTTTTGATGCAGCACTGACTGAAGATTGTAGTCGCTCGGTGCGGTGAAATCCAGAAATCCGTAATTTTCTAAATACTCCTGAATTCAAAAACAGGAGATTTACTAATGGATTTAAACAATTACTTTGATGAACTTAACAGCAAGAAGCACGGTTTCAGCAAGTCTGAAGATTTCGAGAAATATTCCCTCTATCGTTGCTACATCAATATCCTTGCTCGTTGCCGCAATGAAAACCACCCGCGCTATGCCGATTATGGTGGAAGAGGCATTCTCTGTCATTTTGAGAGTTTTGAAGCGTTCGCCCGGGAAGTCGGTCTTCGTCCGTCCTCCGGTCACTCCATCGAGCGTATCGACAACGAGCGCGGATACGAACCCGGCAATGTTCGTTGGGCAACTGACGCGGAACAGTCTCGTAATCGCCGTGCACCACGTCCTTACAAGAAGCGGACGAAGCCAACGGTAAGAAAGCCTACCCTTCACTAAGCGGGAAAATCGGGGGTGTTCCTGTTCGTCTACATAATGGATGAACAACAAAACATCCCCAAAAGCTCTTCAGATCATCAAGGCGGCTGAAGGCTGTAAACTCAAAGCCTATCTCTGTCCCGCAAACATTCCGACCATCGGATACGGACATACCAAGACAGTCACTTTGGCTGATGTGAAGCGCGGGAAGCCAATCACCCAAAACGAAGCTGATCGACTGCTTGCCCTTGATTTAGCTGAATTTGAGAAAGGCGTGGCAAGGCTGGTCAAAGTGCCAATGACGGACAACCAGTTCGGCGCGCTCGTATCGTTCGCGTTCAATCTCGGGCTTGGAGCCTTATCAAGCTCACCCCTTCTCAAGAAGATCAACGGAAAAGCGCCGATTACAGAGATCGGGAAGTCGTGGCTTCAATGGGACAAGGCAAGGGTGAAAGGTGTTCTCACACCCTTGCGCGGTTTGACCATTCGAAGGAAGGCAGAATTTGACCTGTTCAAATCAGGCTAACTCTAATCGTCATTCGCAATCAGAACTTCATGTTCAGCAACTCAGGAAAATTATAGTACCGCAAGCGCTTGTCACGGCAGCGGTAGTCATTCTTTGAGGAGTCCACGCCCAAATTCTTGTACACGGCTACGCCAATATACGACCAATCGGGATTGGAACGTTCTGCTGTACGTGTGCAAAAAGCGTAAATCTGCTTTTTAGGATCGAGCAGCACTACACTCGAAATCTCGGCTTTCGTAAAATCACCGGCTTTGATAGTTCCGCGCATGGCTTCCAGATAGTCACGTTTAATCAGTCTGGACGGTGGACGTTGCGAATCCAAAACAGATTGTGGCGCTGGAGTTTGGCAACCAGCCAATGCCATCGCCGCTGCACAGAGTAGTAAAGTCGTCTTCATTCAATTCCCCCAAAAGGTAAGGCTGAGTTCGGTCTTTTTCGAAACGACTAAATCTTACCATTCTTTTTGATCACTTCAGCAGCATTGAATGCGCCCTTGGCTCCAGCTTCGTTCGCATGGAACATCACCACCGTTACGCCGATCTGTGCTGTCGGCGCATACATCGGCGTGCTGAAGGAGTTCGCACTGTACGTGCCGTAAGCGGTATTGCCGTAGACGTTCGCAGAAGCATTGCCATACGTATTCGTATTCATTCCAACGAAACGAGACCCCTGCGCAGTGGCGACCTGATCAAGCCTGAAATGGGTGTATCCGCGTTTTACAGTGGCTTCAGCCGCCTTTTTCATGGTGATGGCACCGGCAGCACTCGTGAAAATCAAACCACTCGCATTCGTGTCCAATCGCACCGCATTTGGTGCGAGCGGCATTTCACTCGTGGTCGCACAGCTTGAGAGCATCGCGCAAAGCACGACGCCAGCAACAAAAATCTTCTTCATAGTTCCCCCAAGTAATAGACGAAGCCACAGTATTTGCTTCGCGGGCAAACGCAATTGAATCGGAAGATCGACCACAACTTTAATTATCAAGACGGTTATTTTCAGAGAATTCGCATGTAGACGTTGACGCCGATATTTCGCACGCGTGTTTCGTCGCCACCAGTCGCATTGGTCGTGAAGACGTGCGCGTGTTGACCTCCGCCCAGAGTGCGACGACCGCCAATGTTCTGGTTGTAATAACCGTCCTGCACGCCGGGTACTTTATTGCCTCCCGGGTCGTTCGACCACAGCGACGAAGGCAGTTCGTGCTCGTGCCATCCCGATTCCGCAGTCGTTCCCGTATGTACGTGCGATACGATTTGACCGTCCTGTAGAGTGCCGGGAGAACCGGGACGAAGCGAACGTCTTTCCGTATTGATGAGATTTATAATCTGACCATGAAAAGGCGAACTGGGCAGATTGATGCGCCCAGTGGACGTAATATTGGGAGCAGTGCCAGTCAATGTCTCATCAATGATCATCGTGCCATTATATGCGGATGCACCAGCCGATAGCAGGATGTACTTATATGCCTTGTTTGTGGAAGGCGGCACAAATCCTGACACGCCCATATTAGCATAAATCAATGTACCAAGAGGCTGACAAGCCCACGGATCGGAGAAGCGGTCGATAATCGCTTGTAGACCGGTATCGACATAGGCAGTCGTTGATACTTGAGTCGAATTATTACCTTGTGCCGCCGTTGGTGCGGTTGGCGATCCGGTTAATGCAGGTGAAACCAAATTCGCTTTCAAATCCAATGCTGTTTGGACAGGTGTGGAAACGGGAAGAGCGGCGGGAGCATATCCGCCAACAGTGGTAGCGTTTCCATTGATATTGATTGGGAACGTGTCACCGAAATCCGTGCTATCCGCTTGCATAAGAAGCCTGTTGCCAGAACTCATGCCCAGAGAAATCTTGGCGCTTCCTTGATTAGTGCCGCCACCCTGTTCAACCGGCGTGAAGGCGAGACTTACCAACTCAAAAGCCGTGCCGTTGTAGACAACTTCGACCATGCGCCCGGACACAATTTGACCAGCGATCAAGGGAGAACCGTCAACACCAGATACTATTGCCTTTGTTCCAAGTTGGTTGATGTTCAAAGTCGCTGCGCCAGTGTTCGTCGCATGCGCCCAAAAGCGATAGACAATGCCTTTCGAATATCCGGCTGGTGTCGCCTCAAATGTGAGAACATAGGCGTTGCCGGTTCCCGAAGAGGTGTAAACAGGATTTGCTTGATTATAAAAACGCTTCAACGATCCACGAATTGAGCGGATAATTGGAGCAACGGCAGAAGGGCTATATCCGCCTTGTACGCCGTTCGGGGAAGGCTGAGTGTTGTCGGCATCAAGCTCTTTCCAATCGGGAGAAATTAAATCTGTCATGAGCTTTTCGCCCTCTTATTATTATTGATTTTATTTAGATTATTGGTCGTCTTCGTAGCCAAGATCGCGGAAGTAATCGGCAATGGCAGTTGCAACAGCCTGATCAGAAGTGCGTTTGCGGATTTCCATGAGCTTCTTCATGTGCCCCTGCATTCCGCCTTTCTGCATCTCTGCCTTGGGAATATCTGCAAGCCATGCGACCGTTTCCGGGTTCTTGAAAAGCGCCATGCGACTGTTGGTGAAAAGCTTGTTCGCTCCAGCTTTTGCGGCACCCTTTGCCGCTCCGATGGCAAGTGCGGACATCGGCTCAACACCCGCCGCCATGCCGAGCGCGGAAGTCAGCACGTTGTTTTTGTCCAACGGATTGATGTTGTCGAGCATCTGCTTATGCGTCTGACTATTCGAATGGTTGGCACCCCGAGCATACTGCTTCATGTTGTTTGAGATACGAGCAAGCCTGTCCAAATCCTGTCGGTATTGCTGGTTCTTCGTGCCCTTAAAGATGGCGTCTTTCGCTTCGGGAGACATCTTGGACCACTTGTTCAGGAACATGGTCGAATTGAATTGCTCCACCCCTTCAACATCCGTGGACTTGCCAAGCTGTTCGATGCTGCTGGAAACAACATCAGCCCAAGCGTCTTTGCCGCCTTCGGATTTCTCAACAGTTCTACGAATTTGCGCGATACGGTTTCCACCGCGATTGGTCGTCTCGGTCGCGAATTGCCAAATCTTGTCGGTATCCGGAGCTTGGATGATTTTATCGGCAGCACTGCCTTTGCCGAAGCCCTTCACCGGGTCCATGTGCCGCCTGTACTGATTATTGGCTTTGCGCCATGCTTGGGCAGCATCTTCACCAGAAGCGAGGGCGGTCTTTTCCATGTCGGCAGTCAATGCGCCGTACAAACCGTTGAGATGCTTTGAGAGAACCTTGTCGTCCGTGTCTTTCGCCCGTTGACCAATAATCGTTCGAGCTTTCTGAAGCTGATCGAAGGTCATGCCGTTCTGCGCGTCTTCCAGAATGGCGGTCGCATCATCAATCACGCTGTCCGTCTGCGAACCGATTGCGCGTTTGTCGAAACTGCCCATGGCATCGCGATCCGACTTCAGCTTCTGCAAGAAGGAGGACGTATTGTCGATGACGGCTGGAGAAGTCACCTTCTCGCCAACACGGTCGTACAATTGGTTGGAACGTTGGAAGCCAGCTTGTTTCGCAAGCTTTGCCTGCTCTTTTAGAAGTTCACCAAGTTCCGCCTGCGTTTTGGCAGTTCCTGTTCCCGAAACAATCCGGTCGAATTCGCCGTCCATCGCCTGATGAGCATCGTCAATGCGCTTCTGAATCTCGTCACCGTTTCGAAGCGAAGATAGCGCATGTTCAAATTTCGATGTGCGCGGATTTCCGTTGACCATGCCGGGAAGTGGATTATCAGCGCCGATAGCGTTCAGGTCTGCCAATCTCGATTGAGCTTTAGCAACATCATCAACTTCACCGACCAGCATCTTCTTGTAGGCGTTTTTACCAGCTTTCCAGCCAGCACCAACCGCACGACCGGCACCTTCGCCAGCCGCACCCATCGCGAACGTTTTGCCCATATCGATAGCTTGTTCAGAACCGGTTCGAGTGTCTTCATTGCCGAACATCCAGTTCAAGCCGCGCTGGACACCTTCACGACCTGCGACAGAACCGCCGCCAGCACCAGTTACTGCGCCACTAAAGGCACCAACACCTGTTCCAATCACAGGAACGGCAGAACCAACAGCACCGCCGCCGATACCACCGAGAACACCACCAACAGCGCCGCCAACCGTTTCACCGATTTCAGGAGTGATAGACGCAAAGTCGCCAAGAGACGGAAACCAGCTTTCCGTATTGTAAAGCCGCGTCCTGCCTTTCTCATCTGTGAAAATGAAGTTGTCGTCGCCATAGGGTTTTGCATCGGGATATGTCTTTTGAATCGCCTTCAGTCGGTCTTCGGGCTTATCGAGTGCACCAACCTCCATACGGACATTCCAAGGTGCATCGCCTGCGTCGTCAGAGATATCGCGAGGATCGGGACCGGCATTTTCGAATACGTTGGTGCCGCTATCTTTCTCGATGATCTTGCGCTTCCAATCGGGAATGGCACCGCCATCACGTTCAATAATTTTCTTCTTCCAATCGTCCATATCTTAAAGCGTGAAGCCTCCAAGCCCGGAGAGACCGCCCCGGCGTTTGCGTTGTTCTGGCAATGAAGAAAGAATGGCGATTTCTACGGGGCTTCCGCCACCGATCCTACCGCCTTGTGCCCTTGCTGTTGCCTGTATTTGGCTATTTAGCGCGGCATCCTGTTCTGCGAGGGTCTTGGCGAAATCACCGATCGGGCTGAAACCCTTCGTCACTTTATCGGTGTCCATGCCAAGAATTTTGTCACCGATCTGAACGTCAGAACCAGTCAGATTATTGTATGCATCGATCAGAACACCATTACGGCTTTTCGACTCTTCCGCCTTTTGAGCAAGAGCAAGTGTTTCAGTGCCGGGAATTTGCTTTGGCACTGATGCAGGATCGGCGGCAGCAATAACTTCCGAGACGATATCGGGCTTGGCTTGGGAGGGAGCGCCATTGTAGGCAGCTTTCAACCATTCCGGCGCATTGTCACCTTTGCCACCGGCACCCCAAACACCCGGCGAACCCATACCGATATGCATTGAACCTTGCTGCATATAACCGGGACCGGCACCGAAACCGGTAATGCCGTTTGCTTTGCCTTCGCTGACAATCTGCTGAAAGATCGGGCGATCCTGATCGTTTGCCCAATCCAGCTTCTTGCCGTCTTTATAGAAGAAAACATCAGCCGCGCCGCCGTGATCGTGCCGGGTTGAGCCGACGCGATTACCGCCTTCCTCGATTCCTGGCTGTCCACCTGAAAAAACTTCGGCAGTGACACGCATGTTTTCCAGATAGCCAAGCCGTTTCAGAAGCTCTTCGGAAAGCTCACGATTGCGAGTAGCACCCTGATTGGCATAGCGGATGTAATTGACCATCAGCGCTTCCTCCGAACCATATCAGCCGGATCGTCACTGAAGCGGTAGGCTGCACCAGCCGGAACAGCATCATATGCAGCTTCGGAACCAACGACGACTGTTTCAACAGCCGAACGCTTTTCAGGAACAGCAATGCCGCCCTTGAGAAATGCGCGTTGCTTCTCGTTTTCGGGCGTATCAGGATAAATGGCATCTACCCGAGAACTGTAAGTGGCGATCTTGTCTTTCGCGACCTTTTCCTGAATTTCGAGCAGGCGAAGGATGGAGCCTTCATCAAGGCTGATATTGCCGCCTGCCGCCTTTTCTGCGAACGCACGGTCGCTATCCGAGATATTGGCGGAACCGACAATATCCTTGATCATCGCACCGACCATGGGAGCAACAGCCGACTGGAAGGTTTCCGTGTTCTGGATTTCCTTGGTGTCAGCCACGCCAAGCAATGCGCCGACCTTCTGGAGATATAGCCGCTTATCAGCCATGGCACCGGTAATGGCTCCTGATCTGATCGCGTTCTGCGCTTCGAAGTTCGATTTCAGACCAGCGACGGCGGAAGTCGCGCCTTTCCGTTCGTCAATGAACTCTTCGAAAATCTTCCCGTCTTTAGGAGCCGTATTGACGTTGATATTGGTGTCGTTCTTTTTTGTGAATTCGTATTTGCGGAAATCGGGGTTTTCGACGCCGAACTGATAATCTTTCTGATCGGAGGTAATCTCGGCATTCTGCCCAACAGCCGAACCGAGGCTTTCCGCCTTTTTTGTATCGAAGACGCTCTTTCCATAGCCATCCGCCAGTCGATAGGAACCGTCTTCTCCAAGGACCATTCCATTGTCTGCGGCATGCTGCTGCAACTTTTGGATTTGCCCCTGCGTCTCCCGTGCGCCAGCGTCATCACCATTGGCAATCTGCATCTGATGGAGCGCAAAAAGCGCCTCAATCGAATAGCCGTTCTCGGAAGGCGAACCATATTTTTCAATGAAGGTAGAAGCGCGATTCTGCGCGTCCTGTACATTCTGAAGCTTCACCTGATTTGCCCGGTTGGTAATTCCTTTCGTCTGACGATCAGCAATGCCGTCCATGTTGGCATTGTATGCACCCACGCCATTGCCGAGACCTTGCCCAACAATCTGGAGAAGGTTTGTAGGCTTCTCAGAAGGACCGCCAGCCGCCATCATCGCAGCGCCACCAAGCAAAAGGCTTTGGGCGAGCGACTGACGCTTGTCGGCATCTTCCGGCAGGAACTGAGACAGGAGGTTTTCCTTCTTCGCCTGTTCAGGAGTGAGAACGGCTTTCAGGTCGTCTTCACCATTGGGTTTCTTTTTGAAAAGGAAATCAAATACGCCAGCCATAATTACGCTACCTCCATGAGCTTGTTTACATCGACATGGAGCTTCCCTTCGATTTCGATTGCAGCATCCGTCTTGCGATTAACTTCTTCCGCGATAGGTCCATACCAACGCTGCTGATCGGGGTCGTTCTTGTACGTGAATTCGTAAATCGCGATGCGATCACCATTCGTCAGCGGCATGAATCCAACATGCTTGTGCAGGATTTTCTCAGACGCTTGGCAAAGTGCGAACAACCCGGCGAGCGACGACAAGCCGCCAAGAATTTGACCGCCAGTATTCGAATAGACCGGCGTCTGTGATGTCTGGCTATTGTAGCCGCCACCATTGAGCAGGTTGATGAAGTTCGCAGCATTCATAATCGGCTGCTGTTGCTGTTGATCCCAAGAACCAATTTCAGCCGCCTTGAGAGCATCCAGACGTGAATCCTGACTTGCCCCAACATTCGCCAGTTGCTGAGATGGCAGGTACTGGTTCTGATAGGTCTGACCAGCCATGTTGGCGGCATTGAGCTTCTGCGAAGCCAGACTGGAGTCCGCTGCAACAGAAGCATTCGCCGCGTTCAGCTTTTGGTCATTCAAGCCAAGCATGTTGGAAATCGAGTTCTGATAGTTGTTGCTCAGCGCGTTCATGCCGGAAAGCTGGTAGGAACGATCATTCGCTTGCTGGTTCTGGTTATTGGCGATGTCCTGATTATAGAGCGAGCCATAGGCATTCGCTGCATTCATCTGGTTCGAGACATCCTGATTGTACTGGTTGCCGTACATGTCAGTCGCAACCTTCGCCATTTCATTGGCGGCGGTAGTTTCCGCATTATTCCGTTGAGTAGCGTAAGCGCCGGAACCCATACGACCAATCGCAGCCGCCTGACTGTCAATGCCGGGATTGGTGATGTTCTTCAGCTTGTTGGCAATCTGGTCTTGCTGGTTCGAAACCATCTGAGAAAGATACGGATTGTTGCCGATATTCGCTCCGGAAGCAGTCTTTTGAAGATACTGCATCGCCGGGTTGTTCGAAGTCTGACCGCTTGCAAATTGTCCATTGGCAATATTGGAAGCAATCATATTGGTCGGATTTGGTGCAAAATTACTCGTATTCTGAAGCTGAGAATAAGTGTTCTGCGCTTGCTGATTTCCAGCGCTATTCATCACCGAATTGACGGCGTTCGTTGCGTTCGTCAGCGTGGACGTATTGCCGTTTCTGGCAATGTTTTCCGCCTGACTTAAAGCGTCTTTCGTTGCCTGAGATTGATCAGCAATGAGCGAGCCTTGATATGCTTGGGGAGCGCCAGACTTATAGAGATTGTCGAGAGTCGCATACTGATCAAGCAGATACTGTTTTGACCCGCTCCATGGCTCCGTGGAAGTCGTTGTGGTTGTTGTCTTGGGAGTTGACGCCATTGATTAAAGCCTCTTTATGAATTCTTCTTCTTGTTTTTCGAAGCCGTATTTCAGGATTAGTTTATGCCATTCAGGGCGGGGAGTTCCGACCAGTTTTGTAAATCCTTGATCTTTCAGGAACCGACAAAGAACGACTTGGCAGTGCATGATTTCTTTCAAGGACTTGTTCTTTTCACCACCCAAAAGCAGAACGTTTGCGATCCATTCCCCTTCATATTTGCAAAGTTCAAGCACACATGCGGAGCGATCAGCCGTGACAAGATGCCATTCGGATTTGCGCAGCCTTTCAAGCATTTCGTCTTCATCGAAAACCGCTGGAGTTCGTCCAAAAGCAGACAGCAGCCAACTTCTAACCCGCGCATATTCTTCTTCGCTGAAACCCATCTGCATCATACGTTGAACACCACGTAATCGAATGTTCTGGCAGTCGTTGCAGAAGCATGAGTTATGACGAATGAGCCGCCATTTATTGCGGAAATATATGTTGATCCAAAAGCAGAGGCGGCAGCAGTCGTTCTTGGCTGGAGGAAGATTTTACTCTGGCTGTTGACCTTGGGATTCGTAACCATTGTCGAAGTGGTCGAATTCGTCAAAGTCACAGAGCCGGTATTATCAAACTGACTGGCAATTTGATTTACAACGCTTGTGATCTGTCTTGTATTCGTATGATCGTAGACTCTTTCCATTACGCTATTTAGCGTTTTCCCGCCGTCTGCCCGTCGATCTGAACAGCAAATGCAGTCTTCCAATCACCAGAAATTCTGACGCGGAAACGCTGAAAACGTGACTTTTCACGGAAATAAGCAAAGCCGGTTTCTGAGCTTGTATCTTTCAAATCTGACCACTGGATTGGATCGGAAAGGAGCTTGCGAGTACCGACCTGAATCCGAGCCGTTCCATTGCCTTCAAACAATGGTCTTGTTCTGGAAATGGATGCGATATCCGCACCTGTTTGATTGGGTAGAACTTTCGAAAGCTGATATTCCGGCGTCTCAATCGATAGTTCGAGCGTCTGACCCGAGAATGAATAGACAGCCCCTTCATTGCTCATTGCCCAAAGCATAGACTTGCCACCTGACCATATGGGATCGTCAAAAGAGGCAGGAACATTGTCCAGCGTTCCATACGTATCCAACTGGTCAATCGTCCATGGCAGAGAAATTGAATTGAAGATCATGTCCGCTGTCGCATCAGCCGTTGACCATTCGCCGGTCTGATAATTGAAGATCAGCATCATATCAGGATGCCCGTTCGGGGAATTGACCGAGCAGAACGACCAATAAATTAGGGTCTCTCGGGGATCGGCGGCAACTGACATGAGGTGCAGTTTGTCGGGATCGGCATTTTGCAGAAACCACTTGTCCATTCTGCCGGAACCGATTGGGGTGAGACCACCACCGCTAAGAAGGTAAAAGCCATCTTCGGATAGGAAGAAATGTCGCCCTTCAACCGAAATTACGGACTCCGCCACTGAACAGCCTTTTCCAACTACGCGGTCTGTGAAGCTGAAAACGTAGGGCGCACCGATATATTGCATCTGAACGATACCGCGCTGGAGCAGTATCCAGCACTGATCATCCGTAACGATACCCATGATGGAGCCGTAGCCGTGGACATCCTGAAAATCGGATTGCGTGGAAGGATTGAAGGTCCAATCCGAAGGAGCCTCTATGCCGCTCCAGCGGATGCGATAGGGCACAGCGCCGTCAAGGGCGTCATATGTGTTCCCAAGGATCGTGAAGCCCTTGTGAGTGGCGATATGTTTGCCTTTTACCAGCGTCGTCAGCTTGGCGAACTGGATATCCTGATTCATATCGATGAATTGGGGTTCATCACTGAAGTTGGTGAAGAGTTGCAGGCTTCCGAATTCGACCGATTTCCAGCGTTCTTTGCCGGTTGTCAGATAGCCGCCTGATCGGGAGATGTTCGTCCACTGGCGGGTGGAGGGCGAGAGTTTGTAAAGTGCCGTGGCATCGCCGCCATAGACCTTCGCATCACCAGATGCATTCTGACCAATAGCAGTGCCGAGCGGGCGCGAAGCCATTGCCGTATCAGAATACAGCGATGCAGCTTTCATCGGGAAGAACGTGACACCACCGGCAAACGAACCGCGCCCGGGCGTTCCATTATGGGCACGAACAACGCCGGGATTGTTGAGCGCGGGAAGATCGGGGGTCCAAGACGTGAAAGGCTGGTCGATTACCATGTTGGACCACCAAGCGTGATAGAGCCGGTCATGCGTCCGCGCCTGTCATCTTCCGCCAGAACGCTAAGAGCTTCGTTCAAAGCACTCTGTTCAGACGCGATACCTTCGGCGTCCTTTTCCCAACGGTAGAATTCCCTAAGGACGGCTGAAATGTAGACGTTCTGGAAATTATCGAAGAGCCAGTTGGAATTGGTCTCGGTCAACGGCGTAAAGGCTGAATAGTAGGTAAGCTTGACCGTATCTTCGGCTTGACCGGCGAAGATCAGCTTTTCGGAGATGCGATAATAGCCAACCTCGTCACAAGTCAGCGTGGCACTGTTGATGGAAACAGGTTTGTATCGCTTCGCAATGCCGGTAATGGCGCGAATTTCGATGAAGTCGGCAGGCAAATCGGCAATGTCGTCGGTGATGGAAAGGACAATGGTCTTTTCGGATCGGTAATGGCGAACAATCGGGCGAAGATGGCTTTCAGCACGAAGAATGAAACTGTTGATCGGTGCATCGTCACGGATCGTGTAGCTTTTGATAAGCGTAAGAAACTCTTGATAGGTCATATCAGAGCCTCCAATTGTTCACGCGAAACTTTGCATAATCAGCGTCATTGAGACGGCGCTTCATCGCTTCAGAATCGTCGGTAATGCCTTCGCGTTTCCAATCGAAATACAATCCAATCGGAATGCCAGCGACTTTCACGACATCGGAATGCTTACCAGTCTGATTGAAATCGGCAGCTTCTGAAGCGTTTGCATCGAGCATTGCCTGAATGTTTTTGTAATCGGTTTTGATAATGATTTTGTCGCCGTCGCGGATCAACGTGACCGTATAATCGGGAGTATCTTCCCATACGATTGAGCCGGATTGGATCAGATCACCAGCTTGAAAATTGTCCATCAAGTATGCCTCTAAAATGTCTATTGACGTATTTAGCGACGGCTTGAATTTGAGAGATTTTGCATAAAAAAAGAGCCTCCGGAGAGGCTCTAATTCGTTCCTTGAATTTATGATTATTAGCCGTTCAAGTCAGCGATCTTGGCATTGCCCTTTTCATTGAGGCATTCCAGCGTCGTTTCGGTGACGAGCATATAGCGTTCGCTATCGCCAGTCTTGCCGAGTTCCTTCTTTTCGACGCCACGAAGGACAGCCGAATTCCAAAGAGCCGGATCGTAAGCAATGACGGTCGAAGTGGACATGAAACGATGCGGAAGGATCGTGACCGTACCGAAATCCGAAACGTAAAGGTCTACAGCCTGATTGACGGTCTTCTTATCTGCGTTCTGCTGCTTGGTCGAACCACCGTTGAAGGTCGAAATCTTCGACTTGAGAACACCCGGCGCAATTACCGTGTTCGGATCGCCGCCAGCTTCCCAAATCTTCTGGAGAGCGGAAATGAACAGTGCTTCGGTGAGAGGGCGAGCCGTACCAGCCGTAGGAGCATTGACGACACCACCGGAAAAACCGGTCGATACGCCGTTCGCACCATGCAGAGCGTTCGTAGAGATGAAAGCTTCAGCACCACCGAGCTTGCGGACGCCTACAGCCACAGAGCCGTTGCCAGAGACATAAGCAGCTTCTTGGTCTCGCTTCAGTTCTTTCCCTTTCTTGGCGATCTGGCGAGCAAGTTCATCCTTCGCGCCTGCCGTGTTCACGGCGTTCAGCGTGGAACTCAGGCGAATGTCCTTCTGGAAAATCTGCGTGACGTTCGAAATACGAACAGGACCATTGAGGGTCGTATCAGTTGCATCGGCACCTTCAGCAATCGCGTTGTCCTTGTTGGCAGCGGCGAGTTCATCCTGAAGCCATTCGTGCTTGACAGCGGTTGCCTTAGTCTTGCCAATTGAGGAAATAAACGGAGTCTCTTCCGGCGAAATCATTGAAATGACGTTGCTCAAATCTTCGCGTACATGGGAGACATTAGTCGTGGTTAAAGTGGGCATTTTCTTACCTTCTTGTTCTTAGAGTAAATTTTTGATGAGGGCTGCGGCGTCCGCAACACTACGAGATTGGTTGAATTTTTCGAAAGATTGACGATCATAATCAGCAGCCGTCTTTCGCGAATTTTCCTTCGCGGAAATAACCGGCTTCTTCGCGATCTTTTCGACTACCTGCGGAATTGCCTTCTGTGCTTTTTCAGCCTGAACAACTCGGTACAGTAGATCGATAATTCGGAAGTCAGCGATGCTCTTGATTTCCTGCTCGTTAAAGCCAGTGTCCAAAAGCAATCCAGTGATGTCACTGAAAACTTCGTCAGCCTTGTTTTTATCCTTCAGATCAGGGTACTTTTCGAAGAAGCGATTGCTCGTTTCCTGAATTGCGGACCTATGCTGTTCTTCCTCATATGCGGCTGCTTTCTGCTTCAAGGCAGTTTCAGCTTCATAAATTTGGCGAACGGCGTATTCACGCTTTTCCCATTGGGCTTTCTGTCGGACATATTCCGCCGGGTCATTTTCTGCGAGCCAATCGAAATCGGGATATTCCATCTGTCGGAACTCGATTGAAACTTGCTGTTTCAGGGCTTCAATCCCTGCCAATGCTTCAGATCGAAGGGAGTTAATGTCCCTTTGGTTTTCCTGATAGAACTTCCGTTGTTCGGCAATTTCCTGCGTCTTTTTCGTATAGTCGGCTTGTCTCATATAAGAGGACCGAATTTCGCTAAGACTTACCTGATTACCATCGATATCGAAATATTGCTCTTCCGGCGTCTCGTCAGTTTCTGGAGCTTCAAGAGCTTCATCCACTTCCGGTAATTCAACGTTCTCGTCTGGTTTGCTCTCATCAAAAGAGTCCTCAGATACGTCGAGAGTTTGACTGATAAGATCAGCCGCTTCATTAATGTTTAATGCAGTTCCTTCCGGATTGTTGCTTTCAATTTCCATCTATTTAGTAATTCCTAAAGTGTTTTTGGTTCGAATATTTAGTATTCTTCATCTTTCTGCGATTGCGCTTCGAACTTTGCGACTTCAACGTATTTATCGAGCCTTTGATTGATCAGCTTGAAGCCATGGCTGAGTTGGTGAACGCCATCTAGTTCTTCCGCTTGCCCCAATTTCGTGTTCATGAACGCTTCGAAAATTTCGGCTTCAATGCACTTCATCAGATCGCGGAAATCTTCGTTTTCCTTCAAGCGAAGTGCCGCATTTGCTTTCTCAATATTGTTCATTTGGAACCTCAATCATTATCTGCGGAATGTCGCTTATCGGGGTGTCTGGCTGTGAATATTTCTTGTCCAATTCCATCAGCTTCAGGAGGTAATTTTGCTCCTGCTGTTTGCTCTTCAATTCCATCTCTTCACGGAATTCGGCTTGCTGCTGTTGGAGTTGAGCAACCAGTTTCTGCATTTCGAAATTGCGATCAGCTTCATCAGATTGCGCCTTCAACTGAGCCTTGACCTTTTCCATCTCAATGAGACCGGCATTTGGATCGACAGGCGGCTGTGCAGGCGGAGGCGGAGGAAGCGTGGAAGGATCGACAAAGAACAGGCTGCTGTTCTTGAATCCTGCGGTCTCGGCAAGCTTCGAAAGGGTATTGTAGATATTCTGAGCATTCGCGATTGGAAGACCAGCCTGCATCGCCTGCATCTGTTGTGCCAAAAGATTATTCAAGGCTGCTGCGCTTTGGTCTCTGCTCATGACGCCGAAGGCAACGGAAGTCGTCACATCCAGTTCGGGCGTGAATTCGTCAATCGGCACGAAGTTGTTTGTCAGTCGGGCAATGAACTCCTGCGCCTCTTCCGGTTTCTGAAGAAGCTGATCGATCACGATGCGAATCATGTACGCGTAACCAGTATCAGCAAAATAGCGGCTGATCATTTCGACCAGAAGCTGACTGGAGTTGTTGCGGGAATTGACCGCTGTGGCAGTGGCGTTCTGAAGATCGCTGGCATTGAGCGAGACCATTTGCGGTCCAACACCGGTCGTGAAATCCAGACTATTCGATAGATTGGCAATCACCGGCATCGCATCGCCGCCAGCGAAAGGCGGAATAGAATAGCTGATGCCTGCCTGTGGATCGTTTGAGCGAACGATGGAGCCGGGGTGAACGTTCAGAAGGTCGTCCAGATTGACGGCATCCGGGTTCACGATCTTTGTCGGATTTATGTGGCTGTGCAGATCGTCAATGATAGCGCGGTTCAACCGGGTGATCAGGATATGATCATCGCCAATCTTGTCAGCAATACCCATGCTGAAGAGGGTGTCCGCCTGCGGGAACGGGACAAACGGTGCATACGGATAAAAACGCGTGGTCTCTTCGTAATCGAGCAGGACAGGCTTTTCGATGCCACCGGCAAGGGTGAAGCGATAGTGGCGAGCCTTCTTGTCGATCTTCATTTTGCAGTAGACGACAAAGACTTCGACATCATCACCGCTTACGCCCTGATCGCCATCAAGGTCTTTCGAGCGTTCCAAGGCAATTCCATCACTCTTGCTCGATGCCAGAGCGATCTTGGACACCTTGCCGGCGTCATAGCCCATTTCAAGAAGGGCAGCTTTCGACACGATCTTTCGATGTCCCTGAAGTTTGGCAGCAATACCGCCGGTTTCGGGATCGATCTTCGCGTCTCGGGAAATGATGAAATCTTCGGGAGCCACAGACAGGACGTTGAAAATGGGATTACGGCGAACGGCTCTGATTTTCAGGTCTCGAACCGACATACCAGCTTCGTTCAGGTACGGTTTGGAAGCTTCCTCAATGACGATCTGACCGGCTTCCTCCTGCTGATCGAATGCCAAAAGCTGTGCGTCTGGAATGCCCTTAAATGTGCGGGGAAGACCTTCAATGGTCTCGGTTGTGAATTCGGCGGTGATGATGCCTAAACCACAAATAAAACCGTTCTGGAGCCATGGCTGAAGAAACGAAAGATGGCTGTTCTTCGTCTTCAAAATCCAGTTCACCACGGACGTTTGCTGACGTGCAACCGCTTCGTCTTCCGGTCCGAATGGCAGGAATTCGCAGACATTTTCCGGGCTATCGAAGATGCGGATCATGCTGGCAACGGACCAGTCAACGCGCTGCTGAACTTCAGACGAAACCCATTTCGAGCGACCTTTGATTTTGTCGTCACCGGGTAGATAGGCGCGCTTATAGTATTTCAGCGCCGTTTCATGCTTGGTCGCGATATTCGAATTGCTGAAATTTACAGCGTCTTTCAGCTTAACCGCGATGTTGTTTTGAATAGCCTGTTCGTCCATTAATCCTTTCTCTTTTAAGGCTATTTAGCGTCACTGGTAGCTCTGGAGGTTCGTGTACTCGATTGGCTTTGACCAAGAGTATTTGCTTTGAAAACGAGAGGGATTGACGCTAAAAGTGATTGCCAAAGCATCGGCATAGTCGGGCGAACGACCGAGCCTTTTCTTGATTGCCTTCTTCTCTTCAAGTTTGATCTTGCCCGAGCCATCATCATAAGTCGGCGTGACAAGCTCTTCGATAAGCCGCTGATGATTGGTAATGGAGACATTCTCTGTCTGAAACCATTCGCGCATTTCAAACCAAATCTGGTCTCTGACACGATGATAGCGATCTGGATTGCGCGTAGGCGTTCCGGCGAAAATGCAGGAATGAACGGGAAGACCGAAGTCTTTCAGGTTGCTGTAAACGCCATGACCAAGACCGGTCGCATCAACGGCAATGATGGATGGTCGAAGGTTCTTCGGGGTGGACTGATAAAGGTCTCTGACTTTGTAAGCCAACTGTGTCGGATCAAGTCCGCGCCATTCCTCAAAGCCCAACAGCAAATTGTCATGGCGCATCGCCAGAACGGAACTGTCCTTACCAGCGCCAGCCGGATCAAGACCCCATATGACAGGCGCATTCGTTGCAGGAACGACTTCCGTGTTGAGAACGGCTGTTTCAATCCATTCCCGACTGATCAGCCCGTCAATATCGGAAAGCGGAAACTCGCCAAGGACCATGACGCGATATTCACGGCTGAGTGGACCGCCATAGTTCCGTGCAAGCTGTTCGAATGTTTTGGGATCGAAATGCGGGCTATCCTTCATCTGCCCGTGGACTTGCGTCCATTCATCTCGGATGTCTGGATCGCAGTGGGTTCGCCAGAAGAAGCCGCTTGCCTTCGAAGGGTTCGATACGAGACAGAGCTTCGCGTTCGGATCGGTAAGAATGTTCAGCAGCGCGCCAGTGAAAACGGCGTCGTCAATGCCGGATGCCTCATCCACGATTACGAAGTTGTTGTGGGCATGGATACCGCGAGCATTGTCGGGCTTGTCGCCACTTGCCAGACGATATTCGGCAAAACAGGAACTCGGATTGACCGTGCGGCTGATGCGCGTTGCCTGAACGTCAAAGCTCTCTTTGAAGATCGGAGACATCTTCCCATGGAGAACCTGGAGTTCCTTCCAGATACCGCCGCGTAGCTGCGGCTCCGATGGTCCGAAGATCGAAACCTGAACCTGATCGTGGGTGATCAATGCCCACCAAGTCACAATGGCTTCTGCATGCGTCTTGCCGAAACCGACACCGCCGCGAAAGGTAATGGTGCGCTTGGTACGGAAGGCTTCGCAGAATTCAATCTGTTTCAGGGTGAGGGTAGAGCCAAAAACCTGAAGCGCGAAAACGGCGATGTCTTCGCGGTAAACGTCTATAAGTGCTGCTAATTCGTGTAAATTATCGTCTTTATTTGCCATCCGATATTTAGCGGAATGGCAAACTCAATCAGACTTTCGGTTGAGGAAACGAAGCAGGAATTCCCGCAAATCCTCTTTCATCTTTGCCGGGTTTTTCGCATAGTCCTTGGCAATCAAAAGCAAGGCTTCAGCGAAATACATGCCGAGAAGACCTACGCCAAACGCCACTGAATTCAGCGTCTGTGGATCAGCAATCGAGAACAGGTAGGCAATCAGGGGCGTGACGTAGGCGGCAATGATGCTGCCGATGAATCCACCGAACAGATTCTGCCAGAGCGTTCCAGTTTTCGCCACGAAGGATCGCACGACCGATCCGAAGAACCCTGCAATGATGTGGCTGGTCTGGAAGCCATTGCTTGCCAAGAACAGTGAAATGGCAGCAATCGCCGCGACTATCCAATCAATCATCGTCGTCGGTGTCTTCTTCCGGCGTGATGTCGATCATCTTTTCCTTGGCACCGGGTAGCATCCGCGAATTGATTTCCGCGAGCATGCCAGCAATCGAATGGGAGTGGTTCACGTTCACGTTCGTATCTGCCTTTGCCTTTGGAATGATTGCGCTCAACAGCCACTCGGCGGCTTTGAATCGAACGCCGTCGCTGGTGTTCGGATTACTCATCAAAGCGATCATGTTTTCTAGCGCTTCAGGCGTGGCATCCATGATGCTGTTCCGAAGCTCTTCGGGAAACTTTTTGCGTCCACTGCCTTTTGGTGGCGGGTTGCCTTTTTGAAAACCTATCTTCTTCAACCGCTCCTTGTTTTCCTCCGCCTTGCTCCATTCACTCATTTATGGCTCTGCCTCCAAATGTTTTGAGAAAGGCAAGCGCATCATCTTCATAGGTGAAATCGACCGTGAAAAATCCTTCATCGACTGCTAAATTAAAGTCTTCTGAAATTAGTTCACGGATTTTAGAACCGAACTTGGAATCGATCCATTCGGCATAAATGTTGTCTTCCTTTGCCTGTTTAATTGCCGCGTCATATCCGCGAGGAAGATGAAAAATAACTTGCATGCTTTGCCTTAATCTGAAATTCGTCTTTCAGATATTTAGCGAAACAATGATTGGAGCCGGAAATGACAACTTTCTTGGAATATTCGAAGAGCTACGAAGTCAAAGAAAATGAGGCGGTAAACACTTTTTTGACTGCACTTCTAAAGCAGAAGAAGGCTTTTGAATTAGGAGAAGTTAACCGTCGCAGTTGGGTAAAAGAGGAAAATGGCGGTTTCCATATCAAGCTTGGAAAACTCGCAAAAACTTATCGAGTGGAAACCGAAGCTGATGTGAAGGACTTCCTTCATAGGGCGGCAGTAGGTGCACAGACAGAGGCGGATTTCAAAGCTTTGGTCGAAGAAGCATATGGCTCTTCGGATGCAGTCGAGGAAAACAAACCAAAGCGCGGTCGTAAGCCGAAGAACGCCTGATTATTATTTCGGCTGAGTTGTAGCCTTTAACCTTTCGATAGACAGGGCGAATTCTTCGTTCGCCCGTTCTTCGCTCAATGCATCCAATTGGTCGATTGCCGACCATTCCTTGGCAAAGCTGTCTTCAATCACTCGGTTGCGCTTGTTCAGGGCAATGATCGACTTGGACAGCGTTTCAGCATCCAGTTTCATTTGCGTGATGGTCTTTTCATTCAGGGAAACTGTAAGGCTGAGCGTCGAATTTTCAGCCGTTAATGACGCGATCTGGCTAGAGGCGATCTTGTAATAGATGCCGAAAGCCGCGATCAGGGCAAGGAATAGGGTGATTGCGCCGATAATGGCATAGGATTTCAGTTGAGCGAACATGCCAGTATTTAGCCCGCGCAGCTTCACACGCTAAGTCGATCAAACACCGTTAGTCTAAGCGTCGTCTTTCCGAGCTAACGCTTTTGGCAGTTTCCGGTTTACGATATCGTCAAATTGGTCCATCAGTTTGATAGCGTTGCCCGCACCGGGGTCATCCCCCATAAATGAGCAAATTCGGATGGCAAGCGCGTATGGTGTCGCATCACCTTTTTCATCGCCATCGAGCGCTATGGTCGCATCATGGAGCTTTTCGAGATGGGCTTTGATTTGCTTCGGGGTGTCATTGTGAGCAACTGAATTACGAAGGTCATTAAACCGAACTAGCGCATGGGCAAGTTTGTCACCGCTATCGTCTGTACCGCGCCATGAAGCTCGAACAACCGCAATCTTATGAGTGTAGCCCAATCGACCGTCAGCAAGCTTTTCCGCGTGAGGAAGCGAACGAGCAAGGAATTCGTCCATCTCCAGTTCAAGCGCAGCGTGATAGGTCAGGACATCCACCGTGAGCTGATCGGGTTGCTTCTGACCGGACGCTGTGACGCGAAGAATGCCTTCGAGACTGTCATAACCCACTTTACCCATCAATTGCCCCCATTTTGCGCTTCGAACCTCACGCTCACGCCATTTCTAATGCAACCACACGGCTGTAGTTTGTCAACGCGGGCAATGAAGCCCCGCCCGAGAAGCTGTGAGCATAAAAAATTTCTGGATGACCTGATAAAAAAAAGAGGAAGTGCAGCGGGGGGGGTGCGAGTCACCCCCTCACGTTCCACTGGATTATGGATGTGCGACCTGTTCAGCGGCAGCGGCTTTCTTCGCACGGCTTCTTTGTGTCCGTTCCCTTTGGTCCTGCTTTCGCTCTTCCGGCGTCATGTCTTTACGCTTAGTACGAGTGCGAATGATTGGGTTCAATGCTTTAACCTCCATTCTTGTAGAGGGCTTGGTAACGCCGAACAGGTTGCGCAGATAGTTGGCGGTGCGTAGATCAAGCACGATGAACACAAGCTCTTGCGGCTTGCTTCCATGGTCTCTTACCGAGCTACGGGTAAGCATCTGGAAGACCATCTCACAACTTTGCGCGATATGAAGTTCTTCCTTCGATATGCCAGTCACCGCGTTCCAGATACGTTCATCCAATTTCGAAGGATTGAGCGGCGCAAGATGAAGGCAGACATGACGATCCATGAAGGCATTCAACCCCACTGGATTGGGTGGCACCATCTCTGAATTGTTGAGGGGCCATGTGAAACTGGACTTGGCTGATAGCGTCACGAGATGATCAACTGCACCATATTCGGCAAGAAACACACCAGCCGTCGCATCCGCGAACTTCTGATACCCAACCTTCTCCAAGCCCGACATCGAAACGTCTTGGTCCAGTAAATGACGAAAGGTGATGTTTGCTGCCTTGTGGCTGAAGTCGTCGTAGCGTTCTCCCTTGATCGATGGATGAGGCACGAAATTCACGCGGTCTTTCCATGCGTGATAAAGCTTCGATTGGAAGAAGTTGGCACCCATAAATGTGGTGGTCTTGTTGTGGCGCAATGCAGACGGTTGGAGCCATGCATAGATGTTCAATATGCCGTCTTCTTCGTCATTGTTCTCTTCGATGTTGGCGACGAAGTTCTGATATTCAGCCTTTGAGACGAGAACCAAATAATCTTCGCTGCTGATCCTCTTTGCAATTTCGCGCAGATGCGGCAAAGCCTGAAAGGATGAATCGTGAGACATGCCATTTTCAACGATGTCTTCGACGGCTTCGGTAAGAACAAGCTCGATGAAGCCTTCATACTGGCTTGTTCTGGATTTCTTGATGATGGAGACGACAAATTCGCGAGCGGTCTTCACTTTCTCTTTCAGGACAAATTTCTCAACTGGCGAGAAGAACTCATCAATGAATAGGTGATGACCAGCGGTCGCTTCAAGTGCGAGCTTTGCCACGTTGTGATTGATAATGGCAATGCTGTCTCGCTTTTCCTCACAGTGCTTTACAAGCGATTGAGTGCAGTTTCCATGTCCGGTTTCTTGCGAAATTACTTTGGATTTAACGCCGATTGCAGCAAGATCATGGTGCTGCTCGAAGGACAAAAGGTTTGTCGGTGTGGCGATAATGGCTGGTTCGTTCAGCGTCTTCAGATATCGATGTAGACTGTGAGTTTTTCCGGCACCGGGTAGAGCATCGGCATAGTAAATTGTGGGTTTCATTTTCCTTTCCTGAGTTGTTTGTTTCGACAATAAAAAAGGGATTTAGCACCCGGTCCAAGCGCGCTAAATCCCTTCAAAATCATTCATACAGGAAATGGAAATGCGTAAACCGTTCAATATGACCCTTGGAATAGAAGCCATTGGACCGGTTTCGTTTTCCATCTGTATTTAGACAGCGAAGAAGCTGGAATGGCGATATTTTATTGCTTTGTTTCGCCCTAAACGTAATTTTATTGCGTTGTGAAAGGCAGGATAAAAACGGACACCACTCAAGTACCGGCTGGGCGTCACCAACCACCACTCAAGTACCGGAAAGGTAAAAGGAGGACTCAATATTAAACGAATGAAAATCAATTATCTTGGAAAGGAAAGATCATATTCAATGATTTTAACCACCTGTTTCCTGCGAAGCGGCGAGCCGTAGGCGAGCATCTATGCTTGGTAGGAAAACTTCTTATTCCTAGCATTTCATATGTAAGAAAGATCATATTCAAAACCATATTCTATGGACGCCGTAGGCGGACATGATCGCGTAGCGATCCACCTAAGTTTGGTAGGAAATGATTGGATTTGTTGAAGTAATAATCTTTCCTCATGAAATTCAATGAGACCTAGCCAATTATAATATTCGATCTAGTAAGCCGCTGCGCGGCATGTCCACCTACGGCGTCCATCACATATGTCTTCTGAAATGGTTGAATATGATGAGGTAATAATCTTTCCTTCCAGTTTACAAGAAGTCTAATGTTTCCTTATGGAATAAGAAGTTTTCCTAGCAAACTTAGGTGGATCGCTACGCGATCATGTCCGCCTACGGCGTCCATCGAATATGGTTTTTAATAAGCTGGAAATAATCTATTCCCACCAATAACCATCAGTTAAATGTCACAAATCCTCTTAGATATATAAGAAGAAATGTTACAATTCATTGCGAAGCAATGACGTACTTGAGTGGTGGTTGGTGACATCAAATCACCCCTTTTCAACCAGTTATTAAAAGCCTTTCCGAAAACCAATACCTTCACGAATTTCCTTAAATCTAGCATTTCAAAACCCCTGTAAAATAAGGCTTTCCGGCTGATTTAAAAACGTCTTTTTCAACGGAACGTACAAAGTTACCCCTACTGGAAAATAAAAACGCGTTTGTTTTAGGGAAATCAGCAAAACCCCTTATTTCTCAGTGGTTGTAGCGTTTTTGCTTTCCTTTTCGCCAGCCTGTTCAAAAACGTCCGATTTCGATCACGTCAATTTACCCTGTTCAAAAACGTCTTGACTCGCCTTTTGAACACATTCATATTTTGCACGCCTATTTTGAACACTTGAGATGTCCAATGAGCCGCACTTTCGCATATGTCCGTGTTTCCAAAAGCGAACAGACGACAGAAAACCAGATCAGAGAGATTACCGATAAGGGTTTCGACGTAAAACCGCATAGGATCGTCTCAGAGACGATTTCCGGTTCCACACCAGCCGCACAAAGACCCGGCTTCCAAAAGCTCCTGAACAAGCTGGAGAACGGTGACAAGCTGATCGTGTCTAAGCTGGATCGTCTTGGGAGAGATGCCGTCGATGTCCAAACCACAATGCAGCACCTTTCCGATATTGGAGTTGAAGTCCATTGCATCGCCTTGGCTGGCTTCGATCTGAACACGGCTGTCGGTAAAATGATGCTTAATGTCATCGGTGCCTTCGCTCAGTTTGAACGCGATCTTCTTATCGAAAGAACAAAAGCAGGGCTGGACAGGGCAAAGGCGCAAGGGAAGACGCTTGGACGACCAAAGAGCCTCACTGACAAACAGAAGGAAGAGATACGTCAAGCGCTCGCCAATGGTGAAACTATTTCGGGATTGGCTCGCAAAATGAAATCGAGCCGCGCCACGATAATGAGGGCAAGCACCAACTAGCTATTGTTCGAAATTGTTGAACAATATGGATGTATTGTTCTATAATGGTGGAATATGGCGGAAAAGTGGGGCTGCACAGCTCGCGGGCTGGATTCGTGGTCGTTCTCAGGAGGGGTTTACTCTTTCACCTCTTCGAATCCTGTACCTCTGCACCAACGGTGACACCACTTCGCGGAACGCTGATTCAGACAGTTGAATGCTCCGATCATTCATCATGGTACGTGCCATGTCCAAGAGAGCGTACAAGTCTTCGGGTTTTTCCAAATCGAAGTCGTTCATATGCAATAGGGATTCGACGATATTTTCCAAGACTCTTGTCGCGTGAAGTTCATCAATGGTGCGAGAACGTGAAGAATTCACCGCCGGTTGCTTGGATGTCAAAAGACTGACTTGTGCTTGGAGAGCTTTCAATTGTTCGATAATAAATTGCTCTGAACTAACCGTTTTGGTGTCGATACCAGCCAACTTGAATTTGCCGAAATGCCCAAGGAACGGCGAGTAAGAGTCGTCCTTCTCTTTCTTTGCAATGCTGCTCTTTATCGCGATAGAAAGCTTTTTCTTAAAATCGCGAACGTCGTCAAAACGCAAATCTGCTCGGTAGTTGATATGCTCAATGGGCGACGTGTCGAAACTATAATCTGTCTGATCGTCTTTGATTACGATTGTCGGTTTATCGAATGCCAGCCTCAGTCCGAGTTCGAACATGACGTTGGCGTTCTTTCCGCTCACATCACAAACTACGATTGGATCGTCGTATAGGTTCTGTACGATCCGTGCATGAATTACACCGATGTCTTCACTCTCGCTGACAAGCCGTGGCTCATAGCCAGCTTCCTTAATCGCTTCATCAAGGATAATGCGTACTCGGTCCCAATGAGACTTTTCATACTGTCCCATTGCGGCAATAGGCATGATAATCCCGCACGATGGAAGGATTTTCTCTTTGCCTACACCTTCAGCTTTTGGGCTTTGTAGCTTCGAGTTCATTTCACTTCCTCGCTCTTGTATTCATCATCATTTGTCACTAACTCGCATGGAATCAGAGAACTTTTCTGTACGTTCAACAGGTGAAAAAAACTGCTCTCTAAGCCACCTAGATGTTTGTTTGTATTCCATCTCAACTTCTGGACTACGATAGATTTCAAAAAGTCCCCTAGAGTCGCTAAAACCGTGGGTAATTTCTGTGTCCCACAACTCTTGCATACGATAAATCGCCTCGGAAATTTCGTGGAACCAACGCTCTATGTCTTTTCCAAAAACGAAGGTGGACTTTTGCAGAAGTTCAAGAAATTCGGAATATGCTGGTTCTTTAAATCTGCGTTTTTCGTGCTTTGCTCCGAACGCGATAAATTCTTCGTAGATTTTGTATCGCTCTTGAAAAAGGCTCAAGCGATAGGTTTTTTTAGCGGTCTCTTCTGCCAGCGTGTGTTGTTGCTGAAGCAAATCGGATTGTTCGTTGATGGTTTTCAATTGCGCATCAACCACCTTCTGGTTCTCAGCGAATTGATCACGGGTTTCAGTCAATTCCTGTCTTTGCGTGAGAACTGCCGCTACGAGCCAAATGAATGCAAGAGGTGAAAAGACACCCGCGAGAAAATCACCGATTTCGTTCAGGTTCGGTGACGATAAAAAGACCCATATTTTAGAAAGTTCGACCTTCCAGACAATGAACGTAACGTATGCAATCGTGACAACGAAAGCGACGATAAGCCAATTTATCCGGTTCCAGAGCTTCTTCATGATTATCAATTCATACCGTGTTCAGCGACTGTTTTATTTTTGGTCGAGATCGAGGTCGGATTGGATAAATCGACCCGCCATTTTGATCCGGTTCGCATAGGAAGCGAAGGCTGGTCTTCTGTGCCTCCGTTGACCATTTCGAAATTCTTGATCAAGGATTTCGTATCCGATCTGAGAAATATGGCTAAGGGCGTTCCACTGAGCGTTGTTATGTAAATTGACCTTATCTCTAGAAGCTGCTGACAGAGGTTTTTCCAAATAACCGCTTACTATTCCATAGAGTTCTCTAATATTGTGCCCTTCAATTGCGAGAGCTAAAAGTGAACCCTTACCTCGGAAAGACCCGTCAATCGACTCTTTGCTGTCCAATGGGTTCCCCTTCAAAAATGCGACAATCATCGGAAATATTAACACCGTCTCTACTGGAAACGGTTCATCCCACGTCGAGCAAATCACAGAAAGTAAATCGATAGCCTTCTCGATTTGACGGATTTCCATGCCGGACTGCGTACAGACTTTCGAAATATATGTGGCTTCGTCAACTTCAATGGACATTGTCCGTTTGTCATCCGCCATGCCTGACGCGTTCAGAAGGAATTTTACCATTTCTAGGCGGTCTGGTGCCGCAAGCATGTAAGAGCGATCAAAAAACCTTGCCAAATAATGGCGGCTATCGAACTCATTTCCGTAAACGGCTTTGATTGAATTCGCCAATTGCGTTGTGTCAGTGGCTAGAACGAACACAACATTCTCAACCTCGAACAAGTGCTTGATCCGCTCTAGCATTTCGATGGCGTAAGTCGGACGACAGCGGTCCAGCTCGTCAATTAGAATGAAAAACGGTGGCTTAAAATCTACCCCTGACAGGGTCTTCACGGCGTTTCCCAAGCTCGCTTGGAAATTGTCGAGGCTGACTTTCGCTTCGTTGAACTGCGCCAGCTTAAGCTCGGCAAACTTGTCGATTTGTGCCTGAGTGAATTTAATCACTTCACCTGTTGCGTCATCCACCACTGCTTCGACTTCGACTTTTCCGGAGACGATCTCCTTTGCTGTTTCGGCAAGCTCTCCGGCAGCTTCACCGACGACGTAAGTCGTCGCTCGTTTTGCGATGCCTTTGCCGATGAGAAGGGACATCTTTCCCACGTTACGACGGAAGTTTTCTGTAGCGGTTTTGATCCTCTTTCTTGCAGAACGATCCTTTGACTGAAAATTTGTCAGAAACCGATCGAATTCAGCAACAACGGCTGTCAACGGATCGTCCGAAAAGTCGTCTCGCCATGCGTCGATCATAATTGCTGGATGTCCAGCTTCTTTGAGGTCGGCAAATAGCCCCTTCATAAAAAAGGTTTTGCCTTCACCCCACGTCGCATCAATATTGAGGACATATGATCCGGTTTTGCCGCGTCCAATTCTCTCCGCAACTCGCTGCTGGAGAAACTTGATGATGTATGCCGACTCTTCAGCCCGCCCAAGTTTATCGTGGTTCTCGGTCCAATATGACAAGTTCAGCCCGCCTGATATGTAATCTACTTACCGCGAACTAAATCATGCGTTGAGTTTGGCTTGCAATACTATTTTTGCGAGGAATGTCACGTTTGTCGAGATATGCCCAGATCACTGCCAACGCACATAGCGCGATGATCGACGCAAGGACAACGGACAGCATGCCTTGCGCGGTAACTTCGAGTCCCAGGAATTTTATGGTGATCTTGGGCATTAGGCGCACCTTTCCATTAAAAAAACAAATGAAGGTGCTGCTTGCTGCTTCGCATAGTGAGAACCGGCGGAGATTCGTCAATGATATTGTTGCAACATTATTTCAACCACAACAGCTAGTGTTTCCCACTTGTGGAAAATGGGGATGCATATTGGACATTTATTTTCTGTAAGCCGCCAGCCCCATAGCCAAGAGGGCAAGAATGAAAATGAGGACGACCGCGACGAGACCAGATGCACTGGCTTCGAAGAAGAGAAATCTGACAGTTAGTTGCTGATCCATAGGGGCGCACCTTTCCATTAAGGAACGAAATCGGTGCTGCTTGCTGCTTCGCAGTATCGTGAGTTTAAAGTGAACGGTCAACTTAAGACGTGAACAAACCGCCTGATCCACAGGATGGCTCAATCAAAACGCCAGTTCCCATTAACCTGCGCTCCATCTCAGCCAGCTTTTCCAGATCGCGTTTGGTCAGCTTCAGCATCTCTCTGGTGAGGCTCTTAGCGTCCTTCAGAATGGCTTCGAATTCAGCAAATCGTTGATGGTCCATGGTCTTCGTCCTCCTGTTATGTTGACAGGAGTATTTAGGTTTTTGACGTGTTTGCGCGACACCCGGCACATGATCCAGTCGTTGAAATAGGCAGGGTCCAAAAGGACATCATGATCGAACTGCGCCTTCGCCTCAAAGTAACCACACTCTGAAGAGGATCGGCAGAGATGGAGGATTTCGCGCCTGAAGCCGTTTGGACCATGCGTGGCGACCAGTTCTTTTAGGGTGGTATTACTGCCGTAGTAGGCTTGCCAGTCGCTCTCTGTGATCTTCGTGCGTTTGCGGGACTTCCCTTTCAGCGGGGGAAGAGTGCGTTTTGACCGGAAGGCTTTTCGTCCTATGTATTTTCGACCAGTTGCAATCTCGGTGATGAGATAGACGAAGCCGTAATGGTCATTGATGTCAGCGGACGTGAATTCCTTTCCTTGATAGAGCCACATGAAAAATATCCCGATTAAACGGGTATTTATGCGAGCAACAAAAAAGGCTTCGGGAAGGAGAGAACCCGAAGCCTTTTGAGCGGAGAATAATCCATGCTGACTGAATTGCAGGATCGTTCCTATTTAGCTGTTTCTTGCGCTTGAGATTTGAGCGACCGAATATAAGCGTCACCCTCATCGAGATAGCGCTGCACCAGCGCCGCTTCTTCTTCATCAGTCAAAACCCGATTTCGGTTTGCCCATGCCCATATGCGTTTCACCCATATTACTACAATGAAGAAAACTGCCATGAATAATATCCATGCGAGTATCGCGCCACCCAAACAAGCAGCCAATATGAGAGCTAATTCTGTCATAGAGTCTTACTCCCTTTCCTTGATCAGTTTCTCCGCTTCAAGGAGCATTGCAGAGGCTTCACTGTTGTACTGAAGAATTTGCTTTCTGGCATTGATTGCCCTAGCGTCATCAAATGGAAGGTTTCCAGAGGTGTCACACAGGTTTCCGGCTGCTTCCGCAGCTTTTTGCGCATGGTTGACCACTGATGAGATTCCAGCGTCACCCACCTTCTCTTTTAGTTTTTTGCACTCATCCCAAATTGCAGCAGCTTGGTCGCGGTTTGCACGGATGAAACGGCTGTGCTGTTCTTGATCCATTATTTTCTCCCTCAGATGTCGATGATTAGATTGAGTTCATCTTGAACCCGCTTCTTCCCCTTAGCGTGCGCAATTGCCGCGTCGATGAAGCCTTTTTCTTTCGCGATACGAATTAGCCAATCACTATGATTGGCTAATTCGTTCCGTAGTTTTTCGCTCTTAACGAGCTTTTCAAATGTAAATTTGGTCATAAAAAATCTTTCAAATAAGTAACCCAATTTCGTTTTGGATTCGGTTTTTATTGCGGGCATGAATGATCGCGGTGTCATAGTATCCTTTCGCCTTAAGTTCAGAGATAAGCCGGTCGTAAAGAAGAAAAAATTCCTCCCGCACGGTTTTGTGTTTAATTATATTTTCGAATGTAAATTCCTTCATTCTGCATATCCGTTTTGGGATATGACTCTGTTTCATAATGTATTTTGGCTGTTGCCTTCACGGTCAAGTCATACGCTGTTTGAGTTATGGGTTGCTTCGTCTGGAATAGCCTTTTGGAGAGCATCCAGTTTGTTTTCGAGGTCATATCCTGCGCCGTACCTCATCGTCATGCCAGCGCTGGAATGCCCCATAATGCTGTTCTTGAGAGTGTCATTGCAGCCAGAGTTTCGCAGCCGATCTGCCATAAGATGGCGGTAGCTGTAAAAGCTCTTGTCCGGGGTGATAGTGCGAATGAGTTTGTTCACCATCGCAGAGAAAGCTTCTGGTCCCGTATCGTGATTGTAGCGAGGGAAGCCTTTCGGATATTTCTTCAGAGCTTTCACCGCCGCTGGAAGTAGCGGGATATCCCGTACACGGCTTTGAGCTTTCGCTTTCTGTCGTAAAGCGTTTGGCTGGATCGAAATGTAAGGGATCGGCGCATCAAGGTAGATGTCATCCGCCGTTAGAAAAGCGATCTCTTTGCACGTTGCGCCGGTCAATTCACCAAGCAGCGCGATGCATTTCAGTTCGTCGTTCGCCTTGCTGCCTTGAATCTTCCTTCGAAGCTGCACGACTTCAGCTTCTGTAAAGGTGTCGCGTTTGCCATCTTGTGTTTTGAATTTAAGACCGTCGAACGGGTTTAGGTGCGCCCGTTCGGGTGCAACCTCTTGCAATGCTTCTTTGACGACGACCTTTAGCCACATGAATTTTTTGTTCGCCGTCGCCGGGGTAATCTTGCCTTCCTTTTTTGTTGCTGCCTTGAACCGCTTTGACAATTTGAGCTTGTAGTCGCGAGCGACCGTTGCAGAGATGTCAAGCACGTCCAAGTCGCCGATTTCTTCGATAAAATTACTGACGGCTTCCCGGTACTTCATCCATTTTTTATCGGATTCTCTCTTATTGCCCGAATGCAACTCGTCGCTATGGAGGTTGATGTACCGCTCCAGCGCTTGGGAAACTGTCATTGCCGGTTTTGTGGCAACCCCGCCAAGAGCAGCTACTTCGGCATGATCGGGAGACTTGATGATGTTCAGCATCTTCAGATGTCCTGCCATCATAGATATTGAATCACGTACCAGCGCCAACTCAACTTCAAAGGCTGGCTGGTACTTGATTCCTAGCCTATCCGAGACTTTTGAAAGCTCATCGAATGACGGTCGTTCAATATCCGCGATATCGGTTTCGCTGAACAGATTTCGATAGTGAGTCATGAGCGCTGCTGCTTTTACAGCAGCTTCATTCTCGGATCGGGTTTTCAGTGAGCGCCAGAACTCCCGCCTCTTGAATTTTCGTCGTTGGGCAATGGGTACGGCGATCCTGAAATAATATACGCCTTTACGATTGAATATGTATTTTACGTCGAGCAGCATTACCATGACCTCCCAATATGAATAAAAAACACCTCCTTCGACAGAACATCGGTGAATTGATTTGTTTTAAAAATATAATTGATTTCCGCACGGGTGAATGAAAGCGAATATATGACGCCTCCACGAATGCGGGTGTCCATACTAATTGCATAATACTTTGATATTGTCAATAGCATCTTGCTTGATATGCTTCTAGGACGCGGAGAGTAACTTTCCGTTTTGGAAACATATTGGGTTTTACGCTTGCTGATACTTCGATAGCACAAGAGACCCCGCTTAGGGACAAGCATAGGGCTGCGCGGAAGCGGGTTTGTAGCAAACCCACCTGAATAATGTAGCAAAATAGGGCTGAAAGCCCATAATGCGTTGATTTTAATAGAAAAAATGGTGTCCACGAGAGGATTCGAACCTCCGACCCCAGGATTCATACCGCTTCGGCTTTCGCCGCCGTCCCGCCATTTGCCGGCAAGACGTTCGTGGTCTGGACTGTCCCTTCACCATGGGCCTTGCGGCCTTTAGGTGCTGCCCATCCAGTCTCTACACCTTCACCGGATTTCTCCGGAGCTTGGCTCGGGATTGGCATGCTGGAAGACCAGCGAAGCTTTCCCCGACTTTGAGCAGATCGATTGCGTCGTTTCCGGGCGCAACCCCCAATTTGACTTAGGAATCCTGTGCTCTATCCTGCTGAGCTACGTGGACACTGAATTGCTCTTTAACCTGACCATGCCTGCGGATCAACCGCGTTCTTCATCGCGGTCGATCTCTTCCTCGGCTTTCTTCGCGTCAGTCGGCAATCAGCTCGTCAGACGCTGTTCGGCCAGTTTCACCCAGTAGGAAATGCCGTAAGCGATGGCCTCGTCGTTGAAATCATAACCGGGATTGTGAAGTCCGGCCGAATCGCCGTTGCCGATGAAGATGAAGCATCCCGGTCGTTCCTTCAGCATGAAGGAGAAATCCTCTCCCGCCATGGAAGGATCGACATCGGGGTCGACATTCGGTTCGCCTGCCACATCTCGCGCCACATGGATGGCGTGGTCGGTCTCGGCGGCGTGGTTGAAGGTCACCGGGCAATAACGCTCATAGACGACTTCCGCTTCCGCGCCGTTGGCAAGGGCAATACCTTCCGCCATTTGCTTGATGCGATCCTGCGCCAGATCGCGCACAGTTTCATCGAGGCTGCGCACCGTGCCGGCGATCAATGCTTCGTTGGGGATGATGTTGTGGCTGGAACCGGCCTGAAAGCGGGTGACGGAGACGACTACCGAGCGGATGGGGTCGGCATTGCGTGAGGCGATCATCTGCAGGTTGCCGACGATCTGCGCGCCGATGGTGATCGGATCGACGGTGCGGTGCGGCTGTGCCGCGTGGCCGCCACGGCCCTTGACGGTGATGGAGAACTTGTCCGGTGCCGCCATGATGCCGCCCTTGCGGATGGCGAAGGCGCCGAGCGGAATGCCCGGCATGTTGTGCATGCCGTAGACCTCGTTAATGCCGAAACGCTCCATCAGGCCGTCCTCGACCATGGCGAGAGCGCCGGCGCCGCCTTCTTCCGCCGGCTGGAAGATGACGGCGATGGAGCCCGCAAAATTGCGGGTCTCGGTGAGATATTTGGCCGCGCCAAGCAGCATGGCCGTGTGTCCGTCATGGCCGCAGGCATGCATGGCGCCCGCGGTTTTGGAGGCCCAGGGCTTGCCGGTTTCCTCTAAAATTGGGAGAGCGTCCATATCCGCACGAAAGCCGATGGTGCGATTGCCCGGAAGATTGCCCCTGATGATCCCGACCACACCCGTGCGGCCGAGACCGGTCACGATTTCGTCAACGCCGAAAGATTTCAGCTTCTCCGCAACGAAGGCCGCGGTGTTGTCGACATCATATAAAATCTCGGGATTTTCATGCAGGTGACGCCGCCATTCGCTGACTTCCTGCTGGAGTTCGGCGGCTCTGTTCAAAATCGGCATTCGTTCATTCCTGGGTTCATCGGTGCGGCGTGTCGTAAAATCCTATCCTCCGTGGTGGATAGTGCGCCGCATAATTGACGTAATCAATGTACTTTGCCATTGCTAGGACATATATGGTGAATATTGCCATTCCCCGACCGAAGACGGGAATTCGAGGACAAGCCTTGCCACAGACTTTTAAATCGCCAAACGCCGCCAGACGGCTTTCCGCAGCCGTTGCCATCATGACCGCAGGCCTCGTTGCCGCAGCACCCGTGGCAAATGCCAATCCGAAAATGGTGGTCGATGTCAAAACCGGCAAGGTGATTTCCCATCAGGAAGCCTTCCGCAAGTGGTATCCCGCTTCGCTCACCAAGCTGATGACCGCCTATATCGCCTTTTCGCAGATGAAGGCCGGCAAGATCAGCCCGCAGACGGAAGTGGTGATGAGCAAGAAGGCCGCCGATCAGCCGGCCTCGAAAATGTATTTCAAGCCCGGCCAGAAGCTGACGATGGACAGCGCCTTGAAGCTGCTGCTCATCAAATCCGCCAATGACATCGCCGTGGCGATTGCCGAGACCATCGGCGGCACCAGCGATAATTTCGTGGCGCAGATGAATGCGCAGGCGCAGCGGCTGGGCATGAGTTCCACCCGTTACATCAACGCCAATGGCCTGCCCGGCAAGGGACAATATACGACCGCCCGGGATCTGGCGCTGCTGGCGCTGATCATCAAGCGCGAGTTTCCGGAATATGCCCATTATTTCTCGCTGGAAGGCGTCAGCACCGGCAAGAAGAACTACGCCAATTTCAACATGCTGGTCGGCCGTTTCGATGGCGCGGATGGCATGAAGACCGGCTTCATCTGTGCCTCCGGCTTCAACCAGGTGTCGTCGGCCGTGCGTAATGGCCGCTCGGTCATCACGGTTGTGCTGGGCGCGGACAGCCTTGCCGGACGCACCGATCAATCGGCCGATCTGTTGCAGATGGGGCTGACGGCGCCTTCGGGCCAAGGCGTTTCGCTCGCCGCGCTGGCGCCCTATGGCGATACTGGCGATGTGAACGATATCAGCGCCGAAATCTGCAACCCGAAGGCTGCCAAGGTGCGCAGCGAAAGCCGCGATGAGGCTGGCCGCATGGTCATCCATTCGCCCTATGTGCAGGAAATGACCCGCCCGCCGGAATATTCCTTCGCCGGTCTCATTCCGGGCAGCGAGACGGTGGCGGTGAATGCCACCAAGGGAGCTGGCAAGGGCGAACTCGCCAACGTGCCGATCCCGATCCCACGCCCGACATTTTGATGATCGATGAATGCCGAGGCCGAGCCTCGCGGTCGCAATGCGGTTTGTGTATTCGCAGGTCGATGATGTTATGATATTACAGTGTCGCTCGCGGCTTCCAGGCGCGGGCGATTTCTTTTAGCTGCAAGCGGCTCCGGGTTTCGTGTCGTCCAGTGATCTGCCGGAGCGGCCATCAACATACAGGCAAGTCATGTCTCGCGATCGCATCCCGGTTTCCATCATCACCGGATTTCTCGGCGCCGGAAAATCGACGCTGCTCAACCGGCTCCTCAAGGATCCGGCGATGAGCGATGCGGCGATCATCATCAATGAATTCGGGGATGTCAGCATCGATCACATGCTGGTCGAAAGTGCTGGTGAGGGCATCATCGAGCTGGCGGAGGGCTGCCTGTGCTGCACGGTGCGCGGCGAGCTGGTGGATACGCTGGCGGAACTGATGGACGGCATCCAGACAGGCAAGTTGAAGCCGGTAAAACGGATAGTGATCGAGACCACGGGCCTTGCCGATCCCGCCCCCGTTATGCAGTCGGTCATGGGCAACCCGGTCATCGCGCAGAATTTCGTGCTGAACGGCATGATTACGGTGGTGGATGCCGTCAACGGCCTTTCCACGCTCGACAATCATCAGGAGGCGGTGAAACAGGCCGCCGTGGCTGACCGTCTGGTGATGACCAAGCGCACGCTTGCGGATGCTGCCACGATTTCCGCGCTGACAGCCCGTCTACAAGCGCTCAATCCGCGCGCGACCATCGAGGATGGCGACAAAACCGAGTGGAGCGCTACGGGGCTTCTCGACAACGGCCTTTACGATGCCGGCAGCAAGAATGCCGATGTCGGCCGCTGGCTGGGCGAAGAGGCGGTACACGATCACCACGATCATGATCACGGTCACGACCATCACCACCATCATGGCGATCACGACGACCACCATCATCATCACGATGTGAATCGGCACGATGCGTCTATCCGTTCCTTCTCGATCATTCACGATCAGCCGGTCAGCCCGATGGCGATCGACATGTTCGTGGATCTGCTGCGCTCGGCACATGGAGAAAAGCTCCTGCGCATGAAGGCCATCGTCAAGTTGTCGGATAATCCGGCCCGGCCGCTGGTGCTGCATGGGGTGCAGAATATTTTCCACACGCCGGAGCGCCTCGCGGCGTGGCCGGACCCGGCTGATCAGCGAACCCGCATGGTGCTGATCACGAAGGATTTGCCGGAGGCTTTCGTGCAGGACCTGTTCGCAGCCTTCACAAGCGCACCGGGCATCGACCGGCCGGACAGGCAGGCGATGACAGATAATCCGCTGGCGGTTTCGGGGTTGCGGTTTTAGATCACGCGACGCCGTTGAAATCAGTGGGTGGGGTTACCCCCCTCTGCCCTGCCGGGCATCTCCCCCTCAAGGGGGGAGATCGACAAGCGGCTTGCTTCGAACATCTTTATCGATGCAGTAGCCCGGAGTGCAGAGCTTGTGAGAAAACGAGCGGTCGCCACAACTGATCTCCCCCCTTGAGGGGGAGATGCCCGGCAGGGCAGAGGGGGGTAAGCCCGGAGCATAAGCGTTGAACCTCGGTTACACGCCCTTCACAATGCGAAACCGATGCCCCTTATCCAGCGCAGTAGTTTCCACCAGCCTATGCCCATCCTCATTGCACATATGCGTAATATCGATCACCGCCAGCGGATCGGTCGTCTCGACGGTCAGAACATCACCCGCCTTCAGGGTTGCGAGTTTCTTGCGGCTTCTCAAAACCGGAAGGGGGCATTTAAGCCCCCTCAAATCATAAACGATCTCGGCCGTGTCGCTCATTCCTTGGCCCAGAACTTCCAGAACGGCTTCTTTTCCGGCGCTTCGGGAGCAGGTGCTGCGGAATAGGCAAGCGGGTTCATGGCCGGAACCGGGATGCTTGGGGCAGCAGCTCCGGTCTGGCCGGCTGCTGCGGGGGTAGCCGAGGCAACCATCGTCGGTGCCGCCGGGGCCGGGTTCGATTGCGGTGCCGTGGCGGGCTGGACAGCCGAAGGCCGTGGGCCGCGCAGGGAAGAAGCGGTTGCGGTCGTGGCCGGAGAGGAGGTGGTCACCTGCTGCGCCTTTTTCTCCATCAGCGCGGCATATTCCGTTTCCTTCATCAGCTTGCCAGCCTTCAGCGCCGAGCCGGTCGGGGCATAGGCGGGCTCGCGGCCCTTGCGCTTTTCGGCGACCAGCGCCTTGCGCTCGGCTTCGCTCGGGTCGTACCAGGCCATGCCGTCATATTTCTTCATCGCCTTTTCATAGGCGAGATCGTAGGTCTTCTCGTAGCTCGAAAGCGCGCTGACGAGCGCCGGCGGTGTGCTCATGGCCGGGCATTGGGCGGACGCATTGAAGCTGCCGCCTTCCGTCTGCTGGTTGAAGACATATTTCTTCTCGCAGACATTCACTTCCGGCGGGCGCTTTGTCACTTCGAAATTGTCGTAACCGACCTTCAGCATCTTCCAGAATTCGAGATGTTCGCTCTGGCGATGGCGGGCCATGTTTTCCGCCGTCATTCGGAACGGGAAGGCCTGCAGCTGCACTGTCTTCTGGCCGCCCTTGAAGGCGTCACGGGCAAAACCGTAAATTTCAAGAATCTGCGCATCCGTCATCGAATAACAGCCGGAGGACGAGCAGGCTCCATGGATCATCAGATTGGTGCCGTTGCGGCCATTGGCGGCATCGTAACGGTTCGGGAAACCGGTATTGATGGCGAGATAATATTTCGAGTTCGGATTGAGATGCGCGGGCGTCAGGTTGTAGAAACCTTCCGGCGCCTGCCGGTCGCCTTCCTTCACCTTCGGGCCGAGTTTGCCGGACCATGCGCAAATCTCGTAGCTGGCAATCTTCTCGAAACGGTTGTCGCGCCTGGCTTTCCAGATTTCCAAGGCACCTTCTTCCTTGAAGATGCGGATCATGATCGGCGAGGTGCGGTCCATGCCCCTTTTGTCGATCTCGGCCAGAATGGCCGGAGACAGCGGGTAATCGACCTTGTTCTTGACGTGGGAGACGTCGCGTTCAACGGTTTCGAGCGTATCGTTACAGCCGGCAAGAACGAGCGCGGTGCAGGCAAGAAGTGCAAAATGTGTCAAACGCATGATCTGATCCGAAAGACGATGGCACGAAGCGGCGGCAGTTCTACACCGTCCCGTGTGTATTTTAAATACGGTATTAACCGTTTACATCTTCTTAACTCAAATCGGATCCGCCCCGCGGCCGCCGATACATCTTTTGATGTGACCGGACTATGGCCGAGTTGGGGCGATATTCAAGGAAAATAAGACCCGAGTCAGATTGTTTCGGCTTTTCTTCGAACCGCCAAAACAATCTGACTCCTTCTTTTGACGCATTTTCCGGACGTAAAACCGCTGCGCACTTTTACTGGAAATGCTCTAGAGGTTCCGGCCGATATCCAGGAACTTCTGGCGGCGTTCAGCGCGCAGCTGTGTGCCGGAACGCTGGGAGAGATCGGTCAGCGCCTTGGCGATGACATCGCCGGTCGCACCGATCACGGTTTCCGGAGCACGGTGTGCGCCGCCGATCGGCTCCGGAATGATTCCGTCGATGACGCCGAGCGATTTCAGATCTTCCGAGGTGATCTTCATGTTGGTCGCGGCTTCCTTGGCGCGGGTCGAATCGCGCCAGAGGATGGAAGCGGCGCCTTCCGGCGAGATCACCGAGTAGATGGCGTGTTCGAGCATGTAGACGCGGTTGCCGGTGGCGATGGCGATTGCGCCGCCCGAGCCGCCTTCGCCGATGACGACGGAGACGATCGGCACCTTCACGTTGAGGCACATTTCCGTCGAGCGGGCGATGGCTTCGGCCTGGCCGCGTTCTTCCGCGCCGACGCCGGGATAGGCGCCTGCGGTATCGATGAGGGTGATCACCGGCAGCGAGAAACGGTCGGCCAGTTCCAGCACGCGGATTGCCTTGCGGTAACCTTCCGGGCGCGGGCTGCCGAAATTATGCTTCAGGCGGCTTTTGGTGTCGTTGCCCTTTTCCTGGCCGATGATGGCGACGGGCTGACCGTTGAAGCGGCCGAGGCCGGCCTGAATGGCGGCGTCTTCGGCAAATTTGCGGTCGCCGGCCAGCGGCGTGAAATCGGTGAACAGCGCCTTGGCGTAATCGACGAAATGCGGACGCTGCGGATGGCGCGCGACCTGCGTTTTCTGCCAGGCGTTGAGCTTGGAATAGATGTCCTGCATCGCGTCGTTGACGCGCGATTCCAGACGGTTGATCTCCTCCGAGGTGTCTATGCTCTCGTCTTCATCGGCAAGCTTCTTCAGCTCGATGATCTTGCCCTCAAGGTCCGAGATAGGTTTTTCGAAGTCGAGATAATTGTGCATGAGATCCGTTTCCGATCGTTTTGCGCAAGGTTTGACCGGATTATCCGGCGGTTCCGGTCGCTCTAATCAAGGTTTTTGCCCTGTTTGGCAAGGGGGTGATGTGTTTGTACCAGCTCTTGCAAGCGTTCTTCCAGCACATGTGTATAGATTTGTGTCGTGGAAATGTCGGAATGGCCGAGCAGTTCCTGCACCGCGCGTAAATCCGCGCCGTTCTGCAGAAGGTGGCTGGCAAAGGCATGGCGCAGCACATGCGGCGATATCGCAGACGGGGCCAGGCCCGCACGGATGGCGATGTCCTTGAGGTCGCGGGCAAAGACCTGGCGGGGCAGGTGGCCTTCCTTGCCGTTGGAAGGAAACAGCCACGGGCTTTCCAGCGTCTCCGGTTTTTTCTGCGAAGCGGCCGCCCTGCTTTTCTCCGATGCGACCGCCTTTCTGGCAGCCTCGTATTTTTCCATCGCCTCGATGGCGGCGCGGGAAAGAAGAACCATGCGGTCCTTGTTGCCCTTGCCGCGTATCATCAGGAAGCGGCCTTCCTGACGCAGCACCTTGACCGGCAGCGAGACAAGCTCACTGACACGCATGCCGGTGGCATAAAGCAGTTCGAGCAGCAGATGCATGCGGATGCGCGCCATCTGGCCGGGACCGGATGTGGCGGCTTCCTGCGCGGCAAGGCTAAGAAGCCGGTTCACATCGGCGACGCTCATCGTTTTCGGTAAGCCGAGACCTTTTCTCGGCGCATCGATGATGCCGGTCGGGTCGTCGCCGCGCAGCCCTTCCGAATAGAGAAAACGATAGAATTGTCGCATGGTGGAAAGACGTCGCGCCTGTGAGGTTGCGGCAAAACCCTGAGCGGAAAGATGGGTCAGATAGGCGGAAAGGTCAGGCGTCTGCGCTTCCGTCAGGGTCTGGCCGCGACGGCCGAGAAATTCGCGCAGGTCAGCAAGGTCGCGCTCATAGGAAGAGAGCGTGTTGGGGGCAGCCCCGCGTTCGGCGCTCATCATTTCCAGAAAACTTTCCAGCCGCGCGCCGTCGCGCCCTCCTGCCGGTCCGCTCATGGGGTGCGCCTTGCCGGTTCGGTAGACGGCGGGTTCAGCCGCTCGGAAGGGATGCGTACCGTCACTTCGCGGTCGCGCGGTTTGACGACCATGACGAGCAGCACCATGCCGCCATAGATCAGCCCCGCGATGGTCGCCAGTATCATCGTGAAGCGGAAGAGGGTGGGCATGGCGGCTCCGTGCAGGTGGCGGTCGAAACGTTTATGCGGTGCGGCGAAAGCGGCGACAAGATCAAAATGCCCGCTCCGCTCCATGCCGCATGCGGCGATGATTGTGATTCACCGCAATTCAGTCAGCAATTTGGCTTGACGCTTCGTAAACATTTGCAGATATCCATGCCAAACGGGCTTTCAAATCTATGAATGAAACGAATTTATCCGTCCCGGCCACACTCGGGGAGCAAGCGCGGGCAAAGCTCGGACGGCGCAACATCGTCTTCGTCGGGCTGATGGGGGCTGGAAAGTCGGCGGTGGGCCGCATGGTAGCCCAGCAGCTCAGGGTTCCGTTCATCGATACGGATGTCGAAATCGAGCGCGTTTCGCGCATGACGATATCGGAACTTTTCGCCACCTATGGCGAAGAAGAATTCCGGGCGCTGGAAACGCGGGTCATCAAGCGGCTGCTTCGAGGCGGCCCCAAGGTCATCTCCACCGGCGGCGGCGCCTTCATCAACGACAATACCCGCCGGCACATCACGCGCGGCGGCATTTCATTGTGGCTGAAGGCCGATCTCGAGGTGTTGTGGGAGAGGGTCAACAAGCGCGACCACCGCCCGCTTCTCAAGACCGAAAACCCCAAAGCCACGCTGGCGGCCCTGATGGAGAAGCGCTATCCGATCTATGCGGAAGCGGATCTGACCATCGAATCCCGCGATGTCCGCAAGGAAATCATCGTGACAGAAGTGCTGGCCGCCATAGCCGGCATCGAACAGAAAGACTGATCCCCATGACGCCTTCCGAAATCCACGCCGATGAACGTCTCGTGCATGTGCCGCTCGGCGAGCGCGCCTATGACATTCTGATCGGGCCGGGCCTCATCGGCCGTGCGGGCGGCGAAATTTCGGCGCGGCTGAAGGGCCGGCGCGCGGCCATCATAACCGATGAACATGTCGCGCCGCTCTATCTCGAAGGCCTGATGGACGGGCTGCAGACGGATGGCATCGAAGCGGTTTCGCTGACTCTGCCTGCCGGCGAAAAGACCAAGAGCTTCGAGCATCTGGTCACCGTCTGCGATGCGGTTCTGGCAGCAAGAGTAGAGCGTAACGATGCGGTGATCGCGCTTGGTGGGGGCGTGATCGGCGATCTCGCGGGTTTCGCAGCCGGCATCGTGCGCCGTGGCGTGCGCTTCGTGCAGATACCGACCTCGCTTCTGGCGCAGGTCGATTCCTCTGTCGGCGGGAAGACGGGCATCAACAGCCGCCATGGCAAGAACCTCGTGGGCGTGTTCCACCAGCCCGATCTGGTGCTGGCGGATACGGCCGTGCTCGATACGCTGAGCCCGCGGGAATTCCGCGCCGGTTATGCCGAAGTGGTGAAGTACGGGCTGATCGACAAGCCGGATTTCTTCTTCTGGCTGGAAAAGAACTGGGATGAAATCCGCACCGGCGGCCCCGCCCGCATTCAGGCGATTGCGACGAGCTGCCAGGCGAAAGCCGATGTGGTGGTGGCCGACGAGAAAGAAAACGGCGTGCGCGCCCTTCTGAACCTCGGCCATACATTCGGCCATGCGCTGGAGGCGGCGACCAATTACGACAGCAAGCGGCTGGTGCATGGCGAAGGCGTCGCCATCGGCATGGTGCTGGCGCACCAGTTCTCCGCCCGCCTCAACCTCGCAAGCCCGGACGATGCCGCCCGCGTCGAAGCGCATCTGAAGGCCGTCGGCCTGCCAACGACGATGAAGGATATCCCCGGCGAGTTGCCGCCGGTGGAAACGCTGATGGCGGCAATCGCGCAGGACAAGAAGGTCAAGGGCGGCAAGCTCACCTTCATCCTCACCCACGGCATCGGCCAGTCCTTCGTGGCCGATGATGTTGCGGCGTCCGAGGTGCAGTCCTTCCTGTCGGAAAAACATCCGGGGTGAGATGTTGAGCGATACGGTGAGGGCGCCACCTCATCGCCTCGCTTCACTCCGGCACTTCTCCCCGGCGGGGAGAAGAACAAGCCATGATGGCAATGCCATACGAGACAGCGTTGGTTCAGCTTAGATTGAGGTCAGAGCTTTGAGCACGGTGCTGCCGCCCTGTTTCTTCTCCCCGCCGGGGAGAAGGTGGCCCGCAGGGCCGGATGAGAGGGCTTGCTCGAGGTTTAAAACCGCACCGCTTCCCCCGGCGCCGCCGCCTCAATCGCCAGTGCATGCAGGCCGGCATCGAGTTCCGGCTTCAAAAGCGCGTTGATCGCCCGGTGGCGCTCGACGCGAGACTTGCCGGAAAAGCTTTCCGACACTATCTGAACACGCATATGCGTCTCGCCCGTGCCTGTGATATCCGGCTGGTGGCCGGCATGCATCAGGCTTTCATCGACGACCCTCAGGCGCTCCGGAGAAAAGCTTTCCCGAAGCTTCGTTTCTATGCGTTCTCGCAGGGACATGCGACGGGCTCCATTCTCGTTGGCTGGTCTTGAAGGGGGCTACCTAAAAGCCAGCAACATTCCGCTTTGTCAATTCTTGTTGTGCGGCTTTTCGCACCCCATAATCAGGGCATCATGAAACTGGATTCGAAATATTTCGATCGCATCCGCACGCGCCGGAAAAGGGAGAGGGAACCTGAGGTTCAGGCCCCGACCTGCCAGTGGGACGGATGCGACAAGCCGGGTATTCACCGGGCACCCGTCGGCCGCAATGCCGAGGGGCAATTCTTCCTGTTCTGTTTTGAGCATGTGAAGGAATACAACAAGGGCTATAATTATTTTTCCGGCCTGTCCGACAGCGAGATCGCCCGTTACCAGAAGGAAGCGATCACCGGCCATCGCCCGACCTGGACGGTGGGCGTCAACAAGACGGCGCGCGACAGCCCGCTGCATTCCACGCTGCGTTCCGGCACGGCAAGCGGGAACGCCCGTATCCGCGATCCTTTCGGCTTTGCCGGCGGTTTTGCGGGCGGCGCAAGGGCAGGCGGCACCCGCATGCAGCAGGACCGCAAATTGAAGACGCTGGAGGCAAAAGCCTTCGATACGCTCGGTCTTTCTTCCACCGCAAAGCAGGAAGACATAAAAAGGCGCTACAAGGAGCTTGTCAAAAAGCACCATCCTGATGCTAATGGTGGCGATCGTGGTTCGGAAGAGCGTTTTCGGGCTGTTGTTCAAGCATATCAATTGTTAAAGCAGTCAGGTTTCTGCTAAGCCAACTTATGTGTTTACCGCCTGATTGATGATGTGGCCGGGTGGCTGCCGCCCGCCTTGGAGACGTGATGAGCAAAATCGACCTTGATATTTCCAACCTGCCCGACACGACGGTGTCCGTGCGGGAGGTTTTCGGCATTGATACGGATCTGCGGGTTCCCGCCTATTCCCAGGGCGACGCCTATGTGCCTGACCTCGATCCCGACTATCTTTTCGATCGCGACACGACGCTTGCGATCCTTGCCGGTTTTGCTCACAACCGACGTGTCATGGTATCCGGTTTCCACGGCACGGGTAAATCCACCCATATCGAGCAGGTGGCTGCCCGCCTGAACTGGCCCTGCGTGCGCGTCAACCTCGACAGCCATGTCAGCCGTATCGACCTCGTCGGCAAGGACGCCATCGTCCTGAAGGACGGCAAGCAGGTCACCGAATTCAAGGACGGCATTCTGCCCTGGGCCTACCAGCACAATGTGGCGCTCGTCTTCGACGAATATGATGCCGGCCGCCCGGATGTCATGTTCGTCATCCAGCGCGTGCTGGAATCCTCCGGCCGCCTGACCCTGCTCGACCAGAGCCGCGTCATCCGTCCTCACCCGGCCTTCCGCATTTTCGCAACCGCCAACACCATCGGCCTTGGCGATACGACCGGCCTTTACCACGGCACGCAGCAGATCAACCAGGCGCAGATGGACCGCTGGTCCATCGTCACCACGCTGAACTACCTGCCGCATGAGCAGGAAGTGAACATCATCGCCGCCAAGGTGAAGAGCTTCGACAATCCGAAGGGCCGTGAAACCGTCTCCAAGATGGTGCGCGTGGCCGATCTCACCCGTTCGGCTTTCATCAATGGCGATCTTTCCACGGTCATGAGCCCGCGTACCGTCATCACCTGGGCGGAAAATGCGGAAATCTTCGGCGATCTCGCCTTTGCCTTCCGCGTAACCTTCCTCAACAAGTGTGACGAGCTGGAGCGCACGCTGGTGGCTGAGCAATATCAGCGGGCTTTCGGCGTCGAGCTGAAGGAAAGCGCTGCGAACATCGTTCTCAGCGCCTGATAGTCCCCGGCTTGTCCGGGGAAGATCACCGATGACTTGAAGACGCCGGTGGCGCGCGCGATCTTCCAATCGCGTGCCGCAGGCGCCGACAAATGACAGGAAAGACAATGGCAGGGCGCGGCGACAATTCCAGAGCAAAACCGGGTACGGCGGTCGATACGGAGCCGTTGCGTCAGGCGATTGCCGGATGCGTGCGATCCGTCGCCGGCGATGCCGAAGTCGAGGTCGTTTTCGCCAATGAGCGGCCGGGTCTCGCCGGCGAGCGCATGCGCCTGCCGGAAATTTCCAAGAAGCCGACTGCGCAGGAAATTGCGATTACCCGTGGTCTCGGTGATTCCATGGCGCTGCGTCTTGCCTGCCATGATGCCGATACCCACGCCGTGATGTCGCCGCAGGGCGCCGAAGCGCGGCTGATCTTCGATGCTGTCGAACAGGCGCGCGTGGAATCCATCGGCGCGCTGCGCATGCCGGGCATGGCCTCCAACATCCATGCCATGAACACGGAAAAATACGCCAAGGCCAATTTCGCCGGCATCAACAACAAGGACGATGCGCCGCTTGCCGAAGCCGTTGCGCTGCTGGTGCGCGAGAAGCTGACGGGTGAGAAACCGCCGGAAAGCGCCGGCAAGGTTGTCGATCTGTGGCGCGATTTCATCGAGGACAAGGCGGCCGGCGACCTCAAGGATCTCTCCAGCGTCATCACCGACCAGAAGGCGTTTTCGCGGCTGGTGCGCAAGATGCTGACCTCCATGCAGATGGCGGAAGATTTCGGCGACGAGGATAACGAGCCAGAGAGCCAGGAAGCGGAATCCAACGAGGATCAGCCGCGCACCAACGAGACCGAAGAAGAGCAGGTCGAGGAAGAGGCCGGCTCGGACGCGACGCCTGCCGATGAAAACGAGGCCTCGCAGGAGGAAATGGAAGAAGGCGAGATGGACGGCGCCGAGATGTCGGACGAGGAAATGTCCGACGATCTCGACGAGGATTCCGAAACGCCCGGCGAGACCCGCCGTCCCAACAGCCCCTTCGACGATTTCAACGAGAAGGTCGATTACCGCATCTTCACCCAGGAATTCGACGAGGAAATTCACGCCGAGGAACTGTGCGACGAGGCCGAGCTTGATCGTCTGCGCGCGTTTCTCGACAAGCAGCTCGCCCATCTTCAGGGCGCCGTCGGGCGCTTAGCGAACCGCCTGCAGCGCCGCCTGATGGCGCAGCAGAACCGTTCCTGGGACTTCGATCTGGAAGAGGGCTATCTCGATCCGGCCCGTCTTGTCAGGCTCATCATCGATCCCATGCAGCCGCTTTCCTTCAAGAAGGAGCGCGACACCAAGTTCCGCGATACTGTGGTTTCGCTCGTCATCGACAATTCCGGTTCGATGCGCGGCCGTCCCATTACCGTGGCTGCCACCTGCGCCGATATTCTGGCGCGCACGCTGGAGCGCTCGGGCGTGAAGGTGGAGATTCTGGGCTTCACCACCAAGGCCTGGAAGGGCGGGCAATCGCGCGAACAGTGGCTTGCCAATGGCAAGCCGGCGTCGCCCGGCCGTCTCAACGATCTGCGCCACATCATCTACAAGTCGGCGGACGCTCCGTGGCGGCGTTCGCGGCGCAATCTCGGCCTGATGATGCGCGAGGGCCTGCTGAAGGAAAATATCGACGGCGAAGCGCTGATGTGGGCGCATAATCGCCTGATCGGCCGCCCCGAGCAGCGCAAGATCATGATGATGATCTCGGATGGTGCGCCGGTGGACGATTCGACCCTGTCGGTCAATCCGGGCAATTATCTGGAGCGGCACCTGCGCGCCGTGATCGAGCAGATCGAAACGCGCTCGCCGGTGGAACTGCTGGCTATCGGTATCGGCCACGACGTGACGCGCTATTATCGCCGCGCCGTGACCATCGTAGATGCGGACGAGCTGGCCGGCGCGATGACCGAGCAGCTTGCGGCGCTCTTCGAGGATACGAGCGGCGCTTCCGGTTCGTCCCGCAGGGTTCGCCGTGCGGGATAAGCGGGGCCGGGCTTCTTCCGCCTGCAAAACGCTTGCGATGGCCGCCATTCTGGCGGCCGCATCGTTGTGTCCGGTTTCCATCGGCGCTTCCACCATCGATGTGCCGGTGAGCGTGCGTTTGCTCTCCTCTTTCGAAGTCGGCACCAGCGAAAAACGTTTCGGCAAGCTGGAATTTATCAATGGCATGGTGATGAGCGCGCCGGAAAAGCTGTTCGGGGCGATATCCTCCATCCGTTTCCGTCCCAATGGGGAGGATTTCGTTGCGGTGCTCGATACCGGCCATTGGCTGACCGGCAGGGTCTTGCGTGACGCTCGCGGTGCTTTGTCCTGGCTTGCCGATGTCCGCATCACCCCCATGCTGGACATGAGCGGGCGCGAACCGCCGCGCAAGATGGAGATGGATGCGGAAGGGCTGGCGCTGCGCGACGGCAAGGTTTTCGTCAGTTACGAGCAGCGCCACAGGATCGATATCTATCCCGATCCGGGCTTCGCCACCGCAAAGCCGCTAGACCGCCTACCATATCTCATCCCCAGCAACGAGTTGCGCCATAATGGCGGCCTGGAGGCTCTCGCGGTATCGCCCGCCGATTCGCCGCTCGCCGGCGCTCTGGTCGTGGTGGCTGAAAAAAGTATCGACACGGACGGCAATCTTCTCGCCGCCATACTGGAAGGTCCGCGCAAGGGCACATTCGCCGTTACGCATCATCCGTCATTCGACGTGACGGACGGCGCATTCCTGCCCAATGGCGACCTGCTGCTTCTTGAGCGCCGCTTCAATTTCGCCGAAGGCGTGGGCATGCGCATCCGTCGCATCCGTGGGGCCGATATCCGGCCGGGTGCTGTGGTGGATGGCGAAATTCTCATGGAAGCCGGCATGGCCTACCAGATCGACAATATGGAAGGCATGGATGTGGTAAAGGGGCCGGACGGCTCGACGCGCCTCATCATCGTTTCCGATGACAATCACTCGTTCCTCCAGCGCAACCTGATGCTGGAATTCAAGCTGGTGGAATAAAATCAGGCCTGCTGCTGCTGTGCCGCCTTGTAGGCTGCCATCAGGTCCTCGACGGGAATGCCGTCGATCTTCATGCCGGTCATCCGGCATGACGTTATCTGCGCACCGGACAGGTTGGAGTTGCTGAGTTTCAGACCGGAAAAATTGACGTCATCGATCGACCAGCCGGACATGTTGTTATCCGTGAACGACGCGCCTGACAAATTGATATTGTTGAAGCTCGCCCCGGAAAGATTGACATTGTCGAAGACCGTGCCGGATAGATTGACGTCGTTGAAGGTTGAGCCTGAAAGCGTGGCGCTGGCGGCCTCCACGATGTCTATAACGTCCTTTATCTGCATGTCGACCTGCCTCCGCGCTGTGCCACGGACGACAGACTGCAATGCTGGCGGCTGGCTTGCAAGCGCGATTTGATCCGCGCTTGCCTGGCCTCAAACGCGGCCCGTTTTGACGGCGCCCGGCATCGGCTTCAGCGTGTTCATCAGAGCGCCGTAAGGCAACAACATGATGAGGCCGACGAGAACCTTCACCGAGAGATCACCCAGCGCCCAGGAAATCCAACGGGGCGCTTCCACGGCGAAGACACCGAGAATGGGAGCGTTTTCGATGGCGAAGGCATCGTTGGGGCCGACGAAGGAGAAGCTTGCGGCAAAGGCGATGGAGAAGAACAGTGCGGTATCCAGCACCGATCCCAGCATGGAGCCGGCAAGCGGCGCGTGCCACCAGCGCTGGCGGCGCAGGCGGTTGAAAACGGAAATATCCAGCAGCTGGCCGATCAGATAGGCGGTGCCGGAAGCGACCGCGATGCGCGGAATGGATGTCCAGAAGGACAGCGTGACCCCGACGACGAAGCCGGCAAGCACGACGCGGCGCGCGATGGAGGGGCCGAACTGGCGGTTGGTCAGGTCCGTGACGAGGAAGGCGATCGGATAGGTGAAGGCGCCCCAGGTCAGAAGGTCGCCGAGATTGACGCCGAACAACGAGCCGGAAAGCGGGTATTGCACCAGAATATTGGAAGCGACGACGACGAGCGTCATCAGCAGAACATAGATGAGCGTATAGCGCAGATAGGGCATTTTTTTATCCTGGGTGATGCCACCAGTTGGAGCCAAGCATCGGAGGAAAACGTCTCAAACGGTTTTCGCAAAACCCGATGCAACTAAAATCTGGAACAAACAAAAGGCTTGAGCGGCAAAGCCATTCAAGCCTTCTGAATTCAGATGATGTCGAAACCGCTATTAAGCAGCTTCGGCCGTCTTCTTGGCGATCTGGCGGCGGAGGAGACGAGCGCGCATGCTCAGTTCGTTTTCGCCGGACTTCAGAAGGAAGGCATCGAGGCCGCCACGGTGTTCAACGGAGCGCAGAGCGGCTGCGGAAACACGCAGGCGGAAACGCTGGCCGAGAGCATCGGAGATCAACGTGACCTGGCAGAGGTTCGGAAGGAACCGGCGCTTGGTCTTGTTGTTGGCGTGGCTGACGTTGTTGCCCGTCTGGACGCCCTTGCCGGTCAATTCGCATACACGGGACATGGGTACACCTATTTCGTTTCGTCTGTTTCACCACTGGCTCGCCACCGGCAAAACCGGGGTGGCAATCCAACTGGCCATGATTGGAAAGTTGCGGTTCTATAGTCAGACGAGACTTAACAGTCAAGCCGCTCGCGATCAAATGAAAGGAAATTCCGGCGTTTTCAACCGGCATCCGCTTTTTTATTGCCACAAGTCAGCGTATATGATCGCCCGATAAGGCCGCTTCCGCGCCTCTTTTAAGGTGATATCGAAATGATTGCCAGAGGAAAAAGCATTTTCGTGGCCGCGACAATGGCGTTAACGGGCGTCTCCCCCTCGCTCGCCGCCGAAGCGCGCCACACAAGCGAATACAGCATCAATCTCGGCATTTTGCCGATTGCCAAAGCGAGTTTCTCGACTCGCATGGACGGACCGAATTATTCGATTTCCGGCTCCTTCAGCGCCGCCGGCCTTGCCAGCATCCTCAAGGATATTTCCGGCAAGACGACCGTTTCCGGCGCCAAGCGCGGCCACCGGCTGCAGGCCAACGAATATTCGCTGGTCTATAAGGACGGCAAGCGGGTGCGCACCTATGACGTCGTCTATCGCAACGGCAACGTCACATCGACGACGGTGAAGCCTGAGCCGAAAGCCCGGCCGGACAACTGGGTGGACGTGAAGGACCGCGACCTGCGCTCGGTTCTCGATCCGATCTCCGGCCTCATCATTCCCGCGGGCGGCCGCATCTGCCCGACTCGCCTGCCGATCTATGACGGCGAATCGAGACTCGATCTGGTTTTGAGCTCCAGCGGCACCAAGCCGTTCAAGACCAACGGCTTTAATGGCGACGCCATCGTCTGCAAGGCGCGGTATGTGCCGAAGTCGGGCTATCGGCAGGGGCGCAAGGACATCGAATATTTGAAATCCATCTCCATGGAGATCTGGTTCGCCAAGTCGAACAACATGGATGTCTATGCGCCTGTTTATGCGATCATTCCGACCCGGGTGGGGCAGGTTTACATCACCGCCACGAAATACGGTGGCTGAGGCAATTACGGCGCATCGCCCGGCGACCAGCCGGGCTCTGCCATAACGAAGCTCGAAAAGGCAAAGCCCGGCGAGACGGTGCAGCCGACGAGCGTGAAGTCCCCGAGGCTTTCGGCCGATTGCCAGCAATTGGCGGGAACGATGACCTGCGGGCGCTCGCCTTCAAGAATGGCGGGGCCGAGCGTGAAGGTCTGCACTTCCCGGCCGTCCTGCGAAAGATGCAATGCGATGGGCGCGCCGGCATAATAGTGCCAGACCTCCACCGCATCGGTGACCCGGTGCCAGTGCGAGCGGTCGCCCTTTTCCAGAAGATAATAGATCGCCGTCGAATGGCCGCGCTCACCGCCCGCCTTATCGCGGAACGTCTGGTGGTAAAAACCGCCCTCGGGATGCGGCTCCAGCCCCAGTTCGCGAATGATCGCCTGCGCCGATATATCCGTTCCCATCAGAAATTGTCCTTGCGTGTGCGGATTTCCGCGAAAACATCGGCATCGGTGGCGCTTTCAAGGCCAAGATATTTTCGAATACCGGCATCGGCCACCCGCATATAGGGATTGGTCTGTTTTTCGAGCCCGATGGTGGTGGGAATGGTGAATTCATTCGCCTGCCGCGCCTTCTCGACGTGGGCCGCGCGCTCACTCAGCACAGCATTCTCCGGGTCGACGGTGAGGGCAAAACGGGCGTTCGTCAGCGTATATTCATGGCCGAAATAAACCTTGGTCTCATCCGGCAGCGCCATGAGTTTCTGAAAGGAATGCCACATATCCGCCGCCGGACGTTCGAACAGGCGGCCGCAACCCATCGCAAACAGCGTATCGGCGGCAAACAGCAGCCCGTCATCGGGCAGATAATAACAGATATGTCCCGCCGTATGGCCGGGCGTGCCGATGACCTGTACGCGGCGGCCGGCGAATTCGAATTCGTCGCCATCGGCCTGCGAACGGTCGAGGCCGGGTATCGCAACCGCTTCGTCGTAGGGGCCGTGAATTTCGCAGCGGAACTTGTCTTTCAGGGCCAGATTGGCTTCCACATGGTCCTGATGGTGGTGGGTGGTGAAGATATGGGTGAGCTTCCAGCCGTGGCCGTCGAGCGCCTGCAGGATAGGTCCTTCTTCCGGTGCGTCTATGGTGGCTGTCGCGCCGCTTTCGGGATCGTGCAGGAGAACCCCGAAATTGTCGCTGCGGCAAAGAAAGACGTCTATTTCCAAAGGTTTCATCTTATCCTCTCCATTTGCCGGCCAAAACCGGCGCATCGCCCGCCTGACCTTCTATGTAAGGGCAGACGCCTTGAAGTCCAACCGCCTGATGCTACATTCTCGCCCATGAATACCGATATCGTCGATCTGCGCGAATTCTATCACTCTCCGCTTGGCCGCTCGGCCGAGCAGGCGATCACCATGGCGCTTTCGACGCTATGGCCGCCTTTGCCGGAAGAGCGGCTGGTCGGGCTCGGCTATGCCGTGCCGTTTCTGGAGCGGTTTCGTCGCGATACGGAGCGCACCTTCGCCTTCATGCCGGCGGGGCAGGGGGCGGTGAACTGGCCGGCGGGCGAACTGTCTTCCACGGCGCTGGTTTTCGATGAGGAATTGCCGCTGCCTGATGCGTCGATAGACCGGGTCTTGATGGTGCATGCGCTGGAATTTGCCGAAAATCCGCGTGAAAGCCTGAAGGAACTGTGGCGGGTGTTGGCGCCCGGCGGCCGTCTGGTGATCGTGGTGCCGAACCGGCGCGGCGTCTGGGCGCGCATGGAGCACACGCCCTTCGGTTCCGGAAGGCCCTATTCGCGCGGACAGCTGACGGCGCTTTTGCGCGAAACCAATTTCACGCCGGGCGCCACCGCCGAGGCGCTGTTCTTCCCGCCCACCACCAGCCGGCCGATACTGAAATTCCGCCGTTATCTTGAACATACCGGCCGCCGGCTGTGGCCGCTTTTTTCCGGTGTCATCGTGGTGGAAGCCCAGAAGCGTCTCTATCAGGGATTGCCCGTCACCCAGCGCGCCTCGCGTCGCGTTTTTGTGCCCGTGCTGGCCCCGCAGGGGGTGCCCACCACCCGCACTGCCGCAGGCCAAGGAAAGCCGCGCTGACCCTCGACAAAGCGCCCATTCCGGTCTAATGCCTCCGGCATTGCTTTTGCCGGGTTCTCCGGCGCTTTTCCAAAGGTCGATCAAATGAGTGCAGAGCTTAGCCAACCTGTTCCGCGTCCGGGTATTCTGGATATCGCCGCTTATGTTCCGGGCAAGGAACATGTGGACGGCGTCGCGAAGGTTTATAAGCTCTCCTCCAACGAAACGCCGCTTGGGCCGAGCCCGAAGGCGATAGAGGCTTTCGGCACGGCTGCCAGCCATCTGGAAATCTATCCGGACGGTCAGGCGATCGCGCTGCGCCAGGCGATTGCCGACGTGCATGGTCTCAACATCGCGAATATCATGTGCGGCAACGGTTCGGACGAGCTTCTCGGCCTGCTTTGCCACGTTTATCTGGGCGCCGGCGATGAGGCGATCATCACCGAACACGGTTTCCTCGTTTACAAGATCCAGATCATGGGCGCGGGCGCGACTCCGGTGACGGTGAAGGAAAAGGATTGCGCGGTGGATGTGGATGCGATCCTCGCCGCCGTGACGCCGAAGACCAAGATGGTTTTCGTCGCCAATCCGGGCAATCCCACTGGCACCTATGTTCCCGTCGCGGAAATCCGCCGCCTGCAGGCCGGCCTGCCGAAACATGTCGTGCTGGTGCTGGATGCGGCCTATGCCGAATATGTTCGCAAGAACGACTATGAGGCCGGGCTGGAGCTGGTTTCCGGCAACCGCAACGTGGTGATGACGCGAACCTTCTCCAAGGTATACGGCCTTGCCGCCCTGCGCGTCGGCTGGATGTACGGCCCTGCCGCTGTCATCGATGCGCTGAACCGCGTGCGCGGCCCGTTCAACATGAGCGCGCCGGCCATCGCGGCGGGTGCTGCGGCCATCCGCGATCAGGCCTTCGTAGAGAAGGCCGTGGCGCACAACACGCTATGGATGGAAAAGCTGGTCACGACCTTTACCGGCCTCGGCCTCACCGTCACGCCATCGGTCACCAATTTCATCCTCATCCATTTCCCGGATCAGGACGGCAAGCGTGCGGCGGATGCGGACGAGTTCCTGAGCCGCCGCGGTTACATTCTGCGTGCGGTACGTGGTTACGGTTTCCCGAATGCGCTGAGAATGACCGTCGGTTCGGAGGAGGCCAATCTCGGCGTCATCGCGGCCCTCACCGAGTTCATGGGGCAGGCGTGATGGCTGAGATCATGTTTGAACGCATCGCGCTGATCGGCATCGGCCTGATTGGCTCGTCGATTGCCCGCGATGTCAAAGAGCTGGGTCTTGCCCGCCATGTGACGATTTCCACCCGCAGCGAAGACACGCTGAAACGGGCGGAAGAACTGGCGCTTGGCACGGATTACACCGTTTCGGCGGCGGAGGCGGTAAAGGATGCCGATCTCGTCATCGTCTCGGTGCCGGTCGGTGCTTCCGAGAGCGTTGCGCAGCAGATCGCGCCACATCTGAAGCCGGGCGCCATCGTTACCGATGTCGGCTCCACCAAGGCTTCGGTCATCGCACAGATGGCGCCGCATATGCCTGACAATGTGCATTTCATTCCCGGCCATCCGCTGGCGGGTACGGAAAAATCCGGCCCGGATGCCGGTTTTGCCGGTCTCTTCCGCGACCGCTGGTGCATCTTCACGCCACTGCCGGGCACGGATGCGGAGGCTCTGGAAAGGCTGAAGGATTTCTGGCGGGCGCTCGGCTCCCGCGTGGATGAGATGGATGCCGAACACCACGACAAGGTTCTGGCGATCGTGTCGCATCTGCCGCATATCATCGCTTACAATATCGTCGGCACGGCGGATGATCTGGAGACGGTGACCGAATCGGAAGTCATCAAATATTCCGCCTCCGGTTTCCGTGACTTCACCCGTCTCGCCGCCTCCGATCCCACCATGTGGCGCGATGTCTGCCTGCATAACAAGGATGCGATCCTTGAAATGCTGGCGCGGTTTTCCGAAGACTTGGCGTCCCTGCAAAGGGCGATCCGCTGGGGGGAGGGCGACAAGCTGTTCGAACTGTTTTCCCGCACCCGCGCCATCCGCCGTTCTATCGTGCAGGCGGGCCAGGATGTCGACGCACCGGACTTCGGCCGTCACGCGCTGGACCAGAAGAAATAAATCGCCGCTGGCGACAGTCATGGCCGGATTTGATCCGGCCATCAGGCCGCTGGCAAAGTGTCAGAGCTTTGCTTTCGTTATCCTTGGGCTTGTCCCAAGGATCTAAACACATCGACACAAACAACCGGATGCAGATCCTCGGGACAAGCCCACTGCTGTCCGGTTTAAATTTGGTGGACATGGCGCACGGTGTTGATTCTACTCGTATTC